>JANQNY010000053.1 GCA_028279345.1 Geminicoccaceae bacterium
ACGCGAGTGGGTCGCGTCCGGCGGCCGCGGCCACCTCGTCGATGAAGCACTCCGGGGCATAGGCGGTGTGCGTGTGACCGACGGCGCGCCACCAGAGGACCGGGACGCGGACGTCCGTGGTCGTCAGGCCGACGTGCTTGTGGGGGACGGTGTAGGGGAGGTTGTGCGCGCCCTCGACCGAGCTCAGGTCGACCCCGTCGCGAACGGCCATCGCCTCGAAAGGCGTCCCTGCGAGGATCGACTGGCCGACGACGTGGTTCTCCCAGGCGATGAGGTTCCCCTCGGCGTCGAGGCCCGCCCGCAGGCGGTGGACATAGGCCGGGCGGTAGCGACCGCCGCGCATGTCGTTCTCGCGCGCCCACTGCACCTTCACGGGTGCCCGAAAGCCGAGCGCTTTGGCGACCATCACCGCCTCGGCGACGACATCGCCGTCGGCCACGGCGCGGCGGCCGAAGCTGCCACCGGTCTTCATGACGTGCAGGGTTACCTGCGACGGAGCGACTTCAGCGATCTCGGCGCTGATCGCCTGGTACACGTCCGGAATCTGATGCCCGCCCCAGACTTCGAGCGTGCCGTCGTCGTTCATTCGGGCGATCGCGTTCAACGGCTCGAGCGACGCGTGGGCAAGGAAGGGCAAGCTGTAGGTCGCCTCCACCACGCGATCGGCGCCGGCGAGTGCCGCATCGAGATCGCCGTGGGCGCTTGCGGTGGCCAAGGCTTCGCGCGACGCAAGGGTCCTGTACTCCTCGAGGATCTGCGCCGAGCCGCGTTTCTCGGCGTGGGTCTCGTCCCACTGCACCGTGACCGCATCACTGGCGCGCAAGGCAGCCCACATGTGCTCGGCGACCACGGCAACGCCGCGGGGCGTGGCGACGACATCGACGACGCCTGGCACGGCCATCGCCGCCGTGGCATCAAAGCTCTCAAGCGCGGCCCCGAACGTGGGCGGATGGAGCATCACCGCGGTCAGCATGCCGGGCAGCTCGACGTCGATCGTGAACGTTTCGGTGCCATTGGCCTTGGCGGCCGAATCGTTCCGGCGCAAGCTTTCCGAGCCGATCAGCCGCCATGCTGCGGGCGCCTTCAGCTCGACATCGGCCGGCGCGGGCAGGGCTGCCGCCCGCTCCGCGAAGGCGCCGAAGCCGGCGCTCTGGCCGGAAGGGTGGCGCAACTCGCCGTTCTCGACGATGATCTCGCCCTCCGGCACGCCCCACTCTTCGGCCGCTGCGGCGACCAGGAGCGCGCGGGCCGCAGCCCCTGCCCGGCGGTAGCGATCGAAGGCGCCCGCGATGGTGGTCGAGCCGCCGGTGCCCTGAGCAGCGCCGCCCCAGGCCGGGTTGCCATAGAGCTCGACATTGCCGGCGACGCCCACGACGTCGACCTGCCCCCAGTCGGCGTCCAGCTCTTCCGCCACCAGCGTTGCTAGCCCGTGATAGGCGCCCTGGCCCATCTCGAACTGTGAGGAGAGCACCGTGACGCGTCCGTCCGCGTCGACCCGCAGATAGGCCGCGAACGGGTTGGCGGAGGCGGCGCCGGCTGCGCGAGGACGGAAGCCTACGACGAGGCCGCCGCCGACCGCGGCAGTGGCGAGGAGGAAGCCGCGGCGCGCAACGGTAGCAGGCGGCGCAGCAGTAGCGGGAAGCTTCGCGAGCATCATCAGGCCTCCAGCCGACGCGCGGCCTCGTGCACGCCGGCGCGGATGCGATGGTAGGTGGCGCAGCGGCACAGATTGCCCCAGAGCGCGCCGTCGATGTCGGCGTCGGTCGGGCGCAGGGTCTCGGCGAGGAGGGCTATGGTGGCCATGACCTGGCCGGATTGGCAGTAGCCGCACTGCGGCACGTCGAGGTCGGCCCAGACCGCTTGGACCGTCTTGGCGATCCGGCCTTCTGCCCCCTCGATCGTGGTGATCGCCGCACCCTCGAGATCGCCCACGGGCATCTGGCAGGAGCGTACCGGCACGCCGTCGAGGTGCACGGTGCAGACGCCACACTGCGCGATGCCGCAGCCGTACTTCGTGCCCTTGAGCCCCGCGACATCGCGCAGCGCCCAGAGCAGCGGCATCTCGGGATCGATCTCGAGTTGCCGTTCGGTGCCGTTGATCGTCAACGTGACCACGATCGCCTCCCGTCCGTGTCCCTCTCGGCAACAGCTAGACGCGCGCTGGAAGAATTCCAGGACTGCGGGTGCCTGATTTGGGTGATCGACGATTCCCAAGATCGAGGTCACCAAGTTGCCGGGGCCACCTCCCTATCGACCAACGGTCCGCCGATCCTGCCCGTCGGGAAGGCTGACGAGGACATGCGCGGCACGTTGATCCAAAACGACGCCAATTGGTCAAGCGTCGGGCGTCGTCGCTCCGCCGCGCTTCATGTTGGCGATGACGCGCCGTGTCAGATCGATGAAGCGTTCGCGCTCCTCGGCGCTCAGGCCCTGCAGCGCGGCCTCGTTCTGAGCTGACGCCGCGGCGACGGCTTGGGCCTTGAGCCCGCGCGCCTTGTCCGTGAGCCAGTTCTGCTGGGCGCGGCGATCGTCGGGGTGTGGGCGACGGTCGATGAGGCCGTCGCGCTCCATCCGCTTGAGCGTGTTGGCCATCGTCGCCTGCTCGACGTCGAGCCGCTCGACGAGCTGCGCCTGGGTGAGCCCGTCCGTGGTCCAGAGCTCCAGAAGCGTCATGAACTGCGCAGGCGCCAGGCCCAGCGGGCGGACGCGCGCGTGCAATCCCTGCGCGAACAGCCGCGCCATGTGGTTCGCCAGATAGCCGGCGGATCGCGCCTTATCGAAGCTCATCCCAAGTCGCTAGCAGTTGCATAGCGCGCTGTCTAATGATAGATAGCGTGCTATGTTAAATCCGGCACCCGACCATGCCGGAGGCTGCAGGAGGATGCGTGATGATCAAGCTCGTTCACCCGCTCACGGCCCTGGTGGCGCTCGCCACCATCGCCGTGTTCTGGATCGCCACCGTGAGCGCCGAGATCTTCGGCCCGGACGAGCGCATCGTCTTCGTCAAGACCACGATCGCCTGGGGGCTCTTGCTGTTAATCCCCGCCATTGCCCTGACCGGTGCTACCGGGTTCGCCTTGGCGCAGGGCCGCAAAGGCGTGCGCATTGCGGCCAAGCGCCGACGCATGCGCCTGATCGCCGCCAACGGCATCCTGGTCCTCGTGCCGGCCGCCCTATTCCTCGCCTTCAAGGCGCGGGGGGGCGAGTTCGACGCCGTCTTCTTCACGGTCCAGGGCGTCGAGCTTGTCGCGGGTGCGATCAACATCACCTTGCTCGTGCGCAGCTTCCGCGACGGGCTCGGGATCAGCGGGCGCTTTACCGCCGCAGGCCGAGGCCGAGGCCGGGCGACGGCGGCGGCTCTGACCCTGATGCTTGCCGGCGCGCTGACGACGGCGGCCCTCGCCGGCTGCGGCGCGCCGCACTTGCGCGTCGTGCGCGCGGCCGAGCAGGAGCTGGTAGGGGCGGACATCGCCAGGCTCCAAGCGTGCATCGGCGAGCCGCTGGCCATCGAGCGCAATGGCGAGATGGAACGCTGGCTCTTCTCCTCCGCCCAAGCACGGACCGTTAAAGGTGCGACCCTCGCCCGACCTGTCCCGGATCTCGAAACCGCGTCGCGCGCCTGTGTCCTCGATGTGGCCGTCGCCGAGGGGCGCGTCCGCTCGGTCGAATTCGACAATCTCGCCGGTCGGGGTGGCGGCAGCATCAAGCGCTGCTCCGGCCTCGTTGAGCGCTGTGTCCAAGGGCGGTGAAGACCAGCCTGGGTTCAGGTCGGCCGCCGGGCGATGAGGTCGATCTCGACGAGCGCGCCCAGAGCGAGTGCGGTCACGCCGATCGTCGTGCGCGCCGGCAGGCGATCGGCGGCGAAGCGTCGGGCGTAGGTGGCATTGAATGCCGCGTAGTCCCGCTCGAACTGCGTGAGGTAGCAACGGCACATGCGGACGTCGGCGATGCCGAGACCGATGCCGGCGAGGATCACCTCGAGATTGTCGAGCACACGCTCGGTCTGGGCCTCGATTCCCTCCGGCAGCGGTGCGTCGGGGTCGTTGGGATCGGTCGGCATCTGGCCCGTCAGAAGCACCCAGCCACCGTCCTCGACCGCGTGCGAGAACGGCGCTACGGGCCGAGGTCCACGGGCCACCATGTGGAAGAGCGGACCGTCAGCGGTCACGGCTGGGCTTCCAGCCAAAGCGCGATCCGTGCGACCGCCTCCTCGATGCGCTCCAGCGAAGCAGCGTACGAAAAGCGGACGAAGCCTTCGCCCAGATCGCCGAAGGACGTGCCAGCGATGACGGCGACCGACGCGTCCGCAAGCCAGCGATCCTGAGCCTGTCGCGCGGTGAGGCCGGTGCCCTCGATGTTGGGAAAGGCGTAGAAGGCGCCGCCGGGCCGCGCACAGCGGACGCCGGGAAGCGCGTTCAAGAGCTCGAGGATGCGTAAGCGCCGGTCGTCGAAGGCGTGGACCATCGCGTCCACCTCGTCCTGGGGACCTTCGAGCGCGGCGATCGCGGCCCATTGCGTTGCTGCATTGACGCAGGAGTTGACGTTGATGGCGAGGCGTGTGGCGAGCGGCGCCATCGCCTTGGGCCAGACGCCCCAGCCGATCCGCCAGCCGGTCATCGCGTAGGTCTTGGACCAGCCGTCGAGCAGGATCAGACGATCTTGAAGCTCGGGATAGGTCGTGAGGCTCGCATGCGGAACGTTGTCGTAGACCATCCGCGCGTAGATTTCGTCGGACAGCACGGCGACGTGCGGATGTTCCGCCAAGCCCCGGACCAGCTTGTCGAGCTCGTCCTTGGGCACGACGCCGCCCGTGGGATTGGCCGGGCTGTTGACAATGAGGAGCCGGGTCCGCGGCGTGATCTGCCCCAGCACCTCGTCCGCATCGAACGAGAAGCCGTTCGCCTCGTATAGGCGCACGGGCACGGGCATCGCGCCGGTGAAGGCGATCATCGAGCGGTAGATCGGAAAGCCCGGGTCCGGGTAGAGGATCTCCGCACCCGGCTCGCCGAACATCTGGATGGCGAAGGCCATCGTGACCTTGCCGCCCGGAACCACCACGACGTCGTCGGGGTCGACGGTGACGCCGCGATGGTGCGCCATGTCGCGGGCAACGGCCTCGCGCAGAGGCGGGATGCCGTTGGCGGGCGTGTAGCCGTGGTGCCCGTCGCGGAGTGCCTTGACCGCCGCCTCGACGATGTGGCCAGGCGTGGGGAAGTCCGGCTGACCGATGCCGAGATTGATGACGTCGCGCCCTTGCGCCTGGAGCGTCTGGGCGCGAGCGAGCACCTCGAAGGCGCTTTCCGTGCCGAGCCGATCCATCGCGACGGCGGGAAGAAGCATCGGAGGCCCTGCGCAGCAACCAGTGATCCTGCCGGTCAAGCAGCGCGCGCCCGCGTGGTCAATCGCGGAGCAGCTTCAGGGGTTGTAGGAAGGGGGATCGCTTGCCGGAAACGATTCCTCCGAGGCCTCGTCGACCGCATCGATCGTTGGCTCCGAACCGGGCGGCTTGGCTTCGGGCTCGGTTTTGGGCTTGGCCGGCTTCGCGGTGCGCTTGGCCGCTGGCCGCTTCGCCGTGCTGGCTCTTGTGCGCGTGCTGCCCGCGGTCTTCGCGCCGGTCGCCCGCGCGGTCGAAGCCCGCCGAGGCTTGGGTTCGGCCGCGGCAGGCTCCGGAGCTGCCGGCGCCGTCTCGCGGGCTTGCTGCTCGGCGTCGCGTCGGCGGGTCTGGGCGGCGACCAACGCATCGATCGCAGCCACGAACTTTCCGAACATGGCGTTCTCCATCCGAGCCTCGCCTTGTCGAATGCGAGGCCCACAGCTCGCGGCAGCATAGTGACGGAAGAACGGGTGCGTTGTCTATAGAGAATTCTTCAGATGTTGCCGTAACGTACTGGAAAAATTTACCTTTTGCTGAGGACGGCGTCGCTCGCCGAGCTTCGCGCGGCCGCCGGTTGACGGCCTGGGGTCGCGTGACATGAGTGCCGCCGATCGGAGAGCGCGCACGGCTCAAAGGCGGAGCCACGCTTGTTCGACGCCGTTCTCCCGGTGCATCTTGTGGAAGGCGACCGGACCCTCCCCGGGAGCGTACCACGTCGTACGGATGCGCTTGCCGTCGTTGCACTCGACGACGAAAGCGGGCGTCGGCGAACGCCCCTCACGAACGACGGCTACCTGGTCGCTGACCCGGCAGACCGTCTCGCGGGTGTAGCTACGGCCCGTGTGCGACACGGCCCGTCGTGTGAAGCGTCCCTCGGCGCCGACCGTGAGTGGCCAGATCGTGCCCTCGGGTTGCACGACGGCTCGGCCGGTGTGCCAGTTGCGGCTGTCGTCGCAGCGCGTCCAACCATCCGAGGGCGCGAACCAGTCTCCCGAACGCGTCCAAACGCACCCGTCGCTCTGCTCCACGCGCACGGAGCCGGGGCCCGTTTCCGTAACGTCCATCCGGCCCCTCTCGCCGGTCAGCAGGTCCAGATAGGCGAAGCTCTCCTCGAGCGGCGCCGTCAGCGGGACTGTGTCCGGCTGAACGGACTTCTCAAAGAGCCCGCCCATCGTCAGGCGGCCGTCGCCGACCTGCACACAGCCTGCGAGCAGGAAGACGAAGGCTAGCGGCGCGAGAAGCGTATCGCGGCGGTGAGATGCAAGCATGCCGACAGTCCCCTCATGAGACGGCTCTCGCGTCACCCAAAACGGCCATGCCGCGCCGATGGCTACTCGACCCGCCTAATTCCTCATCGAGCATAGATGGCAGATCCGCATGAAATCGATGTGAACGACGCGTTCTGCCTACACAAAGATTTCTGAACTGATGTAGCAAACTGGAATACGCGGTGGTCCGACGACGTTTGCCCACGTACCTGTAGTTAGCCGTCTTCGCGGCAACTACGCGAACGTGGGGAAGTTGGAGGGTGCAATGAAGTATTTTGAATTGATCAAGGCTGGCATCGAGCCGCAGCCTTTCCTCGATGAGATCGCGAGTGTCGACGACGCCTGGGCTGCATCTACCGGTCGGCAGGACAGGATAGCGGTGCAGCGCGAAGCGTTGGCTATTCCGCTTCGCGGCCTGAAGAAGTCCGCCATCGGCGACAAGAAGCGCCGTGACGTGCACGAGAGCCGATGGACGACCACCTCGAAGCGGTACCCGCTCGCTTGCGCGCTCCTGGAGCGCACGGCCGACGAGCTCGACAGTCTCTTGAGCCGAGCGAAGATCGTCTGCTTGCCCGCGGGGCGTCAGGTCTACCCGCACATCGACCGTGGTGCGTATTACCGTTTGCGCAACCGCTATCACCTCGTGCTGCGCTCGGCCGCCGGTTCGTGGCTCAAAGCCGGTGACGAGGAAGTGCGGATGCGTGAGGGTGAGCTCTGGTGGTTCGACAACGACCAGATGCACGAGGCGCACAACGACGGCGAGCAGGATCGCATCCACATGATCTTTGACCTGTTGCCGCGGTCGCGCGAGGCCGAGGCGTTCCCCGAGCGCGCCGCGGTGGCCTGAGCCGATGCCGCTCGGCACGGCATCCCTAGTCGACACCCGCAGCGGCGCCGATCTCGACGAGGTCGCAATCTTCGAGCGACTGGGGCAGGGCCGTCTGGAGCCTCCCGCGTGGGTGGCTATGCCTGCCGCTGTGGCGGCAGGCGCCGAGCCGCTCATCGCGGTCCATGGCATCCTTCGCCGTGCTGAGGAGCAGGCGCGGCTGTTCGCTGCTTGCGCGGCCGCGCTCGGCCGGCCGGTCGTCGCGCCCCTCTTCAGCGCCGAGACGTTTCCGCGCTATCAACGCGCAGTTCACAGGGATCGGGCGGATTTGGCACTACTCGGCCTCCTGGATGCGTTGGCGGCTGAGCTCGGTCTCGCCACGCGCCGCTTCGCGCTGTTCGGCTTCTCTGGCGGCGCGCAGTTCGCGCATCGCTTCGCCTGGCTCTACCCGCATCGGGTGACGCACCTCAGCTTGGCGGCCGCCGGCTGGTACACGTTTCCCGACGACGCGCCTTTTCCCTATGGCTTGGGCCCGGCGGCCAAGCGGCGCCTGGACTTCGGACGGCATTGCCGCGCCAACCTCAGGGACTTTCTGGCTCTGCCCATCGATGTGTTCGTCGGCGCCGCCGACAACGCTGTCGACGAGAACACACGCTCCGGCCCGGCGATCGACTCACAGCAGGGGAGAAACCGCCTGAGCCGCGCTGAGCGCTGGACGATGGCCCTGAGGCTACGCGCCCTCTCGCTCGACATCGCCCCGCGGATCACGCTGCGCATTCTCGATGGTTGCGGGCACGACTTTCGCCAGTGTGTCGAGCTGGGCGGCCTCGACGGCCTTGTCCTGCCGCCGCCGAACGAAGGTGATCAGGTCTCAACCTATCCTGCATATGCCGCCGTGCCAGCCACAGGTGAACCATGCCAACCGAGCTGTCCTTGACCCGGACACTACAGCACACCGCCAAGTGGTCCTTCACGAGCCGTCGCGTGAAGCGCGACCACGCGGTTCGACTGGAGCGCGATGTTGCGCGGGCCGCGACCGGAGATCTGCTACTGGGACGCGTCGCGCTGGTCGGCGCGCACCGCCGCCTCCAGCTTGCGGCGGGCCGGTATGCTGATCTCTATGAGGGCGACGTCGTCGTTCTGGCGTGCGGCTGTCGCTACGCCAGCGAGCAGTTCGAGGGCATCGCCAGCATCGATCCCGCCGGCGCCGACTTGTTGGCAGGTGGCGGTCTCGTCGGCCACGTGCGCCAAGCGCATCAGCGGATGCAGCCGCCCACGCGCATCCTGCCGATCGGTCTGCTCGGCAACCCGCAGAACCGCATCCTGAATGTCCGCGACTACGCCCTTCCGGCCCGCCGCGGTGGCAGGCCGCCCCTGGTCGTCGGCGTTCTGGGCTCGGCCATGAACAGCGGCAAGACCGTGGCGGCTGCGAGCCTCGTCCATGGCCTCGCTCGCGCAGGGCATGCCGTGGCCGGCATCAAGGGGACCGGAACCGGCGCTTTCGGCGATATCAACGCCTACGCCGACGCAGGCGCCACCTTCGTTGCCGACTTCACCGACGCAGGCCTCGTTTCGACCTATCGCCAGCCGTTGGCAGGCGTCGAGGCGGCGCTTGATACGTTGCTCGTGCATGCGTCGGCTGCCGGCGCCGAGGTGGCGGTCGTCGAGATTGCCGATGGTGTCTTCCAGGCGGAGACGGCAGCCCTGGTGCGCTCGCCGAGGGTGCATCGGCTCTTCGATGGCTTCGTCTTCGCCGCCGGCGATCCGCTCGCCGCGACGGCTGGTGCTACGTGGCTCGCCGGCGTCGGCATCGTGCCTGCGGCAACCACCGGCCTGCTCAGCCGCTCTCCACTGGCGGCGAGCGAGGCCGAAGACGCGACCGGCATCGCGGTGCTGACGCGCGAGGACCTTCGCGACCCCGCCGGGGCTACAGCGCTCTTGGCGCGGGTTCGTGCCGGGGGCCGAGCCGCGGGCACCACGGCCGCATGAACTCGCTGCCTTCCATCGCGGCGGACGGTCGCGGGCGCAGGGTCGGGGTGCTGGCACTGCTGGCTCTCGGGCAGGCGACCGCCGCCGGCATCGCAGCATTCGCCACACGCGATATCTTCCTCGCGCTCGGACAGGGCGATGGCGACATCCCCCTGACGGCGCTGTTGGCGCTCGCGCTGAGCGGGCTCGCTATCGCCGGGCTGCGCGTGCGCGAGCAGGTCGTCGCGGAAAGGGTGGGGCAGGAATATGCAGCCGCTGTACGCCTGAAGCTCTTTCGCCACGTCAGCCGGCTCTCGGCGCGCAAGGTCGCCGAGCGGCGGGCAGGATCGCTGGCGCTCCGCTTCGTCGGTGACCTGCAGGCCGTTCGCGGCTGGATCTCGAAGGGGCTGGCACGGCTCATTTCCGCGGCGATCGTCATTCCGATCACCGCGACGGTGTTGTTCCTGCTCGATCCGGTGCTTGGCGTCGCTGCGGCGGTACCGTTGGCGCTCGGCCTAGGCCTGATGGCGGTCGTAGGTGCGGCGCTTGGCCCGGCACATCGTCGGCTGCGCGCGCGGCGTGCCCGTCTCGCCGCCGACATGAGTGAACGCCTGCCGCATGGGCCGGAGCTTCGCCTGCTGGGCCGGCTGGACATCGAGCGTGCGCAGCTGGCGAAGCGAACCGAGGCGCTGATCGAAGCCGCCGTCGAGCGCATGCGCCGCGTCGCCTGGTTGCAGGCCGTGCCCGATGCCGTCGCCGGTGCGGCGGCGGCAGCACTGCTCTGCGCCGCTTGGGGCACTGGGGCTTCGCCCGCGGCAGCAGCCGGCTCGCTGGCTGCCCTGGGCCTCTTGACGCATCCGATCCGATCCCTCGCCGACGTCTGGGACCGTCGCCGCGCTTGGGTGGTCGCCCGCGACAAGTGCCTTGACGTGCTGGAGACGCCGCCGGTCATGCGCGGCGCGGCGGCAGCGATCGAGGCAGTTCCGCACGCGAACCTCGTGTTCCGCGACGTGCGGTTTGGCAAGAGCGCGGCGTTTGACGTCGAGGCGCAGCCTGGCGAGAAGGTCGCCATCGTCGGGCCGAATGGCGCCGGCAAGTCGACCCTACTGGCGCTGGCCGCTGGCCTGGATACGCCGGCAGGCGGGAAGGTGACCTTGGGCGGCCGCGAAGTGCGTACGCTCAGCCGTGGCGAGCGGGTGCGGAGCATCGCTTTCGCAGGCCCGCGCTCGCCGATCCTCAAGGGCACGTTGCGGCGGGCGCTCACCATGGGTTGCGCCGAGGTGCCCGACGATGTCGAGATCGAGCGGGCAGCGGCGAATGGGGGTCTTGCGTCTGTCTTGCGGCGGCTCGGCGGGCTCGATGGCAGCGTGCTCGAGTCCGGCCGCAATCTGTCGGCGGGCGAGGTGCGTCGTCTCTTGCTCGTCCGCGCTCTCTTGGCGCAGGCCGATCTGCTTCTGCTCGACGAGCCCGACGACGCGCTGGACCCGGCGGCGACCGACACGCTGCTTCCGGCCTTGCGCGCGCAGCCGGCCACGACGCTCGTGGTTACGCACAGCGTGGCGCTCGCGCGTGGCATGGACACGATCTGGTTCGTCGTCGACCATCGCGTGGTCGCTTCGGGCGCGCCCGCCGAACTCCTCTCCGGCAAAGGAAAGGTGGCGCAGTTCTTCCGCCCGCGCCATGCCGCCTGAGATCGAGCGTCGCCGCGGCGTAGCCGACGCACCTCCTCGTCTTGAGACGCCGTGCTCACCCGTGGTCACCTTCCCCGCCGCCACCGCGACCTCATGGTCGAGCGAGCGAAGAACGGTTTCCAGAGCGGACCAAGTACGTTGAGAACCGGAGTGGTAGGGCTGACCGATTCGAAGTTCGTTCCCAACCTACCCCAAGGCGTCCCACCTTTCACTCGTTATCCTGGCTCTTTTAGTGTGTTGAAGATCGGCGCACAGCAACCGGGAGATCTCAGTTTAGTCCAGTCCTAAGCCGAGGAAGATGTCACCATATCGAGGACCACTTCGTGACGTTTACGGTCCAGCGTCAATACGTTATCACTTATCAGTGAATCAATAATCGGAGCAGATTTGTGCTGGTGTTCAGGATCACTGAGAGATTTCAGCAGTTCGTTACTATGGTTCTGCGGCCCATCTCGGGCTTGACGCTGCAGAACCTTCTTTGAGGTGGAGGCTCGTTCGATGGCCAACATCGGTTGGGCGATCGGGAAGGAGGGGCTTGGGCGGAAGCCTAAGCTTGAGATCACGTAACGGGTTTCGCCTGCTCGTCACCAAAAGGACGACCACGCGAGGTCCGTAGATCCGGTCGGTCGGCCGCACGGGCGTGTGGTCGTCCGTGTCGCCCCTTGCGTCTAGGAAGCCGTCCCTACCTCGCCACGACGCGGTCCGGTGCCGAGCGGGAAGTGCAGCCCGCATTCGGTCTTCTGACGCCCGCGCCAACGTCCGGCGCGGGCGTCTTCGCCTGCCTCCGCGCGGGTAGTGCAGGGCGCGCAGCCGATCGACGGAAAGCCCTGCGCGACCAACGGATGCTCGGGTAAATCGTGGCGGCGCAGATAGTCGGTGACCGCCGCCTGTGACCAGTCGGCTAGTGGGTTCAGCTTGATGCGCCCCGCGCGGTCCCGTTCGCGCCGCGGCAAGGCACGGCGCAAGCTCGACTGATGGCGGCGAACGCCGGCGATCCAGACGTCGAACGGCGCGAGTGCGACGTCGAGCGGGCGCACCTTGCGAAGCTGGCAACAGCCGTCGGGGTCCTCTTGATGCAGCGTGGCCTTCGGGTCGTCCCGCATAAGCGCTTCTCGCGATGGTCGCACGGTCGTCACGCCCGTCAGCCCCAGCAGGTCCGCGAGCTGGTCCCGATAGGCAAGGGTCTGAGGGAAGTGTTGGCCTGTGTCGACGAAGAGAACCGTCGCGCCGCGGTCGATGCCGCTCGTCATGTGCAGCAGAACCGCACTGTCCGCGCCGAACGAGGAGACGACGGCTGGCACGCCAAATGCGCGGGAGCGTAACGCCCGCTCGAGCAGCGCCTCCGCCGGCTCCGCGCAATCGCGCCCATCGACGGTCTGAGCCTCCGGGTCGAGGTAGGGGGAGCCGTCCATCTCAACACGCCCTGCCGACGTTGGCCGTTGGCATCAGACGGCGTTGGTACGAGCCGGAGATGGCGGTTGACGCCGCACGCCACGACGCTTCCGGCTGCCGGAGGGCAAGCTGGTCGTCGATCTCCGCCTCGTCGATACCGCACTCGCGGAGGAACGCCCACTGGTCGGCGATGACGTGGCCCGTCGCGCGCAAGCGCCCCTCGAAGCCGAGTTGCCGCAAGCGCCGCGCTAAGGAGAACCCCCGGCCGTCCGCGAACGTGTCGAAGCGCAGCGCGATCAGCGCGATCGAACCGAGCCGTTTCATGAGCAGCGCGAGGTCCACGTCGGCGGACAGTTCGACGCCGACGGGCGCAACCCCCGCAGCGAGCGCCTCGTCGAGGCGCGCCAAGGGGACGAGAAGCCGGCGGCCTTCGAGCGCGCCATCGTCGCCGGGACGACGCCAGGAGTCCTCGGCGAACCCTCCGTCAGTGACCAGCGTCATGCAGCGCCTCCTTGAACGCGTCGTGGCCGAGACGCCGGTAGGTCTGCAGGAACGTCTCACGCTCCTGGCGCGCCTCCAGATAGCGGTCGACGAGGCGCTCGATCGCGCCGGGGACCTCATCGGCCGCCAGTCCAGGACCGGCCCGCTTGCCGAGTGCCGCGTCGCCTTCGGGGGCGCCCCCGAGCGTGAGCTGGTAGAACTCCTCCCCGTTTTTCTCGAGGCCGAGCACGCCAATGTGGCCGACGTGGTGGTGGCCACAGGCGTTGATGCAACCCGAGATCTTGATCGCGAGGGGCCCGATCACCTGCTGTCGCTCGGCGTCGGCGAAGCGTTCGGAGATCGCCTGCGCGACCGGGATCGAGCGCGCCGTGGCGAGCGCGCAGTAGTCGAGGCCGGGACAGGCGATGATGTCGGTCACGAGCCCGCGGTTGGGCGTGTCGAGACCCGCAGCCCTCAGGTGCCGCCACAGCGACGGCAGTTGCTCGAGGCGGACGTCCGGCAGCACGATGTTCTGTTCGTGGGTCACGCGAAGCTCGCCGAAGCCGAACCGTTCGGAAGCATCGGCAAGCGCGCGCATCTGGTCCGACGTGGCGTCTCCCGGGATGCCGCCGATCGGCTTCAGGCTCACGGTCACGGCGGCGTAGCCGGGCTGCTTGTGGGCCATCAGGTTGGTCGCTGCCCAGCGACCGAAATCCGGATCTGCTGCCTTCGCGCGGTCGAAGCGTGG
Organism: Geminicoccaceae bacterium; assembly: GCA_028279345.1. GTDB lineage: Bacteria > Pseudomonadota > Alphaproteobacteria > Geminicoccales > Geminicoccaceae > JAAAPF01. The sequence goes on from JANQNY010000053.1 coordinate 13,748, forward strand.
TGAGCTGGCGTCCAGCACAGCGTACTCCGGCGGCTCGAACGCTGCTTCGATGGCAGCGACGAGCCCCGCGTCGGGCGTCACGCTCGGTCCGTCGAGACCGCGGAACGCCTCCTCGACCTGTCGTGTGAATTCGGCCACGCCGAGCTCGTGAACGAGGATCTTGATGCGCGCCTTGAACTTGTTGTCCCGCCGCCCGTGCAGGTTGTAGACGCGCATGATTGCTTCGAGATAGGCGAGCAGCTGCGCCTTGGGCACGAAGGGGCGGATCACGGACGCCAGCATGGGCGTGCGGCCTTGGCCGCCGCCGACGGCGACCTCGTAGCCGGGGGCGCCCGCGTCGTCCCGCACCATCCGCAGGCCGATGTCGTGGACCTTCGTGGCCGCGCGGTCGTTGGGCGAACCCGTGATCGCGATCTTGAACTTGCGCGGCAGGAAGCTGAATTCGGGGTGTAGCGTCGACCATTGCCGCATGAGCTCGGCGGTCGGGCGCGGGTCCTCGATCTCGTCCGCGGCGACGCCGGCGAACGCGTCTGCGGTGACGTTGCGGATGCAGTTGCCCGAGGTCTGGATCGCATGCATCTCCACATCGGCGAGCGCATCCAGGATGTCGGGCACGTCCTCCAGCTTTGGCCAGTTGAATTGAATGTTCTGCCGCGTCGTGAAGTGGCCGTAGCCGCGGTCCCAGCGATCGGCGATGTCGGCGAGCGCGCGCATCTGCACGGACGACAAGGTGCCGTAGGGGATGGCGACGCGCAGCATGTAGGCGTGAAGCTGGAGATAGAGCCCGTTCATGAGCCGGAGTGGCTTGAACTCGTCCTCGGTGAGCTCACCCGCGATGCGCCGCGCAACTTGCGCGCGGAACTGCGCGGTCCGCTCACGAACGAAGCGCGCGTCGAAGTCGTCATAGCGATACAAGGTCAGGCTCCCTTGCGAGCATAGGCGATGGTGGGGCCGGTCGTGCGGATGCGCTCCCTGAGGCGGACGAGGCGCCCTTCATCGACGTCCGCGAGGTAGGCGCCGACGACGCGACCGGCGTCGGCCTCGGCGTCGCCCAGGGCTGCTTGCTGTGAGGCAGGGTCGGCGAAGATGCAGGCGGTCGCCGGATCGGTCGACCACGCGCTGCCCGTCCAGAAAACGACGGTGCCGGTCAGAAGGTCGTTCGCGGTCAGCACCTGCGGGGTGGGCGGCTTGCTCACGATGCGGCCTCCGCCCTGCTCGGGATTTCGACGCGCGCCGCGGCTGCCGCCTCGAGCCCCAGGAGGATGACGGCAGGTCCGCTGATGCCGGCGACGTCGATCGCCTCTGGCAGATCCGCAAGCGTCGTTGCGACACGCTTCTCGTCGGCGCGGCTCGCGTTCTCGACGATGGTGACGGGAAGGCCGGCGGTAGCGCCGTGCAGCAGAAGCCGGCCGCGGAGGAACCGCGCGGCGCGGACGCCCATATAGATGGCGGTGACGGCGTCTGGTTGGGCGAGCCGCCGCCAGTCGTGCTCGGCGAAACCTCGCGCGTCGTGGGCCGTGAGGAAGGTCACCTCGCGGTTTCGGCCACGGCGCGTAAGCGAGCGGGTTAGGCTGGCAGCCGCCGCCGCGGCGCTAGTGACCCCAGGAACGACCTCCACGTCCACCTCCGCCTCCTCCAGCGCGTCGATCTCCTCGTCGGCGCGGCCGAAGATCAAGGGATCGCCCGACTTGAGGCGCACCACCACCGCGCCGTCGTGCGCGTGCTCAAGGAGCAGCGCGTTGATGTCGTCCTGCCGCCAGGCGGGGCCACCGGGCGTCTTGCCGACCTCGACGAGGCGCGCCTCGCGGCGCGCGAGCTCGAGAATGACCGGCGCGACGAGTCGATCATGGACGACGACGTCCGCCTCGTGCAGGCAGCGCCGGGCTTTGAGCGTAAGGAGTTCGGGATCGCCGGGCCCCGCGCCCACCAGCACGACCTTGCCCCGCTGCGGGCGCTCAGCGGCAATCCGCGCCTCACGTAGCTTCACGTCGAACATCGCCGCAACAGCCACCTCGCCGCCGTCGGCGAGCGCCGCGGCGCCCCAATCGTCGAAGTAGGCCGTCCAGAAATCGCGCCGACCGCGGCCGAGTGGCAGCGTCTCGACGGCGTGGCGTCGATCCTGGGCGAGACGCGCCAGCATCCCCAGGTTTGATGCCAAGCGCTCTTCGTTCTGCGCCTTGATGCGGCGGGCGAGCACGGGCGCGGCCCCTTCGGTGCCCACGGCCACCGTTACCGGGTCGCGGTCGACGATGGCGGGCGTGATGAAGCTCGAGGCCTCCAGGTTGTCGACGACGTTTACGAGCGTTCCGACCGCTTCGGCGAGCGCCTTGATCCGCGCGTCCTCCACCGGATCGGCCGTTGCCCCGTAGACGAGCCGCGCAGCCGCCACGTCCTCAGGCGCGACGGATCGCGGCTGCCAAACGAGGCGTCCCTCGGCATGCCACCGATGGATTTGCTCACAAGCCTCAGCAGCCAGCACGACGATCTCGGCTTCGGTCTTCATGAGAAGGCGGAGCTTCGCGACCGCGGTCTCGCCGCCGCCGGCAACGACGACCCGCTGGCCCCGGAGATCGAGGAAGATGGGAAAGTGCCGCATAAGGCGTCACCCCGGCCACATGAGCTTGAGCGCAGCTCCGTTCGGTGCGGCTTCAAGTGCGGCGGCCGGGGCTGGCGGCGCCGACAGTGCACCTGCCACGGAGCGATCGAATCGCCTCTTGTCCATGCCCCAGATGTCGGTGAACAGCGTTCCATGCATGCCGGCGCATCACCCTTCGAGCCGTGCAAAGAAGCTGGATCAGTGAATGATTTTCTATAGAACACAATGATCCTGCGGGCTCGTGGGGAGGTTGTTTCGCTTAGAGCCACTCCTGGCTGACCGCTGTTCTTGAAGCCGCCACAGATGTGCGAACACTCGCCATGATCGACGACCTCGACCGCAGCCTCCTTCACATGCTCCAGACGGATGCCGCGGTTTCCTACGACCGGCTGGGGCGACGTCTGGGCCTGTCGAAGACGGCCGTCTGGAACCGGGTGCAGCGGCTCGTCCGCGAAGGTTACGTCCGCCGGCAAGTCGCGCTCCTGGACGCGGCACGTCTCGGCGTCGGCGAAACCGTCTTCGTCGCCATCCGCACGTCGCAGCACAGTGCCGCGTGGCTCGACCGTTTCACGAGCGCGATCGACGAAATGCCGGAGATCGTTGAGGCACATCGCCTGACCGGCGATGTCGACTATCTCCTGAAGGTCCGGGTCGCCAACACCCGCGCGTTCGACGCTTTCTACAAGCGGCTCATCGAGCGTATCGACCTCTTCAACGTCACCTCGAGCCTCTCCATGGAGACCCTCAAGGAAACGACGGAGGTGCCTGTCCCCGGGTTGTGACCGTGTTTTAGGACCTCGATTCAGGCTCGGGATCGCCAGTGCCACGCGGCGGTCGATGACGCTCTCGCGCTGTCCGAGCGCCCCGATTTGTAGCCGATCGACGGTGTAGGGATCACAGGCCCAAGTCGAAACGGCGCCGGCGCAGAACGTCCGCTGATCTCGACTTCACGGCCGCCCACCCGCTCGGTCGCAGGGCCGTCCCCCGCCCCATTTCCGACATCCATCAGCGAGGACCGTTCGACGCCAACGCGATAAAAAAGGCCAGGTTGTCGGCGCTGACGGCATCGCCGTCGAACGCAACGTCTTCGAAGCTGAACCGGCCCTGGAGGCAGATGGCGTCGGAGATCTCTCGCGCGTCTTGGGCTTCATAAAGCCATTACTCGGGGTCCTCGATGAGTTCGAACCTGACCGGCTCCGCGTCGATCGTGTTGGCCACAAGGGCCGGGCTGATCACCCCCTGCTTTGGCAACACCACAGTCTCACGCCGAACGAGCATCGGCTGATGCTGCCCGGGCATGTCCACGTATGTGCCCGAGGCGCTTCGGTCCCGCAGACGTGCCCGCCCGTCGGAGAACGACACGACTGCATGACGACGTGACACCCAAGGTCGAGGAATTTGGATGTCGCACGCGGGCGCACGCCCGATCGTGGCGGTCTGGCCGTCGCAGCACGTGACCGTGCAATCTCGATATTGCATGTGCAGTCGGAGCAACGAGCTGGTTGGGCCGCCGACGAAACCGTAACTGTCTTCGTGGAAGCCCAGCATCGTGATGCGCGTGTTCAGGTCTTCGCCCGCAGGCTGCAGCGTGAACACGGTTGTCGGCAGGGACTTCCCGCGCAGGCTAAGCCGGTCCAAGGGCAGCAACGTCCGCTGATCGCCGGCTGCAAGGCGGTCGACGACGGCCTCGGTGACGAGAAACTCACCAGGGTTTGCTTTGGCGGCCAAACGGGCGGCCGTGTTCAAGACATCACCAAAGATGTCGCCGCCGGTGGTTGCCACCTCGCCGAAGTTCAAGGCGCCGTGGATCGACACGCCAAACCCTTCAGCGTCGTTGAGCATGTCGCACGCGGCTCGAAAGGCAGCCGGACAATCCGCAAAGACACAAAGCAGATCGTCGCCGCGGCTCCGCAACCGCGTCCCTCCGACTGCCGCCGCCAATTGCTCCAGCCCATTCAAGCTCTCGACTATGCAACGTGCCGCCTTCTCGTCGCCGACCCGCGCGTACAACGACATGCTGTCCGAAATGTCGGCGAGGAGAACTGCCGTTTCGTGAACCTGCATCCTATTCCTGTCGTGTCCTCGACGTGTTCGATCGGGCCGGGTCCTCGGCGCATAAGTCCGCGGATCGGCGTCGGCGACGATGCTGCCTCAGGAATGCTCCCTGCATCTCCGAGTTGCTCGGTGTCCCGGCCACAGCGAGAGCGCGTGGGCGGCGGCCGTTGCGCGCCTCGCCGCTAGCGACGTATATTGCCAGAAATCCAGAGTTTCTGCACGGTGGAGAAAGCTCTTGCGCCGTGGTTGTTCAGCGCAGAGCGACGCGGGGAGAACACGTATGCATAGTGAGCTATGGCAAAAGTTGCTGCGCGTGTGCGTTCCTTTGGTGGCGCTTGGCGTTCTTGGGTCGCCCCCGCCGACGGGTGTCGCGGCTGGAGAGATGCCCAACGCCTGCCCCCGTGACGGCTGCGACGTACGAATTCTCGCGGTCGAGCCCGCCGATGGCGAACTTGCCGTCACGTTCGAGTCGAACTTCACCCCGGACGTCTCGAAGAACCACTTCCACGTCTGGTGGGGTGATCGGTTCGACGTCAAGCAGGTCGGTCGGGGCGCTGGCCCAGAACACGGCGTCGTCCAAGGCGATTGGCATCGCCACGACGATTACCCCGTCTACGTGACGCGCGAGGCGGCGTCGACGAGCCTGCGCGAAGACACGACCACGCTCTGCGTTGCCGCCGCGGATCGCAATCATCACATCATCGACATCGATGTGTATGACTGTGTCGATGTAGCCGACCATCTGGAGGACGCGAGCTCGTGAATGGAGCTCCCCTCTTATGTTGGCCGCTTCGAAGTTCTCGATGAAGTCGCTCGCGGTGGTTTCGCCACTGTACTCAAAGCTTGGGATGATGACCTCCAGTCACTGGTCGCAATCAAGCTGCTCCACGCCGACCTAGCTCGCGACGAGCGACTTCGCGACGGGTTCATCAACGAAGCGCGGCTGCTGCGTCGCATTCGGTCGCCGCATGTGGTGACGGTTCATGACGTCGGCCGGCTGAGCGATGGTCGTCCATACTTCGTCATGGACTTCGCTGAGGGCGGCACGCTGGCCGGGCGAATCGATGGCGTGGGTGGTGGGCGCACGCGCGACTGGCATGGTGTCACCATCGTCGTCGACGCGATCGCGGATGGCCTCTCGGAGGTGCACGACGCCGGGATCGTGCACCGCGACGTCAAGCCGGCCAATGTTCTCTTCCACATTGCGCTCCGCCGCCACGTCGAAACCGCGGAAGTCGATGCTGCCGACGCTCACCTGCCGAGACGGCTCGTCAGTCCGAACGAACGCGTCGCCTTGAGCGATTTCGGCATCGCCAAGACTTCATTCGAACTTGTCGGAACAGGTGTCGCTAGCGCCGGGACGCCACTCTATGAAGCGCCGGAGCAACTTGATCCCACCGCGGAGATCAAGCCTGCAGCCGACGTCTACTCGGCGACTGCAACCTTGTGGCACGTGCTGGAGGGCCGTCGGCCGCCGAATGCGACGGACGTTCCCAGACGCGTCGATGCGTTGCCCGAGCCTTGGCGCGAGGTGATGGCTCGCGGCATGGCCGTTGACGCCGACGACCGCTTTCCCACGATCCATGCTTGGCGCGAGGCGGTCCACGACGCGCTGGGCAATGCGCTTGGTTTCGGGACCGAAGGCGATGCAACGCGCACGCCGCCTCGAACCGCTCGATGTCCCTACAAGGGTCTCGCGGCCTACCAGCCGGAGGACGCTGCCTACTTCGCCGGACGCGAAGGGCTCATCGACGAGTTGGTGCGACGACTGCGTCAGCATCGGGTTCTCGTCGTCGGCGGGCCATCGGGAAGCGGCAAGTCCTCGGCCGTTCGGGCCGGTCTGGTGCCCGCGCTTCGTGCTGGCGCACTGCCCGGCAGCGAGCAGTGGCGCATTGCGTTGTTCACGCCGGGACGCGACCCGATCGCGGGGCTGTACTTTCACCTCCTGGAGACCCAAGGCGGCGCTTCCAAACCGATTTCGCTCAGCGACTTCGTCGCACGCCCGACGCTCGCTCGACACCTGGCTCAGGCCAGCGAGGCCCGCGCAACGACCGTGCTTTGCATCGATCAATTCGAAGAGTGCTTCACGCTCGTGACCGCTGACCAACGCGCTGAGTTCCTCGCAGCGCTGTCCGCTCTGACCGACCCAGCGGACAGCCAAGTTCGGCTCGTCTTGACCGTGCGAGCGGACTTCTACGCAGCGTGCGCGCGAGAGCCGTGGTTGACCGAACGGATAACGCAGAACCAGGTTCTGGTTGGGCCGATGACGACGCCGGAGTTGCGTCGCGCCGTCAACGAACCCGCGCATCGCGCCGGGCTGCAACTCGAGCGCGAGCTGATCGATGCCATCATCGACGAGGCTAGCGGTGAGGCCGGCTCTTTGCCCTTGCTCGGGCATGCATTGGTCGAGACTTGGCGGCGCCGTCGCGGCAACGTGTTGACGTTGGAGGGCTTCCGCGCCGCGGGCGGCGTGGCCGGAGCGATCAGCCAAACCGCCGAGGCCATGTTCGACCGTCTGACGGCCGAGGAGCGGGCCGCCGCGAAGCGGCTATTCTTGCGGCTGGTGACCACAACTGACGGCACGATCTACAGCAGCCGTGCCATCCGACGAGCCGAGGTTGCGCAGGACGCCGCAGCGGAGATCGCGCGCAAGGTCGTCGACGACATGACGGACGCGCGGCTGCTCACCGTCGACGACGAGACCGTGCAGGTCGCGCATGAGGCGCTCTTGCGAACGTGGCCGCGGCTCCGCGACTGGATCGCCGAGTCGCGCGACGATCTGCGGATGCGCGAACGGATCGCCTATGCAGCCCACGAGTGGTCCGCCGAGGGCCGCGAAGTGGACCTGCTCTATCGAGGGGCGCGGCTCGCCACGGCTTTGGAGTGGCGTGGCGGCAACGACGCGCAGCTTGGCAGCCTCGAACGTGATTTTCTCGACGCGTCAACGGGAGAACGAGATCGGCTGGCCGAACTTGCGGCGGAGCGGGAACGCCGGTCGCGCCGATGGCGACGAACCGTGGCTTCGGGTCTCGCTGCGCTCGCCATCGGTGCCACGGCGGCGTCGGTGATAGCGTTCACGGCGCTCCGCAGTGCACAGCGCAACGAGCATATGGCAATCTCGGCGACTGCGGACGCGCGCGAGCAGTTTGCTTCTGCGCTTGCGGCCGCTGCGACCAACTTGGCCACGAGTGATCCGCTGCTGGCCTTGGCGCTCAGCGTGGAGGCGGCACACAGCGCCGACACCGCTCCCTTCGACGCACGAGCAGCGATGATCGCCGCACGGCACCGCTTGGCCGAACCCGGCGTCTGGCCGCTCGGTAGCCCGATCCACTCCGATGAGGCGGCCGCGATCGCGTTGAGCCCGGATGGCCGCACGCTGGCAGCGTTCGGGCTGGACGGGAGCATCACACTGCGTGACGTGACCGAAGCGCCCCAGATGGACCGTTCCCGGATGGGGCATGATGGAGGAGCGCGCGACATCGCCTTCAGCCCAGACGGAGACCGCCTGGTCAGCGGCGGCACGGATGGCCACGTTCGCGTGTGGGCGCTCGTCGGCGATGGGCTCGAACTCGAGCAGGAGTACCAGGTCGCCGACCCGATCGTGACGGGCGTGGCCGTCGATCCCAACGGCGACCTTATCGCCTCGACCCATGGGGACGGGACCGTCCGCTTGTGGAACTCTCTCGTGGGAGAGGGCCGGTCGATCACGCGGCTGCCACTGGGTTTCAAGGCCGCATCGTTCTCGCCCGACGGTCGCGTCCTTGCCGCCGCCAATGACGACGGCACGCTGTACGCCTGGTCGGTGCCGTCGCTGGCGACGCTCTTCGGCCCCGTCAGCTATGGAAGCGACAGCCATCCCCGTCATCTCGTGTTCAGCCCCGACGGCGATCGCTTGGCGACGGTGGCGACGGACGGCACCGCGACGCTCATCGCGTTCCCGTCGGGGCGGACGGTCGGCCGTCCGTCCGACCACACTGCCGGTGTAGGTGGTGTGGTCTTTTCCGCCGATGGGACCAGGGCATTGCTGGGCACCCATCGGGGCGACGTCGCGATGTGGGACTCCCAAACAGAATCCGTCGTCGCGACGAGCACGCGCGGGCACGAGCGCTCCATTGTGGACATGCAGTTGAGCGACGATGGTGCCACGCTCGCGACGCTGGGGGACGACCAACAGATCCGGATGTGGCGCGCGATGGAAGGCGTGCCACTGAGCACGGAATGGGCGTTGGCGGATGCCGCGGCAAAGGGCCTCGCGGCCACGACCGACGGCCACCGGATCGCCGTGGGCGACGACAGAGGTCGCGTACTCGTTTGGACAGCAGGCCGTCGTGCGCGCGTTCTGCAAGACCATACCAGCGAGGTTTGGGCGCTCGCCTTCTCACCTGGAGGCACCTCGCTCGCTAGCGCGGACGCATCAGGCCAGGTCATGGTCCGCGACCTGGCGACGCCTAGCGCGCCGCAGCTGCTCGCCGCGCCTGATGGCGCGATCTGGGACCTCGCCTATTCGCCGGACGGCAGCAAGCTGTTCGGCGCGGGCGAGGCGGGTCTTGTCATCTGGGACGCTGGGCGACCAGACACGCCAACGGTGTCGGCCGACGGTCTCGACGAGATGACCGGTGTCTCGGTAGCGCCGGATGGGGCGCACGTCGCGACGTCCGGCTCCGACGGCGCATTGCGGATCTGGAGCGTCGCCACTGGGGAGCCCGTCCGGACGATCGAGGCCGACGACAACGTCATTTGGGCGCTGGCTTATGGTGCGGGGGACGTTTTGGCGGCGGCCTCGAGCGACGAAGTCGTCACGCTGTGGAACGCCTCGACGGGTCAGCAGCTCGCGACGCTCGGTGGCCATTTCGGCGGGGCGACCGACTTGGCGTTTCTCGATCGCGAAGAGACGCTCATCGTTGTCGACCGCCGGGGACATTTGCACATGTGGGACGTCACGACCGGCCGCAGGCTGCATCGCTCCGAGGCTGCCCACGATGGAGGTGCGTGGCAAGTTGTCCCGGTTGGTGGGGGCCGCTTCGTGACGGCCGGCGACGATGGCCGGGTGAGGTCTTGGGACGTGCTCGATGAGGAACGCGCCTGCGAAGTGTCCGAAGGCGCATTCGATGCCGTGCGGCGCCGGCAGTATCTGGGCGACGAGAACCCCCTCGTCAGCTGCGGTCGGGACCGCGGTCTTCCAAATGAGATGTCGAGGGACGGCCCCTAAGCCGTGCGTTTGGGCCCGTTGCCGGCGTCTCGGAGCGCGCGACCTGCTACATTTCGCCGAGGGCGGTCTGCCGCGAGGGCGCGCGATATGGTGCGCTCAAATGCCGGTCCGCTCATTTCGGACATCGCGCTGGGTTCGTAGCCCAGATCGTCTCGGACGCCGGCTGACCTTGCCCCCTTGTTGCCCTCGCTATGGGTCAGAGGACGTTGGGGTTCTGGTTCGTGTCGACCCGGTTGGCCAAGGCTTGAAGCGCGGGATGTTCTTCGAACGCGCGAGCTCAGCCCGCTGCCGTTGACCACGCCTTTGACCCTCACTCGGCCGCCAAGCTCACGATGCGCTGCTCGATGTGCGCGAGCGACGCGGCGTCCGCCAGGGTCTGCGCGCGTAAGCCGTCGAGGATGGTCGGCGACGGCGTGCTGCCCTCCACGACGGCGCCGACGAACGCGGCCATCTCGCCGAGATAGGCCCCGCTATAGCGTTCGAGGAAGAAGTACTGGGCGGCCGCGCGCCTGAAGCCTGCCGCGTCCGCCAGCTCGACCGTGCTCTCGAGCTGGTTGTCGGCACGGAGCAACCCCTTGGAGCCGTGGACCTCGACCCGTTGATCGTAGCCGTACGAAGCGCGTCTGGAGTTGGAGATCTGACAGATGCGGCCCGATGCCGTCGTCAGCAGCACTGCTGCCGTGTCGATGTCGCCGGCCTCGCCGATCGCCGGGTCGACCAGCGCCGCGCCCACCGCCTGCACGGTGACCGGTTCTTCGCCCAAGAGGAAGCGCGCCATGTCGAAGTCGTGGATCATCATGTCGCGGAACAGGCCGCCCGAGCTCTTGATGTAGGCAATCGGCGGTGGAGCCGGGTCGCGCGAGAGGATCGTCACGATCTCGACTTCGCCGATCGCGCCGTCACGGATCCGGCGTTGCAGTGCCGCAAAATGCGCATCGAAGCGCCGGTTGAACGCCGTCATGAACGGCACACCTGCAGCCTCCACCGCCGCGATGCAGTCACGAATGCGATCCGTCGACAGGTCCACGGGCTTTTCGCAGAAGATCGCCTTACCGGCGACTGCCGCCTTGTGGATCTGATCGTAGTGCGTGTCGGTCGGCGTGCCGATCACCACGGCATCGATGTCGTTGGCGGCGAGGATCGCGTCCGTGCTGCGCACCTCGGCGCCCGACGTGGCGGCGAGTGCGGCGGCCGCCTCGGGAACGGCGTCGGCCACCGCCACGAGCCGTGCGTCATCGAGGGCCCTGAGGCTCCGAGCGTGCACCTGCCCGATCCGCCCGCAGCCGAGAATCCCGACGCTCAACATACCCCTTCCTCCGCCTTTGTGGGCTTGAGCGCACGGATGGCCGCTCGCGCCGCTGCCATGACCGGGTCGTGGGTCTGCTTGAGGATCGCCACCCGGTCGAAGGTCGTCGGCTCGGCATCGACGGCGGCACGCAGCGCCGTGCCGAACGCCATGCGCAGCTCGGTGCCGACGTTGAACTTGCAGATCTTCGAGCCGCGGGCGAGGGCCGTGCGCTGGGCGAGCGGCACGCCCGAGCCCCCATGGATCACCAACGGCACGTCGGTGACCGCCTCGATCGCGCGGATGCGGGCCTCGTCCAGACCGCCTTCGTGGTCTTGCTGGAGGTGGACGTTGCCGACGGAGATTGCCATCGCGTCCACCTTGGTTGCCTTGGCGAAGATTGCCGCCTCCGCCGGGTCGGTTCCGGCCGAGGCCGCGCCGCCGGCATAGCCCACGAAGCCGATCTCGCCCTCGCAGGAGATGCCGGCCGCATGCGCCAGCTCGGCGATTGCGGCTGTCTCGTCGATGTTCTCCTGCAAGGGCTTCTTCGAGCCGTCGAACATCAGCGAGGTGAAGCCGCAGTCGAGCGCAATCCGACACTCGTCCGCCGAGTAGCCGTGGTCGAGGTGGGCGACCACCGGCACGCTCACGCTTTCCCCCAGATAGCGGAACATCTTGGCGAGCACCGGCAGGGGCGTGTGCTCGCGACAGCTCGGGCCGGCCTGCAGGATCACGGGCGCATCCTCGGCCTCCGCGGCCATGGTGTAGGCGCGCATATCCTCCCAGCCGAGGCAGACGAGGCCGCCCACGGCGTAGCCGCCCTGCAGCGCCGGCTGCAGGACCTCGGCGAGCGTCGCGAGCGTCATTTGAACTTGGCCACCATGTCCATGATGCCCGGGATGGTCTCGAGCTGCGCGGCGTGGGTGGGCTGGAAGTACTGCGTCAGGCTGCGTTGGCTGAGCCCGCCCAGGATCGTGAAGTAGTACATCTCGTAGCCGGGCAGGACGGCGCAGGGGTGGTAGCCCTTGTCGATCAGGAACGTGGACCCGTCGACCACGTGGAAGGCGTCGCCCGGCTCGTTGTCGACGCGTTGGAGCATCTGCAGTCCCGAGCCGTAGGCGGGGCGGAAGCGGAAGTTATAGGTCTCGTCGTGGCGGGTCTCGTCCGGCAGGCGGTCCGTATCGTGCTTGTGTGACGGAAAGCCGGACCAGCCTCCTTCGCCGACCGTGAAGAGTTCGGACACGAGAAGACGACCGACGCGGTCGTGGTAGGCGGCACCGAGAATGTGTTTGATCTTGCGATGCGTTTTCGTGTCGTCGGAACCGTACTGCACGACATCGAGCTCATGGGCGCGGACGGCGAAGGGTTTCAGGACGGTGTCAAACCTGGCGCCGGCGACGAAGACCTCTGCGGCATCCGTCCGGCACGTGAAGCGGGCGCTTGTGTCGGTGGGCACGTAGACGCCCTCGGGATCGCCGTCCCAGACGTCTCTGCGGCGGTTGCCGATGTCCGCGTAGGTCTCATCCGCGACGTCGACGGTGACCGTGCCCGTCGCCGGCACAATGCAGGTCTCGTAGCCCGGCACCCGATAAGTGAAGTCTTGGCCCTGCTTCAGCTTGACGATGTTGAAGTAGTTGAGGGGAACCAGTGGGTGGTTCGCGTCGACGATCGGCTCGTTCCGATTGTCGTAGGGCGCGATGTGCATCGTCTTCGTCCTCTCAGGCCGCGCTCGGCCCCGCATGGGTGCGCATGAACGCGTCGAGCTCGGCGGTCGTCGGCATCGCAGGCGCGCAGCCGACGCGTGCGACGACCATGGCCGCCGCCGCCGAGCCGCGCAGAACGGCGTCCTCGACGCTTCGACCCGCGGCGAGCGTGGCGATGAACCCGCCCATGAAGCTGTCGCCGGCTCCGGTCGGCTTGAGCGCCTCGGTCCGATAGATGCCCGTGCGGAACTCCCGCTCGGGTGTGATCGTGATTGCGCCGCGCTCACCGAGCTTGTTGACGACGATCTCGGCGCCGTCCGCTACGAGCGCGCGTGCCTTGTCGAGCCCGCGGTCATAGTCGCCTGCCATGAACCCGAACTCGACGTCATTGCCGATGATGATGTCGCAGAGCGCACCGGCGCGGGAGTAGACCTCGGCGGCGACCTCGCCCGACGGCCAGCTATAAGGGCGGTAGTCGATGTCGAAGATGAGCGGCAGGCCGGCGGCCTTCGCCAGGTCGAACGCGCGAAACGTGGCGCTGCGCGAAGGCTCGGCCGCCAGCACGGTCCCGGTGGTGAGGAGGGCGGCGTAGGGCGCATAGTCCACCGCCTCGACGTCGTCGATCGTCATCTCGAAGTCAGCCGCACCGTTGCGGTAGATGATTGACTGATGGTCCTCGATGCGGCTCTCGACGACGGCGAGCGAGGTCCGGGCCTCGCCGCCCACGGGCGTTACGTGCGTGCGATCGACGCCATACTTGTCGAGCTCGTTGAGGCAGAATCGGCCGATGGCGTCGTCGGAGACGCGGGTGACGAGCGTCGCCCGCCCCCCCAGCTTGGTGATCGCCACGCCGATATTGGCCGACGAGCCGCCGAGAGCGGCAAAGAAGTGCGTCGCCTCCTCGGTCTTGGTGCCCGGCGGGTCCGGATAGAAGTCCATGCCGGCGCGGCCGATGATGAGGAAGTTGTTGCCGCGCAGGCGCGCAAGGTCCGCCATCAGACGCCCTTTCTCTGCCGCGACCGCACCGATTCCCATTCGTTGTGCGCTGCCAGCACCTTGTTGCTCGCCGAGACCTCGGGGGTGCCGACCTCCCACCAGGTATGGCCCCGCGTCGTCCAGCCGTCATAGGCGTCGACCTTCATGACGATCACGGAGGTTCGCTCGCTCGCCTTGGCGCGCTTGAAGGCCTCGGCCAACTCGACCGCATTCGACACCGTCTCTGCTACAGCGCCCATCGCCGCCGCATGTGCCTCGAAGTCCACGGCGAAGGCCTCCGGCACGGTCGGACAGTCGGCGAAGAGATTGTTGAAGCTCTTATTACCCGTGCTGTTCTGCAGCTTGTTGATGACGGCGAAGCCGCCATTGTCGAGGACCAGGACAATGAGCTTCTTCCGGGTCAGCGCGGCGGAATAGATGTCCGAGTTCATCAGGAGATAGGAGCCGTCGCCGACGAACACGATGGTATCCTGCTCGGGCTCCTGTTCGGACTGGGCGATGCGCGCGCCCCAGCCCCCGGCGATCTCATAGCCCATGCAGGAGAAGCCGAACTCGACGTCGACGGTGCTGATGTCGAGCGTTCGCCAATTCGCGGTCACCTCCGCCGGCAGGCCGCCTGCCGCGGCGACGACGCGATCGCGCTTGTGACAGAGCGCGTTCACGACACCGATCGCCTGCGCGTAGGAGTTAGGCCGATTGCCGCTCGCGACGTTCTCGGCAACGTAGGCGTCCCAGGCCCTGCGCTCGGCCTGCGCCGAAGACGTCCAGGAAGACGGCGCCACATAGCCCGTGAGGGCCGCATCTAGGGCGTCGAGCCCGAGCTTGGCATCGCCCACGACCGGCAGCGCCAGGTGCTTGCCGGCATCATGGCGCGCGGCGTTCAGTGCAACGAACCGCGCATCGTGGGCGAACGCCGTCCAGGAGCCCGTGGTGAAGTCCTGCAGCCGCGTGCCAACGGCGAGGATCACATCGGCGCGTTCGGCGATCGCGTTGGCGCTGTCGGAGCCCGTGACACCGAGCGGACCGATGTTGAGCGGATGCGTGGCGAGCAGGTTCGCCCTGCCGGCGATGGTCTCGACGACGGGGATGTTGTGCGTCTCCGCGAACGCAGTGAGTTCGGAAACGGCCTGCGCGTATTGCACGCCACCACCAGCGATGATCATCGGTCGCCCGGCGGCGCGCAGCAGTGCGGCGGCTTCGGCCACCTCGGCGGCATCGGGTGTGACGCGGCGAATGCGATGCACCCGCTCCGCGAAGAGGCTCTCCGGATAGTCGTAGGCCCAACCCTGCACGTCCTGCGGCAAGCCTATGAAGGCCGGCCCACAGTCGGCCGGGTCGAGCATGGTCGCGAGCGCCGCCGGCAATGACTGGATCACCTGCGCCGGATGCACGATGCGGTCCCAATAGCGGGTGACGGCGCGGAAGGCGTCGTTGAGCCCGAAGGACGGATCGCCGAAATGCTCGAGCTGTTGGAGGACGGGGTCGGGTAGGCGCGTGATGAAGGTGTCGCCGCACAGCATCAGGACGGGCAGGCGATTGGCGTGAGCGAGCGCCGAGGCGGTGAGCAGATTGGCCGTGCCAGGCCCGGCCGAGGCCGTGCAAAACATGAACCGCCGTCGGAGGTGGTATTTGGCGTAGGCCGCAGCGGCAAACCCCATGCCCTGCTCGTTCTGGCCGCGATAGAGCGGCAGTTCGTCCTGCATGCCATAGAGCGCCTCACCCAGGCACGGGACGTTGCCGTGGCCGAAGATGCCGAAGCCGCCACCGCAGATGCGGGTCAGGGCACCATCGATCTCGATGAACTGCGCCTTCAGGTAGCGCACGATCGCTTGCGCGGTGGTCAGGCGCAGCGTCTTGGGGCTGCCGCTCATCGTTCCTCCCCGGTTCGACCGGTTTGTCCCGCAAGCGCGACGATTGCCGTTGCGGAAAGCGTTCACTCAGGATACTAGTCTTGCAACCGGTTGCAAAGCGCAATTCGAAGCCAGGCCGGCGTGAGAGATCGGGAAGGGCGCGCCATGCCGGAGATCGGCATCGGGATCATCGGTGGAGGCTATATGGGCAAGGCTCATGCCGTCGCCATGTCCGCCGTCGGTGCCGTGTTCGACACAGGCCTCCGGCCGCGTCTCGAGATGATTGCGGCGACCAGTCCGGAGCGTGCCCAGCACTATCGCCGGGCCTACGGGTTCACTCGCGGGACCCATGACTGGCGAGTGTTGGTGGAGGACCCGGCCGTCGACGCCGTCGTCATCGCCGCGCCGCAGGAGCTGCATCGCGAGATCGCGCTCGCGGCGTTCGGAAGAGGCAAGCCCGTCCTATGTGAGAAGCCGCTGGGCGCGTCGCTCGACGACAGCCGCGCCATGACTGCCGCCGCCGAGGCGAGCGGCGTCGTGAACATGGTGGCGTTCAACTACATCCGCACCCCAGCGAGCCAATATGCGCGCCAGCTCATCGCCGAAGGCGCGATCGGTCGGCTCACTTGGTTTCGCGGCGAGCATACCGAGGACTTCCTCGCCGACCCGGAAGCGCCGGCGACCTGGCGCACGCGCGGCCGCTCCAACGGCACGATGGGCGATCTCGCTCCGCACATGATCAACGCCGCCCTGGCACTGATCGGGCCCATCGACCGGGTGATGGCCGACATCGAGACGGTGCACGAGACGCGTCCCGGTGCGGACGGGCCCGAGGCCGTCACCAACGACGATCACGGTCAGGTCATGTGCCGCTTCACCAACGGCGTGATGGGGCATCTCTATTTCAGCCGCATCTCGACCGGCCGGAAGATGGGCTACGCCTACGAGGTGACGGGCACGAAGGGTGCGATCCGCTTCGACCAGGAGGACCAGAACGCGCTCTGGCTATACCGGGCCGAGGGGCCTGAAGCCACGCGTGGCTTCGTCAAGATCCTGATGGGCCCGGACCACCCGGACTACCTGCCCTTCTGCCAGGGCCCGGGCCACGGGACCGGCTATCAAGATCAGATCATCATCGAGGCGCGGGACTTCCTGCGCGCGATCGAAACCGGGGACCCGGTCTGGCCCACCTTCCGCGACGGAATGGAGGTCAACCGGGTCGTCGCAACGGCCATCGCCTCGTCTGACGCGCGGCAGTGGCTCTCGACGTCCTCTGTTTGAAAGGTCGACCGACATGCCGGTATGCATCGGCAACGCCCCCTGCTCATGGGGGGTTGAATTCGCAGAAGATCCGCGCAACCCCACTTGGCAGACGGTTCTCGAGGAGTGCGCGCGAGCGGGCTATCGCGGCATCGAGTTGGGCCCTGTGGGCTTCATGCCGGAGGACCCGGCGGTGCTCGGCCAGGCGCTTGCCGCCCACGACCTCGAGCTGATCGGCGGCGTGGTCTTCCGGCCCTTCCACGATCCGCGGCAGTGGGACGACGTCATGGATGGCGCCGTCCGCACCTGCATGGCGCTCGTGGCCCATGGCGCCGAGCATCTGGTCCTGATCGACTCGATCTCGCCGAGGCGGGCACCCACTGCCGGCAGGGCCGACGAGGCCGAGCAGATGGAGCCGGCCGAGTGGCGGGCCTATCGCGACCGCATTGCGACTATCGCCAAGCTGGGCAGCGAAGAGTACGGCCTGACGGTCGGCATTCATGCCCATGCGGCAGGCTTCATGGACTTCGAGCCGGAGCTGGAGCGCTTGCTGGACGAGGTCGATGGCCGCGTTCTGAAGATCTGCTTCGACACGGGCCACCACTCCTATGCCGGCTTCGACCCGGTGGCCTTCATGCGCCGCTACATCGAGCGCATCTCCTACGTCCACTTCAAGGACATCGACCCCGCGGTCAAAGCGGCGGTGATCGCCAACCGCACGGGCTTCTATGATGCCTGCGGGCAGGGGATCTTCTGCAATCTCGGTAAGGGCGACGTCGACTTCCTCGCTGTGCGGCAGCTCCTGCTGGACCGCGGCTTCGACGGCTGGTGCACGGTCGAGCAGGACTGCGATCCGACCCTCGACGTGAGCCCGATCGACGACGCTCGGGCCAACCGTGCGTATCTCGCCTCCATCGGCTTCCATTGAGGAGGGACCTGCGATGGCACGGCTCAGTTGGGGGCTGATCGGTGGCGGCGAAGGCAGCCAGATCGGTCCGGCGCATCGGCTGGGCGCCGGCATCGACGGCGAGTTCGCGTTCGTCGCCGGTGCGCTCGATCATCGACCAGAAGCCGGACGCACCTTCGGCCAGCGGCTCGGGCTCGCGGCCGACCGGGCCTACGGCGACTGGCGCGAGATGCTGGCAGGCGAACGCGCGCGCGCGGATCGGGTGGACCTCGTCACCGTCGCCACGCCCAATGCCACCCACTTCGAGATCACCAAGGCCTTTCTCGAAGCCGGGTTTCATGTGCTGTGCGAGAAGCCCATGACCATGACGGTCGGGGAAGGCGAGGAACTCGTCGCCGTCGCGAAGGCTACGGGCCGCATCTGCGCCGTCAACTACGGCTATTCGGGCTACGCGCTGGTACGGCACATGCGGGCCATGGTCGCCCGCGGCGACCTGGGCGGCATCCGCATCGTCGTCGCCGAATTCGCCCACGGGCATCATGCCGATGCCGCCGACGCCGACAATCCGCGTGTGCGGTGGCGCTATGACCCGGCGCAGGCGGGCGTGTCGGCCCAGTTCGCCGATTGCGGCATCCACGCCCTCCATCTCGCGTCGTTCGTCACCGGGCAGGAGGTCGAGCGGCTTGCCGCCGACATCGTGTCGACGATCGCTTCGCGCGAGCTCGAGGACGACGCGCTGGTGAGCTTCCGCATGTCCGGCGGCGCGGTGGGGCGGCTCTGGACATCATCGGTCGCCATCGGCCGCCAGCACGGGCTGACGCTGCAGGTCTTTGGCGAGACGGGCGGCCTGCGGTGGGCGCAAGAGCAGCCCAACCAGCTCTACTACATGCCGCTGGGCCGGCGCTTGCAGGTGATCGAGCGGGGCGAGGCGAACCTCTCGCCCGAGGCCGACCGCGCGAGCCGCGTCACGGTCGGGCACGCCGAAGGAATGCCGCTGGCCTTCGCCAACATCTACACGGACCTAGCCGAAGCGATCCGCGCCGAGCGGGAGGGTCACGCCACCGATCCCGCGGCATACCTCTTTCCACGCGCGGAGGACGGTTTGAGGTCGATGGCTGCCGTGTTCGCGGTGGCAGAGTCGGGCAGAGCCGATGGTGCCTGGGTCGACGCGCGGCCGCCCAGCTTGCGTTGACGTGCCAGCCCTTCTGCGGCTTCGGCTCTAGGGTAAGGGGCGCAGAGTGCCGCGCTCGACGATGCGGCAGGGGAACAGCCGGGCCTCGGGATGGCGGTCCGGCTGGTCGACGGTCGCGACGACCAGTTCGATCGAAGAGATGATGATCTCGCGGATCGGCTGATGGATGGTGGTGAGGTTGATGTTCTCCCAGCGCGCCATGGCCATGTCGTTCAGCCCAATGATGCCGACATCGTGGGGCACCGCCAGCTCGGCCTCCTGCAGCGCTGCGAGCACGCCGATCGAGAGCACGTCATCGCCGCAGAAATAGGCCTCCGCGGGGCGCGCTTCGGCGAGCAGGCGCCGCATCTCGGCATAGCCCGCATCGAAGGAGTACGCCGCGGCGTAGCTGTGCGAGACCGCAATTCCCCGATGCTTCGCCAGCTCGTCGAAGAAGCCCTTCTGCCGGTCCTGGGTGGAAGTCGCGCTCTCCGGCCCGCCCAGAAAGGCGACGCGTCGATAGCCGCGCGCCGCAAGCGTTCGTGCGGCCATGCGCCCGCACTCCGCATTGTCGATGCCGACCACGTGGATCCTGGGCGAGCTTCCCCAGCGACCGAAGGAATGCACGACGGGCATCCGGGCCTCCTTGAACGCTTCGGCGAAGCTCGGCGGCAGTGTGGACGACGCGACGATGACACCGTCGACCGAATACTGGCGGAGCATGCGTACCGAGTTGGCCGGATCGGTCTCGTTGCTGAGATTGACCAGCAAGGGGCGGAGGCCGCGGTCCTGTAAGCCACGGGTGAAGAGGTCGAAAACCTCGAGGAAGATCGGGTTGTGGAAGTTGTTGGAGATGAGGCCGATGAGCTTGGTGCGGCCTGTGGTCAGGCTCGAAGCCAGCGCGTTGACGCTGTAGCCGAGGTCCTCGGCCGCCTTTTGCACGCGGCGGCGCGTCTTGTCGGAGACCGACGCGCCGTGGGTGAAGGTTCGCGACACCGTTGAACGCGATACGCCGGCGCGCTCGGCAACCTCTTTTAGTGTTACGTTCATCGGCTCCGCGATCGGGTCTGAGCAAGCAATTCGCAGCGCCGAGCACTCTGTTCCAAAGCACTCTCACGCACAACAACCAAACTGCAACCGGTTGCAAGGCGAGGCGATTCGTGTTTGTATTCTGAACAAGGCGGCCTAACCGACAAATAGGGACCGCTGACGGTGCCAACAGGGAGGTACACATGAAGGCTTTTGTAAAGTCCGTCGCCCTCACCGCCATGGTCGCCGCTTTGCCGCTGGTCGCAGCCGGTACAGCCCAGGCGGAAGGCGAGCGCTACGTGCTCGTCAGCCACGCACCCGACAGCGACAGCTGGTGGAACACGATCAAGAACGCCATTGCGCTTGCCGGCGACCAGATGGACGTCGAGGTCGAATACAGAAATCCGCCGACCGGTGACTTGGCCGACATGGCGCGGATCATCGAGCAGGCGGCAGCATCGGACCCTGACGGGATCATCACGACGCTATCCGATCCCGACGTACTGTCCGGCCCGATCCGCGCCGCGACGGACAGCGGCGTCGACGTGATCATCATCAACTCGGGGACGGCCGAACAGGCACGCGACGTGGGTGCGCTCATGTACGTTGGCCAGCCGGAGTACGATGCCGGCCACGCTGCTGGTCTTCGCGCCGCCGAGGACGGCATCACGTCCTTCCTGTGCGTCAACCACTATATCTCTTCGCCCTCATCCACCGAGCGGTGCCAGGGCTTCGCCGACGGCTTGGGCGTAGATCTCGGCGATCAGATGATCGATGCGGGCCAGGATCCAGCCGAGATCCGCAACCGCGTGCTGGCCTATTTGAACGCCAACCCGGACACCGACGCCATCTTGACCCTGGGTCCGGTAAGCGCTGACCCGACGCTCTTGGCGCTCGACGAGAACGGCCTGGCGGGTGCCATCTATTTCGGGACGTTCGATCTGGGCGACAACATCGTCGAAGGCATCCGCGACGGTGTGATCGCGTGGGCCATCGACCAGCAACCCTTCTTGCAGGCCTACCTCCCGGTGATCGTGCTCGCCAACTACCACCGCTACGGCGTGCTGCCCGGCAACAACATCAACTCCGGGCCCGGCTTCGTCACCGCCGACGGCCTGGAACTCGTGGAGCAGTTCGCCGGCGAATACCGCTGACATTCCGCAAGGCCAGGCGTGGGTAGCGTCCGACCGCTGCCCACGCACCCTGGGCTCGTGACGGAGGACGGACCATGTCAGAATCGAGCGCTGCCGCGACCCCCGTGCAAGACGAACGCGTCAAAGAGATCTCGGGCTTCCGCAAGGCCCTGATAAGGCCGGAACTCGGCAGCATCGTCGGCGTCGTCGCGGTCTTCACGTTCTTCATCCTCACCGCCGCCGACAGCGGCATGTTCAACAGCCAGGGCATCATGAACTGGTCGACGGTCTCGGCGCAGTTCATGATCATCGCCGTCGGTGCCTGCATGCTGATGATCGCCGGCGAGTTCGACCTCAGCGTCGGCTCGATGATCGGCTTTGCCGGCATGTCGATCGCCATCTTCTCCGTGACGCTGGCCTGGCCGGTCTGGCTGGCGATTTGTCTGACCTTCGCGCTCTGCGTCGCGATCGGCGCGTTGAATGGCTACATCGTCATCAAGACCGGCTTGCCGAGCTTCATCGTCACGCTTGCCGCCCTGTTCATCCTGCGTGGTCTGACGATCTACTTTCCCCAGGCCATCGAGCGGCGGACCATCATCGGCGGGATCGACGACGCGGCGGCCGGTGACTGGCTTGCGCCGCTCTTCGGTGGCGAGATCTTCCAGGGCTTCTTCGTCTGGCTCGCCGATAACGGCCTCATCGCCACCTTTGAGCGCGGCACGCGGGCCGGCGAGCCCGTAGTCGACGGCATTCCGATGCTCATCGTCTGGGCGATCGGGCTTGTCATCTTCGGCCATGTCCTGCTCACGCGCACGCGCTACGGCAACTGGATCTTCGCCTCCGGAGGTGACGCGCGAGCGGCGCGCTACGTGGGCGTGCCGGTGAGCCGCGTGAAGTTCTCGATGTTCATGTTCACCGCCTTCTGCGCCTGCGTCTTCGCGACCTGCCAGGTCATGGAGTTCGGCTCCGCCGGTGCCGACCGCGGGCTCTTGAAGGAGTTCGAGGCGATCATCGCCGTCGTGATCGGCGGCGCGCTCCTCACGGGCGGCTACGGCTCGGTCATCGGTGCTGCCCTGGGCGCCCTCATCTTCGGCGTCGTCCAGCAGGGTCTCTTCTTCGCCGGTGTCGAGAGCTCGCTGTTCCGCGTGTTTCTGGGCGTGATCCTGCTCTTCGCGGTGATCCTCAACACCGCCGTCCGCCGCGTCATCACCGGGGAGCGTTGAGATGACCTCCACCCACGCGGCCATCCTCGAGATGCGCGACATCGAGAAGCACTTCGGCTCGGTCATTGCGCTGGCGGGCGTCTCCATCGAGGTGTTCCGTGGTGAATGCCATTGCCTCCTGGGCGACAACGGCGCCGGCAAATCCACCTTCATCAAGACGATGTCCGGCGTCCACCAGCCGACGGCGGGAGAGATCCTGTTCGAAGGCCATCCGATGCACTTCGACGACCCGCGTGACGCCATCGAGGCCGGTATCGCCACGGTCTATCAGGACCTGGCGATGATCCCGCTCATGTCCGTGAGCCGAAACTTCTTCATGGGCAACGAGCCCCAGAAGAGGATTGGCCCCATTAAGTTCTTCGACCACGCCACCGCAAACCAGGTGACCATGGCGGAGATGCGGCGGATGGGCATCAACCTCCGTGGGCCCGATCAGGCCGTTGGCACGCTGTCGGGCGGCGAGCGGCAGACCGTCGCCATCGCCCGCGCCGTCCATTTCGGCGCGAAGGTCCTGATCCTCGACGAGCCCACCTCCGCGCTGGGCGTTCGGCAGACGGCCAATGTGCTGGCGACCATCGACAAGGTGCGGAAGAACGACATCGCCGTCGTCTTCATCACCCACAATGTCCGGCACGCGCTTGCCGTTGGCGACCGGTTTACCGTGCTCAACCGCGGCAAGACGCTCGGCACGGCGCAACGCGGCCAGATCACGCCGGACGAGCTGCAGGAGATGATGGCCGGCGGTCAGGAACTCGTCGCGTTGGAGGATTCACTCGGCGGTACGGTCTGACCTTTCGACTGGAGCCACGCGCGCGGTGCCGCTCGCCGCGCGCTCTGATCGGGCGCTAACCGGCGGGTGGGCGACCCGCACGACTCTCCGTTCAGAAGTCACCGGACGGTGCTGCGGTGTCAGGTGCCGCCTTCTTGGTCGCGGGCCGCATTCGGAGGGCTTTCAGACCAGGCTCCGGGTCGGACGCGAGCTTCTGAAGACCGACAACGGTCCAGGCGTTCGCTCTGGCCGGCATGGGCATCCGCACGCGGTGGCAGAAGACCACGCATGGCGGGCGCCCGCTCTCGCTAAAGACGCGTTAGCCCCGAGGGTCCATCACGGCGCAGCGGCCGCAGCCGGCATAAAGGCTGGCACAGACAACGCCGGTTGCGCGTCCCCGCAACCAACGCCTCGCACTGATCTGGATTGAAGACCGACAAGTCTTCGGAAACCGAAGCTTTGTCGCGATCGGCAGCGATCGAGAGGATGCCCGCCAGATCGCCTCTGATGTCCATGATGGGGCTGTCCCGGTCATCGCACGGCGTGATTGACCCACCCACAGCGGTCGGTCCAGGCGCAGGTTTAGTGAAGCATGGTAGCGACGTCGGCGCGAGCCGGGGTGGAGCATAGCGGAACGGAGGCTGGCGCGAGCTTGGTCTCTGGGGCTGGTGGGCGGCCTGACCCCGGCTCCGAGCAATGGGGGCCTCCGCCGATCGGCCGCTTCCGGCGACGGATCCGGCAACCATGTCAACCTTGGACCCTCAGAATGATCGAAGGACCGACGGGGCGCAGACCATGACCGAACGGCATGACCACCGGCCGCACCATAGTTCCGTTCGATGACGTAAAGCGATGGCGGCCGCGTCTCGCGCCAATGGCGGACTCGACGTAAAAGGATGTTAACGTTAGATTGTGAACCGAACGTTCATTTAAACGATGCACGCGGGTCGCCGGGCGCGAAGCGGTGACGGGGGGGCAGCGTGTCGGCGGACGATAGGTTCCTGCACGAGGATAACGTCGCGGCGATTTTCGCGCCGCTACAGTTCCGTCACCTAGAGGTCAAGAACCGGCTGTTTCGCTCGAACCTCTCCGGCATGTTCGACGACTACAACGGCCATGGCGGCAATGCGCGACTGAATTGGGAGGAGAAGTTCGCCGAGGGCGGCGTCGCCTGCATCATCTCCTCCTACACGCCGGTGGCGGTCCGCGGCCGAATCCTTACGCGCTACGCGATGATCGACGACGACGACAAGATCCCGTTCTGGCGGGCGGTCGGCGAGCGCGTCCACCGCCACGATTGCAAGTTCCTCATGCAGTTGAGCCATTCGGGCCGCCAACAGGACCTGGGCGGCGTCGAGAACATCTACAAGCGTGGGCTGAGTTCGACCGACAAGGACGATTACTTTCACGGCCTGCCGGCGCAAGCAATGACGAGGGACGAGATTGCCGAGGTGGTCGAGCAGTTCGCGCAAGGTGCACGGCGGGCACGCGCGGCGGGTCTTGATGGCGTGGAGCTCCACGGCGCCAACGGGTATCTGATCACGCAGTTCCTGAGCTCGGGGATCAACGACAGAAACGACGATTACGGCGGATCGATCGAAAACCGGGCTCGGTTCGTCCTCGAGATCGTTCGCGCCATTCGACGTGAGGTCGGCCGAGACTTTCATCTCCAGATGAAGGTCAACGCCGTCGATCACAACGATTGGCTCTATCCTTGGATCGCGAAGGGCAACGACCTCGACGACACCTTGAAGATCTGCCGCATCCTGATCGACGGCGGCGACGGCGTGGATGCGTTCCACGTCTCCAGCGGCTCGACCTTCCCACACCCGCGTAACCCGCCTGGCGACCTGCCGCTGCGGGACGTCGTCCGCTGGTACGATGGGATGCTGTCGCAGGGAACGCGCACCCGCTTCAACTATGCGATCTTCAGCAACCCCGTGCTGTCGCGGTTCTTCCTCTGGTACTGGCGCTGGCGGCGTGGGTCCGTGATCGAGGGCATCAACGTTGCCTACTCGAAAGCCATCGCCGAAGCCGTGCGGGCGGTCGATCCGAGCGTCAAGGTGCTATGCACGGGCGGGTTCCAGCACGCGGACGCGATCGCCGGGGCGATCCGCGACGGCGCTTGTGACGGCGTTGCGATCGGCCGTCCGCTCATCGCCAACAACGATCTGCCGTTGATCCTAGAGCGCAGCAACGGGCCGGCGTCGGGCAAAGAGTGCACCTACTGCAATAAGTGCCTCCTGAACGACCTCGAAAATCCGCTCGGCTGCTATGAACTCAGCCGCTACGACGGCGCCACGTTCGACGAGAAGTACGATCGCATGATCGCCGAGGTCATGTCGGTCTTCTCACCGCCGACATTTCACTGAGCGGAGACGCGGGACGTGCGCCACCGCCCAGAAGATCAATCGCTGAACCGTAGGACGCCGGTAGAACAGGCTTGGGCCAAGGCGCGTGCGCGCCGGTGGGTCATCATCCTCCTGATCGTCGCAGCGGCGCTCTACTGGCTGGTGTTCGTCAACGAGTATGTGGTGGCGCACGAGGGCGAGGCCGAGCATTTCATGCACGGCTCGATCGGGAGCGAAGCTGCAAACGGGCTGCCCTATTGGGTGTTTCAAGCGCTCCCGGTTCTCTACGCCGACCGGATGGGTGGTGAGGGCTACCGCCATTTCGGCCTGCTCTATGCCGAGCCCGACGACGACCTGCCGATCGGCTTCTCGAGACGCGTCGCCACAGGCGTCGAGCGCGTCTGGTTGAACTGCTCGGTGTGCCACGTCGGCACCTATCGCCTCGAAGCCGACGGCGAGCCGCAACTCCTCCTCGGCGCACCATCGAACAATCTCCGCCTGCAGGAGCTCATCCTGTTCCTGCTGGAGGTTGGGCGCGATCCGGGCTTCAACGGCGAGCGCGTCGTCGAGGCCATCAATAGCGACGCCGTCGGCGGCAACCTCAACGCCTTCGAGCGCCTCTTCTACCGCTTCCTCGTCGTGCCCGAGGTTCGGAGCGCACTGCTCGACCTCAACGAGCAGCTCGCCTTCGTTGGCCGCCAGTACCCGTGGGGCCCGGGCCGGGTGGACACCTTCAATCCTTACAAGTCGATACAGTTCGGCTTCCCAATGGGTTCGGACGCCATCGACGACATCGCGCTCAACGGCTCGTCGGACTACCCCTCCATCTGGCAACAGCGCCCGCGCGAGGGCATGAACCTGCACTGGGACGGCAACAACGACAGCGTGGCCGAACGCAACCTCAGTGCAGCGCTCGGCGCCGGCGTGACGCCGACCACCGTCGACCGCGAGGCGATCCACCGGGTCGCCGACTGGGCCTGGGACCTGCCGCCGCCGCCGTTCCCGGCGCCGGATACCATCGACGGCGATCTCGCCGCGCAAGGCGCCGAGCTCTACGCGCGCTACTGCGCGGAATGTCACGGCATGGCCTGGGCCGATCCGACGTCTGACACGCTCGTCTACGAGTACGATCGTGGCCGCTATCCGCGATTGGGCGAGGTCGAGACGCTCGCCGAGATTGGGACTGACCGGGGGCGCTGGGCCTCCTACACGGAAGAGTTCGCCGCCGCGCAGAACATGCTCTACGCCGGCTACGACTGGCGCTTCCACCGGTTCCGCAAGACCGACGGCTACGCCAACCAGCCGCTCGACGGCATCTGGGCGCGCTCGCCTTACCTGCACAACGGTTCCGTGCCCACGCTTCGCGACCTTCTCGAGCCAGCGGACCAGCGACCCGCGGTCTTCTGGCGCGGCTCGGACGTGCTCGATCTGGAGCGCGTCGGCTACCAGTCCGACGCGGACTCCGCGCCGGCCGAGGACCTCTTCCGATACGACACGTCCGTGCCGGGCAATGGCAATCAAGGACACGACGGCCCGCGCTACGGCACCGAACTACCGGCCGCCGCCAAGGAAGCCATTATTGAATACATGAAGTTGCTCTGAATGTCTGCGAACGGCTCTTCGCTCACGCGCTGGATCTTGCGCCACGCTCTGGTGGTGTGGCTCGGCATCGTGCTGAACCTTTTTTTCGCGCTGCCGCTCCTGTTCTACCCGGAGTGGCTGATCGGTCTCTTTGGACTTCCCTACGGCCCGACGGTCTGGCCGCGGTTCATTGGTGTGCTGTTGATCATCCTTTCTGTCTTCTACGTGCCAGCCACGCTGGACATCGACCGCTACCGCATCTTCGCCTGGCTCCACGTGCTGCCCGGGCGCACGTTGGGTGTGGTGTTCTTCACGCTTGCCGTCTTCGCATATGGACAGCCATACGGCTTCCTCGTCGCGGTGCTGCTCGACGGCCTCATCGGCAGCATAAGCCTTTATTGCCTGATCCGCGCAACCGAACTCGAAGCGCAACTTGCCCAGCAGGGTGCCGGCGCGTGACCGGCACGCGCCCTTGGCGGATCTTGCTCATCGCTCTGCTGGTCGCGCTGGCAGGCGCCATCGGCGGCTGGGCCATCTTCCTCCGCCCGGTGCCTCAGCCAGCGACCCACGACCCGATCGCGCACTTCAATCATGGCTCGATCGGCAACGAAGCCGTGCAGGGCCTCCCTTATTGGATCTGGCGGGTACTACCGGTCGTGTTCGCCGACCACCTGCCTGGCGACGGCGAAGGCTACGCCACCGTCGGTGTGTTCTGGGAGCGCGGCGAGGAACTGCCGGTGGGCTTCGCGAAGAAGACCCTGGGCGTCATCCCGCGCGTCGCGCCCAATTGCGCGTTCTGTCACCAGGGCAGCTACCGGCTCCACCCCGACGCGCCTGCCACGCTCGTAACGGCGGGGGCCGGCACGCGCGTGGACCCGCAGGCCTATATCCGCTTCCTGGCGGCCGCCGGGACCGATGCTCGCTTCACGTCCGACCGTCTCATGGAAGAGATCCGCGCGATCTACGACATGCCGCGGTGGGAGCGCGTGCTCTATCGCTACCTGCTCATCCCGGCGACGCGCGCCGCCCTCGCCGACCAGGGCGAGCGCTTCGCCTGGACGACGACCCGGCCGGACTGGGGGCCTGGGCGGATCGACCCGTTCAACCCGGTAAAGTTCCAGAACCTCGGCCTCCCGGACGACGGTACGATCGGAAACTCCGACATGATGCCGCTCTGGCGGCTGGCCTATCCGGACATCTCGGCGGAGCGGATCGTGTCCGTGCACTGGGACGGCCTGCTCGGTGACCTGCACGAGACCACCGTCGCGGGCGCCATCGGCGACGGCATGACCTCGCGCTCCTACGCCGAGGTCGACGACGGGATTCGCTGGATCACCGAGTTCATCGGCACCCAGAGCCCGCCGCCGTCCCCCTTCTCGCTGCACCGCGAGACGACGGACCCCTTCTTCGTCTCGGTCGACGCCGTCGAGGCGGGTCGGTCCGTTTTCGAGGCCGAATGTGCAACGTGCCACGACCCTGCGGGCGATCGCTTCCGCACGGTCATCCCGCAGGCCGAGGTTGGGACCGACCGGCATCGCCTCGACATGTGGACACAGGAAGCGCGGGACCGCTACGCCGCCTACGAACCCGGCTACGATTGGGGCTTCGAGACCTTCGCCAAGACCGACGGCTACGTCGCCACCGAGCTGACGGGGCTGTGGTTGCGCGGCCCCTATCTGCACAATGGCAGCGTGCCGACGCTACGCGACATGCTGCGTCCGCCCGAGGCGAGGCCCCGACGCTTCTACCGCGGCTACGATCTCGTCGACGCTGAGAACGGTGGGTTCGTGAGCGAGGTCGGAACGCCCGCGGAACGACATGGTTGGGCCTATGACACGGCGCTGCCCGGGAACGGCAATGACGGCCACCGCTACGGTACCGAGCTGCCGGCGAGCACGAAGGAAAACCTGCTCGCCTATCTGAAGACGCTCTGAGCAAGCAGACTCGAGGAGGCATCTATGGCCAGCGCCGTCAGACGGGTCGCCCGCTTCGCCACCTGGACGCTGGTCGTCCTCATCGTGCTCGCGGTCATCGCGGCAATCATCGGCTTCTTCCTCATCCGCAGCTTTGTCGAGCCCGATCGCGACGCGTTCGGGACCGTGCAGGACGAGGCGATGCGCGCGGGGCTGACGCGGACCGACTTCCCGGCCGCAGGCGAGCCCTACTTCGCTGCCATGGACAAGGGGCTCTTGCTGCTGCCGGGCCCAGGCGAGCCTTATCCGGACGAGGTGCTCGAGGTCGCCGAGATTGCGGGCCTCACGCCGGAGGAAGTGCGACAGGCGGCCATTCGCGGGCAGAACACCTGGACCGTCTGGACCGGCGGCAATGACCGGTTCTGGGACTTCGCCGCGCAGAACACGCTCGGCTCGTTCGACCTTCTGAAGATCCTCTCGTCCCACCCCAGCCAGGGCTATGGCCGCTACAGCCGCTGGCGGTGGCTGGGTCTCGTCAACGAGCCGTGCTTCGAGCAAGGGACAGCGGGGGATCCGGAACGCTACGGCCTTTGGTTCGACGTGCGCGACCCAGACTGCCCGGACGACCCCTTCGCGGATGCGGAGGCCTATCCGGGGGTCGCCGTCGGTGCCCGCGGCGACACCATACCCGTCGGCTCGTACTACGGCGAACCCAGCGGCGTCGTCGGCCTGCGCCTCTTTCCGAACCCGGACTTCGACGAGGCCGCCGCCGCGGCGTGGGACCCCGAGCGGTTCTACACGGATCCCGACTACTATGACCGCGCCGATCTCGTCAGGCCCTATCGGGTCGGCATGTCATGCGCCTTCTGCCATGTCGGACCAAGCCCGATCAATCCGCCGGCCGATCCGGAGGCCCCAACTTGGGCCGAGCTGAACTCGAACCCTGGCGCTCAATACTATTGGGTGAACCGCGTCTTCTTCTGGGATACGCGGCCGCGCGAAGAGGCAGGCAAGCCGGCGCCGAACGAGAACAATCTTCTCTACCAGCTCTTCCACACCAATCCGCCGGGCACGCTCGATACGTCGCTCGTCTCGACGGACTACATGAACAATCCGCGGACGATGAACGCGGTCTACGAGGTCCGGGCGCGTCTGGAGCAGGCCGCGAGCCTCGGCCTGGAGACGCTCGACGGCGAGGAACGCGCCAACAAGCAATTCCAGGACTACGAACAGACTGCCGCCCTTAAAGACCTCTACGATGCCGAGACAGGCGAAGTCGCCAGCATGCGCGTCCTCAAGGACGGCGCCGACAGCGTGGGGACCCTAGGCGCGCTCAATCGCGTCTACCTCAACATCGGCCTCTTTAGCGAGGAGTGGCTTCTGCACTTCCGGCCGTTCCTCGGCGGCCAGAAAATCTCGCCGATCCGGATCGAAGACGCCCAGGCGAACTCGGTCTATTGGGGCGCCACCGAGGACCAGACCGCCGACATGGCGATCTTCTTCCTGGTGACTGCGCGCGCCGACAGGCTGGCGGACGCGCCGGGCGGCGCACAACACCTTCTGCCGCTGTCGTCACCCGACGTTATGCGCGGCAAGGTCGTGTTCGCCGAGAACTGTGCCGCGTGCCACTCGAGCAAGCAACCCGAGCCGCCGGCCTCCTTCGAGGTCGACACGGGCAGCTGCGCCGGCGGTGGGGCGGGGCCCGACTACCGTGCATGCTGGGACCGTTACTGGGCGTGGACACGGAGCGACGCCTTCAAGGCCGCAATGGCGGAGAAGGTGCTAGAGACCGACGCCGACGGGAACGACGTCTTTCTGCAGAACAACTTTCTTTCCAACGAACGCCGTGTACCGATCGACGTGGTCGGCACCAACGCCTGCAGTGCCATCGCGACGAACGGCCTCGACGGCGACATCTGGGACAACTTCACGTCGGACAGCTACAAGCAGCTACCGCCGCCGGAGCCGGTGACCGTCAACCATCCCGACTCGGGCGGGGCCATCACGTTCGAATCGCTTGGTAACGGCCGCGGCTACTTGCGCCCGGCCTCGCTCGTCAGTCTCTGGTCGACTGGACCCTATCTGCTCAACAACGCGCTCGGCCATAATCCCGAGTACTACGCGGCTGACTACTACTACGACGGATACTACAGCGGCGACTATGGCGTCAGCTGCCCCGCGACCAATGCCTACGACCCCTACTTGCCTTGCGTCGATAACCGTGTCGCGGTGTTCGAGGAATCGATCCAGAAGCTGCTGAACCCGGAACTCCGCTACACGGACCGGGGCACGGCCGAACCGATACCTGGCTATATGTACCGGACGACGGCACCGTCATGCGTGCTCCTGCCCGCCGGGTTCGCGCCCGACATCGTGCGGGACTATGCCGGCCTCCTCAGTCGCGTCGCGCCCTGGGCCGTGCAGCCGAACGGCTCGGTGACGCTCGGCCCGCTGCCCGAGGGGTTCCCGATCAACACGCTCTTGAACACCAAGCTGCTCCCCGACAATGACGAGCCGGAGATGTTCGGGCATGTCGTCCGCCTGCTGCGCGCCGGCCCCACGTTGATCGGCGCCTTCAAGGAGCTCGGCGGCCAGTGCACGGCGGAGCAGCTCGCCGACCCGGCAACGCAGGTGCATGCCGAGCGGGTCGTCCGTGAGAGCGGCCTCGTCGACACGCTCGTGGGCCTGAGCAAGTGCCCCGACTATGTCGTCAACCGCGGTCATACGTTCGGCGCCGAGCTACCCGCGGCCGACAAAGAAGCGCTGATCGCCTATCTCAAGCACTTCTGAGGGCGGCAGCGTGGCATCAGGGCCAGCACCAACCGCCGACTTCGATCACATTGTGGTCGGGGCCGGCGCTGCCGGCGCCGTCGTGGCGGCGCGCCTGGCCGAAGGGGGCCAACGCGTTCTCGTGCTGGAGGCTGGTGGCGATCCGCTGGCTGATGCGGCGCGGGAGGACGCTGGAGGTCGGCGCCTCGCCGACGATGTGAACGTGCCCGCCTTCCACACGTTCGCATCCGAGCATCCAGGGCTCAAGCACGACTACTGGGTGCGTCACTACGCCGACGACACGCAGCAGGTCCGCGATTGGCGGTACGCACCCGACGAGGACGGGGTGCTCTACCCGCGCGCCCGCGGGCTGGGTGGCTGCGCCACCCATCACGCCATGATCATCGTCCGCCCCAACAACGCCGACTGGAATCACATCTGGAAACTCACGGGCGACGAAAGCTGGCGGGCATCGAACATGGAGCGCTACTTCCAGCGCATCGACGCCTGCCGCTACCGGGCGCCTTGGCGCCGCTGGCTCGCACGCTGGTTCGGGTGGAACCCGACCGGCCACGGCTGGGACGGATGGTTGGTGACCGAACGCGCGCTGCCTCTCCGCGTGCTGCGCGACTGGGCGTTGCGGCGGACGTTGCTGCGGGCGACGCTCGGGGCCGCCGATGCGCAGGCCGAGCCCGGTGCCCAATGGCATTGGTCGCTCACCTCCTATTTCGACCCGAACGATCGGCGTCTCGTGAACGAACGGGCTTGGGGCGTGCGGCTAGCCCCGACGGCGACCAAGAAGCACGTTCGTCACGGGCCACGCGAACGGCTCCTTGCGGTTGCGAACAGCCACACGGATCGGCTCGAAATTCGGACACTCGCCACGGTCGTCCGCATCGTCGTGGACCAAGCTCGGCTGCGCGCAACGGGCGTCGTCTACCGCGATCGCGAGGGCGCAGAACACGAGGTCTCGGCTAACCGTGACGTCATCCTTTCGGGCGGCACGTTTGCATCGCCTCATCTTCTGATGCTCTCGGGGATCGGCTGCCCTGATCACCTCGCGGCACACGGCATCGATGTCCTGCGGCCGTTGCCCGGCGTTGGTTCCAATCTGCAGGATCGCTACGAGGTCGGCGTCGTCAGTCGGATGCGCAAGCCCTGGGAGGCGCTCCGCGGGGTGACCTACACGCATCGTGACGGCCATTACCGACGCTGGCGGTGGTTCCGCGCGGGCAACTACACGAGCAACGGCATCATGGTCTCGGCCGTCGTCAAGTCGCAGGCGCAGCTACCAGTCGCTGACCTATTCTGCTTTTCCATCCTTGCCGATTTCCGCGGCTACTACCGGGGCTATTCGGAGCGGATCAAGGCCGACGACAAGCTGACCTGGGCAGTGCTCAAGGCCTACACTGACAACTGTGCCGGCACTGTGCGGCTGCGCTCGACCGAGGCCGCGGAACCGCCGGCGATCAACTTTCGGTACTTCGAGGAAGGCAATGCACCGACGAGCGACGACCTGGACGCCGTGGTCGCCGGCATCCGGTTCGTCCGCCGGGTCGTCGATGGCATGGCCGACCTGATCGCCGCCGAAGAAGAACCCGGACGACACCTGCAGACCGACGATCAACTCCGCACCTACGTTCGTGACAACGCTTGGGGGCATCACGCCTGCGGCACCTGTGCCATGAGAGCGGAAAGCGACGGCGGCGTCGTTGACAGCCGCTTCCGGGTCCACGGGATCGATGGGCTGCGAGTGGTCGACGCCTCGATCTTTCCCAAAATTCCCGGCTATTTTCTTGTAGCCTCGGTCTTCATGATCGCGGAGAAGGCCGCGGACGTGATCCTCGACGACGCAACCGAGCGACCGAGAGGCACTTAGCCCGGAGAGCCGCCCGAGACGGCGCTTGCGCCAGCCTCGGTTCCGCTACGCTCCACCCGGGCTGGCGCCCATGCCAACACCTGGTCTGCTCACGGTCCAGCCGGCTCTGTCACTTCGGGTCGAGTGGTTCTTCGATCCCCTGTTTTCCTTCGTTCGGTGACCTGCAGCCTCGGGCCGATGCGAGTCGGAGTGGCGACCCCGGGATCTACGATCTGCCCGCTGCTTCTCGGACAACGCGCGCAGGCAATGCTGTGGCTCAGGGCTGCAGCGCAACGCGCAGGTCGAGCGTCATGAAGACGCTGTTGGGGTCGAGGGTGTAGGCGCCAAACGGCGGGCACTCGACGAAGCCGTGCTTGCGGTAGAGCGCGCGTGCCGGCTCGAAATAGGGCCACGACCCGGTCTCCAAACTCAGACGCGCCATACCGCGGGCCCGCGCCTCGGCGATGATGTGGCGGAGCATTGCGCTGCCGGCGCCCGTCCGCCGCTTGGCTTCGGCCGTGTGCATCGACTTTACCTCGCCAAACTCCTGGGTGAGCTGCCTGAGCGCGCCGAAGCCGATGAGACCATCGGCGTCCCAGAGCGCCCAAAAGGCGATGTCGGGCGCGGCCAACGCATGGAGCTCGAGGGCGTGCGCGCTGCCCGGTGCGGTTTCTGCGCGCGAGCGTGCCAGGTGCGTGCGCATGAGCGCCTCGATCTGGGGATCGCGTATGTCCGCTTCAGTGATGTGCATGTCGGGCCTGTTCGCGCTTAGGTCCGGGAGAGGATGACGAGGTAGATGCAGGTGCCCCCGGTCTCGTTCGCGAAGGTGATGTCTACAGGTGGGCCGGAGCCGATGCAGTCGCCGGCTGCCAGCTCGATTGGGTCGCCGCCCTCGACAAGCGTGAGCTTGCCGGCCAACACCAGGATCGAACGCCGGACGCGCGTGTAGGACGACGCGGGAAAGCTCACCCGGCAGCCTGCCGGCAGCTCCACCTGAGCGATCTCGATGGGGTGGTCGGGCTGGATGAACACCTGCCGGCGCACATAGCCGGTTGCGGGATCGCGCCAGATGGGCTGGGTCGCCTTCCGGCTGACCGGTTCGGGGCCGTGTTCCGCGCGGACGAGCAAGCCCGCCAGCGTCAGGTCGAAGGCGCCGGCGAGCTTCACGAGCACCGTCGCCGTCGGGCTGGTCTCGCCTCGCTCGATCTTGCTGATAGCCGCCTTGGAGACGCCCGATCGGTGGGCGAGGTCGGCGAGCGACCACCGACGTGCCTCCCGCTCGAGACGCACGTGGCGAGCGATCGCGGAGGTGATGCCGTCCTCTAAAACGCTCATTCGTCTATTAAAGTGGACGCACGCGTTCGTCGTCAAGCAGGCATCGCGCTGGTCACGCTCGCCCCGACGCGCTAAGGCTCCGCGTCGCACGTGGAGGAATGGATTTGCACGCCGACCCGCTGCTGCCGTCCGACACAGCGACGGCCGAGCTCACCGCGCGGATGCTGCTCGAGGTCAAGGCGATCGAGTTTCGCCCGGAGCAGCCCTTCATCTTCTCATCCGGCTGGGCGAGCCCGGTCTACA
Organism: Geminicoccaceae bacterium; assembly: GCA_028279345.1. Taxonomy (GTDB): domain Bacteria; phylum Pseudomonadota; class Alphaproteobacteria; order Geminicoccales; family Geminicoccaceae; genus JAAAPF01. Next base: position 48,984 of record JANQNY010000053.1, read on the forward strand.
TCGACTGCCGGGCGTTGATCTCCTATCCGCGCGTCCGTCGGACGCTCATGCAGCTCACCGCGGCCAAGATCGAACGTGCCGTCGGCTTCGAGCAGCTCGACGCCGTCGCCGGCGGTGAGACGGCGGGCATTCCGTTCGCCGCCTGGATCGCCGACCTGTTGATGCTGCCGATGGCCTATGTCCGGAAGAAGGTGCCTGAGACCTCGGCATGCGCAGCGCCGATCGAGGGTGGCATCGAGGCCGGACAGCGGGTGCTACTCGTGGAGGATCTCAGTTCCGACGGCGGCTCAAAGCTCAGCTTCGCCAACGCGCTGCGGCAGGCGGGCGCTTCCGTCGAGCACACGTTCGTCATCTTCTTCTACGACATCTTTCCAGGCTCCCGCGAACGGCTCGCCGAGGCGGGGCTGACCTTGCACCACCTGGCCACGTGGCGCGACGTGCTGCGGGTCGCGCGCGCCGGCTCTGGCTTCGCGCCCGGACAGCTCGATCAGGTGGAAGCATTCCTCAACGATCCGGTCGGCTGGTCGGCGGCGCACGGCGGCGTCGATCGCGCGCCACGCTGAACGCCTCGCTCAGACGCGCTCGCGCACGTACCGGCCCGGCGCGTCCTCGAGCGGACGCTTATCAGGAAGGCCGATCGGCGGTGGTGCCGTGAAGGCGCCGCTTCGCGCATGGATCCACGCGGACCATGATGGCCACCAAGAGCCGTCCATCTGCTCCGCATGCTGGCGCCACGCGTCGGGTGCCTCATAGCCGTCCTCGCCGTCAAAGGCGCCCAGGCGATGCTTGGCGCGCGGCTCGTCCGGGGGGGCGACCATGCCGGTATTGTGGCCGCCCGAGGCGAGCGCGAAGGTGACCTCGACACGGGTCAAGAGCCGCAGCTTGTAGACCGACTGCCAGGGCGCGATGTGGTCGCGCTCGGCACCGACGGCGAAGATCGGCACGTCGATGTCGGTGAGTGCTATGGGCCGGCCATCGACCGCGAAGCGGCCGCGCGAGAAGCGATTGTCCAGAAACAGGTCGCGCAGGTACTCGGTCTGCATGCGTGCTGGCATCCGCGTGCCGTCGGCGTTCCATGCCATGAGGTCCGTCACGGGCTGTCGCTCGCCCAGGAGGTACTGGCGCACCGCCTGCGCCCAGATCAGCTCGTTGGAGCGAAGGAGTTGGAAGGCGCCCGCCATCTGCCGGCTGTCCAGCACGCCTTGGTCCCACATCATGTCCTCGAGAAACGCGATTTCGCTCTCGTCGATGAAGACCATTAGCTCGCCCGCCTCGCTGAAGTCGGTCTGTGCCGCCAACATCGACATCGAAGCGAGCCGCTCGTCCCCGTCGCGCGCCATCGTCGCCGCAGCGATGGCGAGCAGCGTGCCGCCCAGGCAGTAGCCGAGCGCGTGGACGCGCGCGTTCGGGACGATCTGTCCGACTACGTCGAGCGCGGCGCCGATGCCGAGGCGTCGGTAGTCGTCGAGGCCCCAATCGCGTTGCCTCGGGCCGGGGTTGCGCCAAGAGATGGCGAAGACGGTGAAGCCTTGCGCGATCAGCCAGCGGATGAACGAGTTATCGGGCCGTAGATCCAGGATGTAGTACTTCATGATCCACGCCGGCACGAACAGCACGGGTTCGGGGCGCACTTCTTCGGTCGTGGGTGTATATTGAATCAGCTCCATGAAGTCGTTGCGGAACACCACCTTGCCCGGCGTGATCGCGAGATCGCGACCTACCTGCCACTCCTCGACGCCCGGCATCGGCCGATCCAGAACCGCGCGCTCCAGGTCCGCGGCGAACAGCTCGGCACCTCGCCACAGGTTGAGGCCGCTCTCGCTGACGGTTCGTTCCACCACCTCCGGGTTGGTCCAAGGCAGGTTGGCGGGCGACATACGGTTGAGGATCTGCCGAACCATGAAGCGGACGGCTTGCTGGTGGTGCGGTGTGACCCCGCGGATGTCGGTCGTGGCGGTCGACCACCAACGCTCCACGGCGAGAAAGGTCTGTGCATACAGGTTGAAAGGCCAGACCCGCCAAGCCTCGCCCTCGAAGCGCCGCGAACGGCGTGGGTCGAACGGTGCGTGATCGCCCGGCTGCCAAGCGCGGGCCGCGTAGCAGGCAAGCTTGAACGCGTCCTCGAAGGCCTGTCCCGCCAGTTCGAGCTGCTTGCCCGGCGCGTTCGTCAGGTGGGCAAGCCAGTCACTCCAGGCGGCGGCTACCGCCGTGTGGGCGATCCCGCCGGTTAGACGGGCTTCGAAGGCGTGCAGCAGACGATCGGCGCGCTCGTAGCTCTGGGACGGTTGACGAACGATGCTCAACTCAAGTCACCCGTGTGCGTTGGGCAGGGACCGCCGCGGCCGACGCTCGGCCGTGGCGAGATTGCGTTCATGCGACGTTGGTCGCACGCGCGCCGAAGGCGTCACCATGATCGGTGTCAAATGGCGCTGGCGGCCAAGGCCTCCGCGACGGGCAAATGCTCGTAGCCGAGGGCGCGCGCCACGGGCTCCACGGTCACCCGGCCGTTCCAGACGTTGAGCCCCGCGGCGAGGTGCGCGTCCGTGGCGAGCGCGTCGCGCCAGCCGAGGTCGGCGATCCGCTGGACGTGCGGCAGCGTCACGTTGTTGAGCGCGTAGGTGGAGGTACGCGCCACGGCACCCGGCATGTTGGCGACGCAATAGTGGACGATGCCCTCCTCGATGTAGGTGGGCTTGTCATGCGTTGTCGGCCTGGAGCTCTCGAAGCAGCCGCCCTGGTCGATCGCCACGTCGACCAGCACGGCACCCGGTTTCATCGTTCGTAGCATCGCGCGGGTGACGAGCTTGGGCGCGCGGTCACCGGCGACGAGCACGGCGCCGACCACCAGATCGGCCCGCGCGACCGCATCGGCGATGTTGGTGCGGTTTGCGAAGCGCGTCTTGAGGCGCCCCTCGAAGTGCATGGCCAGGCGCTCCAGCACCGCCGGGCTGCGGTCGAGGATGGTGGTGTCGGCGCCCATGCCGACGGCCATCTGCGCCGCGTTGAAGCCGACGGTACCACCACCCAAGATCACCACCGTTGCCGGCGCCACGCCGGGGACACCGCCCAGGAGGACCCCGCGGCCACCGTTCTCCTTTTCGAGCGCTGTGGCACCCGCCTGGATCGCCATGCGCCCGGCGACCTGGCTCATCGGCTTCAAGAGCGGCAGTCCGCCTGCCGCGTCGGTCACCGTCTCATAGGCGATGCATATTGCCCTCGAGGCGATGAGGTCCGCGGTCTGCTCGGGGTCGGGTGCCAGGTGCAGGTAGGTGAAGAGCACGTGGTGCGAACGCAGCTTCACTCGTTCGTCTGCCTGCGGCTCCTTCACCTTCACGATCAACTCGGCTTGCTCGAATACCGCGTCCGCGCTCGCTGCCACCGCGGCGCCGGCTGCCTCGTAGTCGGCGTCGCTCGCGCCGATACCTTGCCCGGCGGCGTGCTCGACGATCACCCGATGGCCTTGCTCAACAAGCTCGCCGACGCTCTCGGGCGTCAGGCCCACGCGGTTCTCGTGGGTCTTCACCTCCTTCACGGTGCCGACGATCATCCTCCCGATCCTTTCATTGTTTGATTGCGAGCTTACGGCACGAGGATGAAGGCTCCAGTCACGTCGCCTTGCCGGAGCCGCGCCAGGGCCGCGTTGGCCTCGGCGAGCGGTAGCGTCGTCACGGTTGCGCGGACGCTCGCACGCGCGGCCGCCTCCAGGAAACCTTCGCCGTCCGCGCGGGTCAGATTCGCGACCGAGCGCACAGAGCGTTCACCCCAAATCAGCGCGTAGGGAAACGCCGGGATGTCGCTCATGTGGATACCGCCGCAGACGACCGTGCCACCCTTGCGCACGGCGGCGAGCGCCGCCGGTACGAGCGGCCCCACGGGCGCAAAGATCAATGCCGCATCGAGCAGCTCGGGCGGCCGCTCGGTCGAAGCGCCGGCCCAGACGCAGCCGAACTCGCGGGCGAACGCCTGCGCCGCGGCGTCGCCTTCGCGGGTGAAGGCATAGACCTCGCGTCCCTCGGCCTGCGCCACCTGGGTGATCAGGTGGGCGGCGGCACCGAAGCCATAGACGCCCAGCCGCCTCGCGTCGCCGGCCATCTGGAGCGAACGATAGCCGATGAGCCCGGCGCATAGCCAAGGCGCCATCGCCGCATCGTCGGGCCCGTCGGGCAGGCGGAAGACGTAGTGGGCGTCGGCAACGCAGGCCTCCGCGTAGCCGCCGTCCCGCGTGTACCCGGTGAATTGCGGCGCATCACAGAGGTTCTCGGCGCCCCGCCGGCAATAGCTGCAGGCCCCGCAGGTATGGCCGAGCCAAGGCACGCCGACGCGGTCGCCAACGCGCAACCCGCCAACGCCACTGCCGAGCGCGCGAACGCGGCCGACGATCTCGTGTCCCGGGACGAGCGGTAGGACCGGTTGCTCGAGTTCGCCGTCGACGATGTGCAGGTCGGTCCGGCAGACGCCGCAAGCTGCGACGTCGATCAGCACCTCGCCGGGGCCCGGTGCGGGAACCGGGCGCGTCTCCAGGCGCAGGGGCTCCCCCGGTGCGTCCAGCACCATCGCCCGCATCATCGCGCCAGGTGGCATCGGCAGCTCGCTCCTCCCCGTGCGCGCGGCTCGACAGGAGCCACGCGCCAACGTCACAGGTTTAGCACGGTCTGAAGGTATGCGGCGATGCGGGCGGCTTGGTCGCGGTCGGCTGGTGCGCAAAGGATTTGACGCGGGGTGCCGCACTTGGAAGACATGGCGGGGCGTCGCAGCGGTTCAGAACGACGGCGCGGGGGAGGTTGAAGATGGCGTCCGTGGACATCCGCGAGGTGCGCAAGGTTTTCGGCGCGACGCAGGTCTTGCATGGTGTCTCGGTCGACATCGAGGACGGCGAGTTCGTCGTGCTGGTTGGCCCGTCAGGCTGCGGCAAGTCCACGCTGCTTCGCATGATCGCCGGTCTGGAGACCGTGTCCGCCGGCGACATCCTCATTGGCAATCGCCGCGTCAACGACGTCCCGCCGAAGGAGCGGGACATTGCCATGGTCTTTCAGAATTACGCGCTCTACCCGCACATGACGGTGTTCGAGAATATGGCGTTCTCGCTCCGGATCCGGCGAGCCCCGCAGACCGAGGTCGACCGACGGGTGCGCGCAGCGGCGGAGATTCTGGGCCTGGCGCCGTTCCTGGAGCGCTTTCCGCGGCAGCTCTCGGGCGGTCAGCGGCAGCGCGTGGCGATGGGCCGCGCGATCGTTCGCGATCCCCAGGTGTTCCTGTTCGACGAGCCTCTGTCCAATCTCGACGCGAAGTTGCGCGTGGCCATGCGCACCGAGATCAAGGAGCTGCACCAGCGCGTGGGCGGCACGACGATCTACGTCACCCACGATCAGATCGAGGCCATGACCATGGCCGACCGCATCGTCGTCATGCAGAGCGGCAATGTCGAGCAGATGGGGGCACCGCTCGAGCTTTACGACACGCCCGCAAACCTGTTCGTCGCTGGGTTCATCGGCTCTCCGGCCATGAATTTCGTCAGGGGCACGGTGCGGCGGCCGAACGGGCCGATGCTCGAGACCGGCGCCAACGAAATGCTGCCGCTGCCGGAGTGCCCTGGTCTGGAGGAGGGCCGTCCGGTCACGCTCGGCGTGCGCCCGGAACACGTGACACTCGCGAACGAGGCCGAGGGCTTTCCCATCGACGTCGTGGTGGTGGAGCCGACCGGTGCCGAGATCCAGGTGATCGCCAAGCACGCCGACGACGACTTCGTCGCCGTGTTTCGCGAGCGCCTCGATGTGCATCCGAACCAACGGATCTGGCTCAAGGCGGATCTGCACCACGCGCACGTGTTCGATGCCGAGAGCGGCAAAGTCATGCGTGCGTGAGCACCGCCGGCGGTGTTGCCCACGGCAGCCAGGTCGGGCAGATTGCCCGCAACAACGAGAGGCGTAGTGGGACCACCACGCGCGTTCCATGATCAGGGAGATCAAGAATGAACCGTTTCACGCGGCGTGAGAGCGTCATTCTCGGTGCCGGCGCTGCGAGCGCGTTGGCGCTGGGCGCAGGCCGGGCGCGCGCGTCCATCCCGACTGCCGACGTTCCTGACCCGGGCTTCGTGCCTGAGGAAGGTGCGACGCTCACGGTGCTGCGGCCGAGCAAGTTCGTGCAGGGCGACGAGGACATGTTCATCGCCAACAGCGAAGAGTTCACATCGCTGACGGGCATTCCGGTCGAGATCGACTTCGAGAGCTGGACGGACCTGACGCCCAAGGCGGCCGTGGCTTCGTCGATCGGCAGCGGTCCCGACATCATCATGGGCTGGGGCCACATCTCGCATCAATACCCGGACGCGGTCGTTCCACTCGACGACCTGGCCGGCTATCTGGGCGCGAAGTACGGCGGCTGGTGGCCGATGGCCGAGAAGTACGGCAAGCAGGGCGGCAAGTGGATCTCGATGCCAATCGGTGCATCGGGCGGCCGCTGCGTCTATCGCAAGTCCTGGGTCGAGGAGGCAGGCTTCTCCGAGGTGCCCGGCGACACCGACGGGTTCCTCGACCTCTGCCGCAAGATGCAGGCGAACGGCCACCCGGCTGGTTTGGCGCTCGGCAATGCCGAGGGCGACGGCAACGCCTGGACCTCTTGGCTCGTCTGGTCGCATGGCGGCGCCATGGTGGACGAGGACAACAGGGTCATCATCAATTCACCGGAGACCGTCGAGGCGCTCAAGTACGGCAAGGCGCTCTACGAGACCTTCATTCCCGGCACCGAGTCCTGGCTCGACCCGTCGAACAACAAGGCGTTCCTAGCGGGTCAGCTCGGCCTCACGCAGAACGGAATCTCGGTCTACTATGCCGCCAAGACCTCGGAAGAGGACGCGATGCGGGAGCTCGCCGAGGACATCTACCACGCGCGCATGCCGATCGGTCCGGCCGGCAAGACGACCGAGCGCTCGCTCACTGTCAACGCGATGCTCATGAATTACTCGCCCTACCCGAATGCCGCGAAGGCGTATCTGCAGTTCCTCATGGAAGCCGAACAGTACGATCCGTGGCTCACCGCCTGCATCGGCTACTGGAACCACCCGCTCCAGGCCTACGATGCGAGCGCCATCTGGACCGCCGATCCGAAGCATGAGCCCTACAAGCATGTGCTCAAGGACGCTCTTTGGGATGGCTACCGTGGCGCCTTGGGCGAGGCGTCGTCGGCGGTGCTCGCCGACTTCGTCATGGTCGAGATGGTGTCCTCGGTCTGCACGGGCAGGAGCACGCCCGAGGAGGCGGCTGCCGAAGCACAGCGGCGCGCCGAACGGTACTACGGCTCCGCCTGAGCTGTGCTGCTCGAAGCCGGCCGTTGCGGCGTACCGCAGCGGCCGGCCAGCCGCCTAGAGCGCGCTGAAGGAGACGCCGTTGGCGACCACCGCGCAGACGCAGCCGGCGAGCCTGCCGCTGCCCAACCAGTCCCGACTGGCCCGGGTGCTGGACCACAAGCCCACGCTCATCGTGCTCTGTCTGCTGCCGGCGCTCGGGCTGCTCTTGGTCTTCCTGAGCTTCCCGCTCCTGTTCGGCATCTACCTGGCGTTCACCGACACCCGGCTCGGTCGGCCCGGCGAGTTCATCGGGCTCGAAAACTATCGGAGCCTGTTCGCCGATCGGACATTCTGGACGGCCGTCTGGTGGACCTGCTTCTACACGGTGTTCGCGACCGTCTTGAAGTTCGGCCTGGGCCTTTGGCTCGCGCTGCTCTTGAACCATCGCCTGCCGATGAAGTCGCTCTTGCGCGCGATCATCCTGGTGCCCTGGATCGTGCCGACCGTGTTGTCGGCGATCGCCTTCTGGTGGATCTACGACCCGCAGTTCTCGATCATCTCCTACGTGCTGGTCGACGTGCTCGGCTGGCGCGACACCTACATCAACTTCCTAGGTGATCCTTGGAACGCGCGCTGGTCGCTCATCGCCGCCAATGTGTGGCGCGGCATCCCATTCGTCGCCATCTGCCTGCTCGCGGGCCTGCAGACCATCCCGCCGTCGCTCTACGAGGCGGCGATGCTCGACGGCGCCACGCCGTGGCAGCGCTTCTGGCGCATCACGATGCCCATGCTGATGCCGATCCTGGCGATCGTGCTGGCATTCTCGGTGATCTTCACCTTCACCGATTTCCAACTCATCTACGCGATCACCCGCGGTGGCCCGGCCAACTCGACGCACCTGATGGCGACGCTGGCCTTCCAGCGCGCGGTGAACGGTGCGCAGCTCGGCGAAGGCTCCGCGATTGCCGTGGCGATGATCCCGTTCCTGATCTGCGCCACGTTCGTCGCCTACTTCGCGCTCGCCCGGCGCAAGTGGCAGCAGGGGGGTAGCGATGACTGACGCGGTCGCCGAACGGCCAGACGTCACGCCCGAGCAAGAGGGCCCGGTCGACGATTTGGGCGTGCTGCGGCGCTGGGTGACGATTTATCTCCCGCTCCTGGTTTTCGTCTTCATTCTATTGTTTCCATTCTATTGGATGGGCATCACGACATTTAAGTCGAACGCGGAACTCTACAACTATTCGGAGCACAATCCGTTCTGGGTGTCGTCGCCGACGCTCGACAACATCAAGCGCCTGCTGTTCGAGACCGACTATCCGCAGTGGCTCCTGACGACGATGCTGGTCGCCGTGGCGAGCACCTGCTTGGCGCTGTTCGCCAGCGTCTTTGCCGCTTACGCGATCCAGCGGCTACGTTTCCGCGGGTCGGACTATCTCGGCGTTTCGATCTACCTCGCGTATCTCGTGCCGCCGTCGATCCTCTTCATTCCGCTGGCGATCATGGTGTTCCGCTTCGGCTTGTTCGACACGCGGTTGGCGCTGATCCTCACCTATCCGACCTTCTTGATCCCGTTCTGCACCTGGCTTCTGATCGGCTACTTCAAGTCGATACCCTACGAGCTCGAGGAGTGCGCGCTCGTCGACGGCGCGTCGCGGCTGCAGATCCTCTGGCGCATCACGCTGCCGCTCGCCGTGCCGGGGCTGATCTCGGCCGGAATCTTCGCCTTCACACTTTCCTGGAACGAATTCATCTACGCGCTCGCCTTCATCCAGTCGGACGAGCTGAAAACCGTGCCGGTCGCCGTGCTGACCGAGCTGGTCGAGGGAGACGTCTACCACTGGGGCTCGCTGATGGCCGGCGCGCTCTTGGGCTCGGTGCCGGTGGCGCTCTTCTATTCGTTCTTCGTGGACTACTATGTGAGCTCGCTTACGGGCGCGGTGAAGGAGTAGCTGGCTACTGTTGAGGAACGGCGGCGCGCGCGCTCGGAGCGAACAGCCACGGCGCGGTTGTCGCACGAAGGCTCCGCGGAGGTCCCACGACTGCGTTCCGCGATCGACCGAGAACAGCGGGGCCATGGCGCTCTTGCTTGGTCTCCGCGAGCGCCGCGCCTGCCGAGGACGGCCGGCTTCCGATCGATGATGACGGCTTGATCACGGAACATCCCTCATGGTTTGTCGTCGATGCAGGTGTAACCAGGAGGTCACTGATGACGGATCACGAGCATACCCCCAGGTGGAAAACCCTCTTCCTGACGCTGCTGCTGGGCGGCGTCATGAGCTTCGGCCTCGTCGCTTGCGGCGAAGGTGAGGACGAGGAGACGACGACGGGCGAGGCGGAGACCACGCTCGAGGGCAGCGCCGAGGCGACCGGTCAGGCTGTAGAGGACGCTGCGGATAGTGCAGCCGCCACGGCGGAACAGGCAGCGACCGAGGCGCAAGGTGCTGCGCGTGAGGCGGCCGAGGACGCCAGCGAGGCGTTGGGCGAGGCCACCGACAGCGCTGGCCAGGCGGCCAATGAAGCGGCCGAGAGTGCCGCGGACGCAGCGCGCGAAGCGGCAGCAGCGGCGGAGAACGCGGCTGACAGCGCGCGCGACACGGTCGAAGACGCGACCCGCTGAGAGAGCGGGCGCGGGCCATCCAGGTCTTTGGCCTAGGGCGGTCCTGCTTGGCTCGGACGGTGCTCCCCGGCGGATCGTCGAAGGGCGCCGCGCGCCGAGCCGTAGCGCTCTAGGTTCAGGACCCTCGCCCTTCCCGACGCTTTGAGCCGGGGCGTCTCCAAGAAGCTAGTGCATGGTGAACGCGATCGAAGCTTATCGCTTCGGTCGCGTCTTTGCTCTAGCGGTGGAGGCGATGCACTCACTGCCTGGGCCGCACATGTGCGGGTACCCGGAGTTGGGGGTGACCGAGGTGAGGGGGTGAGCGATGGGAGCGACGCAGGCGCGGTGCGGATGATGGCGGAGGCCTACACGGCGGCTTGGAACTCCGGTTCTCCCGATGTCGTCGCGTCGTTCTACACCGAAGACGGCCAGATCGTGATCAATTGTGGCCAGCCTTGGCAGGGCCGGGCGGGTGTCGCGTCAATGGCGGCGGGCTTCTTTACGGATGTTCCGGACCTGTTGCTGACGGGCGACGACGTTCGCTGCGCAGGAACCCATGCGGTGTACGCGTGGACGTTCACCGGACGTGACGCGAAGACGGGCAGCGCGTTGAGGGTCAGTGGCTGGGAGGAATGGGAGCTGAACGCGGAACTCAAGGTCCAAGCTTCGCGTGGTTGGTTCGACGCGGACGATTGCGCGCGGCAGGTCGAAGGCGGCTGAGCCCGCGTTCTTCAGCCGCTAGGAAGCCGCCGCACGCCCGAGCGTGTTCGGCGTGATCAGGCGGTTCTGGCAATCGGCGATGATCGGTCTCGCGCGCTCGCCGAGCGTGCGACACTTCATGCAGACGTCTCGCGCCACGTCCGGGGTTCGCTCACGCTATATCGCGATCGGCGATGCGGCGGGCGCCGTTGCCCGAGCACAGACGCTTTGGCACGACGCCGGAATCCGGGTGTCGCTCTTCTATCTGGGCGAGTACGTCGACGATCCGGCGCTCGTCGAGGAGAACGTCGAGGCCAAGCTCGATGCGGCGCGGATGCTCGGGGCGGCTGGGCTCGACGTGCACGTGTCCGTCGATCTCACCCAAGTCGGCCATATGCTCGATCCGGGCCTCGCCCGGCGTCACCTGGATGCCCTCGCCGCGGCGGTAGGCGAAGCCGCGTCCGGCCGCCCGGGCCTCCATGTCCTGATGCTCGATATGGAGGACCGCTCGGTCGTCGACGCCACGATTGCCCTCCATGACGAGCTGGCGCGGCGAGGGCGCCCGGTCGCGCTGACGCTTCAGGCGAACCTCGAGCGCACGGCCGACGACCTCGAAAGGCAGGTGCGTCGCGGGTCACGTGTCCGGCTCGTCAAGGGTGCGTTCCCCGAGCCCCGCTCGGGCACCTTCCCTACCAGAGCCGCCATCAAGGCGAACTTCCGGCGGCTGATCGATCAGATGCTGGCGTCCGAGGCGCTGGAGCAGGGCTTCTATCCCATCATCGCCACGCACGACGAACGGCTGATCGAGCACGCTCGAGAGCATGCCGAAGCGAACGGCTGGCCCGTCGGCGCCTACGAGTTCGAGATGCTGTTGGGCGTGCGCGAAACCGTGGCACGTCAGCTGGTTTCGGAAGGTGAGCGCGTCCGTCTCTACATGCCCTTCGGCCACGATTGGTGGCCCTACACGGCACGCCGCATCGGCGAGACCCCGGCCAACGCCTGGCTGCTGGCGCGCTCGCTGGTGGGATAGTGCGGTGACCTCGTCACTCAGGCAGCTCGACACTCACGCGGATGGCGCTGTACCAAGCGGCGACGTTGGCGATCTCGGTGTCGCTGAGATTTGCCGCGATGATGCTCATGATCTCATGCTGGCGCCGACCCTCGCTGTAAGCCCTGAGCTGCGTCTCGAGGTAAAGCGCGCTCTCGCCTGCAAGATTTGGCGCGTCCGGTTGCTTGGCGATGCCGTCGATGCCGTGGCAGACGGCGCACTGACGAGCGGTCTCGCGACCGCTAGTGATGTCGCCGGCGGCTGGCGCCCGACCACTGGCCAACAACGCGACCCCGAGCGTCGCCAACGCAAGCATGCATCGCATGGGCCTACTCCAACTGGCCGCACGCCCGGTGTGCAGGCGTGCGGCCGAGGCGAGTTCTGAGGACCGGCAGCTAGCCTTCGTACCAGATGCGGTAGAGCGCACCCGCGAAGTCGTCCGAGACGAGCAGCGAGCCGTCGGGAAGCTGCGCCACATCGACCGGGCGCCCGTAGTACTCGCCCGTGGCGTCGTCGAGCCAGCCCTCGGCGAACACCCGCGACTCCCCGGCGCTCCCGTCTTCCAAGACTTCCGTGAACATCACCCGCGCGCCGATCGGCGTCGTTCGATTCCAGGAACCATGCTGGGCGTAGAAGATACCGCCCCGATACTCGGCCGGAAACTGCCGCCCTGTGTAGAAGATCATGCCGAGATCGGCGGCGTGAGCAACGGTCTCCACCACGGGAAAGACGGCATCCGCCGGAGGCTCGCTGTCCTTGTACTCGTTGGTGCGGGTGCTGCCGCCGCCGTACCAGGGGAAGCCGAAATGTTGATAGGCGGCAGACTGGCGGTTGAGTTCGCCAGGTGGGATGTCGTCACCCATGCCGTCCACTTGGTTGTCGGTCCACCAGAGCTCACCATTGGCCGGGTTGAAGTCCATCCCGACAGAGTTCCTGACGCCGTAGGTGTAGACCTCGCGGTCGGAGCCGTCGCGCTCCATGCGGATGATCCCACCGATACCCCACTTGTCGTAGAGGCCCATCTTCTCCGGCGGCGGCACGTTGAAGGGCTGGCCGAGCGAGATGTAGAGCATGTTGTCGGGGCCGATGCGGCAGACGCGGGCCGAGTGGTTGAAGCTCTCCTCCTCCTTCGGGATCAGCTCGCCCTTTGGCACGACGACATCCACCGCGACGTCTGCGCCCTCGAAGAAGAACTCGGCCGCGGGAAACACCAAGACGCGGTTCTGTTCCGCTACGTAGAGAAAGCCGTCCGCCGAGAAACAGACGCCGTTAGGTATAGCGAAATCGACCGCCGGAGCAAACTCGAGAACTTCGTCGGCAACGCGGTTCTTGTCTCGGTCGACGACCGACCAGACGTTGTTCTTGCGGGTCCCGACAAAGGCCACCGTGCCCTGCGGCGCCACCGCGATGTGACGGGCATCGGGAACAACGGCGTAGAGCTCGATCTTGAAGCCGGGCGGCAGTTCCACCCGCTCCTCGAGGATCGAGCGCAGCTGCTCGGCGCGCTCGCCCGATTGCGGCACCGCCATCATGGTTTCGCCTGTCGTCTGAAAGCTGCGAAGCCGGTCCAAGCCGGTGTCCTGTGCGAGAGCCGGCATCGCGAGCGCGACAGCCGCTGTCGCCAGCGCAAGATGGCGCGACATGTTCATGACCTCCCTGATGCGAACACTTCTTATGCTTTTGTCGTAGTTCGAATCACAACGTCAGACAAGTGCGCGCCTGTACCCGCCACAACCTGGACAACGTATGGCAAATTCGTCCGGCGATGTGGGCTCATGCGGCAGCCGCCGCAAGGCGTTCGCTCGTGCGAGCCAGAACTCGGCCGCCAGCGTGGCCGCGCATTGGGTAGGGGCCTTGAGCGCTAAACCGTCAGCCGCGCACGCACGGTCGCCTCATCCATCTCGGCGCGCGTGCCGGCGAGGACGATCTGGCCGCGCTCCATAACCGCGAAACGATCGGCGAGCGCTTGGGCGAACTCAAAGTACTGCTCGACGAGAAGGATCGCCATGTCGCCCCGGTCGCGGAGCAGGCCGATGACGCGTTCGATCTCCTGGATGATCGACGGCTGAATGCCCTCGGTCGGTTCATCGAGGACCAGCAGGCGGGGTCGGGTGACGAGGGCCCGGCCGATGGCGAGCTGCTGCTGCTGGCCGCCCGAGAGGTCACCGCCACGGCGGTCGAGCATGGTCTGCAGGACCGGGAACAGCGCGAAGACCTCGTTCGGTACGCGGCTGCCGCTCGGCAGGACGGCAAGCCCCGTCTCCAGGTTCTCGCGCACCGTCAAGAGCGGGAAGATCTCGCGGCCCTGCGGCACGAGGGCCACGCCGCGGCGCGCGCGTTGGTGCGGCTTGAGCCCTGCGAGCGAGCGGCCCTCCAGCACGATGTCGCCGCGGCTCACCGGGTGGTGGCCCGTGATGGCGCGAAGGAGGCTCGTCTTGCCGACACCATTGCGACCGAGCAGGCACGTGATCTGGCCAGGCTCGACGAGCAGATCGACGCCTCGAAGGATCTGAGCGGCACCGTAGTGCAGGTCGACGTCCCGGACCTCGAGCCCATCCATCGCTCAGCGCCCCAGATACACTTCGATGACGCGATGATCGGCGCTCACCTGGTCGAGCGAGCCCTCGGCGAGGACGCTTCCCTCGTGCAGCACGGTCACGCGGCAGCCGAGCTCACGGACGAACGCCATGTCGTGCTCGACGACGACGACCGAGTGGCTCTGGGCGATCTCCTTCAGAAGCGTCGCCGTTTCGGCGGTCTCGGCGTCGGTCATCCCCGCTGCGGGCTCGTCGACGAGCAGGAGCTTCGGGTCTTGTGCTAGCAGCATGCCGATCTCGAGCCACTGCTTCTGGCCGTGGCTCAGTGCACCTGCGGGCTCTTCGCGCACATGGCCGAGCCTGATGATGCCCAAGATCTCATCGATGCGGCCCCGGTCGTCGCGCCCGAGCCGGGCGAACAACGTACGGTAGGGGCTGCGGTTGCCCTTGAGCGCCAGAAGCAGGTTGTCGAACACGGAGTGATGCTCGAAGACCGTTGGCTTCTGGAACTTGCGGCCGATGCCGAGGCCCGCGATCGCCGCCTCGTCTTGGCGGGTAAGGTCGACCTTGCCCTCGAACAGGACCGTGCCGCCGTCGGGCCGGGTCTTGCCGGTGACGACATCCATCATCGTCGTCTTGCCGGCACCATTGGGGCCGATGATCGCGCGCAGCTCGCCCGGATCGATGAGGAAACTCAACGCGTTCAGCGCTTTGAAGCCGTCGAAGCTGACGCTGACGCCGTCGAGGTAGAGGATCGCGTCGGTCGTGGGCGGATAGGCCATGGCTACTCCGCGGGCTGGTCGGCGGGGCGTGCAGAGGGGGCGGAGGGTCGCCTGAAGCGCCTTCGGAGATCGTCCGCGACGCCGAGGATGCCCCTGGGCATGAAGAGCGTGACGAACACAAAGAGCCCGCCGAGGAAAAACAACCAGTACTCGGGGAACGTGCCGGTGAAGACCGTCTTCGCGTAGTTGACAACCACGGCGCCAAGCGCCGCACCGATCAGCGTGCCGCGCCCGCCGACAGCCACCCAGACGACGATCTCGATGGAGTTGGCCGGTGCGAACTCGCCCGGATTGATGATGCCGACCTGTGGCACGTAGAGCGCGCCTGCAACGCCCGCCATCATCGCCGAAAGGGTGAAGGCGGCGAGCTTGTAGTGGTCCACCCGATAGCCGAGGAAGCGCGTGCGGCTCTCGGCGTCGCGGATTGCCACCAGCACCTTGCCGAAAGTCGAGCCCGTGACGGCGCGCGCGAGCATGAAGCCGAGGCCCAACGCCGCGGCCGACGCGACAAAGAGCGCGCAGCGCGTCGCGTCCGACTGCAGATCGAAGCCCAGGATGTCCTTGAAATCGGTGAGACCGTTGTTCCCGCCGAAGCCCATGTCGTTCCTGAAGAACGCGAGCATGAGCGCGTAGGTCATCGCTTGGGTGATGATCGACAGATAGACGCCCGTGACGCGCGAGCGAAAGGCGAACCAGCCGAAGAGAAAAGCCAGGAGGCCCGGCACCAGCATCACCATGAGCATGGCGAAGAGGAAGCTGTCGAAGCCGTACCAGTACCAGGGCAGCTCCTGCCAGTTCAGGAACACCATGAAGTCGGGTAGGAGCGGATCGGCATAGACGCCGCGGTCGCCGATCTGCCGCATCAGGTACATGCCCATGGCATAGCCGCCGAGCGCGAAGAAGGCGCCGTGGCCCAACGAGAGTATGCCGCAATAGCCCCAGATGAGATCGACGCTGAGCGCCAGCAGCGCGAAGGTCAGGTACTTGCCCAAGAGGCCCACGACGTAGCTCGAGGCGTGCCAGGGGTGGTCCGGCGGCAGCAACTGGTTGGCGTAGGGGACAGCCGTCGCGACGACGGCGAGGACGAATAGGAAGGTCCAGCCGGCCGGGCCGATATGTCGGGTGAGCCACATCAGGCGTCGACCGCCCGGCCCTTAAGCGCGAAGAGCCCGCGCGGCCGTTTCTGGATGAACAGGATGATGAAGACCAAGACGAAGATCTTGGCGAGCACCGCGCCCGCCCACGGTTCCATGAGCTTGTTGGCGACACCCAATGTCATGGCCCCGACGAGCGTGCCCCAGAGATTGCCGACCCCGCCGAACACGACGACCATGAAGCTGTCGATGATGTAGGCTTGGCCGAGATTGGGGCTCACATTGTCGATCTGCGAGAGCGCCACGCCGGCGATGCCGGCAATGCCCGAGCCGAGCCCGAACGTTAGCGCGTCGACCCAGTTGGTGCGGATCCCCATCGAGCTCGCCATCGCCCGGTTCTGGGTGACCGCGCGCATGTGCAGGCCGAAGCGCGAGCGGCGCAGGAAGACGATGAGCGCTGCGAACACCGCAAGCGCGAAGAGGATGATGACGACCCGGTTCATGGCGAGGCTCAGCCCGCCGAGCTCGATGGAACCGGTCATCCAGTCGGGCGTGCCGACTTGGCGGTTGGTCGGCCCGAAGATCGTGCGCACGGCCTGCTGCAGGATCAACGACAGGCCCCAGGTCGCAAGCAGCGTTTCCAGGGGACGCCCGTAGAGGAAGCGGATGACGCCGCGCTCGATGGCGACGCCCACGGCGCCGGCGACGAGGAACGCCAGGGGGAGGGCGATGAGCAAGGACCAGTCGAAGAGCCAGGGTGCCGAGGTGCGGATGATCTCCTGGACCACGAAGGTCGTGTAGGCGCCGAGCATCACCATCTCGCCATGCGCCATGTTGATCACACCCATCACGCCGAAGGTGATGGCGAGGCCGATCGCGGCGAGCAGCAGCACGGAGCCCAGTGACAGGCCGAAGACCACGTTCTGCGCCATGTTCCAGAGCGCGAGCCGCCGTTCGATCGCGGCAATGCCGGCCTCGGCGGCTTCCGTGACCGCGGGCGGCGCGTCGCGCGCGACGGTCGCGAGCAGCGCCGACGCTTCCCGATCGCCGCGTTGGGCGATCTCGTCGATCGCCTCCAGTCGCACGCTGTCGCTCTCGCCATGGAGTGCTTGGATCGCCGCCCGCGCCAGGATCAGCCGCTCCATGATCTCCGGCTCTTCCTCGCGCGCGATCGCCTCTTCGAGGAGGGGTAGAGCCGCCGAATCGCGAGCGTTGAACATCGCCTGGGCGGCGCCGGCGCGCACCCGCGGGTCCGGGCTCAGGAGGGTGAGCTGGCCCAAGGCGGCGTCGATGTCGCGCCGGAGGCTGTTGTTCACGCGGATCTGCCGGGCTTCGCGTCGGCCGACCGTCTCAAGCTCCTCGCCGGTGAAGACGTCGCTGAGCGCGATATCTCGCCCGGCCCTGGCGCCCCTGACCACGACGCCATCGCTGCGCCGCGTGTAGAGATCGCCCGCCCGCAGGAGCTCCAGCACAGGTGCGGCTGCGGGGTTGCCGGTGGCGGCCAGGTCGGCGACGGCGCCGGCGGTCTCCCGGAAGTTGCCACCACCGAGCGCATCGACGAGCGGCCGCAGGTCTTCATCGGCGCGCGCGTTACCGAGCGCCGTCAAGCTCAGCAGCAGGACTGCGCAGGCACAAAACAGTCGCATCGCCCGGGAAGCCGGCGAGGCCGACCGGGGTCGGCCTCGCACGCGCATCAGCTACCGCTGCCGCCACATGTACCGGTGGCGACGTTGAAGTTGCCGCAGCTCATCGGTGCCCGCCAATCGGCGATGAGGTCCTTCGAGCCTTCGAGATAGTCGGACCAGGCGTCGCCGACGACGAGGCCCGGGGTCTCGTAGACGATCGCGAACTGGCCGTCGTCCTGGATCTCGCCGATCAGCACGGGCTTGGTGATGTGGTGGTTGGGCATCATCGCCGAATAGCCGCCCGACAGGTTCGGTACCGAGACGCCGATGATGGCGTCGATGACCGCATCGGGGTCGGTGGTGCCGGCCTTCTCGACGGCCTTCACCCACATGTTGAAGCCGATGTAATGCGCTTCCATCGGATCGTTGGTGACCCGCTCCTCGTCGCCGATGAATTCGAGCCAAGTGTCGATGAAGTCGTAGTTGGCGTCGGTGTCGACGCTCATGAAGTAGTTCCAGGCAGCGAGGTGCCCGACCAGCGGTGCGGTATCGAGCCCAGCCAGCTCCTCCTCGCCGACCGAGAAGGCGACCACCGGAATGTCAGAGGCCGCGACGCCCTGTGCGGCCAGCTCCTTGTAGAACGGCACGTTGGCGTCGCCATTGATGGTCGAGACGACCGCTGTCTTCTTCCCCTCAGCGCCAAAGTCTTTGATGAATGACACCCGCGTCTGCCAGTCGGCGTGGCCAAAGGGCGTGTAGTTGATCGAGATGTCCTCATCGGCGACGCCGTGGGACTTGAGGTAGGCTTCGAGAATCTTGTTGGTGGTGCGCGGGTAGACGTAGTCGGTGCCCTCGAGCACCCACCGCTCGACGCCTTCGACCTCCATCAGATAGTCGACCGCGGGAATGGCTTGCTGGTTCGGTGCAGCGCCCGTGTAGAACACGTTGCGGGAGCTCTCTTCGCCCTCGTACTGCACCGGGTAGAAGAGCAGGCCGTTCAGCTCCTCGAAGACCGGCAGGACCGACTTGCGCGACACCGAGGTCCAGGTGCCGAATGTAGCGGCCACGCCCTCAACCTCGATGAGCTCGCGCGCCTTCTCCGCGAAGAGCGGCCAGTCCGAGGCGGGGTCGACAACCACCGGCTCGAGCTGCATGCCCAGCACGCCGCCCTCCTCGTTCTGCTGCTCGATGAGCATCAGCATGACGTCCTTCAAGGTCGTCTCGCTGATCGCCATGGTGCCGGAAAGCGAGTGAAGGATGCCGACCTTGATGGTCTCCTGGGCATAGGCGCTGTGGAGCGCCGTCGATGCCATAAGGAGGCCGGTCGCCGCGGCAAGAATGGCTGGACGGTTCATGGTCGTGCGTGCTCCCGCAGTCTTGATGATGCCGTGTGCAGCGCAACCTTCGTGCCAAGCGCGCAACTTCGGGTTCTTCGTCACGTCGCTGGCCGCATTTGCTGTGCGCATGATCAACGCTGTCGCCCGTGCTTAATCTTTGAGCACCGATGCCGTCTCGACGGCGTGCCGGGCACCCGTCGTTGACGGCCAGCCGCGCGGGAGCTGCTGGTCGGCCGCGCGATCAGGGTCTAGCTTGGATCAGCGCCCACTTCCGAACGCGCCAATTGTTGGAACGACGGGATGTCCAGCTCAGAACCGCTCACGTTCCTCCTCGCGCTCGGCTCGGTCCGGAGCGACCGGCAAGGCGGCCGGCTTGCCGAGCTGCTCAGCCGTCGCATCGAGGCGTTGGGTCACCGACCGGCGCTCGCCGACCCGCGCGACTTCGAGCTGCCGCTCTTGGACCGCATGTACAAGGAGTATGCGCCTGGTTCGGCGCCACCGGCGATGGTGCGTCTGGCCGATCTGATCCGCACGGCCGACGGTGTGGTGGTCGTGTCCGCCGAGTACAATCACGGCATCCCGGCGGCGCTGAAAAACCTGCTGGATCATTTCCTTGAGGAGTGGTTCCACCGCCCGGCGGCGATCGCAACCTACTCGGCGGGTCGGTTCGGCGGAGTCCGCGCGGCGATGCAGCTCCGCATGACGCTCGCCGAGCTCGGGATGCCGACCATCTCTTCGCTGCTGCCGGTGCCGGAGATCGGCAAGGCGATCGCGGAGGACGGCACCGACCAGACCGAGTGGCTCACAGGCGCGGCCGACAAGTTCTTGACCGAGCTGGCCTGGTGGGCGGAGGCGGCACGTCGGCAGAAGGCGGCTGTAGGCGAACCCTACTAAGCGTTTGGCGCGGACGTCATCAGCGGAAGACGTAGATCGGGCTCGACCAGGCGCGCGTGCCATCCTCCAGGCTCACGCGCACGAAGAGTGGGTTGTCGGCATCCGCAATCAGCTCCGGGCGCACCGTTCCGGCAAAGCGCAGGGTGGCGGTCGCCTCGGGCACGCGAAAGACACGGAGCGTGCGCGGCAACTCGCCGTCGGCATCGACCACGTGATCGTCGAGGCCGATCTCGGCGAGCCCCACGTCCAGCTTCAGGAGCGGCGTCTCGACCGTCAGCCGTCCTCTGTAGCTATCCTCGAGCAGCACATCGAACCCGGCGAGGTTGCCGGTCGTCGTCGAGCGCCAGGCGAGGCCATCATCGCCGACCCGGTCGAGCGTCTTGTCGCCATTGAAGAAGGCGATCGGGGTGGCGTCGACGATGCGGTTGTTCTCGACGCGCGCATGGCCGTCCCAGATCACCTGACGGAAGCGGCCGCGATAGGTAGCGCCTTCCCAGAGCACGCGTAGCCGACGACCGAGGTCGGCGGGCCCATAGGGCTGCCTCGTGGCGATCAGCTCTCTGCCGTTGAAGATCTCGACCCGCTCGATCGACGCTGCGGCCGAGACCTCGAACGTGAGCTCGAGACCGCCTTCGGGCAGATGCACGATATCGCCCATGAGGGCTTCGTTGCCCGATGTTCCTGACGCGGGACCCAGGGCCGGATCGTCGCCGTAGATCGTGCCGGGCGATTCCAGCCGTGCCCGAACGTCGAGTAGGAGCCTGCCGCTGGGGCCGCCGCTGGTGGCGTAGTGCCGTCGCCTCCTCAGGCATTCGAGCAGCGTTGCCCGGTCGAGCTTGGGCATGAGGTAGCACGTTAGGCCGCCGATGGCACCGAACAGGCCGGCGCCCGGGTAGCTGGCGCCCGGGCGGCCCTTGTGGCCGTCGGAGTTGGCGACGATGCCGACGCGGTAGCCGGCATCGAGCGCGTCGTGCACCAGCCACTCGAAGGTTCCCCAGGACGAGTGCACCTCCACCGACTTCTCGAAGCGACCGTCATGCGCCTGGAGGATGTCGGCATAGCGGCCGCCGCAATGGGCGAAGCCCACCACGTCCCACTCCTCCGCTGAGGCGAATGCGGCGAAGAGGTCGGCGGCCGTCGTGCAGTCCGTCTCGATATCGCTCCGGTCGTCGACGAGCGCATGGGACGAGCGCCTGAGTGTTCGTCCCTCATTCGGGAAGTAGACATTGCGGTCGCCACCAAGCGCGGTGTTCCCGGACCACTCGTAGCCGGGCAGTGCTACGAACCGCCCAGGCTCGTCGAAGGCGGCCGTGAGCCGGTTCAGCTCCGCCCAGAACCCGGCGGTGATCTGGAAGTCGTTGCCCTGGTGCGCGCAGGCATCGACGAAGGCGAGGTCGCGCGCGAAGCGGAAATAGGCGTCGGCGCTGTTGTTGCCGATCGTCTCTTCGGACTGGCCGTGGAGGTCGCCCCAGAAATGGACCAGGTCCGTCGCCTCGGCGAAGCGGATCGGATTGGTCCGAAACGCGTGACCCTCGGAATCGGTCAGCACCAAGTGCGCGTCGCCCGCGGCGGTGCCCTGGAGCCCTGCGACCTCGACCGCACGGGCACCCGGCACCAGCCAGACGCGCTCCGGAACGCCGCTGATCGGGCCCGCGGTCTCGACGACGAACGCCTCGTCGCAACGATCCGACGGGTTCCCCCACCGGTCCTCG
The DNA here is from genome assembly GCA_028279345.1 of Geminicoccaceae bacterium. Classification (GTDB taxonomy): domain Bacteria; phylum Pseudomonadota; class Alphaproteobacteria; order Geminicoccales; family Geminicoccaceae; genus JAAAPF01. The sequence continues at coordinate 70,590 of JANQNY010000053.1, forward strand.
CCCTTGAGCTTGAGCGCGAAGGTTTCGTCGACCCGGCGCAGCGTCGGGATGGCCGCCACGTAGCGCGCCGGCGGGCCGGGAACGATCTCGATCGTCGGCTGATCCGGCAAAGGCTGGAAGTTGAAGGTGGCGATAGGGTCCACCAGCAGGCGGAACTCAAAGCTCTCCTCGCAGAAGGTCTGGAGGCGCATGCCGGGCGAGCCGCGCGAGCGATCGCCCAGGCGAATGGTGATCCGATCCCCCTCGCGCAGATAACCGCGCACCACCTTGATCCAGAGGGTGCGGTCCCACGGGCGGATGTTGCCCTTGGGATCGAACCGGGTTTCGAGGACCGCGCCGTTGGAGGCTTCGACCGTCGTGAAGCCGGTTGCCTCGGGGTCGTCGAACTGTGGGTTCGACTGGTCCGAGGCGAACCTGAAGCAGAGGCGCAGCGAGCCGGTGTCGTCGATGCCATACCGGCCGGCCGCGTAGGTGAGCGTGAAGCTCTGGAAGGACCCGGCCTCGAAGCTGCCGCAAGGCTCCAACGCGGCCGTACCGAGCAACTCAGGGGCGATCGGCTCGCGCAAGGCGCCACTATCGACGCCCATGGACCAGGCCGCCTTCTCCGCCATTCCCGCCTCCCGCGCGCGTTCTTGTCCTTGTTTAGCCGACCGTCACCGACCCGGCCTCTGGGTCGACGTGGACCCGCTCGCCGGTCCGGATGAGCTGCGTGACGTCACCGTCGTCGAACCGGTCGCAGATCGCCATGCCGGCGAGGGCCGCACCCTGCGCGAGGATCGGGTTGAACCGATTGAACAAGATAGCCACCGGCGCGACGCCGCGCGCCCGCATCTCGTGTAGCATCCAAGCCGACGCGACGCCGCCCTTGGCGGTGTTCACCACCAGCACCTTGCCGACATAGCTCTGCCCGTAGAGCTGGTGCTGCGGCCTGGAGAAGACGCCCTTCAGCCGGTCGAGATCGTAGCGGGCGGAAAAGTTGTCGTCGGTGACCAGCGCCTCCCCCTCGACGGGAGGGCCGACGCCTGGGTGGCAGCGGAGCACGCGCGCGGTCATGGGCAGCGCCCGGCGACGGCGGCATCGACGCAGCCTTCCATGCTCAAGAGCGACGGCGCGTAGCCATAGCCGCCAAGGATGTTGACGAGCTTTGCCGAGTTGGAGAGCAGCCGGCGCCAGCCATTGGCCTCGGCCATCTCGCGCGCGTAGCTCTGATAGAAGCACATGCCGCGCAGGACGAGGGCACCGCTCGCCTCGATGCGCTCGGTGAGCCGCAGGCGATCGGCATCGGCGGCGACCGCCGGTGAGGTGACCACGAGCAGCGTTGTCTCGGAATGCACCCGGCGGCCGTCGAGCAGGTCCGCCACCTGCTGCATCTCTACCAGCGACAATTGCGGGGCGGCAAAGACCACCACATCGACCGTCTCGCCGGAGGCGTCGTAGTCGCCGAAGAAGGTGCGCAGCTGCTCCGCCGTGACATCCTCCGCCGGCAGCGTCTCCGGGTCGCAGACCGCGTCGAGGATCGGCGCCTCTGGCGTGATGCCGACCAGATGGAAGAGCGGCACCGAGCCGAAGCTCGCCATCGCCGCACCGAAGTGCTTGAGCGCGTCCGAGCCGGGCGGCTCCTCGATGCCCTCGATCACCGGCACGGACCAATACGAGCCCGCGCGCCTCCCGATCAATGCGCCGAGCGCACCCCACTCGGCGAGATCGGACGGTTGCGCACGGACGTGGAAGAGGTGCGTGCCGACGCGGTGCTTGTCGAGATGGAGACCGTAGCGTGGTGTTCGGCCGGTGAGCGCTGCGGCGAGCGCCGACGGGCCGCCTTCGAAGTTCGACCGGGCACCGAGGACGCTGTTCGAGTAGATCACCACGCCCGTGTCGCCATAGGCCTGATGCTCGCCAAGCAAGGGCGGCATGATGGTCTGGTAGTTGATGCAGGTGTCGGTCATCAACACGCCGAGCGCTTCGAACGCGTCGATCGCGCGGCGCTCGAGCACAGCCATCGCGTCGGTTTGCCCGAGCTTCCGATAGTGCCGGAAATCGATGCCGCGCGGATCGGTGATCGTCGGCACCCGCACGCGGCGGTGCTCGGCCGGCGCTTTGGCGAGGTCCTCAAGGAAAGTCACGCCAGCCTCGCCGAGGCTCTCGGTGTCGGCCATGATATGGGCTTGATGCACCTCGACGAAGTCCTGCGCATCGAAGCAGCGACCCACCTGGAGCATGTGCTCCATCGCCCAGCGGCGGGGGGTGCCGAGGTCGCCCGCGAGCATGGCTTCCTCAGTATCGGTCAAGCGCATGCGTTCCTCCCGGTGTCGGTGCTAGCAGCGGCCCTCGCGCGCGACAAGCGAGCGCAGCGGTGCCCCAAGACGGTTGTGACCCGGATCGACCTTCGGTTAAGGACTTCTATAAGACTTGCTCAGTAGGGAGGCAGCGTGGAGGCGGGGCTGCTCGACGTCCGCATCTGGCGCGGCGGCGATGAAGGTGCGTTTGCGTCCTATCGCGTGCCGGCGCGCGAAAACCAGACCGTGCTCGACGTCGTGACCGAGGTGCAGCGGTGCTTCGAGCCGTCGCTCGCCTACCGCTTCTCCTGCCGCGTCGGGGTGTGCGGCTCCTGTGCGATGACGGTCAACGGGGCGCCACGCTGGACCTGCCGGACGCACGTCAAGCGCGTTGCTGACGACGGCGCCCTCACCATCGAGCCCCTGCGCCATCTGCCGCTGGTCAAGGATCTCGTCTCCGACGTGGAGACGTTCTTCGACAAGTGGACGCAGGTCGGCGTGTTCGAGGGAACGGCGACGCGCGCCGAGCCACCGGCGGCAGTGGCACCGACGAGCCGCGAGCGCGCGGCGGCGGATGCGGCGATCCAATGCATCAACTGTGCCGTCTGCTACGCCGCCTGCGACGTGGTCGGGTGGGACCATGATTATCTCGGGCCAGCAGCGCTCAACCGCGCCTGGACGCTGGTCAACGACGTGCGGGTCGCCGACCGGCATGGTGCTTTGGAGCGGGCGATGGGTGAGGGGGGCTGCCACTCGTGCCACTCTCACGGCGCCTGCATGGAACACTGTCCGGTCGGCCTGAGCCCGACGGCCAGCATCGCCGGGCTCAAGCGGACGGCCTTCTGGTCGCTCTTGAAGGGGCGCGCGGCGTGAGCGAGCGGCACCTCTACGCCCTGCAGCGCATGACGGCCTTGGTCATGGCCCCGCTGGTGCTCGTGCACCTCATCTTGATCGTCTACGCGGTCCAGGGTGGGCTCACCGCAGCCGAAATCCTCGAGCGCACCCAGGGCAGTGCCGGCTGGGCCCTCTTCTACGGCCTGTTCGTCCTCTCGGCGGCGATCCACGCACCCATCGGCCTCCGCAACGTCATGCGGGAGTGGACACCGCTGAAAGGCCGCCCGCTCGATCTGACCATGCTGGCCTTCGCCCTGCTGCTCATCGTCTTGGGGCTTCGCGCGGTCGTGGCGGTCGTCGGGGGTGGCGGTTGAGCGGCCGCGGCCTTGGCTTGTGGGCGGCCCTGGGGCATCGGCTTTCAGGTGTGGCGCTCGCGGCCTTCCTGCCGCTGCACTTTCTGGCGCTAGGCTTGGCGCTCGAGGGCGCCGATCGTTTCGACAGCTTTCTCCGCTTCTCGGACCTGCCGCTCGTCAAGCTGGCCGAGCTGGGGCTCGTCGTCTTCTTGAGCCTGCATCTCTTGTTCGGCTTGCGCGTCCTCGCCATCGAGCTGCTGCCTTGGCCTTCGGCTGACGGGCAGCGCCTGCGGCTGGTCTACGCAGGTGTCGCCATGACGGCGGTTGCCGCCATCGCGTTCGTCGTGAGCGTCGTCTGATGCAGGTCGAGCGGCACCAGACGGACATCCTCATTCTGGGCTCCGGCGGGGCGGGGCTCTTTGCAGCCCTGCACGCGACCCAGGCCGCCCCGAACCTCGACATCACGGTCGCGGTCAAGGGGCTCCTCGGCAAGAGCGGCTGCACGCGGATGGTCCAGGGTGGCTACAACGTGGCGCTCGCCAACGACGACAGCATCGAACGCCACTTCATGGACACCATCGTCGGCGGCAAATGGCTGCCCCGCCAGGACCTCGCCTGGCGCCTCTGCACCGGCGCTGTCGAGCGCATTCAGGAGCTCGAAAACGAGATCGGCTGCTTCTTCGACAGGAACGCCGACGGCACGCTTCACCAGAAGGCGTTCGCGGGGCAGAGCTTCGACCGCACCGTGCACAAGGGCGATCTCACGGGCATCGAGATCATCAACCGGCTGATGGAGCAGGTCCGGGCGCGGGCTGTTCGCAGACTCGAGGAGCACCGGGCCATCGAGTTCGTGCCCGCGGCCGACGGCTCCGGCATCGCCGGCGTGCTGCTGATCGATGTGCGCGGGGGCACCTACCGGTTCGTCCAGGCGAAGGCGGTGCTGCTCGCCACCGGTGCCGGTCCGTCGATGTACCTCTACCACACGCCGTCAGGCGAGAAGACCTGCGACGGGCTCGCGATGGCGCTCCGCTCGGGCCTCGACCTGCGCGACATGGAGATGGTGCAGTTTCACCCGACGGGACTCCTCGGTGGGCCGGACACGCGCATGACGGGGACGGTGCTGGAAGAGGGGCTCCGGGGTGCGGGCGGCCACATCCTCAACGGCGAGCGGGAGCGCTTTCTCGCCGGCTACGATCCGGCCGGCGAACGTGCGACGCGCGACGTGGTGAGCCGCGGGATCTATGCCGAAATGCGCGCAGGTCGCACCACGCCGATGGGCGGCGTCTACATCTCGATGGCGCATCTCGGCGCCGAGAAGGTCGCCGCTATGTTCCCCGGCATGGTGAAGCGCTGCGCCGATTGCGGGTTCGACCTTGCGGGCGGTTTGGTCGAAGTCGTGCCGACCGCGCATTACATGATGGGCGGCGTCGAGTTCGACATCGACGGCTCGACGGCCCTGCCGGGCCTCTTCGCTGCCGGCGAGGACTGTGGTGGTGTCCACGGTGCCAACCGCCTAGGCGGCAATGGCGTTGCCAACTCGACCGTGTTCGGCGGGATCGCTGGCGACAGCATGGCCGCCTTCGTCGGCCGCGAGGGCCGCTGGCGCGAGCCAGACGAGGCGGCGCTCGATGCCGGCATCGCCCGTGCGGAAGTGCCCTTCGGCCGTCCGACCGGCGACCTCTTCGGCCTGCGTGATCGGCTGGCGCGGACGATGTGGGACGATGTCGGCGTCATTCGTGACCGTAGCGGGCTCGAGGTCGCTCTTATGCGCATCCGGGACTATCGCGCGGAGCTGCGCGAGGTCGGTGTTGTGGATGCCGACCGGCGCTTCAACCCGACTTGGCACGACTGGTTGAACCTGGAGAGCCTGATCGACATCGCCGAAGTGATCGCCCGCGCCGCACTTGCTCGTGAGGACAGCCGCGGTGCGCACTTCCGTGAGGATTTACCCGAGGCCGGTCCACTCGAGACCTCTATCTACACGAGGGTGCGAAGACAGGCGGACGCGCTTGAGCTCGAGCTGGCGCCGGTGGCCTTCGACATCGTCCGACCGGGCGAGAGCCTGATTGAAGGCGCGGCCGGCGCACCACCCGCGCTCGCCGAAGCGGGGAGCCCTGGATGATCGCGAACGCGCAGATCGAGACCGCCGCCTACGAGGTCATGAAGAAGGCCGCGATCGACATTCCCGAGGACTATCTCGGTGGCGTCAAGCGGATGATCGACCTCGAGACCGGCGACCTCTCCAGCTTCGTGCTCAACTCGATGGTCGAGAACTGGGAGGCGGCGAGCGAGGACCGGCGGCCGATGTGCGCGGACACGGGCCTGCCGCGCTACTTCGTCAAGGTCGGCAACGAAGCCGCGGTCGAGGGCGGCTTTTGCGCGGTGGAGCAGGCGCTTCGCTCGGCGACAGCGCGCGCGACCCACGACGTGCCGCTCCGGCCCAACCGCGTGCACCCACTCTGGCGGACCGAGCACAACAACAATGTCGGCATCAACGCACCGGAGATCGAGTGGAGCTTCGAGCCCGATGCTGACTGGATCGACATCACCACCGTGCACAAGGGCGGCCTTTTCGGCACCGACTACCGCATGCTGTTTCCGGGCGACGGCATCGACGGGATCAAGCGGTTCTTCCTCGACACGCTGATCGCTTTCGGCAAGCGCGGCCTAGCCTGTCAGCCGGCGATCGTCGGCGTCGGGATCGGCGGTTCGAAGGACATCTGCATGACGCTCGGCAAGCAGGCCTGCTGCCTCCGGGTCGTCGGCGACGAGAACCCCGATCCGCGGATCGCCGCGCTGGAGCGCGAACTTACCGAGTTAGGCAACAACATCGGCATGGGGCCGATGGGCTTCGTTGGCAAATCCATGGTCGTCGATTGCCATATCGAGGTGGGCTACACCCATACGGGCGGCATGCCGGTGAGCGTCCACACCTTCTGCCTCAGCTCCAGGCGGGCCACGGCGCGGGTGCACGCCGACGGTGGCATCGCCTATCGCACCGATCCGCAGTGGTTCACCCCTTACATGCGTCGGGAGACGATCGCATGGCCGAGCAGCGAACGCGCCTTAGACAGCGTCGGCTGAGCCTGCCGGCTTCCGCCGAAGCGATCGCCGAGCTGGCACCCGGCGATGTCGTCTATCTCACCGGTGTCGTCTACACGGCGCGCGAGGGCGTCTACCAGCGCATCGTGGTCGACCGCGAGCCGCTGCCTATGTCCGACATCGCCGCCATCAGCAACGCCAACTTCCACTGTTCGCCCGCTGCCGCGCCCGATGACCGGGGCGGCTACACGATCGGCGGCGTGACGGCGACGGCATCGTTTCGCTTCTCGAAGTACATGGCCGAGTGGCTGGACCTAACCGGGACCAGGATCGTGATCGGCAAGGGCGGGATGAGCGCGGCGGACTATCAGAACGTCATGGCGCCCCGGGGCGCCGTCTATCTGACCACAGTCGGCTATGGCACGGGTGCCCTCTTGGGTCGCGGCGTGAAGGGCGTCGAGGCCGTCCACTGGCTCGACGAGCTCGGCATCGCTCAGGCCATGTGGTTCTTCCGCGTCGAGAACTTCGGCCCGTTCATCGTGGACAGCGATGTCGCCGGCAACTCGCTGTTCCAAAGCGAGGGGGAACGCGTCAACGAGGGTATCGAGGCCCTCTATGCCGGTCTCAAGCCGCCGGCGCTCGCTCGCTATGGCGAGACCGACGACCGTCGCGAAGAATTGCTCTGACCAGCCAGCCCCAGTCCCACCACCACCAAGAAGATCTTTAGGGAGAGCCCACCATGTCGAGCATCAAGCTTGGAGTTGCCGTTGCCGCGTCGCTCGCTGCAGCCTCGCCGGCCTTCGCCTATCCGGAGCAGCCGATTACGCTGGTGATCGCCTACGGCGCCGGCGGTGCCACAGACCTGTCGGGCCGGGCGCTCGCGACGGCTCTCGGGCCGACGGCGGAAGAGCCCATCCTGCCGGTGAACCGGACGGGTGCCGGCGGCGCCACCGGTTCGGCCTCGGTCGCCAACGCGGAGCCCGATGGCTACACCATGGCCGTGGCGCGCGTCGGGTCGCACACCGTCAATCCGGCGATGAAGGCGAACCTGCCATACACGCTCGACGACTTCACCTTTGTCGGCGTCTACGAGATCAACCCGGTGGCCTGCGCTGTCGCGGCGGATTCCGACATCAAGAGCATGGACGACCTCGTCGCGCGCGTCGAAGCCGAGCCTGGTACCGTCAGCTACAGCTCGTCGGGCGTCGGCTCGCTCCTGCACGTCGCGGGCGCGATGGTCTTGCGCATCTACGGCGTGGAGAACCCGGTCGAGGCCGTCGTGCATCTGCCGATGAAGGGTGGTGGCGAGGCGGCGACCGCGGTCCTCGCAGGCACCGCCGACTTCATCTGCACCAACTCGTCGGCGCTTTCGAGCTTCGTCGCCAACGGCCAGCTCCGCCCCTTGCTCGTCACGACGGCAGAGCCGGTCGCCGGCTTCGATGCGCCGACCTCGGCTGACCTCGGCAAGCCCGAGCTGGAGCGGCTGGTCGGCTGGTCGGGCATTGCAGGGCCCGCGGGTCTGCCCGACGACGTGGTCCAGAAGTGGCGTGGCTGGCTCGAGGTTGCGGTCGCCGACGAGGGCTTTCAGGAGACGATGGGCCGTTTCGGATCGATCGTGGAGTTAATGTCGCCCGAGGAGTCGCTGGACTTCGTGAACCAGCAATATGAGGTCTTCAGCGAACTGGTGAACGAGCTCGACATGCGGGTCGAGTAGCGACGGCGTAGGGCCGTGCCGGTGGCCGCCGGCACTGCGCTTCACAGCATGATGGCGATGTAGGCTCGTGGCACGGCTTCGCGGTGACTTCTGGACCGGCCTGGGTGTTGTCCTGCTCGGGTTGCTGCTGGTGTTCGTTGCGGTGCCTGAGGGTGTCGTGAGCCCGAGGAGCGTGCGCATCGCCGTCCTGTCGCCGGCGTTCTGGCCGAACATTCTGGCTTGGCTGCTGGTGGTGCTCGGAGGGGTGCTCGCCATCCGCGCCGCCCGGACGGAGGCGCCGGACCCGGTGACAGCTCAGGCGTCTTCGGGTCGAGCAGCCGGTCTCGCTCGCCTCGCTGTGTTCGCGGTCGGTGTCGTGCTCGTCTGTCTGTTCGCGACGACGCTCGGTCTGGTCTGGACGGCGATGCTCGCCTTCTTCGGCGTCGTTCTCTTGACCGGCACCCGTCACCTGCTGGCCGCCATTGCCGTCGCCGTGTTGCTGCCGTTGGCACTCTACTTCTTCTTTAACCATGTGGCCGGCGTGCCGATCCCGCAGGGTGTGTGGGTGAGGCTCCCTTGAGCTTCGCCGATACGCTGGTCGCCGCGTTCTCCCTGGTGGCCCACTGGGAGAGCATCCTCTACTTGGCGCTCGGCGTGACGGTCGGCGTGGTGGCGGGCGCCATCCCGGGCGTGTCGGCCACCATGGCGGTCGCCTTGACGCTCCCTTTCACCTTCGCGCTCGAGCCGATCTACGGCATTCTTTTGCTGCTCGGCGTCTACAAGGGCGGTATCTTCGGTGGGTCGATCCCGGCAATCTTGATCAAGACACCGGGGACGCCGGCGTCCTCGGCGACAACGCTCGACGGCTATCCGCTCGCCGAGCGGGGTGAGGCGGGGCGCGCCCTTGGGGTGGCGCTCTACGCGTCTTGCATCGCCGATCTGATCTCCAATCTGAGCCTGATCCTCTTCGCCGGATGGCTGGCATCCTTCGCGCTGAGCTTCGGGCCGCCGGAGTTCTTCGCGCTGATCGTCTTTTCACTCACGATCATCGCTGGGGTATCCGGCGACAGCCTCATCAAGGGGCTGATCGCCGCTGCTGGCGGGCTGTTCCTGGCAACGATCGGCCTCGACCTCGTCTACGGCACCGACCGGTTCAGCTTCGGCGACCCCAACCTGATGGGCGGGCTCAACTTCATTGCGGTCCTCATCGGCCTCTTCGCCCTGCCCGAGATCATCGCTCACGTCTTTCGGGCGAAGGAGGATGTGCACGATCCGGCGCGCGCGCTCGGCGGCGGCTGGGCGACACTGGGCGACCTGCGCCGCTGCCTCAAGTCGATCGTGCGGGGTGGTCTGATTGGCGTCGTCCTCGGCGCCATTCCCGGTGTCGGCGGCGCGCCGGCGGCCTTCTTGAGCTACTCGGAGGCGCAGCGAACCTCGCCCAACCGCGCGAACTTCGGCAAGGGGGAAGTGGAAGGCGTCGCAGCAGCCGAGGCGGGCAACAACGGCGTCTGCGGCGCGACCCTCATCCCCTTGCTGTCGTTGGGCGTTCCGGGTGACGTCATTACCGCCATCATCATCGGCGCCTTCATGATCCATGGGCTGCAGCCCGGCCCGATGCTGTTCGTGACCAACGCCGACATCGTCTACGCGCTGTTCATGGGCTTGATCTTGAGCTCGATCTTCCTCTTGGGGATCGGTTCGGTGGCGATCCGCATCTTCCGGCTGGTGTCCGACATCCCGAAGTCCGTGCTGGCCCCCGCGGTGCTGGTGCTCTGTGTCTTCGGCACGTTCGCCATCAACAATTCGATGTTCGACGTGGCGGTGATGTTCGCGATGGGCGGCCTGGGCTACCTGATGCTCGTGTTAGGCGTTCCGGCGGCACCATTCCTGATTGGCTTCATCCTCGGCCCGCTGCTCGAGGACAAGTTCCGTCAATCCATGCTGATGTCGGGTGGCGCGCCGGAGATCTTTGTCCGCAGTCCGATCACGTGGCTCTTCTGGGCGCTGACCGCGCTCGCGCTCGCCTTCATCATCGCGAGCCTGCGCAAGTCCTGGCGCGCAGCGGGTACCGCCAGCGAGACCTGATGCGGCAGCACGTGATGGGCGGGGTGACGCCTACTGCGGCAGGAATTCTTCCTGGAAGATGTCCTGGCCTTCGTCGGTCGTCGGAACCTCGCCGTTGAAGATCTCCTGCTCGCGCCGCTGCAGGTAGATGCTGCGGAGCGACGCATAGTAATCGAGGCTGGAGCGCTCCAGATCATCGAGCTGGTCGAGTACGCCCTCGCGCAAATCGATCGCGCGCAACGCTGCAACGGGGATCGTCACTTCAGTCGGCGCGAAGAAGCCCCAAGGCGTCGTCACGAAGTCGACCGCGAACCCGCCAGTATCACGAATGGTCGAGGGGCCGAAGAAGGGGATCACGAAATAGGCGCTGTCCTTCCAGCCCCACACCGCGAGCGTCTGCCCGAAATCCTCGCGGGCGTAGGGCCGGTTGTACGGTGGCTCCAGGTTGCTGGCGACATCGAAGATACCGCCGAGGCCGAGGGTCGTGTTGATGAAGAAGCGACCGAAAGCGTTGCCAAAGCGCTCGCCATTACCCTGCAGCGCGCCGTTGATGAAGTTCACCGGCTCGGAGAGGTTCAAGTAGACGTTGCCGACACCGGTTCTCACGACTTCTGGCGTTACGGCGCGGTAACCGATCGCCAGTGGCTTGAGGATCGCGCCGTCGATCACCTGGTTTACGGAGAAGATGGCCCGATTGGTCCGCTCGAACGGGTCTTCGGGGGTCTGCGCAGAGGCTGCCGCCGGCATCAGTAGGCCCGCGAGCGCCAAGCCCAGCAGCCGGCGCGGACGGACGTGTCGTGCCGGGCGAGGCGGCGCAGGATCGAGCATCAAGACCTCTCTTCATCAACGTTACACGGCGACCACGCCGCCCCGATACGTCGCCGGCGCCGTAGGTTCGTACGCGTTAGCCTCAGTTCGCCATTCACGCCAGTGCCTTTGGTCTAATTTCCGTTGTGCAATCTTCTTACTCGGAGTGACGGCATGATGAGACTCGCGCGACTTGCCGAACTCAGCCGGCGGCTGCGCGCAGTGCTTCACGAGCGTCCCGAACTGGCGCTGGCGTTCTCGCAGGCGTTCGAGCGTCACGACGAGCAGGCGCTGGGGCGGGCGTTCGAAGGGCTGCAGCGCGAGACGCCCGCGGTCCGTCGGGACGCGGAAGCGGCCATCCTCGAATGGCTGTTCGGCTCGGGCAGCGACGTCGATCCCGCCAACATGGTGCGCGAACCCACACCGACGCGACACTGAGCCGAACGACGTACGGCGTTGGGCCTGGGTTTCTCTGACGCGCCTTGACCGGCACATAAAGACATGTGCATATCCGTCACATGGCAAATCCAGCGTCCATACACACGCCCTTGGTGGAGCTTCTCGAGCGTCTGCGTGCGGTCGCCGAGCCGACGCGGCTACGTCTCCTGGCGCTGTGTGCGGCGGGTGAGTGGACGGTGACCGAGCTCACTCAGGTGCTCGGCCAATCCCAGCCGCGCGTCTCGAGACATCTGAAGGTGTTGGCGGAAGCCGGGATCTTGGAGCGGTTTCGTGAGGGAGCTTGGGTCTTCTACCGGATCCACGATCTGGCGGGGGGGCAGTTCGCCCGTCACCTTGTGGAGTTGCTGCCGGACTCGAGCGAGTTGGCGCTCGATCACCGCCGTCTGGAGGAGGTGCGCGCCGAGCGGCGTCGACGCGCGAGCGCCTACTTCGACGCGCAAGCGGCGGGTTGGGAACGCGTTCGCGCGCTGACGGTCGCGGATGCCGAGGTCGACCGCGCGCTGCGCGAGCTGATCGACGACGAGCCGCCAGCGAGCCTGATCGATGTCGGTACGGGTACCGGGCACGTTCTGCGGGCGCTGGCGGCGCAGATCGGGTTCGGTCTGGGCATCGACCTGTCGCTCGACATGTTGCACGTCGCCCGCGCCAATCTCGAGGTGGCAGGCGTCACCAATTGCCAGGTCCGCCACGGCGATATGTACCAGCTGCCGATCGAGGACGATTCGTTCGACTGCGCAATCCTGCATCAGGTGCTCCATTTCGCGGCCGAGCCGCGTGCGGCGATCGGCGAAGCGGCACGCGTGGTGGCGCCGGGTGGCCGGCTCGTCGTCGTCGACCTCGCCGCGCACGACCTCGAGACTTTGCGGAGCGATTTCGCCCATCGACGGCTGGGCTTTACCGATGGCGAGCTGGCGGAGTGGTTTTCCGGCGCCGGCCTGCGACCGGGCCGCGTGAAACGCCTGTCCGGCCGGGTGGCCACGACGATGATTTGGGAAGCTCGTCTGCCGGGCCAGGCGAGCCGTCGGAACTTGCAGAGGAACAGCGCGGCATGACCAGCGACACGGTTACCCTGTCGTTCGAGATCTTTCCGCCAAAGACTCCGGCGGCCACCGCCACACTTGCCGAGACCTTGGACGCGCTTGCGCCGCTGCCCGTGTCCTTCCTGTCGATCACCAGCGGTGCCGGCGGCGGCAATGCCGGTGCTTCGGCGGCTACCGCTGCGGCCTATGGTTCGGCAATCGGCGCCCCACCTCGGCCGCATCTGACCTGCGTCCAGGGCTCGCAAGAGGAGCTGGAGGAGCTCGTTGCCAGCTACCTGGCTTTGGGGATCGACCGGTTCGTCGCCTTACGCGGCGACGCGCCGGTCGGCATGGACTCGTACGAGCCCCGCGCCGACGGCTTTGCCTATGCCGACGAGCTGGCCCGAGCGCTGAAGGCGTGGGGTGCCGAGGATGTCGCGGTCGGCGCTTATCCGGAAACGCACCCTGATGCGCGTGACGCCGCACATTGTCGTGACGTCTTGAAGCGCAAGCTCGACGCCGGTGCCGACCGGATCCTCACCCAGTACTGCTTCGATACCGACCGGCTGCTTCGCTGGGCGGACGAGCTGAGGGAAGACGGCATCGATGCGCCGATCGGCGTCGGCATCATGCCGGTCCACAACTACGAGCAGATCAAACGCTTCAGCGAGCGTTGCGGTGCCGGTGTGCCGGCTTGGCTCGGAGAGGCGCTCGGCGACGTCGCGCCAGGCTCGCCGGAGGCCTTCGAGCGTGCCGCCGAGATCGGCGCCGAGCAGTGCCGCCGGTTGGTCGCCGCCGGCCTGCCGCATCTGCACTTCTACGTACTCAATCGCAGCGCTTTGACGCAGGCGATCCTGCAGCGTCTGGAGACCGGCCCGGTGCCCGTCCGCTGGGCCGCTTGAGCGCGAAGGACAATCGTACCATGGCAGCGTTTCTCGATTTCGTGCGCGACCGTGTTCTCTTGTTCGACGGCGCCATGGGCACGCAGATTCAGGCCGCCGATTTGGATGTGGAGCGGGACTTCTGGGGCCAGGAGAACTGCTCGGAGATCCTCAATCTGGCACGGCCGGACTTCGTTCGCGACGTTCACCTGGGCTATCTGCGCGCGGGCGCCGATGCGGTCGAGACCAACACCTTCGGCGGCTCGCCGATCACCCTCGGCGAGTTCGGGCTCGACGATCGAGCGCTCGAGATCAACCGCCGAGCGGCCGAGCTGGCGAGGGAAGCGATCGAACAGCTCGGCAGCGATCAGCCCCGGTTCGTCGTAGGCTCGATAGGGCCGGGCACGCGGTTGCCGAGCCTCGCGCATGTTGCGTACCGCGAGCTCGAGGATGCGTTCGCCGTTCAGGCGCAGGGGCTCTTGGAAGGGGGCGTTGACGCGCTCCTTATCGAGACGGCTCAGGACACCTTGCAGGTGAAGGCGGCGATCAACGGCTGCCGCCGCCTGCTCAACTCGGCGGGGAAGAGCGAGGACGACGTTCCCGTGCTCGTTCAGGTCACCGTCGAGACCACCGGCACCATGCTGGTCGGGCCGGACATCGCCGCCGCGTCGACCCTGATGGATGCGCTGAAGATCCGCTCCTTGGGCCTCAACTGCGCCACGGGCCCGCGCGAGATGGCCGAGCACGTCAAGTATCTGGGCGAGCAGTGGCCGGGCCTGATCTCGATCCAGCCCAATGCGGGCCTGCCCGAGCTGGTCGACGGCCGGACCCACTATCCGCTGGGCCCCGTCGAACTCGCCGGCTGGCTCGAGCGCTTCATCCTCGAGGACGGGGTGAGCATGATCGGCGGCTGCTGCGGGACGACCGCCGAGCACATCAAGGCGCTCGACGCCATGCTTGCGAAGCTCGCGCCGACCGGGACAAGGCCCGCGCCGAAAGCCCGCTCGGTCGTGCGCCCCGCGCAGGTGGCGTCTCTCTACACGGCGCAGCCGCTCCGCCAGGAGAATGCCTACTTCGCCATCGGCGAACGCTGCAACGCCAATGGGTCCAAGAAGTTCCGCGAGCTTCAGGAGCGGCAGAGCTGGGATGGCTGCGTCGCGATGGCCCGCGAGCAGGTGAAGGAGGCGAGCCACGCGCTCGACGTCTGCACCGCCTTCGTCGGTCGCGACGAGGGCGCCGACATGACCGCGCTGGTGGCGCGGCTCCGGGGCGACGTCGACAGCCCCCTGGTCATCGATTCGACCGAGTTTCCGGTGCTGGAAGCAGCGCTCGAGCTCTACGGCGGCAAGGGCATCATCAACTCGATCAACTTCGAGGACGGCGAGGAGCCGGCAGCCAAGCGGCTCGAACTCGCCCGCAAGCACGGCGCTGCGGTCGTCGCGCTGACGATCGACGAGACCGGGATGGCCAAGGAGGCGGCGCAGAAGATCGAGATCGCCGAGCGGCTGATTCGCCTCGCGAACGAGGGCTTCGGCGTTCCCGTCCACGACATGCTGATCGATCCGCTCACCTTCACGATCTGCACCGGCAACGAGGATGACCGCGAGCTCGGCATCGCGACGCTCGACGGTATCGAGGCCATCGCCAAGCGCTTTCCCGACGTCCAGATTATCCTCGGGCTCTCGAACATCTCGTTCGGCCTCAACGCGGCAGCGCGCCACGTCCTCAACTCCGTGTTCCTCGACGAGGCCGTGAAGCGCGGCATGACGGGCGCCATCGTCCACGTCTCCAAGATCAAGCCGCTGCACGCGATCCCTGAGCAGGAGGTGCAGGCGGCGCTCAACCTGATCTACAACCGCTGGAAGGAGGGCCAGGACCCGCTCCAGCGGTTCATGGGCATCTTCGCCGACCGTAAGGCGGAGAGTGCGACGAAGAAGGCGCGCGCCGAGACCGTCGAGGAGCGGCTCAAGGATCGCATCGTTGACGGCGACCGCATCGGCCTCGAGGACGACCTGGCGGAGGCGCTTGAGCGGATCGCGCCGCTCGACATCATCAACGTCCATCTGCTCGCCGGCATGAAGGTGGTGGGCGACCTGTTCGGTGCCGGCAAGATGCAGCTCCCCTTCGTGCTCCAGTCGGCGGAGACGATGAAGGCTGCCGTCGCCTATCTCGAGCCGCACATGGAGAAGGTCGAGGGGCAGGAAAAGGGCGTGATGGTCCTCGCCACGGTAAAGGGCGACGTCCACGATATCGGCAAGAACCTGGTCGACATCATCCTCACCAACAACGGCTACAAGGTCGTCAATCTCGGCATCAAGCAGCCGCTCACCGCCATCCTCGACGCCTATGCCGAACACAAGGCGCAGGCGATCGGCATGTCCGGCCTCCTGGTCAAGTCGACGGTCATCATGAAGGACAATCTGGAGGAGATGCAGCGCCAGGAGCTGCGGGTGCCGGTGGTGCTGGGTGGTGCTGCGCTCACCCGCGCGTTCGTGGAGGACGACTGCTATCAGGCCTATGGCGAAGGCCCGGTCGCCTATGCGCGCGATGCCTTCGACGGCCTCAAGCTCATGGACCAGATCACGGGCGGCACGTTCGAGCAGGACCTTCTCGCCGAGCGCGACAAGCGGAGCGGTCAGAAGAAGCGCAAGAAGCACCGCACCTACGAGCTGATGCAGGCCGAGGGCGCCGATCCGGAGCTGTTGACGCGTCCCGTCGACCTCGAGGAGACCCGGCTGCGGCGCGAGGAGCTGGGTGAGGGCGTGGCCGTGCCGGAGCCGCCTTTTTGGGGCCCGAAGCTCATCGAGCATGTCGCTCCCAAAGCCCTGGTGCCCTACCTCAACGAGAACATGCTCTACCAGTTCCACTGGGGCTACAAGAAGGACGGCCGGACGCTCAGCGAGTTCGCCAGCTGGGCGCAAAAGGAGCTGCGGCCGATCCTCGCCAACCTCATGGCGGAGACCACGCGTGAGCAGGTCTTCAAGCCGCAGGCGGTCTACGGCTATTGGCCGGCCGCGGGCGAGGGCAACGATGTGGTCCTCTTTGATCCTGCGGACCACGACAAGGAGATCGGTCGTTTCCGGCTGCCGCGGCAGAAGAAGGAAGGCGGCTTGTGCATCGCCGACTTCCTGAAGGATGCGGCCACGGGCGAGCGGGACGTCTTGGGGCTGCAGGTGGTGACCGTCGGCCAGCACGCGTCAGAGGTCGCGCGCGCGTGGTTCGCGCAGGACCGCTACAACGACTATGTCCGCCTACACGGCTTGGGCGTCGAGTTGGCAGAGGCGCTCGCCGAGTATGTCCACAAGCGCATCCGCGCCGATCTCGGCTTTGCGCACGAGGACGCGCGCGAGCCAGAGGCGCTCATCAAACAGGGCTATCGGGGCTCTCGCTACAGCTTCGGTTACCCAGCCTGCCCGAACATGGCGGATCAGCACCTGCTTCTCGAGCTGCTCGACGCCGGCCGCATTGGTCTCGAGATGAGCGAAGGCGACCAGCTCCACCCCGAGCAGTCGACCAGCGCCATTGTCCTCCACCACCCGCAGGCGCGGTACTTCAACGTTTAGCGAGGCGCTTGGCGCTTCTGCAGGCTGAGCGCCGCGAGACACGAGCAAGCCCGAAGCGGTGCGGTCTTGCCGCTTCGTCTCTCGTCATTGGCTTGAGCGCGCTAGTCGCGGCAGTCAGATTGATGCAGAACGCGGCCATCGTGCCATTGTGAGTTTGGCTGCGCCGATGACCCACCTCGTCGCCTACCTCGTTGCCGTGATCGTTCACCCCGTCATCGATTTCGTCTGGCTGGGCCTCGTCGCCCACGAGTTCTACGCATCGCATCTCGCGCAGCTCGGCGAGCTGGTGCGGCCTGAGCCGAACCTGCTGGCCGCCGCACTGTTCTACCTGGTCTATTCGATCGGTACGGTCGTCTTCGCGGTGGCGCCTGCGCTCGCGGCGGGCCGCTGGCAGCCAGCCCTCTGGCGCGGCGCGCTCTATGGCTTCTGCGCCTATGCGACCTACGACCTCACCAATCTGGCCACGCTCCAGGGCTGGTCGATCGGCATGAGCGTCGTTGACGTGGCCTGGGGCGCAGTGCTGACCGGTGTCGTGGCGACCATCGCCTACGCGGCGACCCGTCGGATCAGAGGCATCTGACCTGCCTCCTGCCCAGTGCGCGCGCCGACATGAACCAAAGAAGAGGCGCGCACCGACGCCTCGGAGCGGCGTGCGCGAACCGCTGCGAGACCGATCTCGATGCTCTCCCTCACCGCGTCCCTGGCCCTCGTCGCGGCACTTTTCTCGACGGTGAACCCGCTCGGCAACCTGGCGTCGTTCGCCTCGCTGACGGAGCAACGAAGTGCTCGAGACCGGCTCGCCAGGGCATGGCGGACCGCGGCCGCGACGATGGCCACCCTGCTCGTGGTGATCGGGGGGGGCAGTGGTCGCTCGACGGGCTCGGCATCGGCATCGATGCGCTCCGCACGGCAGGCGGGCTGATCCTTCTCGAGATCGGCTTCAACATGCTGGGCAATGACAGCTCGCACGCGCGTACGCCGAACGAGGTCGCCAGCAGCCGCGAGCGCGGCTCTATTGCCGTGGTACCGATGGCGCTTCCGACCCTCGCGGGCCCTAGTGCCATGTCGGTCGCGCTGGTGGCCGCGCATGCGCACCCCGACGTGGCGGGTAGGCTCGGTGTCAGCGGTGCCGCCGTCGTCGTAGGCCTCATCTGCGGCGCCGTCTTCAGCGCAGCCGACCCGCTGAGCCGCTTGCTCGGCCACGCCGGCATGGGCGTCGTGACCCGCGTCATGGGTATGGTGCTGGGCGCCATCGGCGTTGGCATGCTGGCAACGGGTCTTAAAGCACTCTTCCCGGGCCTTGTGGGTTGACGGGCGGCAAAGCCCATCCTGCAGTCTGAACGCCGGTTCACCCATCTGTCGACGCGCCGTCGCAGAGCATCGCTACACCATCGTCGAACATCGTCACGCACAGGAGACATGCCGTGCACAAGCTCGGTCTGCCTACGCTCGTCTTGAGTGCGGCGCTCACACTGGCGGCGCTGCCTGCAGCGGCTCAGGAGACAGGCAACGTCATCTTCTTCCATCCGGACGGCACCAGCGTGAACGCTTGGGGCGCGGCGCGGATGTACAAGGTTGGCCCGGACGGCGAGCTGAACTGGGACCGTCTGCCGTCGATCGGCGTGTACACGGGCCATATGGCCGACCGTCTGACCGGGACGAGCCATGGCGGTGCCACCGTGCACGCCTATGGCGTGAAGGTCGTGAACGACAGCTTCGGTCTCAACGGCACCGAGCCAATCACCTCGGCATCCGGTGCCGACATGTCGATCGCCCAGGAGGCGATGGCGGCCGGCAAGGCCGTGGGCCTGATCCAGACCGGGCACATTGCAGAGCCGGGCACCGCAGCCTTCGTCGCCTCCAACGAGAGCCGGCGCAACACGGACGAGATCGCCGAGGCGGTCATCGAGAGTGGCGCTCAGGTGATCCTGGCAGGCGGCGAGCGCTTTCTCCTGCCCGAGGGCGCCGAAGGTCGCCACGGCCCAGGCGAGCGGACCGACGGCCTGAACCTGATCGAGCGCGCCGAGGAACTCGGCTACACCGTGGTCTACACCCGTGACGAGCTGCTGGCGGTCGACACCGAGACCGTCGACAGGCTGCTCGGCGTGTTCGCGCACAACCACACCTTCAACGATCAAGAGCGCGAGCGGAACCTCATCGAGGGCAAGCCCACCTACATCGAGACCGCGCCTACGATCGCCGAGATGAGCGAGGTCGGCCTTGCCATTCTCTCTCGCGCTGAAGAAGGCTTCTTCGCCGTCATCGAGGAGGAGGGCACCGACAACATCGCCAACAACATGAACGCCTACGGCGCGCTCCAAGCCTTGGTCCGGGCCGATGACGCGGTTGGCGTCGTCCTCGACTTCGTTGACGCCAACCCGGACACACTCCTCGTCATGGCGGCCGACAGCGACGCGGCCGGCATGCAGGTCGTCTCCGGCTCGCTCGCGGAGGAAGGCGAGGCCGTTGCCGCGTCGACCGAGGGTGGCGGCACGCTGCATGGCGTGCAGGGAAGCTTCGGCGATGTCTTCATGTCCGCCAAGGACGACCAGGGTGTCGAGCATCCGTTCGGCATCGCCTGGGTCGGCTACAACGATGTCGCCGGTGGCATTCTCGTCCGCGCCGCGGGGCTCAACAGCGACATGGTCCGTCCGCTGATGGACAACACCGACGTCTACAAGCTCATGCACGTGACGTTGTTCGGCAGCGATCTCCTTAACTGACGAACGGGCGCCGGGGTCGAGCGACGGCTCCGGCGCCGGTCGTCGCGTTCGCCCGCCCTCGCTCTGACCAAGGGAGGGCCTTGGCGCGCCCTCGACGCCTGGCCTATCGTCTCTTCGCAACCCGTGCGGAGGACGGCATGCGGCAGCCGGGCGACGCGGCTCCTGATCATTCAGGCCACCCATGACGCCACTGCCGCGCTGGGTCGATGTCGGGCTCCTGCCGATCTTGAACTTGACGGCCGCCATGCTGGTCACCGGGCTCATCGTCCTGATCCTCGGCGAGAACCCGGTGCGGGCGCTGCAATTCCTGATCTACGGCGCCTTCGGCTACGGTGAGGCGATCGGCTACACGCTCTACTACGCGACGAGCTTCATCTTCACCGGGCTCGCTTTCGCCGTCGCCTACCACGCGGCGCTCTTCAACATCGGTGCCGAGGGTCAAGCCTATCTGGGCGGTCTCGGGGTCGGCCTCGTCTGTCTCGCGCTCGACGCCTATCTGCCGTTCGTCCTCATCCTGCCGGTGGCCCTGCTCGCGGCCGCCGCATTCGGCGCCTTTTGGGGCGCCGTGCCGGGCTGGCTGCAGGCGCATCGGGGCGCGCACATCGTCATTACGACGATCATGTTCAACTTCATCGCCGCCGCGGTGATGACCTATCTGCTCGTCAACGTGCTCATCGAGCCTGGGCAAGCGAACCCGGAGACGCGCGATTTCGCAGCGAACGCGACGCTGCCGCAGCTCCACGAGATCGCGCGTTGGCTCGGCCTGCCAACGTATCGCTCGCCGCTCAACCTGGCTTTCGTGCTGGCGCTCGGCGCGTGCTTTCTGGTCTGGCTGTTCTTGTGGAAGACCCGTTTGGGCTACGCGCTCAGGGTCACGGGCCAGAGCCAGGACGCCGCCCTCTATGCGGGCATCGACCCCTGGCGCGTCGTCGTCTTGGCGATGGCACTCTCGGGTGCGCTCGCCGGGATGATGGCCTTGAACGAGATCATGGGCGCGCAGGGCCGGCTGCTCCTGGGTTTCACAGGCGGCTTCGGCTTTGTCGGCATCGCCGTGGCGCTGATGGGGCGCAACCATCCCTTGGGCATCGTCTTCGCGGCGGTTCTGTTCGGCGCGCTCTACCAGGGCGGCTCAGAACTCGCGTTCGAGATGCCGGCCATCAGCCGCGACATGGTGGTGGTCATCCAAGGTCTCGTCATCCTCTTCGCGGGCGCGCTCGAGAACATGTTCAGGCCCACGCTTGCTCGCGTCTTCGCGCGCCGCGCCGAGGCGGTGTGATGGACGACGTCTTCCTCCAGTCCCTGCTCCTTGCCGACAGCACACTCCGGCTGGCGACGCCGCTGGTACTCGCGGCGCTAGCAGGCCTGTTCGCCGAGCGCTCGGGCATCGCCGACATCGGGCTCGAAGGCAAGATGCTGGGCGCCGCCTTCGCCGCAGCCGCCACGGCGGCCGTCACCGGCAGCGCCTGGCTGGGCCTCGGCACCGGCATCGTTGTCGGGATTCTGTTAGCCCTACTGCACGGCTTCGCCTGCATCACCCACAAGGGCGATCAGATCGTGTCGGGTATCGCGATCAACATCGCCGTCGCTGGCCTCGCACCGACGCTCGCCGACGCGTGGTTTGGCCGGGCGGGCAATACGCCCCTGCTCCAGGGCGATGCGCGGTTCGCGCCGATCTCCCTGCCGCTGGCGGAGACACTGCGTGACGTGCCGATCCTGGGGCCCATCTATGCCGTGTTGATCTCGGGGCATAACGTCCTAGTCTACGTCATGCTGGCGGCTGTGCCGCTCGCTTGGTGGGTGCTCTACCGCACGCGTTTCGGCCTGAGGCTTCGGGCGGTGGGTGAGAACCCGGCCGCGGTCGATACGGCCGGCATCTCTGTCGAAGCGCTGCGCTACAGGGCGTTACTGGGCACCGGTATCCTGTGCGGCATTGCCGGCGCCTACCTCTCCACGGCGCACAACGCGTCCTTCATCCGCGACATGACGGCCGGCAAGGGCTACCTGGCGCTGGCCGCGCTGATCTTCGCGAAGTGGCGACCTGTGCCGACGCTGTTTGCCTGCCTTCTCTTCGCCTTCACCGACGCCCTGCAGGTGCGCTTGCAGGGCGTCGTGCTGCCTGGGATCGGCGAAGTGCCGACCCAGGCGATCCAGGCGCTACCCTATGTCTTGACCGTGCTGTTGCTTGCAGGCTTCGTCGGCCGGGCCGTGGCGCCTGCCGCCATCGGCAAGCCCTACGACAAGGAGCGACCGCACCGTGTCTGAGGACCTTTGGCGGGCAGCGCTCGCCACGCGTGAGAGGGCCTATGCACCCTATTCAGGCTTCCAGGTTGGCACGGCGCTCCGCGCCGACGACGGTCGCATCTTCACCGGGTGCAACGTCGAGAACGCTAGTTACTCCCAGGCACAGTGCTCGGAGGCGACAGCCGTAGGCTGCTTGATCGCTGGGGGCGCGCGTCGGCTTGTGGAGATCTGCATCGTGGCCGTAGGCGACGAGCCGGTGGGCCCCTGCGGCGGCTGCCGCCAGCGGCTCTGGGAGTTCGGGGCGGCAGATGTGCCGCTCCACCTCGCCGACCTCGGCGGTATTCGCCGTACGTTCCGCCTGGGCGAACTGCTGCCGTTCGCCTTCGGTCCTCACAACCTGGCCACGTCGCCCGCACCGCCGTCGGCCGTCGACCGATTGGCGCGCCTGCAGCTCGCGCGCGAGGCCAGGACCGCGATCGTTCTCGGTAGTGGTCTCGGCGGTCTCGTCGATGCCATGACCGACACCGAAACCATCCCCTACGCCGAGCTCCCGGGCTTCCCCAGCACGGACGTCCAGGGACACGCAGGTGAGGTGGTTGCCGGGCGGCTCAACGGCGTGCCGCTCTTGTGTCTGAAGGGCCGTGCGCATCTCTACGAAGGTCTGCCAGCCGCCGCCGTCAATCCGCCGATCCGGGCACTCAAGGCGTTGGGCATCCGCCTGCTGGTCTTGACCAACGCGGCAGGAGCCATCGCCGACCGGTTCGAGGCGGGCGACCTCGTGCTGCTCGCCGACCACATCAACGCGCTCGGCGCGAACCCGCTCGTGGGCCCGAACGACCCGACCGTAGGACCGCGCTTCCCCGACTTGTCGGACGTCTACGACGCGAAGCTCAGGGGACGCCTGCGTACGGTCGCCGCAGCGGATGGGATTGGACTAGGCGAGGGTGTGTACCTCGCGACGCTGGGCCCCTCCTTCGAGACGCCGGCCGAAACCCGTGCGTTCAAGGTTCTGGGCGCCGATCTGGTCGGCATGTCGACCGTGCCCGAAGCGATCGCAGCACGGCACGCTGGTCTCAAGGTGCTGGGCTTCTCGGCCGTCACCAACAAGGCCGCAGGCCTCAAGCAGGGCGGCCTAAGCCATGACGAGACCTTGGCCGTCGGCGCGATCGCCGGGGAGAAGCTCAAGGCCGTGCTCACCCGTGCACTGCCGGAGTTGCACCATGAGCTTTGAGCGCGTCTGCGACGCGACCATAGCGGGGCGGCTGATCGCCTGTCTCGATCTCACCTCGCTCAACGACGAGGATGACGACGCGACGGCGGTGCGGCTTGCCGAGAAGGGCGTTGCATCCGACGTTGCCGCCATCTGCGTCTGGCCGCGCTTCATCGAGGTGGTGAAGCCGCTGCTCCGCGCCACACCCATCAAGCTCGCTACCGTCACGAACTTTCCCGACGGCAGCGACGACGTCGCAGGCACCGCTGAGGCTACCGCCGTCGCGTTCGCCGCGGGTGCCGACGAGGTCGACGTGGTGATCCCGGTCGACGCGGCGCTCGCGGGCGACATCGGTCTCGTCGAGGAACTGGTCGAGGCTTGCGTCGCCGCGCGCCCGCCGGGGGGCCTCCTGAAGGTCATTTTGGAGACCGGCAGGCTTGAGGACCCGGCGCGCATCACCGCGGCGGCGCGGGCAGCCGTCATGGCCGGCGCCGACATGCTCAAGACCTCGACCGGCAAGACGTCGGTCGGCGCCACCCCAGAAGCGGCGGCGACGCTGCTCGAGGCCTGCGCCGAGGCCGACGGGCGCGTCGGCCTCAAGGTCTCGGGCGGCGTGCGCATGGCCGAGCAGGCCGCGGGCTACCTGGCGTTGGCCGATCAGCGCCTGGGCGCCGACTGGG
Source organism: Geminicoccaceae bacterium (assembly GCA_028279345.1). Taxonomy (GTDB): domain Bacteria; phylum Pseudomonadota; class Alphaproteobacteria; order Geminicoccales; family Geminicoccaceae; genus JAAAPF01. The sequence continues at coordinate 94,435 of JANQNY010000053.1, forward strand.
CGCGGCCCGCTACCTTCAGGATCGGCGCGTCGTCGCTGCTCGACGAGCTGCTTCGAGCGCTCTAGACAGCCTCCAGCGCGCAGCGAAACGGCGCCCGTCCATGCTCGTTCAAGAACTCATCGCCAAGAAGCGCGATCGGCAACGCCTCACGGCTGCAGAGCTTGCGGCGTTCGCGCGGGGCATCGCCGACGGTAGCGTGGGGGACGCGCAGGCCGCGGCCTTCGCCATGGCCGTCGTCCTCAACGGCATGGAGTCCGAGGAGACCGCGGCGCTCACCCTGGCCATGCGCGATAGCGGTCGGCGGCTTGCCTGGGACCTACCTGGTCCGGTGCTCGACAAGCACTCGACCGGTGGCGTGGGCGACAAAGTGAGCCTCGTGCTGGCGCCCTTGCTCGCTGCCTGCGGTGCCTTCGTGCCGATGATCTCCGGGCGGGGGCTCGGCCATACCGGCGGCACGCTAGACAAGCTCGAAGCGATCCCCGGCTATGGTGCCCGCGCGCCGGTCGCCACCTTCGAGCGCGTTGTAGCCGACGCGGGCTGTGCCATCGTCGGCGCGGGTGACGATTTGGCGCCCGCGGACCGGCGCCTCTACGCGATCCGCGACGTGACGGCGACCGTCGAGAGCTTGCCGCTGATTACCGCCTCCATCCTGTCGAAGAAGCTTGCCGCCGGGCTCGACGCGTTGGTGATGGACGTGAAGGTGGGCACCGGCGCGTTCCTGCCGAGCGTGGGTGCCGCGCGCGAGCTGGCGACGAGCCTCGTCGACGTGGCAGCCGCCGCGGGCCTGCCGTGCCGGGCGCTCTTAACCGACATGAACCAGTGCCTGGGTCGGACCGCGGGCAACGCGCTCGAGGTGGCCGAGGCGGTGGCGATGCTGCGCGGCGAGCCGGTCGATGAGCGCTTGGAGAAGGTCGTCGTCGTGCTCGCCGGGACCGCGTTGGCGCTCGGCGGCGTCGAGCCCGACGAGGAGCGTGCTGCCGAACGCGTCCGTGAGGCGCTCGCCAGTGGCGCTGCCGCCGAGCGTTTCGAGCGCATGGTCCATGGCCTCGGTGGGCCCGCGAATCTCGTCGATGCCTGGACGTCGCACTTGCCGGCGGCACCGGTGACGCGCGTCCTGACGAGCGACGTCGCCGGCCGGATCGCCGGCATCGATGTGCGGGCCCTCGGCTGGGCCGTGGTCGAGCTCGGCGGCGGTCGCCGTTCCGTCGACGACGTGATCGATGCGGCGGTCGGCCTGGCGGAAGTGGTCGCGCATGGCGAGACAGTCGCCTCAGGTGATGCGCTCGCCGTCGTGCACGCGCGTGACGAAGCCCAAGCGGACCGTGCCGTCGCTAGGCTGCGGACCGCGTTCGTGGTCGCTGAGGATGCGCCGGCGGCTCCCGATCTGGTCAGGTCGCTTGAAGGCGAGGAGGGCAGCCGCCGGTTGGGCGAGCCCTCGAGCCGACCCTCGCCGCGACGGGTGGGTCAGCATCGGCGCCGCTGAGGCGTCAGTCGGCGCTGCTCGTGACCACGGCGTCGGTGAGCGCGCTCTCCGCCCGCAACAATCGCCTGCCGAGCCAGGCTGTGGCGGCGAGGCTCAACACTGCGCCTGCGAGCAGGGGTGCTCTTAGCCCGACGAGGTCGGCTGCGGCGCCCATCGCCAAGGCGCCTGCGGCGGGGCCGGCGCGGAAAATCACGCCGTAGAGCGACATGACGCGGCCGAGCATCGTCTCCTCGACCACCCGCTGCGTCAGTGTCTGGCTGGCAACGCCGGCCGTGGCGATGGCAAAGCCGCTCGCGACCACCGCCGTCAGGGCGACTGCGAGGTTGGGCGCGAGTGCCAGGAGCAAGAGACTGAGCGCGGAAGCAGCGTGGCCGGCAACGACGACGGCGGTAAGGCCTTGGCCCGCGCGCTCGGCAAGCCAGAAGGCGGCGAGGATCGCGCCGATGCCGATCCCCGCAGACAGCATCGCCAGCCCGTCGGCGCCTCGACCCATCACCTCGGCGCTATAGGCGGGCAGGAGCTCGACGTAGGAGCGCATGCAGATGCCGAGGATCAGCATCAGCAGCATGATCGGCCCCAAGCCTGGGTGCGCCATCGTGTAGCGCAGCCCTTCGACCACATCTCTCATGAGGTGCGAGCGCCGCCCGGGATGCGCGGGTGGCGGAGCGAGGTGGATGGCGCGGATGACCACCAGGAAGAAAACGGAGGAGAGCACGTCGAAAACGAACACCGCCTCGACCCCGATCGTGAGGATCAGCACGCCCGCCAAGGCGGGGCCGACGAAGCGGGCCAGGTTGAAGACGATGGCGTTGATGGCGATCGCCGAAGGCAGATCCTTGCGCGGCACGAGGGCGCGCGTCAGCGCCATGCGCGAGGGCTGCTTGAAGCCCATGGTCAGACCGTTGAGCAGCACCAGGATGAGGAGCAGCTCGACCGTCAGTACGCCCGCCGCACTCGCGAGCGTTAGCAGCGTCACCAGGACGATCGAGAGGAGCTGCGTCACCCGGACAATGGCGAGGCGCGAACGGCGGTCGGCGATCGCACCGGCGATGGGCGTCACGAGGATCGTGGGGAAGAGATCGGCGAAAGCGACGAGGCCGACCCAAAAGGCCGATTGGGTAAGGTCCCAGGCGAGCCAGCCGACGGCGATCCGGAGCCCCCACATGCCCACCAGCGATACGGCATTGCCGCTCGTGAACCGCGCAAAGTCCTCGTTGGCGAAGGCTCGGCGAAGATTGGTGAGACCGCGCGTCAGCAAGAGAGGTCGGCACTCCAAAGGGGGGTGCCAGACTAGGGTCCCTCGCCCTCAAGCGGAACCTACGCCACCCGCGCGGCGGCCCTCGCATCTCTGCATTGCCCGCCGACGGGGCATGGGCGGGTGGGATGTTGCCGGCGAACGGCTGGGCGCCCGACGACGTTGAGCGCCGCTACCGCGCGCGGCGGCCGCCGCTCAGTGCAGAGCCGGTCGCTTGAGAAAGTTCTCGCGGTCGGCCGAGGTCACGGTGATGGTCCGGGCGCGGCCATCGCGCAGCACGGTAAGCGGGATTTCGGTGCCGGCGGGGCCCAATCGCCACATCGAGCGGTAGAGCTCGGCGAGCGTCTGCACCTGCGTGCCTGCCACCTCAACGACAACATCGCCGGCGTCGATGCCGCTCTCCGCGGCAGGGCCGGTGTCCGCGATCGCCGTGACCTCGATGCCCTCGTCGGTCTCGGCGGGGTAGAAGCCGACCCAGGGCCGCGGCTCGCGTCGCACCCGGCCATAGTGCAGGAGGTCGTCGAGGATCGGCGGCAACAGGTCGGTCGGCACGAACATGTTGCCCGCCTGCGTCTGGCCGCTCGAGGTGGTGGTCTGTACCAAGAGCGAGCCGACGCCCAGGAGCTTCCCCTGCTCGTCAAGCATCGCCGTGCCGCTCCAGCGCGGGTGCGCCGGCACCGTGAAGAGCGCCTGCTCGAGCAGGTACTCCCAATAGCCGGCAAACTCGCGCTTGGCGGCGAGCCGGGAGATGAGCGAGCTCTCGCGGCCACCGGCGCCGGCGACGACGACCTGGCTCCCGACCTGTGCGCCCGACGCGGCGGTGATCTCGAGCGCCGGAACGTCCAGCCGGCCGAGCGCGCGCATCAGCCCGAAGCCCGTCACCTGGTCGTAGGCGATGATGTCCGCGGGGGCCGCCGTGGCGCGATTGGTGGTCAGCCAGACCTCCCGCGCCTCAGTCACGAGATAGCCGATGGTCAGCACCAGGCCCTGATCATCGATGACGATGCCGGAGCCCCGCCGCTCGGTCCCGAGCGCGCCTGCGGTGAAGGCGTCGTCGGGCACCTCCGCCCGCACGCGGACGACCGCATCGAGCGTGAAATCCAGATCGAAGCCGACGTGGCTCGGATCGGGCCGCGAGGCTTCCGGGATGGTGCCCTCCTCGAAGTCGGTCATCGGCGGACCTCCCTGCCTACGGGACCACCGTCGAACCTCCGGCGGTGTGCGTCCGCGGTCAAGAGGGAGGGAGCCTACTCTAGAGTGCCCGGGTCGATGGCGTAGCTTGCGACCGGGCGCGGCTCGTCGATCAGTCCGCTTTCGGCGAGAAATACGGCGAAGCGGCGGTAGCGCTGGGTATCAAGTGCCGCAGGCGCGAGCGCCAAGCGTGGCAGCGTGTCGCGCCAGGCCCGGCGGTTGAGTTCGTCGTCGAGCAGCGGGTCGGTCGCCTTGAAGATCTCCCACGCCTCCTCGGGGTGGTTGATGAGCCAATGCGTCGCGCGCTCGACGGCGGCGAGAAACGGCCGAAGCCGCGGATCGTCGAGACGGTCGCTACGCATCACGTAGATCAGCTCGTCATAGGCTGGCACACCCTCCTCCTCCGGGAAGAACGCCCGGCCCGGGCTGCCGACGATGTCCATCTGGTTGAGCTCGAAATTGCGGAACGCGCCGATCACCGCATCCACCTGTCCGGCGAGGAGGGACGGCGAGAGCGAGAAGTTGACGTTGACCAGCTCGACATCGGCGAGGCTCAGCCCATGAGGTGCCAGCATCGCGCCCAGGAGGGCGTCCTCGAAGCCGCCGACCGAGAAGCCGACCTTGCGGCCGGCGAGATCCGGGAGGCTCTCGATCGGGCCGTCGTCAAGGACGACCAGGCTGTTGAGCGGCATGGCGACGAGCGTGCCGATGCGCACCAGCGGCAGCCCCTCATGGACTTGGAGGTGGAGCTGCGGCTGGTAGGAGACCGCCAGATCGGCTTGGCCGGCCGCGACCAGCTTGGGCGGGTCGTTGGGGTCGGCTGGCGCAATCAGCTCGACCTCAAGGCCCTCTCTGGCAAACTCACCCCGCTCCTGGGCGATGATCAGGGGCGCATGATCCGGGTTAACGAACCAGTCGAGCAGCACGGTGAAGGGTTCCTGCGCCGCTGATGGGGCTGCCGTGGCAACGAGGAGAAGCAGGCCGGCGAGTGCACGAATCATCCAGGTGGGTCCTTTTGAGGATCGTCCAGGCTTTCCGCCTGCCAGGGCGTGAGCCGACGCGCCGCACGGTCGATGGCGGCGTAGAGGGCGAGCGCCATGAGTGCGAGCACCAGGAGGGCGGCGAACATGAGGTCCACCTGCATGCGCGCATTGGCGTGCAGCATCAAAAAGCCGAGGCCGCGGCTGGAGCCCACCCACTCGCCGACGATGGCGCCGATCGGGGCAACGGCTGCCGCCACCCGCAGGCCCGAGGCGAATGCCGGTAGCGCCGCCGGCAGACGGATGTGGCGGAGCCGTTGCCAGGCCGATGCACCCTGGAGAGTCGCGAGGTCGAGCAGGTGCCGGTCGGCCCGCCTGAGCCCGTCGTAGAGCGTGGCCGTGAGCGGGAAGTAGATGATGAGGACAGCCATCGCGATCTTGGAAGCGAGCCCGTAGCCGAGCCAGAGAACCAAGAGCGGCGCCAGAGCGAACACGGGCAGCGCTTGGCTCACGACGAGCACGGGCAAGAGCCAACGCCGGGCCGGCGCCGACGCCGCGAGGGCGATGCCGGTGAGCGTGCCGAGGAGCGTCGCGAGCCCGAGCCCGGCAAGGATCTCGATGCCCGTCACAACCGCGTTCTCGGCGATGAGCGAGCGGTGCTGCAGCAGCGCCTCCCAGACCGCGGCCGGTCCGGGCAGGATAAACGGCGGAACGCCAGAGAGGCGCACGACCGCTTCCCAAGCCAGGAGCAGTCCGGCGAGAGTCAGGAGCGGGCGATACCAGCCGCCGAACGGCACACTTGGCGGCGGCGCCGGCAGCTCGTCAGCGCGCAGCGAGACCCATCTCCCAAAAACCGATCTCCAGCCGCGTGGCCGTACGGAAGGTCGCGACGAGGTCAGCCCAGCGCGGGTGTTCCCACGGCGTTGGCCCAAGGCGGCGGGCCAGTACGTGGTCGAGTTGGGTGACGGCCGCGGCGACGCCCGAGTGGTAGGCGTCGCCCGAATAGGTTTCGATCCACGGCGCGTACGGGTTGGCGGGCCCGCCACAGCCGGCCGCAGCCAGTCGGTGGCCAATCTCGCCATAGCCCACCACACAGGGTGCCAGGGCCACCAAGAGATCCGCGAGGTCGCCGGCGAGCCCGCGTTCGAGCACGAAGCGCGTATAGGCCGCGTTGGCCGGATGCTCCGGCGTGGTCCGGAGCTCAGCCTCGTCGAGACCCCAGCCGGCGCAGATCTCGACATGCAGCCGGAGCTCGTCGTCGATCAGCGTCTCGACGAGGCGCGCCGCTGAGAGGATCTCCTCGACCTCCTCGCTCTTGAAGGCGACGAGCGCCCAGGCGCGCGCGAAGTGGACGAGGAAGCGGTAGTCCTGAACGAGGTAGAAGCGGAAGCAGTGCTCCGGCAGGCTCCCATCGGCGAGGCCTTCGACGAAGCGGTGGTGCGTGAACGCCTGCCAGTCCTCGGCGACATCGCGGATCAGGCGGCCGGCGCCGCTCTCCGCGGCGAGCGTATGAAGCTCGGTCATGCCGCGTTCCGTGCCGCCAGGAAGGCCTGCATGGAGATTGCCGACCATGGCTGTTCCTCGTCGCGGAAGCTTCGGTAGCTCCGCGCAATCTCGCCCTCGATGCCCGGTTGCGCC
>JANQNY010000058.1 GCA_028279345.1 Geminicoccaceae bacterium
CACGGGCGGTCGGGCGGGGTGTGCGGGCGGCTCGGCAAGGGCAGACACGAGCGGTCGGGCGGGGTGCGCGGGCGGCTCGGCAGGGCAGAAACCCGTAACCCTCCAGGCCCGCTCGACTACACGCGCCGCTGGTGGCTGCGGCTCTGGCTGCTCGCGACCTTCATCTTCCTCTACGCGCCGATCGCGATCCTCATCCTCTTCAGCTTCAACGACAGCCGCCGCAACATCGTCTGGCGCGGCTTCACGCTCGACTATTACGAGAAGGCGGCGGCGAACCTCACGCTCATCGAGGCCTTCACGAACAGCCTGACGATCGCCCTCGTCTCGACCCTCATCAGCGTCGTCCTCGGCGGGCTTTTGGCCTTGGCGCTGCACCGCTACCGCTTTCCCGGTAAGGCCACGGTCGAGGCCGCCAACACGCTCCCCATCGTCGTGCCCGAGATCTGCATGGGCGTGGCGCTCTTGGTCTTCTTCGCGCAGATCGGCTGGCCCACGGGCCTCCCCTGGCCCCTGAGCCTCGCGAACATCATCGCCGGGCACGTCGCCTTCAGCTTCCCCTTCGTCGCCATCGTCGTGCGCGCCCGGCTCGTCGGCCTCGACCCCGCCCAGGAGGAGGCCTCACGCGACCTGGGCGCGTCGGAGTGGCAGACCTTCCGCTACGTCACGCTCCCCTTCATGCGCCCGGGCCTCATCGCCGGCGGGCTCCTCGCGATGACGCTCTCGCTCGACGACTTCGTCATCACCTTCTTCACGAGCGGGCCCGACACGCTCACCTTCCCGGTCAAGGTCTATTCGATGGTCCGTTTTGGTGCCACGCCCGAGGTCAACGCGGCCTCGACCGTGCTCATCGTCCTCACCGTGCTCTTGACCGTGCTCGCCATGCGCCTGCAGTCCCCCACCAAGGCCGGAGGCTGAGTGCTGTGACCGACGCCGTTGTGCAAGTCGAGAACGTCACCAAGCGCTTCGGCGCCTTCGCCGCGGTCGACGACGTCTCCTTGGCCATCGGCCGGAACGAGTTCTTCGCGCTGCTTGGCCCCTCCGGCTGCGGCAAGACCACGCTCCTGCGCATGCTCGCGGGCTTCGAGGTGCCGAGCGAGGGCCACATCACTATCGACGATGTCGACATGACCCGCGTTCCGCCCAACCGGCGCCCGGTCAACATGGTCTTCCAGTCCTACGCCGTCTTCCCCCACATGAGCGTCGCCGAGAACGTCGCCTACGGCCTCAAGGTGGCGGGCATCGGCGACGCCGAGACCCGCGAACGCGTCGCCGAAGCGCTCGCCATGGTGCGCCTTGACGACTTCGCCGAGCGGAAACCTGATCAGCTCTCCGGCGGCCAGCGGCAGCGGGTGGCCCTCGCCCGGGCGTTGGTGAAGCGCCCCAAGGTGCTGCTCCTCGACGAGCCCCTCTCGGCCCTCGACAAGAAGCTCCGGGAGGACATGCAGCTCGAGCTTGTGCGGCTCCGCCACGAGGTCGGCATCACCTTCGTCATGGTCACCCACGACCAGGAGGAGGCGCTGTCGATGGCCGACCGCATCGCGGTCATGGACCAGGGCCGCGTCCTCCAGGTGGCCGACCCGCGCACCCTCTACGAAAACCCCACCCACCGCTTCGTCGCCGACTTCATCGGCACCATGAACACGCTCGAGGTGGAGGTGCGCGGCATCGAGAACGAGCGCGCCCGCATCCACCACCCGCTCCTGGGCGAGCTGCTCATCGCCCGCGCCGCCCCCGAGGTGACCTCAGGCGTCGTCATCATCCGGCCGGAAAAGCTCCGCCTCGACTTCTCGGTGCCGCCCGTCGAAGGCGAAGTCCTCGTCGACGCGACCGTCGAGCAGATCGCCTACTATGGCGATCTGAGCTTCGTCTTCGTCCGCCTTGCCGACGGCACCCGCCTCCAAGTCAGCCGCTACAACATCAACCGCACCGACGGCGGCGACCCGGCCGGGGGGACGCGGTGCCAGGTGGGCGTGCATCCGGAGGACTTGTTGTTGGTGGGGGGATGAAAAGGGCACCGTGGCCCGAACGCATCGGCAACTAGGGCCCGTTCGAAATAGATCCAGCGGCTAGAGCGGCTGAGGCGCAAGGCCATGAATCTCCCGAAGAGCTTCTTCCGCGAAAAGACCCTCGTGATCGGTCTGAAAAAGGAAAGTTCGCTCCCTTCCATGCGCTCTCAAGTAATCTTCCGAAAACCCTCGAAACAGATGAGAGCGCTGCTCACCCTGAGTCTTCTGCGAGAAGAATGCCTCCATAGAACTATGGTCAATGCATTGCATCATTACCTCAAATTCAGAGATTGAGCAGAGCTGGAAAGGGCATTCATTTACTATGTTATCTGCAGTTCTAATCTCTCGTAGTTTCTGCTGTACGCGATCCACAATTTTTGGATATATTCGGTATCCGAAAGCAAACCACTCATCAAGACTTACAATCAGAACGTATGTTGGCCGCCCGTTAGGCTTCCAGTGCGGATACGACCCTTCCAACGCATGTGATAGCGTAACGTAACACTGTACCACAAAGGAAGCTAAGCGCTCAATCTCATCTTCTAACACCCCCGCGCTCAGGATCTCGCTTTTTGACACGTAGCCCATTCGACTTGATTTACATTCTACGAATAAGGAGGCTGAATCGTCGTGCACTATCCAATCGACAGAGTCTTTTCGCCTTTTTTTTGGGCCGTACTTCTCTTCGGGAAGCAAGTGAAGCCTGTCGTTGGACATGCAGGCTTGAACCACCTCTCCAACGTATGCCTGGAACGCTGGTCCGATAACGCTAGAGAAAGCCGCTTCGTATCCCACAAGATCAAAGTAGACGGCGTCGGTCATTCTGTAAAATATCAACGAAGGAAGTGGCACAAGATACTCCTCTTCCCCGATTTTTAATAACGGATAAGTCCGCACGTCGCAAAATGTATACTTCCAGTTCTGATTGTACTGCTGCCTATCTCGTATCTGTTTTTCAATATTAGCTGGACTTTCAGAAAACAATGCTGCACATATACCCGCAATCTGCTCAAGCCTGTTTTTCGCAGTTGTACTATCACTCAACCTAAATTTAAAGTCGTCCAACGCGCAACCTATAAGAGCGAAGCCACCACGGAAGAAATCTAAAACATTTAGGCCAAAGGAGCGCAGAAATAGGATGTCGAATTCAGGTCTATTGTATATTTTATAGTAACGAATCATCATTTGATTGGTAAGACCAATCTGCCAGGGAAATTGATGATGTGCGATACGGAATATGTCCAGCATCACGTCGGACTGTGCACGATAGGCTCGGTAGATCTCTTGATCAACCTTACGCATCTTATTAATTAACTCTGCAAATGCGCTCCATGAATTCAGCATATCGTAACTGTAGGTCGGCGACTCAAGGAGTATTTCTCGGAGCGCGATCTCGAGATCCCATTGATGGAAGCCAAAATCAATTTTGCTTACGGGCGGACCTGGCCTTTGTAGCGGCGGCTCCAATTCGTGATCAAAATCGAGGAACATGCTGTAATTGTAGATTGTGCGTAGAGCGCTTTCTCTCTCGAAACGCCGTACATAGTTTCTAAGCGGCTTGTAGATTCGGAACGCGTCTTGGGCCATACCGATTTCATCGCATTGTGAAATGGAAGCCGCGACACGCTGCAAGGCGCTCGTGCGGCGCCAGGCTAGTGTTTCGAGCGTTCCGGAAGCTTGATCGAGGGTCAAGGGACCTTTCGGCTGATCCGCGCTTATCAGGCGCCTTCGGGGAGAGCATCGCCTTGGGGCCTGCTCGCGTAGTTGGGGACCCGACCGATGGTCAGGCCGCGAAGGCATGGGCTTTGCCGCTGACCCGGCTAACCAGCCATGCGCCCCATCACCCAGCGAACGACGCCGCCGACGAACAGGAAGCCTAGCACACCGCCGAGATAGACGCTCATCGTGCGGCCCGGCGCAATGAACCCGCTCGTGCCGAACACGGTGACGGTCTCGACGACCTGCTCGGGGAGGAAGACGACGCTGATCACCTTCAGCCGCCGCGGAATGACGGGCGACCAACCAAACCACGGCAGGCGGCAACGTGGCCCGTGGCGGCGGTGTCCAAGCAGACGTTGCTGAGCGAAAGCTCTATAGGCATTTGAACCTAGATCGCTTACGCTCCGCCAAGCGGGCCATCAGCCCACCACGCGCAAGCGCCAACGCAACGGCAGGCCCGAGTTGCAAAACGAAGCCAAATCGACGTTTTTTCGTTTCCGCTCAAGGTGTTGGCGAAGGATGCGCGCTTGCGTATATGACGCCGAGCGCGCTCCTTTGCTGCCTAGCGGGCGGCCTTGACCAGCGCCTGCTCCAGGTCGGCGATGATGTCGTCGACGGTCTCGATGCCGATCGAGAGGCGCACGACGTCGGGGCCGGCGCCGGCGGCGACCTGCTCTTCGGTCGAGAGCTGACGGTGGGTGGTGGACGCCGGGTGGATGATCAAGGAGCGCGTGTCGCCGATATTGGCCACGTGCGACAGCAATTCGCAGGAGTCCACCAGCTTCACGCCCATGTCGTAGCCGCCCGTGACGCCGATGGTGAAGACCGAGCCCACGCCCTTGGGGCAGATGCGCTCGAGCACCGGCGTCCGGTTCTGCGGCAGGCGCGGGTAGGAGACCCAGGCGACCTCGGGCCGCTCGGCGAGCCAGGCCGCCACCTTGTCGGCATTGGCCACATGGCGCTCCATCCGCAGGCTCAAGGTCTCGAGCCCCTGCATGATCAGGAAGGCGTTCACCGGTGCCAGCGGCGGCCCCATGTCGCGCAGGCCAATGGCCTTGCTCCGCACCATGAAGGCGAAATTGCCGAAGGTCTCCCAGAAGCGGAGGCCGTGATAGGCCGCGGTCGGCTCGGTCATGAGCGGATACTTGTCGGTCGCGCCCCAGTCGAAATTGCCGCCCTCGACGATGATGCCGCCGATCGAGTTGCCCTGCCCGCCGATATACTTGGTGAGCGAGTGGGTGATGATGTCGGCGCCGAACTGGAAGGGGTTGCACAGCGCCGGCGTGGGCATGGTGTTGTCGACCACGAGCGGCACGTTATGCGCGTGCGCGATGTCGGCGATCGCCTGGATGTCGGCCACCACGCCGTCGGGGTTCGAAGCGCTCTCGATGAAGATGGCGCGGGTCTGGTCGTCGATGGCGGCGGCGAAGTTCTCCGGCTCCCGCGGGTCGACAAACGAGACGTTCCAGCCGAATTGCGGGAAGGTCTCCTTCATCTGCGTGATCGAGCCGCCATAGAGCTTCGAGCTCGAGACGATGTTGGTGCCGGGCGTCATCAGGTTGAGGAAGGTGAGGAACTGCGCCGCATGCCCGCTCGCCGTGGCGCAAGCGGCGATGCCGCCCTCGAGCGCCGCGACGCGCTCCTCCAGCACCGCGACGGTCGGGTTGGTGAGCCGCGTGTAGATGTTGCCGAACTGCTGGAGGTTGAAGAGCGAGGCCGCGTGCTCGACGTTCTCGAAGGCATAGGAGGTGGTCTGGTAGATCGGCACGGCGCGGGCGCCGGTGGTGGCGTCGGGCGCGTAGCCGGCGTGGAGCGCCAGGGTGTCGAAGCCGTGGGCGTGTTCGCTCATGGGGTGGTCCTCTGTGATCCAGGTTCAGTCTGTTGCGGAGGCCGGCGCGCCGCCGAGCTGGCGGGCGGTCGCGCGCTTGGCGGAGATGACCCGGCGGTTCACGCCGAGCCAGCCGATCTCGCCGAAGAGCCGTCCATACTCGATCTTCGGGCAGCGGTTCATGACGACCCGGTGCCCCGCCGCCTCGGCCTTCGCCGCCGCCTCGTCATGGCGCACGCCGAGCTGCATCCAGATGACCGGAGCACCGAGCCGGATTGCGTCGTCGACGATCGGCGGCACGTCCTCCGAGCGGCGAAAGATGTCCACCATGTCGGGCTTTACGGGCAGCTCGTCGAGCGTGGCATAGACCGTCTCGCCCAACAGCGTCTCGCCCGCGGCGCGCGGGTTCACCGGCAGAACGCGATAGCCCTTCTTCTGCAGATAGAGCATGGCGAAGTAGGAGGGCCGCATCTCGTTGGTGCTGGCACCGACCATGGCGATCGTCCGCACCTCCTCGAGGATGGCCCGCACCCAGGCGTCGTCATAGGTGAGCGGTGAGGTCATTCGAACACCAGCACGGGCCGGCCCGCTGCCAGCAGCTCGAGCCGATCGCCGTCGCGCCGCAAGCGGTCGACCTCGCCCAACAGCGCCAGGTAGCGCTGCTCCTGCGCCATGCGGCCGGGCGGCTCGTCGTTGAACATCATCGTCGAGCCTGCGAGCCCGAAGGCGATGCCCAGCCCTTCCCGGTAGTAGGGAGCGAAGAAGCGGTTGGTGCTGGCATCGCCGCCAACGCGCTCCGCGTCTTCAAAGGCGAGCGTCGGCGCCGTGCCTTCGAGCACGGGCAGGCTCTCGATCTCGACGAGCCGCCACTCGCGGTCGGCCGGCAGATCGATTGCCGGCACGCCGCCATTCTCGCCCCAGAGCTGTGCCGCGCGCGCGGACCGCAGTTCGGCGTGGCAGGCGAGCTCGACCGCACCGGCGCCCGTGCCGGCATCCATCACCGCGCCACGCCGGCGGCATTCGCGCTCCTCGTAGACGACGAAAGCCCGCTCGCTGGCGATCAACGTCCTGAGCGCCGCATCGCGGCCGGTCACCTCCGCGAGCTCCACCGCCGCACTGGTCGCCGCCTCCACCGCCGCATCGAGATCGCCGGATGCGGCGCGCGCGCGCATGTCGAGGCAGGCACGCGCGGCCGGCTGCGCCTCGCTCGATGCCATGCAGTCCTCCAACGGGCCGGCGACGGCCGTGCCGAGGCCGGCAAAGCCGAGGACGGCAGCGAGGATCAGCCGTCCCATCGTGGCGCCCGCTTTTCCGTGAAGGCCGCAAGCCCCTCGGTGAAGTCATCGGCGAGCGCGTTGTCGACGATCACCCGGGTGGAGAAGGCGTACGCCTCCTCGAGCCCCATCTCGAGCTGGGCGTAGAAGGCGTTCTTGCCGAGTGCCAGCGTGTCCTTGGGCTTGTCCAGGAGCCGCGCGATCAGGCCCGCGAGCGCGTCGTCGAGGGCTTCGGGTGCGACCACTTGGTTGACGAGACCATGGGCGAGCGCCGTTGGCGCATCGATGAAATCGCCCGTCAGCAGCATCTCCAGCGCCGGCTTCCGCGGCACGTTGCGCGAGAGCGCCACCATCGGCGTCGAGCAGAAGAGACCATACTTGACGCCCGATGTCGCGAAGCGCGAGCGGTCGGTGACGATCGCCAGGTCGCAGGCGGCGACAAGCTGACAGCCCGCTGCGGTGGCGATGCCGTCGACGACGGCGATGACCGGCACGCCGAGCGTCGTGAGCCGGGTCATCATCTTCGAGCAGCGCTCGAACAGGCGACCCAGATCTTCGCGCGTGCGGCTGTCGCCCATCTCCTTCAGGTCGTGCCCGGCGCAGAAGGCCTTGCCGTTCCCCTTCAGCACCAGGACACGCGCGGCCGGATCGGCGTCGATCCGCTCCAGCTCCTCCATGAGCGCGCCCAGAAGCGCTTCCGACAGGCTGTTGAAGGCGGACGGCCGGTTGAGCGTCAGCGTGACCACACCGTCGGCGGCGTCGCGGAGCAGGATGGGCTGTTCGGGCGCGTCGGGCATCAACACCTCCCTGGCTTGGCTTGCGCCTCTATTAAGGCCACCTTCGCGCGTGCAACAGGGGGAAGGACCATGCGCGTCGGCGAAGCGTTGGACAAGGACGGGTTCGCTGCCCTCGCCAGCGAAGGCGTGCCCTATGTCGGGCTGCTCGACGTGCGCGTCGAGCACTTCCGTGAGGGCGACGTCGCCGTCCGCCTTCCCTACCGCGAGCTACTGCTCCGCCCTGGCGGCACGATCTGCGGCCCGGCGATCATGGCGCTCGCGGATATCGCCCTCTACGGCATCGCCTTGAGCCATGTCGGCCGCGTGCCGCTCGCCGTCACCACCGACCTCACCGTCCATTTCCTCGCCAAGCCGCACACCGGCGACCTGATCGGCCACGCCCGCACCCTCAAGGCCGGTAAGCGCCTTATCATCGGCGAGTGCGAGGTCTCCGCGGAGATCGACGGCCAGCTCGTCGCGCACGTCGTAGGCACATATAGCGTGCCGCCGGTTCAGCCGGGATAGTCGCTCCGCCAGCCGCCATCGGGCTGCGCTGCCACCTCGCGGCCGAGATCGGCGAGCGCGTTGGTCACCGCCGGGTCGAAGGGCCGCGCTTCCGGATCGGCAAGGTAGCTGTCGGGGATCGCCACCCATCTCACCTCGAAGTCCGGCACGCCGGTGGCTTCGTCGGCCTGCGCCGTCAGCAGGCTCGTTTGCAGCGGGGCTTGGAAGGACGTCTGGCTGATCGTCTGATAGCTGCGGTAGACGATGTCGTACCAGCTCAGGCCGACCGCCGACGGCTGCAGGCCGAGCTGGTTGTTGTAGATCATCCAAAAGCGGATCTTGGGCAGCGGACGGTCGCCATAGCGCTCGCGCCACGCCGCCGCGTAGCGTGGCAGCTGGCTCGGATCGAGGGCCGGGACGCCCTGAACGGCGCCGCCGTCCGCATGCAGCAAGCCGTCGATCTCCACGGGCGGAAAAGCGCCCGGAATGGCGGTCGCCCCCATCAGGATCGAGACGATCCGGTCGTGCGGCTCCTCGCTTGAGACGGCTTCCTCGCCGAGATCCCAGTACTCCAGCCGTCCGAAGTCGAGATTGGTGGTGGCGGCGATGATCGGGCGACGGTCGGCACGCGCCTGGCGAAGATCTGCAACGATCGAGTCGTCCACCGCCGCGGAGACCTCGTCGCGCACGCCGCTGTTGTCGAAGATCGACATGCTGTCCGGCAAGAAGCTCGCGAGACCGGCAAACTGCACCCACTCTGGACTGGTGTTCCTATAGAACTCCTCGATACCGGCGTAGCGCTCGGGTGTGCCGTCGGCGACGTAAGTGCCGATGAGCGAACCGGTGCTGATGCCGCCGATGGCGTCGAACTCCGGCATGGGGATGGCGGCAGCGCTGCCGAGCTCGCTCCACTTCGCCAGGTACCCGGCACCGAACGCGCCCCAATCGGCACCACCGGAAAGCGCTAATATGTCGATAGTGTCGTCCGGGGTTCCGCCGTCGGCTACCGCATCGGCTCGGGCCAACATGTCCTGGACGCGACGCTCCCTGAAGGCCAATCGCTCCGCAACGTAAGCGTCTTGGCCGTCGGCGACGGCCTGGACGACCGCGGGATCACGTAGTGGCGCACTGCAGCCGGCCACGAGGGCGGCCGCGAGAACGACGATCGTCACGCGGGGACAAATCTGCATTCCACTACCTCCAGCGCGTCCATAGCTTCCTCCCGAAAGCGTGGCAATCGCGCCGGCCAGCCCTTTCGGCGCCTCCGTTGACCTGCGCAGGTTTCGGGCGTAAACGAGCGCCTCACTCTAGAAGCCGGAGGCCGCGCACGGCGCCTTTTAGCCGTGTCCGAAACGGATCGCCGGGACCGGATTGGAGCCACGATGAAGACCTACAGCGCGCGTCCGGCGGACGTGACGCCCGCCTGGGTGCTGATCGACGCGGAGAACCTCGTCCTCGGGCGCCTCGCCGTGTTCGCCGCCAATCGGCTGCGCGGCAAGCACAAGGCAACCTACACGCCGCACATCGACACCGGCGACCATGTCGTCATCGTCAACGCGGAGAAGGTCTCGCTGACCGGCAACAAGCGCCAGCAGAAGACCTATCAGTGGCACACCGGCTATCCGGGCGGCCTCAAGGAACGCACCGCAGACAAGGTCCTGAGCGGTCGACACCCCCAGCGGGTGATCGAGAAGGCGGTCGAGCGGATGATCCCTAAGGGCCCCCTCGGCCGGCGACAGCTCCGCAAGCTCCACGTTTATGTCGGTGGGGAACATCCGCACCAAGCGCAAACACCCGTGGCGCTCGACCTCGCCGCGCTCAATCGCAAGAATACGACGGAGCAGGCCGATGGCTGAGACCCGCACGCTCGCCGACCTGAAGGACTTGACGCAGTCTGCCGGTGTCGCCACCCCGGCGGAGGAGCCGGTTCAGCCGAGGCTCGACCGGCTCGGGCGCGCCTACGCTACCGGCCGGCGCAAGAACGCCATCGCACGCGTTTGGGTGAAGCCCGGGATGGGGAAGGTCACGGTCAACGGTCGGGAGCTCGAGCGCTATTTCGCCCGGGCGACGCTGCAGATGATCCTCCGCCAGCCCTTCGAGGCAGTGAACAAGCCGCAGCACTTCGACGTGGTCTGCACGGTCGCCGGTGGTGGCCTTTCCGGCCAGGCTGGCGCGGTCCGTCATGGTATCTCGAGGGCGCTCACCCACTATGACCCGGCGCTACGGCCCGCGCTCAAAGCGGGCGGGTTCCTCACCCGCGACGACCGCGAGGTTGAGCGGAAGAAGTACGGCAAGGCCAAGGCGCGCCGCAGCTTCCAGTTCTCCAAGCGCTGAGTTCTGCCCGACGAGAGCGCGGTGTGCATGCTGATGTGGCGCGGTCGGCTTTGTGCTAAGACACGGCGCCGGTAGCTCAAGATACGCCGCGCACCGCACGGGGAGGAGCGACGACTGTGGACACCAAGCACACCGCGTCCGGCACCCATGTGTCGCTGACGCGCTATGCACTGCACAGCCTGCCCTATCTGCTGATGCTGGCACTCGCGATAGCTGCCGTCGCTGCGACCAACACGGCGCCCAGCAGCAGCTTCGTCTTCTGGCAGTTCTTGGCCCCGATCTTCGCGCTCATCTGCATCGTTTCGCAGTGGAGCAACGTCGGGACGAGCGCGCGCGAGCGACTGGTCCTGGTCCGGACGCAAGTGCTGCACTGGGGCCTGATCTGGGTCTTCATGCAGGCGCTTCGGCTGCCGGACTTCCAGGTGGTTATGACGGGCGATGCGCGCGGCATTGCCGCACTGCTCCTGTTCGCGCTCGCCACGATGATGGCCGGTATCTACCTAAATTGGCGTTTCCTCGTGGTCGGCGGGTTCATGCTAGCTGGGGCCATCACCATCGGCTTCCTCGAACAGACCGGCCTCGCGCTCGCCCTGCTTGCCGTCGCCGCGGTCGTATTCATGCTGGGCTACTACCGGTTGTCGAACCGTATGCACCATGCGAGCGGCACACAGCACTAAGCTGAACTCTAGCCTGACCCGACAAAGGCAGGCTTGAAGGACACGTCGTGCTTCGGTTTGCGCGGGTAGCGTTCAGCCGTCGTCGTCGGGCATGGCCAGGACGGCCGCGGCCACGCGACGCCCCTCGGCGACGAGCACGTTGTAGGTGCGGCACGCGGCAGGTGTGCTCATGACCTCGACGCCGAGCCCGGCCTCGCGCAAAGCCTTGCGGGTCGAAGGCCCCAGCAGGACCGTGCGCGTGCCCGTGCCGACGAGCAGGATGTCGATCTCGCCGGCGAGCCCGGTCAGCGCGCCTATCGCCTCACCCTCGGCGACGTCCGCGACGTCGCGCGCGGGCCAGGGATCGTAGCGGTCGCCGCGGATCAGCATGGAACCGCGCACCTGCGTGCCGGCAACCTTGAACGTGCCCGAGCCGTAGCCGTCCACCGTCAGGCGTTCACCGGCGGCCAGTGGCTTCATCTCCATGCGCGTGTCCTCGCTGGAACGTTGCCCGTTGGGCCGGTACCACCCACGCCGTGCCGAGACGTGCCCGCCGCTACGACGGCTTCTCCGCCGGCGCGCCGCCGCCCGCCTCCTCCTGCCGCCTCAGGTTCATGGTGAGCAAGAGCGGCGTTGCGATGTAGAGCGACGAATAGGTGCCGACGAGCACACCCCAGATCAGCGCGACGGTGAAGCCGCGGATCGCCCCTCCTGCGATCACGAACAATGCGGTGAGGGCCAGAAGGGTGGTCAGGCTCGTCACGAGCGTCCGGCTCAGGATCTCGTTGAGGCTTCGATCCAGGAGTTCCTTCATCGGCAGTTTCTTGAACTTCCGAAGGTTCTCACGGATCCGATCGAAAACGACGACGGTGTCGTTGAGCGAGTAGCCGACGATGGTGAGGAGTGCTGCGACCGTTGCCAGGTTGAACTCAAGGCGCGTCGCCGCGAAGAGGCCGATCGTCAAGATCACGTCGTGCGCGAGGGCCGCGACCGCGCAGACGCCGAACTGCCACTCGAAGCGGAACCAGACATAGACGAGGATGGCGACCAGCGAGAGCGAGACGGCCAAGACACCGGCGGTCAACAGCTCGCCCGAGACCTTGGGGCCGACGAACTCCGTGCGGCGGAAGCTGACCTCTTCGCCATAGCGCTCGATGAGCCGCTCCTTGACCGCCTCGACGGCGAGCGCCTGCTCATTGCCCTCACCCGCTTGGCGTTCGATACGGATCAGGATGTCGTTGGGCGAACCGAACTCCTGGAGCGCGATCTCGCCCAGGCCGAGCCCGCCCAGATCGGCGCGCATGCTGCCGACGTCGACCGGCTCCTGGGTGCGGACCTCCATGAGCGTGCCGCCACGGAAGTCGATGCCGAAGTTGAGTCCGAGCGTCAGCGCCAGAATGACCGAGAGGACCATTAGCACGCCGGAGATGGCCGCCGCCACTTGCCGGTAGCGCAGGAAGGGAATGTGCGGCGTGGTCTTGAAAAAGCGGAGTCTAGGCACGCGTGGGTCCTCGCCGCGGCGGCAACGAAATAGTGATCAAAGCGGCAGCGCCTTAGGCCTGGTGCGCTGATACCACAGGCTCAACAAGAGCCGCGTCACCGTGATGGCGGTGAACATCGAGCTCAAGATCCCGATCGCGAGCGTCACGGCGAAACCCTTCACCGGTCCGGAGCCGAACTGGAACAACAACACGGCCGCGATCAGCGTCGTGACATTGGCGTCGACGATCGTGCGCGTGGCGCCTTTGAAGCCCGCGTCGATGGCGCCGATGGGACCACGTCCGCCGGTCGTGGCCTCCTCGCGGATTCGCTCGAAGATCAGGACGTTGGCGTCGACCGCCATGCCAACGGTGAGAACGATGCCGGCGATGCCTGGAAGCGTCAGTGTCGCGCCGATCGTCGAAAGCGCCGCCGCGATGAGGATCAGGTTCACGAAGAGCGCTGTCACCGCCATGACGCCGAACACGCCATAGTAGGCGATCATGAATACCGCGACGAGGATGAGCCCGATGACGCCCGCAATCTCGCCGGCGGCAACACTGTCGGCGCCGAGATCGGGGCCCACGGTGCGTTCTTCCAGCACGACCAGCGGTGCCGGCAATGCGCCCGCCCGCAGGAGGAGCGCCAGTTCATTGGCGCTCTCCGTCGTGAAGGTGCCGGTGATGACCCCGCTACCGCCCGTGATCGGCTCCTGGATCCGCGGCGCGGAGATCACCTCCTCGTCGAGGACAATGGCGAAAAGGCGCCCGACATTTTCCGTGGTGATAGAGGCGAATTTGCGCGCGCCAGTCGTATCGAAGCGGAACGAGACGACCGGCTGATTGTCCTGAAAGCTCGGCTGCGCATCGACGAGGTTTTCGCCCGAAAGCTCGACGCGTCGATTGAGCACCCATTCCGTCACCGGGTTGCCTTGCTCATCGGTTTCAGAGGCGGGCACGATGAACACGCCGGCAGGTGCTGTGCCGCCCGCGACCTCGGCAGGTGAGGTCGTCAGATCGACCATGTGGAAGGTCAGCCGCGCGGTCTGGCCCAGGAGCCGCTTGAGCGCATCGGGGTCACGCTCGCCCGGCACCTGCAGCAGGATGCGATCCTCGCCTTGGCGCTGGATCACGGGCTCGCGGGTGCCGAGTTCGTCGATGCGCCGGCGCACCACTTCAAGCGATTGCTCGACGACCGAGTTGATCAGCTGGTCGCGACCACTCTCGCTGAGGATCAAGCTGACCTGAGAGCCGTCCACGCTGATCTCGTACTGGCGACCACCGCCCATGCCGGTCAGCGGGTTGACCGTACCGCGTGGGTTGAGCTCGTCGACCACTTCCAGCGCACGGCCGGCGTCAGCCTCGTCGACCAGCTGAAACACCACCGAACCGCCGCGTTGGCCCAGGCCACGATAGCGAATGCGGTTGCTGCGGAGTGCCACCCGCACGTCGCTGACGAGGGTCTCCAACCGATCGCGAACCACCTCGTCGATGTCGACTTCCAACAGCAGATGCGAGCCGCCCTGCAGATCGAGCCCGAGATTGATCTGACCCTGAGGCAGCCAGCCGGGCCAGGAAGCCACGGTATCGCGAGCAAACAGGTTCGGGAGGCTCAGCACGAGGCCGAGCAGGCAGACAGCCAGAACGAACCCGGTGAACGCCGGCGAGTTGCGCAGCACCGGCGCGCCTCAGCGACCGGTGAGCCGGCCCATCAGGCCCTTGCCCCCCTTGCCCCCGTCGTTGGCGGGGGTCGGCGCCTTAGGTGTGCTCTGCTGCGTGACGTTTTCGCTGACGGTTCCCCGCACGAGCTTCACTTTCACGCCCTGCGCGATCTCAACCTCGAGCGCGTTGTCGTCGACGACGCGCGTCACCTTGCCGAAGATGCCCCCCGACGTGACGATCTCGTCGCCCTTCTTGGTCGCTGCGACCATGTCGCGATGCTCGCGCATCCGCTTCTGCTGCGGTCGAATCAGCAGGAACCAGAAGACGACGAAGATGAGGATAAGGGGCAGGAGCGAGACGAGGAAGCTCGGCTCGCCGCCGGTGGCCTGGGCATAGGCGGGGGAGATCAACATGACGGTTCCGGGTAGGCTGCAGCGAAGGCGCGCGGACTATAGCCGTCGGACGCCGGTTTGCAAATCGAGCGAGCCGTCGTCTATCACCGCCGGCGAACCTTGCTCGCAGCCGAGACCTGGATGACCGACGTTCACCCCCTCGCACCGATTCTGCGGCGTATCGCCGAGGCGTTGGAGCAACGCGCGACGCCGGGCCCAACGGCCGACCTCGACGCGGCCGACGCATTCGTCTGGCAGGCCGACCGGATGAGCCTCAAGCCGGTGCCTGTCGTATCCGCGCTGCCGCTGGCCCTGCTCGCGGGGATCGATCACGTTCGCGATACGTTGATGGCGAACACCATGCGCTTCGCCGAAGGGCTGCCGGCGAACAACGCGCTCCTCTGGGGCGCGCGAGGCATGGGCAAGAGTTCCTTGGTCAAGGGCGTCCACGCGGCCGTCAATTTGGCGCGCCCACACGCCCTCGCTCTGGTGGAGCTTCACCGCGAGGATCTAGCGAGCCTGCCGACCCTCTTGGAGGTGCTGCAACCGAGCCCTCGGCGGTTCATTCTCTTCTGCGACGATCTCTCGTTCGACGCTGGCGAGGCGAGCTACAAGTCCCTCAAGGCGGTGCTCGAGGGCGGGCTAGAGGGCAAGCCCGACAACGTGCTCTTCTACGCCACGTCCAACCGTCGCCACTTGATGCCGCGGCAGATGATCGACAACGAACGCGAGCATGGGATTCACCCGAGCGAGGCGGTGGAGGAGAAGGTCTCGCTCTCAGATCGATTCGGCCTGTGGCTCGGCTTTCACGGCTGCGATCAGCCGACCTTTCTCGCCATGGTGCACCGCTATGCCGAGCACTTCACGCTGACGATCGACCCCACCGAACTCGATCGGGCCGCCCTCGAATGGGCAACCACCCGCGGTGGCCGCTCCGGCCGCGTCGCCTGGCAGTTCATCAACGATCTCGCGGGCCGAATGGGCCGGAAGCTTTCGACTCGCGCTGAGTGACGGCGTCACCCGCTCAGCGCGAGGCCAGCTTCGGCGCGCCGACTAGATAGGCGCGGGGGTCCACGACGCGGTTGTCGACCCGCATCTCGAAGTAGAGCTTCGGGTCCGCCTCGGCGCCGCCAACGCTGCCGAGCCGTTGCCCGCGACGGACGATCTCCCCCACCTCGACATCGACCTCGCCAGCCTGAGCGTAAGTGGTGGTGTACTCGCCGTCATGGCGCACCACGACCATGCGACCGTAGGTTTCTAGCGCATCGGCCGCAAAGACGACCACGCCGTTTTCAGAGGCGACGAACGCCTCGCCCGTGCTCGTGTCGATCAACAGGCCGCCATCGCCGGTCGTCGACGTGGCAACGGCGTCCCCACCATCCGTCGGCACCGGCCAGAGGAAGCCCACGCCGCTCAGCGCGGGCGGCGTCAGCGTCTCGTCGATGGGTGCGGCCACTTCCACCGGCGGAGGCGTCGTCTCGGTCGCCGCGCTCGTTGGTGGAGTTGCAGGTGCCGGCGGCACCGCAACGACGACAGCCGGCGGCTCCGCAGCAGGTGGCTCGGGAGTTGGCTGCGCGACTGTTGCCGCCGGCGGCGCCACCTCGGCGGGCGGCGGTGGAGAGGCAACTGGTACCGGCGCACTCGCTTGCCAAGCGGGCGTCTCCGCCGTCGTCCCGAAGACCGGAGCGTCGCGCGCGGGGGCTTGGCCACCGCCGACGGCGAGCGGCGGAAGTGGCTGGGCCTCCGGCCCTGCAACGGCTGTCGTCTGCGGCATTGGCCACTCCGGTGCGGCTGGCGTGGCCGCACTCGCGACGGTGGTCGTGGCCGCCTCCTCCGCCGCTTGCGCTGCCGCAGCAGCGGCGCGCCGCTGCTCGTAGACGCCCGCCCGCGCCTGCTCCCAGTTCCCGCCGCCTTGTGGGACCGGCAGGTAGTTCGTGCAGCCGGTGGCCGCCAAGACCAACAACGTCGGCAGGACCCATTTACGGCGCATGCAACCCTCCGTGACTTATGTGATTGATCATGCACAACTTGTTTGGAATCGCAAGCATTGCCGCGCTGAAATCAAGCTTGAAGTTTTACTTCAGTTCTCAAGCGTTCGGCTGGAGTTCTTGCAAAAGCAGGGAAAAACCTGGGGCCAGAGGTTCCACCGATCCCAAAATCTTGCGCAAGTTAAAGTCAGGATTTCAGAGGCTAGCTCAAGTCGTTGAGAAGCCTGTCTAATTCGGGAAAGTGCGTCATATCGAGATGGATGGGCGTAACGCTGATCCAGCCACGCCGCACGACGCCCCGGTCCGTCGCCTCGTCGTCGCCCTCGTCAAACTTGAGGCCGCCGATCCAGACATAGGGCTCGCCGCGCGGGTCGATCCGCTCGACAATGTGGTCGCCGAGCTTCGAGCGCCCCTGCGCGACAACCTTGTGGCCTTGCACCGAGGCGGCAACGCGGTCCGGAAAGTTGACGTTGATGAGGACCCCCTTGGCCCAGCCGGCCCGCCAGAGCTGCCTGACGATGTCCGGCGCGTACCGCTCGGCCGTCGCCCACTTGACCGGGTGGCCGTTGCGGTAGGCCTGGCTGAAGGCGATCGCCGGCACGTCCAAGAGCGTCGCCTCCATCGCCGCGGCGATGGTCCCCGAATAGGTCACGTCCTCACCCAGATTGGCGCCACGATTGACGCCCGAGAGAACGAGGTCGACCGGCTCCTGGAGCAGCCATTGCAACGCGAGCAGCACGCAGTCGGTAGGCGTGCCATCCACCGAGTAGCGTCGTTCGCTAAGCTGCTCGACGCGGAGTGGGCGCTTGATGGTGAGCGAGTGCCCGGCACCCGAGTGATTGATCTCCGGCGCCACCGTCCAGACCTCGTCCGCCAGTTGATGCGCCATCGCCTCCAGCACCTTGAGGCCCGGTGCATGGATGCCGTCGTCGTTGGTCACGAGGATGCGCCGCAGCGGCCTCGAGGCGCTCATGCGGGCGTGAGCCGGTTCAGACCGTCGAGGTAAGGGCTCAGTGCTTCGGGTATGCCGACACCGCCGTCCTCCTCCTGGTAGTTCTCCAGAACGGCCACCAGCGTCCTGCCGACCGCCAGGCCCGAACCGTTGAGCGTATGCACGAAGCGGGTCTCGCGCTGGCCCACTGGCCTGGAGCGCGCGTTCATGCGCCGCGCCTGATAGTCGCCGCAATTGGAGCAGCTCGAAATCTCGCGATAGGCATTCTGCCCCGGCAGCCACACTTCGAGGTCGTAGGTCTTCATCGCCGTGGCACCGAGGTCACCACTGCAGAGGCTGACGACGCGATACGGCAGCTCGAGGCGCTTCAGAGCCTCCTCGGCGCAGGCGGTCATCCGCTCGTGCTCGTCCGCCGATTGCTCGGGCGTCGTAATGCTCACCAGCTCAACCTTGGGGAATTGGTGCACGCGGATCATGCCGCGCGTGTCGCGACCGGCAGAACCCGCCTCCGAGCGGAACGAGGGGCTCAGCGCCGTGTAGCGCAAGGGAAGATCGGCCTCGTCCAGGATCTCGTCGGCGACAAGGTTGGTGAGCGGCACCTCGGCGGTGGGAATGAGCCAGTGGCCAGTCGTCGTCTGGAAGAGGTCGTCCGCAAACTTCGGCAGCTGGCCCGTACCGAACACGGCGTTGTCACGGACCAGAAGCGGCACGTCGACCTCGCGATACCCTGCCTCGCGCGTCTGCAGGTCCAGAAAGAACTGACCGATGGCGCGCTGCAGCCGTGCGACCGGTCCAATACCCAAGACGAAGCGCGCACCCGACATCCGCGCCGCACGGTCGAAGTCTAGGCCCAAGCCGGCGCCGACATCGACATGGTCCTTGACGGCGAAGGTGAAGGCCCGCGGCTCCCCCCAACGCCGAACCTCGACATTGCCGCTCTCGTCGTCACCGTCGGGCACGTCGTCGGCGACCCGATTGGGCAGGCCCGCGAGGTCAGCTTCGAGCTGCTCGGCAAGCCGACGCTCACGCTCGCGGTCTTTCTGGATTGCGTGCTTGAGTTCGGCCACCCGCGCCATAGCTGGGCCCGCGTCGCCGCCCGCACGCTTCAGCTCGCCGATCTCCTTGGATGCCGCGTTGCGCTCAGCCTCGCGCTGTTGCAACGCGGTCAAGATCGCCCGACGTTCCGCATCGACCGCGAGCAGCGCTTGCGAGGCGGGCGGCGCGCCGCGGCGCGCGAGTGCACGGTCGAAACCGACCGGGTCGTCGCGGATCAGCTTGATATCGTGCACGGCAGGTCCGGCGGCAGCAGGCGTCGTCGCGGAACCCTAGTCGTCACGGTAAGGGTGGACAATCGCCTCACTCGCGCGGCTCTTCGGCACTGGGAGCATCGGTTTCCGTCGACTCCTCAGCCTCAGCCTCCGCGCGGCGGCGCTCGACGATGCGCACGCACCAGATCGAGATCTCGTAGAGCAGCAATATGGGTAGGCCCAGACCCACCTGGCTGATGATGTCGGGCGGCGTCAGCAGCGCGGCAACCACGAAGGTCAGAATGATGGCGTATTTCCGGTTGCGGGCGAGCTGTTCGGAGGTCACCAGCCCGACCCGCCCCATCAGCGTGAGGGCCACCGGCAGCTGGAAGCAGAGGCCGAACGCGAAGATGAGCTTCATCACCAGATCGAGATACTCGCTCACGCGCGCCTCGAGCTGGATGGGCAAGCTCCCGTCCACACCAGACGTCTCAAAGCTCAAGAAAAACTGCCAAGCCAGCGGAAAAATGAGATAGTAGACCGTTGCCCCACCCAAAAAGAACAGCACAGGCGTCGCCACCAGGAACGGCATAAAGGCCTGCTTCTCCTGCTTGTAGAGGCCAGGCGCGATGAACATCCACAGCTGCGTCGCGACGAATGGGAAGGTAATGAAGAGACCTGCAAAGAAAGCGACCTTGATATAAGTGAAGAAGGCCTCAGCCAGGCCCGTATAGATCATGCGGCGGCCGGTTTCTCCTTCGTAGATATCGGCGAGCGGCTGGACCAAGAAGGCGTAGATTTGTTCGGCGAACAGATAGCAGACGAGAAAGCCCAAGAATATCGCGGCGACAGAGTACATGAGCCGGTTGCGCAGCTCGACGAGATGATCGAGCAGCGGCATCTCGCGATCGTCGATATCCTTCAGCAAGCGCGGGGTTCTCTCAACGCTTGGCCGACGACGCGCGCTGCGCTGTGGCGCCCGCGTCCTCGGCGGCGGCCGTGGCCTTCTCCGGCGACGTGCGGCGAGCCGGCTCGTCCACGTCGCCCTCGACCCCGTCGGCGCCGTCGATGTCGAAGGCGGACTTCAGTTCGCCAGTGGGATCCACCGCACGCTCGACCGTCTTGTCGATCCGCGTCCGGCGCAATTCCCGATTGGCCTCGTCGAGCTGCTTCTTCATCTCGTCGAGCTCGGTCTCGCGCGCCATGTCCTCGAGCGCGCGCTGAAACTCGCGCGAAAGCGAGCGCGCCTTGCCCACCCAGCGGCCCAGGTCGCGAGCCAGCTTGGGCAGCTCCTTGGGTCCGAGGACGAGCAGCGCCACTAGGAGCACAATCGCCATCTCGGACCACCCGAGACTCAACACGCGGCTCTCCTCCGCCGACGCCGCCTATGCCGCCGTCAGCTCTTGACCGTCTCGTCCTTGCGCTCGGTCTGCTCCACCTGGTCACTCGCGTCCTGCGCGATCGACTTCGTCGTGCCGTCGTCCTTGCCGTCCTCGTCCTCACGCATGCCTTTGCGGAAGTTCTTCACGCCGGCAGCGACGTCGCCCATGACTTTCGGGAGCTTCCCCGCGCCAAAGACGATGAGGACGATCAACAAGATCAGCACCACCTGCCAGATGCCGATACTCATGGTTCTGTCTCCGTGATGCGGGAGGAGCCCCGCCTAAGCGCGTCGGCCGGACCCTCGCAGATTTGCCGGACCGCCGCAACGGGCGGTGCCGTCAGCCGCCCACGAAGACGAAGATCTGTGCGCTGTCGACCGCCAAGGCAACATCGTCGCCAACCGCGATCCTGACCCCGGTCGGCAGATGCGTCTTGATGGTCCAGCCGCCATCGAGCACCAGCTCCGCAAAGCGCAGAGGGCCGACATCGCGCACGCCCTGCACACGAGCGGAGATGCCTGCTGCTGCAGGCGCGAGCCGCGTCGCCTCGGGCCGGACCACCACGTCGACGGCCGTGCCGTCAGGGAGGTCCGGACGCGCCACCGGGCCCAGCGGCGTGGACACCTCTCCGCCGACCGCCCAGCCCTTGAACCTGTTGGCGTCGCCGAAGAAGCTGCAAACGAACAAGTCCTGCGGGTGCGCATAGAGTTCGCCGGGTGTGCCAGACTGCACGAGACGCCCGTCGCGCATGACATGCACCCGATCGGCGGCACCGAGCGCCTCGTCCGCGTCGTGCGTCACGAGGACCGTGGGCGTGCCGGTCTCGCGCAACAGCGCCAGGACGAGGTTGCGCAGATCGGCGCGGAGGTGCGTGTCGAGGTTCGAGAAGGCCTCGTCGAGCAGCATGAGGCATGGGTTCGGCGCCAACGCGCGGGCCAACGCCACGCGCTGCTGCTCCCCGCCCGAAAGCTGATGCGGGTACCGGTCGCCATGCCCCGGCAGCCCCACCCGCTCGAGCCAGGCGTCGACCCGCGCCTCGCGCTCGCGCCGACCCAGACGTCCGAGCCCGAAGCTGATGTTGCGGCGGACCGTGAGGTGCGGAAAGAGTGCATAGTCCTGGAACATGAGCCCCACATGGCGCTCTTCCGGCGGTATTGACGTTCGCGCATCGGCGACGGTTCGACCGCAGATCGCAATGGAGCCGGCCTGCAGGGGTTCGAGCCCGGCGATGAGCCGGAGGGTCGTCGATTTGCCGCAGCCCGACGGCCCGACCAGGGCATGGACCTCGCCCGCGCCGACCACGAGATCGACGCCGTCGACGACCAGATTGCGGCCGAGCCGATGCGCGAGGCCCTCGACCGAAAGCGCCCCGTGCGCCGGTCGCAATGCCTCCATCGCCAAGTCCGTAGGTGCGAGTGCGGTTGCCATGCATCCTCCTTGCACCTCAGCTAAGGAACGCGGCTACCGGCGTCAAGTTCAGCCAAATGGCGTGTCGCCGAAGGGCATTTTAGAACCGTTCAATTCTTATCGTTCATCAAGTCGTGGCTGTCAGAGGCCGTGTCTGTATCGTCGTTCGTTGCCATTTGAGCCTCTGGAGCGGCCGGTTGCTCTTGCACGTCAGCGGCGTCGAACAGTCCGGTTGCTACCAACTCTTCGACGCGCGGCAAGTCGTCGAGTGCCGCAAGGTCGAAATGATCGAGAAAGGCGGGCGTGGTCACCCAAGTGACGGGGCGCCCAGGAACGGGCTTTCGCCCCCGCGGACGCACCCAGCCCGTCTCGACGAGGAGATCGAGCGTGCCGCGGCTGACGCTGACGCCGCGAATCTGCTCTATCTCGGCGCGCGTCACGGGCTGCCGGTAGGCGATGATCGCCAGCGTCTCCAGTGCCGCCTGCGAGAGCTGCTTCGGGCGAACCTGCAGCCTTTGCAGGTTGGACGCCAGGTCGGGCGCGGTCCGCAGCGCCCAGCGGCCGTCGTGCACCTCGAGCTGGACACCTCGCCCGGCATACTCGGTCTGCAACTCTCGAAGGAGTGGACGCACCGCCACCGGCGTCGGCATGAACGCTTGGATCTCCGCTTCGGTCAGCGGACCCGGGGCGGCGAACAGCAGAGCCTCGACGAGGCGGCGCGGCTCTTTGGGCAGGGTATGGGAACTGCTGTCGGTCATCGGCCACGCAGGAAGAGAGGGTCAAAGGGTGCCGTCTGCCGCAGCTCGGCCTCACCGATGCGGGCGAGTTCGAGGGCGGCGGCAAAGCCCGACGCGAGCGCCGAGCGCTGCAGCGCCGGGCCAAGCCGGTCAAGAGGCAGCGCCGCCTCTAGCCGCTGCCACGCCGGCGAGGCGGCAAGCTGCTCGCGCAGTGCGTCGCGCGCCACATCGATCGGAACCGCCTGGCTACGGTTGAAGAGAAGGCGCCGGCTGCGGCTACGACGTACCACCGCCGCGTAGGCGCGCAAGAGATCGGCGAAGCTCGCCTCGTAGCCGTCGATCGTCGTGGTCGACAAGCCCTCCGGAACGCCACGCGGCAGTCGCTCGACGCCAAGCCGCGGCCGCTCGGTGAGCCTGACCACCGCGCCGCGGATCGCTTCCAGGCGTTGCAGGCGCTGCGTCAACGCCTCGGCAAGGGCCTGCGCCTCAAGTGCCTCGGGCGCGCTCGGCTGCGGCAGCAGGAGCCGCGACTTGAGGTAGGCAAGCCACGCGGCAGTGACGAGGTGATCGGCGGCGAGGTCGAGGCGGCGGGCGAGCGCATCCTCCAAGAAGGCGAGGTACTGCTCGACGAGGTCGAGGATCGAGATCTTGGTCAGGTCGACCTGTTGCTTGCGGGCGAGGCCGAGCAGCACATCCAGCGGACCAGCGAAACCGTCGACGGCGACCACCAGCGCGTCCGGGTCGGGCATGTCCGCCGCCGAGACCTGATCCTGCTCGCTCACAGCAGCAGCATCTCGAGCTGCCTGCCGCTCAGCGGGCTCACCACCGCGAGCGCGTGCACCGCCGGCTGCAGAACGCCGAAGACGAAGCCGGCGACCGGGTTGAAGCTCCAGCCGAGTTCGCGGGCGACCGGCGGCACCACGAACAGGAGGAGCAAAAGCAGCGGCACGCCGAGCAGGTCGAGTCGTCCTAGGCGCCTCGCCGGTATGCCGAACAGCGCGCCAAGAATGCGGCTGCCGTCCAGGGGCGGCAGCGGAAAGAGATTGAAGATCGCGAGTACGAGATTGATCATGATGGCGTTGATCAGGTTGGCGAGGAGCCAGTCGCCGACCTGGCCCTCAAGCCAAGAAGCCGGCAGCAGCAGCCAAGTACAGAGCACCGCGAGCACGAGATTGCAGGCGGGTCCAGCCGCGGCGACCAGCGCCATGTCGCGCCGCGGGTGCCGGAGGCGGTCGAAGGCAACCGGCACGGGCTTCGCCCAACCGAAGACGACCGGCGAGAAGAGGAGCAGCAGGCCCGGCAGCGCGAGCGTACCGATCGGGTCAATGTGCCTCACCGGGTTGAGCGACACCCGATCGAGCCTGCGTGCGGTGTCGTCACCGAGGCGATCCGCCACCAGCGCGTGGCTTGCTTCGTGAAAGGTGATGGCGCTGATGATCGGCAGCACCCACACCGAAAGGGCATGGCCGATCCCTGCTAGATCCAAAGCAATCCTCCGAGGCGCAAAGCCCTCAGCCGGCCAGTTCGCCGACGAGCGCGTCAAGCCGCGCCGGATCGTCGTGGTGGCGGGCTCCCGAAAGGCGAGCGCGCGCACAGGTGAAGCGCTCTAACGCTGCTTCGCTCATGGGCGGAGCCGCGTCCAGCGCCGCGACGAGATCCGCGCGTACGCCGTTGCATTGAAGCGCGATGTCGCACCCCGCCCCTAGCACCGCCAGCACGCGTTCGCCGACAGTACCAGAGAGCGCGCCCATATCGACATCGTCCGAGACCAAGAAGCCGGTGCAGCCTAGCCGGTCGCGCACGAGTTGGACGGCCTTCCGGGAGCAACTTGCAGGCCGCTCCGGATCGATCGCATCGTAGACCACATGCGCCATCATCACCGCCGGCGCCGTTGCGAGATCGCGGAAAGGCTGGAAGTCCGCGTCATCGAGAACCCGCAGCGGGGCCGCCACCCGCGGCAGCTCGAGATGCGGATCGACGCGCGCGCGCCCATGGCCCGGCGCATGCTTTACGATCGGCACGACGCGACCCGCGAGGAAGCCGTCCAGCGCCGCACGTCCTAACGCGGTGACCCGAGCGGGGTCGCCGCTGTAGGCTCGATCGCCGATAGCGGCGTGCGTTTCGTCGAGCGCCAGATCGAGCACCGGCGCGCATACCCAGTCGATGCCGACAGCGACGAGGTCGCGGGCGATCGCCAGAGCTACCAGGCGCGCCGCCTCCAGGCCCACCTCTGGATCGGTATCCGCCAATGCGCCCAGGTGCCCGGCGGGCGGATAGGCGCGCCACGACGGCGGCCCCAGACGCTGCACGCGCCCGCCCTCTTGATCGACGAGCACAGGCGCATCGTCGCGACCGAGTGCTGCGCGCACGTCTGCCGTCAGCCGTTCGAGTTGCGCGGGTGCCTCGACATTTCGCTTGAAGAGGATGACCCCAAGCGGCTGGTGGCGCTCAAGGAGCCATGCTTCTTCCGGATCGAGTTCGGTCCCGGCGATACCGACAACGACCGCGCGCGGCGGCGTCATCCCGGCGCCCGCACGACGAAGCACTCGCCGCCCGCCGCCTCCACGCGCTGGCAGCGCGCGGCGGCTTCGTCCTCACCCGCCAGAGGTCCCGCCTGGACACGCACGAGGACCCCCTGCTCGCTCGAAAACACCTGAAAGCGCGGCGAGAGATCGGCCAAGATCGCCTCATACCGCGCCCTGAGGTCGTCGAACGCGTCGTGCTCTTCGCCCGGGCGGACCGCGGCGAGTTGGATGCGAAAATCGACCGGCGTAGCGTCACTCGGCGCCTCGGCCAACGCGGCGCGCAGCTCCTCGACCCGTTCCTCCCGGGCCGTCTCGGCCGCGCGGCCGGCGTCAAGGCCATCGCGTGCGCGGCCAGCCGCTTCGTTGGGCGCATCGCCCTCGACCAGGAGGTTGAGGACGGTCGACGAGGGGACCGAAGCGCCCGGCGGCGGCAGCTCGACGCTGTCCTTGATGGGCTCGTTGCCGGCTGCGATGACGGGCATCTCCCCCTGCCGGGGCGCGCCATCCAGCGCCGCCGCAATGACCAGCGCGAAGACGCCGAAGACCGATGCCGTCCAAAGCCAACGCCACATGCCGCCAATCAAGCGCCTGCTCCTCTCGCAATGTCTCAGGAGCGCACTCTAACGCATTGCTTCGACGGGTTCGATGCCCAAAACGCGTAAGCCACCCGCGAGCACCGTTCGCGCCGCTTCGAGGAGCGCCAGGCGTGCCCGCGTGAGGGTCGGCTCGTCCTCGACGAGAAAGCGTAGCGCCGCGTCCTCCTTGCCCCGCGTCCACAAGCGGTGGACGGCGCCGGCGAGTTCTTCGAGGTAGAACGCGATGCGGTGCGGCTCACGCTGACTGGCAGCGGCCGCGATCACGCGCGGATACTGGGCGATCGCCTCCATCACGGCGCGCTCGCCGTCGTCCGTGAGCCGCTCCAGCTCCGCCTCGCCAAGCGCGTCGGTGGCGAGCCCCGCATCGCTCGCATGGCGAAACACCGAGCAAATCCGCGCATGCGCGTACTGCACGTAGAAGACCGGATTGTCCTTCGACTGCTCGACCACCTTGCTGAGATCGAATTCGAGGGGCGCATCGTTGCGTCGCGTCAGCATGATGAACCGGACGACGTCCCGGCCCACCTCGTCGATCACATCCCGCAAGGTGACGATGCGCCCAGCGCGCTTCGACATCTTGAGCGGCTGGCCGCCGTCCATAAGTTGGACGAGCTGGCAGAGCTTGATTTCGAGGCTGCCCTCGCCGCCGGTGATGCCTTCGACGCCCGCCTTCATGCGCCGAACATAGCCCCCGTGGTCGGCGCCCCAGACGTCGATCATCTCCTTGAAGCCGCGCTCGAACTTGCCGAAGTGGTTGGCGATGTCGTTGGCGAAGTAGGTCCACTCACCGGTGGATCGCTTGAGCGGCCGGTCGGTATCATCGCCAAATGCGGTCGCGCGAAAAAGCAGTTGCTCTCGCGGTTCCCAATCTTCGACAGGCTTCCCCTTGGGCGGGTCGAGCGTGCCGATGTAGACGAGATCTTTGGCTTCGAGCGCCTCGATGCAGCGCTCGACGGTGCCGCGGGCGAGCAGGTCCGCTTCAGAGGTGAACACGTCGTGGCGCACGCCCAACGCGGCCAGGTCATCCTTGATGCGCGCCAGCATTGCGGTCGTGGCGAAGTCGCCGATCGGCGCGAGCCACTCTGCCTCGGGTGCCACGCGCCACCGCTCGCCATCGCGGGCTGCCAGGGCTTCCGCCACCGGCAAGAGATAGTCGCCTGGGTAGCAGCCCTCGGGAAGCGGCCCCGGCTCGTCGCCGAGCACTTCGAGGTAGCGGTGGTGCACCGACCGCGCGAGCAGCTCGATCTGCGCACCACCGTCATTGACGTAGTACTCGCGGGTGACGTCGAAGCCGACTGCCGCCAAGAGCGCCGCGAGGGCATCGCCAAACACCGTGCCACGACCGTGGCCGATGTGCAGCGGGCCCGTTGGGTTGGCCGAGCAGTACTCGACGTTGACGTGCTCGCCGAAGCCCAGATCACCCAGCCCGAACGCAGGCCCTTCGGCCAAGGCGGCACGGACAACGTTGTGAAACGCGGCGTCGGCGAGCCGGAGATTGACGAAGCCCGGCTTGGCGACGGTGGCCTCGACGACGCCCTCCACCCCGCGGAGTAGCTGGGCGAGCGGCTCGGCGATCGCCATCGGGTTCGTGCGCGCGGGCTTCGCCAGAACGAGCGCCGCGTTGGTCGCGATCTGGCCGTGGGCAGGATCGCGGGGTGGCTCGACCGCGACCGCGTCGAGCGACAGGCCGTCGGGCACGACGCCGTCATCCGCGAGCCGGCCGAGCGCCACCCGGACTTCATGGGCAAAGTGGTCGAAGATGTTCATGTGCGGACGTCGTCCAGGCGGGTCAGGCGGGTGTGCTCGTCGAGGGCAAACCGGTCGGTCATGCCCGCGATGTAGTCGCGGACGGTGGCGATGGTGCGCGGTCCGGACGGCTCGTCGCAGCGCTGATGCCAGCGTGGTGGCAGGCAGTCGGGATCGGCGACGAGCACCTCGAACAACTCGCTCACGACCCGGCGCGCCTTCGCGGTCATGCGGTTGACCTTGTAGTGACGGTAGACGCGCCGTTGCAAGAACGCCTTGATCGCACCGATCGCCACTTGCATCTCGGGCGAGAAGGCGACGAGCGGGCCTGCCGCCCTGACATCGTCCACGTCACGGGGGTCGGCGCCTTCGATGAGCGTCCGGCTTGTGGCCACGAGGTCGGTGACCATCGCGTCCATGACGCGGCGGACGGTCTCGTGCACCTGGCGGTTCGGCTCCAGCGCCGGCCAAGCCTGCGCAACCGCCCGGGCCGCCGGGCCCACCACGGGCAGCTCCGTGAAATCGGCCGGCGCCAGCATGCCAGCTCGGAGGCCGTCGTCGAGGTCGTGATTGACGTAGGCGATGTCGTCCGCGATCGCCGCGATCTGCGCCTCGATCGGTGCCCGCCCCCCCAGCTCGATGGCGAACGCGGTCGCCAGCTCGCCGAAGAACGGCGGTACCGGAGGTGCTAGGGGACCGTTGTGCTGCACGAGGCCCTCGACCGTCTCGAAGGTCGGGTTGAGCCCGTCGAAGGCGGCATAGCGCTGCTCCAGGCGGGTGATGACCCGAAGCGTCTGGACATTGTGGTCGAAGCCGCCATGGCCCTCAAGGCAACGATCGAGCGCGTCCTCGCCGGCATGGCCGAAGGGGCTGTGGCCCAAATCGTGTGCGAGCGCGATCGCCTCGGCGAGGTCCTCGTCGACGCCGAGATGGCGGGCGACGGTCCGCGTGATCTGGGCGACTTCCAAGGAATGCGTGAGCCGCGTGCGGAAGTGGTCGCCGACGTGGTTGACGAACACTTGTGTCTTGTACTCGAGCCGCCGAAACGCGGTCGAATGTACGATGCGGTCGCGGTCACGCTGATAGACGGTCCGCAGCGGATGCTCGGGCTCGGCGACCAGCCGGCCGCGAGAGCGCTCGGCGTGGCAGGCATAGGGCGCGAGGGTCATGCCGCCGATTCCAGGCAGGGGGCGCGGTTCGACGCGCTTCTGCCGTGCCTACCGCCGGGGTGCGATCGACACAATAGAGGCGAGGAAGATCGGTCGAGGCGGGCCACGGGACGCGAGCGACACTTCCGACCGAGCGCTCGTGCGGTTGCGGCTCCGCTTGTCTTCTCACTACCCCGGTATTGTCGCTGTTCGATTTAGATCCCTGCGAATAGGCACCCTGCTAGAAAAGATAGTGCACCCACGTGCAGAAGTCGCTGCCTACGGCGAACGTCCGGCACTGGGGTTTCTTCGTGCTGCTGTTGTTGTCGATTTTTGCTTGCTTCGTCCTCGTCGTGTTTCTTGTTGTGGCGTGGCTCGCGAGAGTTGCTGCGCGGCGATTGCCAGCGTGGGTTGGATGGCTAGCCGTCGCAGTCTCGTCGGTATTCTGGTTGGCCATCGTGCTCTCGCTGTTGTTAAACATCTTCTGGGTGCCGACCCTCCCGTCCCAACCGCCGCTCGAGTTCCGAGAGGCGCATTGCTATCTTCCTAGTGACAAGATCCAGTGGGTCGAGTGTGGCCCTGAGGTGGCCTTCGGCCAGCTCCTGGCACGTCTCGCAAATCTCCTCTTCGGTATCCTGCTCTGGCTTTGGATGGGCGCAATGCCGCTTGCCTTGAGTGACATTCCGTCGGCTCTTTTCGCGGTTTGGCTGGTTCCGACGTTCGCGGGCGGCCTCGTGCTGGCGACCATGCCCTATGCGTTGTGGCGTCGGCTCCTGCGATCCCGCCGCCAAAACGACTGAATCGGCTTGAGGAAGCTTGGCGAGGAGCGGCGCAGCGAACAAGCGCCCAAGCCGGGGCACGGACGGCCGTGGGCGCCGTTTGACAGCTCTCGCGCCGTGCCTACATTCAGGACCTGACTGATACCATTAGAGGCGGGTGTGATGGGTGAAGCGACGTTGGGGGCACCCTTCACGGTCTCAGACCGTGCATTCACCCGTGTGCGCGGCATCATCGACCAAGAGCACGACAATGACCTGCAGCTCCGGATCACCGTTTCGGGCGGCGGCTGCTCGGGTTTCCAATACGGGTTCAATCTGGACGGCGAGCGCCAGCCGGATGACGTGGCAGTCGAGCGGGATGGCGTGCGCGTCGTCGTGGATGGCATGTCGCTCCTCTACCTGATGGGCGCCGAGGTGGACTTCGTCGAGGACCTGACCGGCTCCTACTTCTGCATCCAGAACCCCAATGCCGCCTCCTCGTGCGGCTGCGGCAACTCCTTTTCGATCTGAGCAGGTGCGCGTCGCCACCTGGAACGTGAACTCGATCCGCAAGCGCCAGGATCAGGTGCTCGCCTGGGCGGAAAAGGTCGGGATCGACGTGCTCCTCCTGCAGGAGACCAAGGTCGCTGACGCGCAGTTCCCGACAGCGGCGTTCGAGGAGGCGGGCTTCACGCTCGCCATCTTCGGCGAGGCGCAACGAAACGGCGTCGCGATTGCCGCCAAGCACGCCATCGAAGATGTCGTCATAGGATTGGACGGTGAGGCGGAAGACCTCCAAGCCCGCTGGATCGAGGCCACCGTCGACGGGGCGCGCGTCGCCTCCGTCTACGTTCCCAACGGCACCACGGTCGGTTCCGATGCCTTCGCCTACAAGCTGCGTTACTTTGAGCGCCTGGGCGCGCGCCTCGACCGGGCCCTCGATGACAAAACCCCGCTCCTGGTCGGTGGCGACTACAACGTTGCGCCCGAACCGCTCGACGTTTGCGACCCCGCAGCTTGGGAGGGCGGTATCTGCTTTCACATGGACGAGCGGCGCGGCTGGCGGCGCCTCGTCAACCGCGGCTTCACCGACGCTTTCCGGGCCGTGCATCCGACTGAGCGCGTCTACTCCTTCTGGGAGCACCGCGGTCGCGCCTTTCAGACCAATGAGGGCGTCCGGATCGACCACTTCCTCCTTGCCCCTCAACTCGCCGACCGGCTGAGCGATGCCCGCATCGACGCGGGCCCGCGCGGCGAGAAGGAAGCCTCCGACCACGCGCCCGTCTGGGTCGAGATCACCTGAGCCGCAGATCGGCGGTCAGCGGATCACGATCGGATAGAGCGAGGCCACGAGCAGGACCGCCATCGTCACGTTGAAGGCGCGCAGGCGACGCGGCCGCGTGAGCAGGCGCCGCAGTTCTTGGCCCAGCAGCGCCCAGGCACTGACCGAGGGTACGTTGATCGCGCCGAAGACGAGCGCCACCACAATGAGCGCGCCGAGGCTCTGCGAGGGTGCGTAAACCGTGACGGCCGTCAGCGCCATCGACCAGGCCTTCGGGTTGGCCCACTGGAACAGCGCTGCCTGCAAGAGGGTCAGCGGCCGTGCCGCAGCGGCGTCGGCGCTTGGGGCCGCAGCGGATGCGATGCGCCACGCGAGGTAGAGCAGATAGGCAACGGCCAGGACCTTGAGCAGGACGTAGGCCGCTGGATACGCGTCGAACACGCGCGCCAGGCCGGCGCCGATTAGGATCAGCAGGACGACGAACCCGAGGCCGATCCCAAGCATGTGCGGGATCGTTCGCCAAAACCCGAAATTCGCGCCCGACGCCATCAGCATGAGGTTGTTCGGGCCGGGCGTGATCGAGGTGACGAACGCGAAGACGACGAGCGGCAGTAGTGCGTCCCAGGTCATGACGCAAGCCTATACGGCGCTGACAGGTTTTTTCTTGCGTTCTGAGCCTCTACCGCAGATTGTTCACAACAAATGAAGCTAGCGGATGATATTGACGAAAGAATCGTGCGCGAGCTGGCTGGCCATGGTCGGATCAGCAATGTCGATCTCGCTCAGCGCGTCGGGCTCTCGCCCTCAGCGTGCCTGAGACGCGTGCGCGAGCTGGAGCGGTCCGGCGTCATCGTCGGCTATCGGGCCGTGCTCGACCGGACGGCGCTCGGCTCCACCTTCACGGCCTATGTCGGCGTCGGTCTGAACGACCACTCCAAGGCCGCGCAGGAGGCGTTCGAGCGCGCGGTGGCGCACGCGCCCGAGGTCCGCGAATGCCACAACGTGACCGGCAATATCGAGTATCTGCTGCGCGTCGAAACGCAGGACTTGGCAGCCTACAAGGTGTTCCACAGCGACGTGTTGGGCACACTCCCCCAGGTTCGATCGCTCGCTTCCTACGTCGTGATGGGCTCAGCCAAGGACGAGCGCGCCTGAGCGACCATGGACCGTCGGTCGTGCTACGATGGCGAGGGAAGGGATAGGGAGGAGAACGGCATGGCGACCGTGTTGCGGCCCAACATCGAACACTGGCACGAGCGTGTGGACCTCGCCGCGGCGTTCCGCTGGACGGCGCGGCTCGACCTGCACGAGGGCGTCTCCAACCACTTCTCCGTCGCCGTCGACGACAGGCATTTCCTCATCAATCCCAAGAATCGCCACTTCTCCAGGATCAAGGCGTCGGAGCTGGTCCTCTGCGACGCCTACGATGCACGCACGGCGGACCGGCCGGATGCCCCCGAGCGGACCGCCTGGGCGCTGCACGGCGCCATTCATCGCAACGTCCCGGGCGCTGCCTGCGTCCTGCACGTGCACTCGCCCTACGCGACCGCGCTCGCCTGCCTGGAGGACAGCACGCTCCCGCCTCTCGATCAGAACGCCACCCGCTTCTTCGAGAGGGTCGCAGTCGACGAGGCCTATGGCGGCATGGGTCTCGGCGACGAGGCGGAGCGGTGCAGCCTGGCATTCGGCGGGAGGCCGCACCTGCTGATGGGCAATCATGGGCTCATGATCACCGGCCCGACCGTCCCCCTGGCCTTCGACGAGCTCTACTACTTCGAACGCGCCGCGCGGACCTACCTGACGGCGCTAGCGACGGGGCGTCCCCTGCGCATCCTGTCCGACGAGGTCGCGCGCACGACCCGGGGCGAGTGGTTCGAGCAACCCGACCAAGCGGAAAACCATCTGGCCGAGCTCAAGGCGATCCTGGACGAGGAGGGTTCCGACTACGCAAGCTGACGACCATCCTGCCCGACCATGGATCGCGCCGGCTCGGACAACGCTGCCGGACGGATCGGCTCGCGCACCTCTCGGCGCAAGGCTGGGCCGGGCGAGCGAAACGCGCAGGTGGTAGCGGAGCCATGGATTGGCACGGGATCGTCTTGGTTCCAGAGATCGATCAGGCGCTTAGGCTCGGAGCGGCTGCGCTGCTGAGTGGGTGCATAGGCCTCGAGCGGGAGTTGCGCGCGCAGCCGGCGGGGCTGCGCACCCACATGTTGATCGGCCTCGCTGCAGCCCTCTTCACCGTCGTTGCGATCGATTTTGCGGAACAGCTCCAACAGTCGGGCCGCGGCTTCGGCGTCGACCCCCTGCGCGCTACCGAGGCGGTGACGGCGGGCGTCGCCTTTGTCGCTGCCGGGGCCATCATCCGCTCGAGCGGCAAGGTCCAGCATCTGACGACCGGGGCAGCGCTCTGGGCCGCCGGCGCGGTCGGGCTCGCCTGCGGCGCCGGCTATGTGGGGTTGGCAGCACTCGCCACGCTGATCGGGCTTGTGGTCCTTCGAGCGCTCGCCTGGCTGGAGCGGCACCTCCGATGAGGCTCAGACGGCGGTGAACGTCACGTGGCCGAACGGCCCGAAATCGGCTTCGGCCCTCTGGTGGGGCGCCAGAGCAGCGATGCCCGTGCATGTGCCGGTGCTGACCAGATCGCCCGCGCGCAAGGCCACGCCCTGGCGCGTCAGCCAAACGAGCGCCTCGCGGGGATGGCCCAGGACATCGCTGCCGCGGCCGCGGGCGACTTCGGTGCCGTCGACGCGGGCCACAACCGTCGCTTCGGACAGTGCATCGAGCGGCGGCGGCATCAGCGGTGCGCCCAGCACCAGGCCGTGATTGAAGCCGAGGTCGGCCCGGGCCAGCCGGGCGTTGCCCATGCCGTCCAGCGCCTGCCGCGTGGCGACAAGCTCGATCGCCGGGACGACCGCGTCGATGGCGATCGCCAGCTGGTCGCGTCGATAGCCCCCCTCCCGCGGCGGCAGGTCGGCGCCGATCCTGAGGGCGAACTCGCATTCGAAGCCGCGGAAGCCGGCAGGCAGGTCGAGATGCGCCCCGTCTTCCCACACCCGGTCTTCGAACACCGGGCCGAAGAACGGCTCGTGCGTCTGCATGATCGCCTGGGCCCGCGCACTCGTGGCACCGATCTTCCAACCGGCCAGCGGTGCCTCGACCGCACTGATGGCCGCTGCCTGCACCGCCGCGGCGAGCGCGTCGTCGCCGGCCACCTCCGCCGGAAGCGGCGCCATCAGTCGCCCGCGAACGAACGCCTCCGCGAGCGCCCGCGCAGCGTGGTCGACCTGGGCCATACCGGCCATCGGCGTCAGGAGGTGAGCAGCGTCGGCACGGTCATACTTTCGAGCACCGACCGGGTGGCGCCGCCTAGCACCCATTCCCGCAGCCGCGTGTGACCGTAGGCGCCCATCACTAGGCAGTCGGCGTCGTAGTCCGCGACACTCGACAACAGCACCTCACCGACGGGCACACCGGCCGAGACCGTGTGGTGGGCATCGGCCGTGATGCCGTGGCGAACGAGCTGTGTCGCCTTGTCCATCACCTGCGCATCGCTGCCGTCCGGCGGGTCGATCTGCAGGAGCACGACCCGCTCGGCGTCGACCAACAGCGGCAGCGCCGCACGCACGGCGCGCGAACTCTCGCGGCTGTCGTTCCAGGCGACCACGACGGTGCGCGGCAGCGAGGGGAAGTGACCAATTCGCGGCACGAGCAGAACAGGACAGCCGCCGTCCAGGATCACCCGCTCGACGAGGCTCGCGTCCGGAAAGACGGCGCCCTCCTCGCCCTGCGGAACCACGAGAAGATCGGCGTAGCGGCCATGCTTGGCGAGCACCGCCGACGGCTCGCCCTCCTCGGTGCGCCACTCGACCGAGAGGCCGGACGCCCGAAACCGCTCCTCGAACGCCTTGTGCAACTCATCGGCGCGGCGTTCCGCCGCCTGCCGCTGCGCTTCGACCATGTCGGCCTCGACGGGGCCAGCTAGCTCGCCGAGGCTTGGTGGCAGATAGGGAGGCTCCGACGGGTGCAGACCGATCAGGTGGCCGTCGTGGCGGCGCACCAACCCCTCGGCAAGCCCCAGACGCTCCTCACGATTGGCATCTACGTCGACGTGAACGACGACGGTCTTGAACGCCATGCGGCCTCCCTTGGCTCATCACACAGACGCTTCGGGATGATTCTTCACGAAGTTCTGTAGAATGAGCTTCAGGCACGCTGCGTGCAAGGTGTCGCCGCGCTCGCGGGCATCCGCGATGTCGTCGAGAATGATGCCGCTGACCCGCCGTGAGCCGTCGGGACCGCTCATCAGATAGCGCCCCATCTCGAGCGCGACGATGCTCGGCACGTGCTCGTGCTCGGCGATGGCGTCGACCTCATCCGGCGTCAGATCGCTCATGCCGATGCAGTCTTCATAAGTGAGCATCAGGTGGCCCCCTTGAAAAACGCCCCGCTTCTAGGGCTTGAAACTCCCGAAGACTGAGCACGCCCGCAACCCAGACGCTTTGATGAGGATCAAGGCGAACTTCGGGCAGTCGTGGGCGGCTCTCCCCAGCGATAAGCCGGAAAGCCGCAGCCACCGGTCATTGCGAGCCGGAACGGCCCACCCGGCAGCACCCACAGCACGCCCTGGCGTCGGACATCATCGACGAAGGTCGGAGACTCGGCGTCTACGACATAAGCCCAGGGCCACCACGTACCGCGCACGAGCCGACCTTCGGCGCGCGTCACGGCGCTCATCACTGTCGTCTCCGACGTTCCCGGCGGAAAGACGGCGACTAGCGAGGGCCCGCGGGGTCGTGTCCGTTCAAGAACCGAGGCCATGGCAACGAGCCAGACCAGCACCGTCGCTACCAAGAGGATCAGCGCCGTCTTGTGCTTGACCCCCATCGGTTCAGGCCGGCTTGCTGACAGCCGCGGCGGGCACGGCCTGCTCACGGATGGGCCAGTGAATGATCGCTGCGAACACGCCCAACGCGATGGAAATCCACCACACGGCGTCGTAGCTCCCATAGGCATCGAACAGGGTCCCGCCCAGCCAGACGCCCAGGAACGCGCCCACCTGATGGCTCAAGAACACCACGCCGAACAGCATCCCCATATTTCGAACGCCGAACATGACGGCTACCAACCCGCTCGTGAGCGGAACCGTCGACAACCATAACAGGCCCATCAGCGCCGAGAAGATGAGCACCGAGGCCCAACTCGGCGGCGCTGCGATGAAGACGGCGATGACCACCGCACGCGCCAGATAGATCGCCGACAGCATGGTCTTCTTGCTGTGCGTCGCGCCCAGCACCCCGGCGGTATAGGCGCCGATGACGTTGAAGAGGCCGATCAGCGCGATCGCTAAGGCGCCTAGTGCAGGAGAGAAGCCGAGGCCCGTGAGATAGGCCGGCAAGTGGACCGCGATAAAGGCGACATGGAAGCCGCAGACGAAGAAGCCACTGACGAGGAGCACGTATGATCGGTGCTCGAGGGCCTGCTTCAGCACGTGACGCAGCGGCACGGGGCTCGTGACGACACTGACCGTGTCCCCCGGTGCCGCGCGCAGCAACAGCGTCAGCGGCAGGAGAATGGCGAGGCATAGAGCCAACAGCCAGAGCGCCTCGTACCAACCAAAAGCGGCAATGAAGCCCTGGCCCAACGGAACGATCAGGAACTGGCCGAGCGACGCCGCCGCCGTCGCCATGCCGAACGCCCATGACCGCTTGTCTTCGGGCAAGAGCCTTGCAAACGCGGCAAACACGAGCGCGAAGGCGGTCAGCGCCTGGGCGAGGCCGATCACGAGACCGCCCGTCAACACGAGCCAGAAGGGCGTCGGCGACCAGGCCATGAGCGCCATGCCGAGCGCGTAAACGATGAGCCCAACCGCGATCACCCTGGCCGAACCATGGCGGTCGGCCCCCGCTCCGGCGAACGGCTGAAACACCCCCCAGAGCAGATTCTGAACGGCCATCGCGAAGGCGAAGTCTGCACGCGTCCAGCCGTGGAAAAGCGTCATCGGCTCTAAGAAGAGCCCCATCGTCGAGCGCACGCCCATCGCCATGAGGCAGATGAGGCACCCGGCGGCAATGATCAGCCCCGGGCTCGACCAGCGGGTCGTCGACATCGCTCATCC
This sequence comes from Geminicoccaceae bacterium, assembly GCA_028279345.1. Classification (GTDB taxonomy): domain Bacteria; phylum Pseudomonadota; class Alphaproteobacteria; order Geminicoccales; family Geminicoccaceae; genus JAAAPF01. The sequence goes on from JANQNY010000058.1 coordinate 36,516, forward strand.
TCTGGCGGAAGGCGCCGGCCGAGCGGCGGCGGCAACTCAGTGCGTCGAGCGCGGCTTCGGGGTATAGCGGACGCCCTCCAGCCCGGAGAAAAAGCTCTCGATCTGCGGGTGAGCCACGGGCTCGCCGGTCTCGTCGGGCAGCAGGTTCTGCTCCGAGACGTAGGCGACGTAGGTCGTTTCGGCGTTCTCGGCCAGCAGGTGGTAAAAGGGCTGGTCACGCCGCGGCCGAACGTCCTCGGGAATCGACTCGTACCACTCTTCGGTATTGGCGAACTCGGGATCGACATCGAAGATGACACCGCGGAACGGATAGATGCGGTGACGAACCACCTGGCCGATGCCGTAGCGAGCGTTTCTCATCGCCGACATCCCTTCGTCGTCTGTATTGCCCTGAGAAGATAGGTGTGTGGCGCCCGCGCGCAATGCACAGACACGTCACGCTCCCATGCGCAGACCGGCGTCCAACCGGACGACAGCGCCGTTGAAGTAGGCATTGTCCGCGATGTGGAGCACCAGCGCCGCGAACTCGGCGGGGTCACCCATCCGCTTCGGGAATGGCACCGTGGCGGCGAGCCCGTCACGCACCGCGTCGGGCATCCCCGCCATCATCGGTGTGCCGAACACGCCGGGTGCTATCGCGACGACGCGGATGCCGTGGCGTGCTAGCTCGCGCGCAGCGGGAAGCGTCATGCTCGCGACGCCGCCTTTCGATGCCGCATAGGCGCATTGACCCGCCTGGCCGTCCTCAGCAGCGATCGACGCGGTGTTGACGATCACGCCCCGCTGGCCGTCCGCGAGCGCAGGCGCCGCCGCCATCCGCACGGCGGCCAGCCGCATGACGTGAAACGTTCCGACCAGATTCACCTGCAATGTGCGCAGGAACAGCGCCGGATCGTGGGGACCGTCGCGACCCACCAGCGCCCCAGCCGGCGCAATGCCGGCGCAGCTGACGGCGATCCGCAAGGGTGCGTCCGTAAGGCGCGCAAAGGCCTCCTCGAGCGACACCTCATCGGCAACGTCGCATGCGACGGCGTGGATGCCAGGCTGCCCGTCGATTGCCTCGACCTTGCGATCGAGGGCCAGAACTTGCGCGCCACGGCCGGCGAGCGCCTGCGCCGTCGCCTGCCCGAGCCCCGAGCCGGCTCCCGTGACGACCGCCCAAGCTCCTTCAAGCACGCGCGCTCTCCTTCAAGCGAGCCACCAGCTCAGGCGAGCTTCCGGCGAACCTCCTCGACGGCCTCGTCCATCAGCGATGTTGCCCGGTCGCCCGACAGATGCTGGACCAGCAGTGCACGCGTCGCGTCGACCGACAGACCCGCCGCCTGCGCACGGACGTCCTGCAGCGCACGCCCTTCTTCGGCGGCGATGCGGTCCATGGCCTGCTGCGTGCGCCGCTGCATGGTCTGCTCGAGCTGCTCGCGCGTCATTCGCTCGAGGCGTTGCGCTTCCTCCTGCGCATGATCGACGATGGCCTGCGCCTGTGCCTCGCCCTCGTGCAGCTTGCGCTCATACTGCGCGAGCAGGATCTGAGCCTCCTCACGCAGGCGCTTCGCCTCCTCGAGCTCCTCCTTGATCCGCACCGCGCGCGCGTCGAGCGAACCGAACACGGCCCTAGTGACCGGGCGGTAGATCAGCGCGATGAAGATGACTAGCGCCAGCAGCAGTACGAGCTTCTCGGCCATGGCTCAGGCGGCCTCTCGGCGAGCGTTGGCGACAGCCGCGGCGGCCTCATCGGTCGCGACCTCGACACCGATCAGACGGTCCACCGCCGCCCGCGAGACGTCGACGGCAACGTCCTCCAGCGCGCGCAACGCCTCGTCGCGCGCCTGGGCGATGCGAGCGTCCGCATCGCTGATCTGACGCTGCAGGGACCGCTCCAGATCAGCCTCCTGTCGGGCAGCTTCGGCCTTGACCCGCTCGAGCGCGGCATCGAGATGAGCGCGCGCCTTCGCTTGGGCCTCGGCCACCAACCGCTCGTGCTCCGCCATCGCTGCCTCGGCCTCGCGCCGGAAGGTTGCGGCCCGATCGAGGTCGGCGGCGATACGGTCCTGCCGCGTCTCCAGAATATCGGCCACGCGCGGCACGCCGAAACGGGCGAACAGCCAATACATCACCGCGAACGAGACGATCAGCCAGAAGATCTGACTCGGAAAGTGGGTCGGGTCGAGTTGCGGCATCCCGACACTGGCTTGCGGTTCGACGCCGACCTCCTCGCCAACGCTCTCACCGCCGCCCGTGGCGGCCAGCGTAACGTCGGCCAGCAGGACCGACGCCGACGCCAGCGCCGTTGTGCGTCTCACCTCAAGTGAAGAGCACGAGGAATGCGATGAGCAACGCGAACAGCGCGATGGATTCGACGAAGGCGAAGCCGATGATCGCGAAGGGAAAAACCCGTTGCTGGACCGACGGGTTGCGCCCCACCGTCGCGATCAATGTCGAGAAGATGTTGCCGATGCCGATGCCCACGCCGAACAGGGCGAACGTGGCGAGACCGGCGCCGATCATCTTGGCGGCTTCGAGTTCCATGGTTGCGTCTCCGGGCGTTGGTCGGGTGGTAGGAGGCTGGCGCCGCCGCTCAGTGCATGTGCAGCGCGTCGTGCAGATAGATGCAAGTCAGTACGGTGAAAATGTAGGCCTGCAGAAACGCGATCACGAACTCGAGCCCGGTAATCGCCACCGCAATGGCCAGTGGCGCGATGCCCAGGGCGCCGAGTGCTACAGCAAAGCCCGCGAAAACCTTCAGCATCGTGTGGCCGGCGACCATGTTGCAGAACAACCGCACCGACAGGCTGATCGGCCGCACGCAGTAGGAGAGGATCTCGATCGGCACGAGCACCGGCAGGATCGCCTTCGGCGCACCGGGCGGCGCGAACAGGCCGAGATAGCCGACGCCATGCTTCATGAAGCCGATGACCGTCACACCGACGAACACGCAGATCGCCATCGTGAAAGTCACGATGATGTGGCTCGTGAAGGTGAAGCCGAAGGGGAACATGCCGAGCATGTTGCCGAACAAAATGAACATGAAGAGCGTGAAGATGATCGGGAAGTATTTCATTCCCTCTTTGCCGGCATTGTCGCGCACCATGTCCGCGACAAACTCGTAGGCGATTTCGACGACAGACTGTAGCCGCCCAGGGACCAGCGCAGCATGACGCGTGCCGACCATGACCAGCGAATAGGAGGCGATCACCGCAATACCCATCCACAACGACGAATTCGTGAACGAGATGTCGAGCCCTGCGATCTCCGGCAAGGGAATGATCGGCTTGATCATGAACTGCTCGAGAGGTCCTGCCACGATGTCCTCGTCGCTCCGCGGCCACCGCCGCCGTCGGTGCTGCCAATGAGATTGTTCGAACCGCGCTTCGCCTAGCGTCCCTCATCGTCAGGCACAAGCCGCTTTAGGGTTCGAAACGCATTTCGCACCCCTGCGGCACCGCCGAGAAACAGAAAGAGAATGAGCAGTACCGGGCCTGTGCCCAGCCAACTATCAAGGGCCCAGCCGACCAACACGCCAGCGACGGTGCCTCCGAAAACCTCGATTCCCGCCTGCATGCCAGGTCCGAAATCGTTGCGGCTCGGCGCGTGGGAGTCCTTCTCGGCCTCACCCTCGGCGCGGGCGGCGTCGAGGCGTCGATCGAATTCCCGGAACGGATCGCGCTCGCTCATGGCCGAGCCGTCCGCCCTACTCCGGGAACGCGTTTCCGTGAGTGCTTGGCCGCCGACTTCATGGACTGCATGTCATCCCGTGTCGCGCAGGGCGAGCGCCGCCTCCAGCTCCACGCCGACCAGCGATGATAGTCCACGTTCGATCATCGTCACACCGTAAAGGCGGTGCATGCGGGCCATGGTCAGCGGATGATGCGTGACCACCAAGAACCGCGTGCCGGTCGTCTCGGCCATTTCCGCCATCAGATCGCCGAGGCGCGCGACATTGGCGTCGTCGAGCGGGGCATCGACCTCGTCGAGTACGCACAACGGCGCCGGCTGCGTACGAAAGAACGCGAAGATCAGCGCAATGGCGGTGAGCGCCTTCTCGCCACCCGACAAAAGAGATAGCGCTTGAAGACGCTTGCCTGGCGGGCTGGCACCAAGCTCGAGCCCCGCACCGAGCGGGTCGTCGGGGTCCTCCGCCAAGCGCAGCTCGGCCCGCCCGCCACCGAACAACCGCTGGAAGAGCTGGCCGAAGTGTTGCTCGACGGCGCGAAACGCTTCGAGGATCCGGCTCCGCCCCTCACGGTTCAACTCCGCGATCGCCCGACGCAGCTCGCCGACCGCGCGGTCGAGATCGCCACGCTCGGTGCCGAGCTCTTCAAGCTCTCGGCGCAGCTCCTCGAGCTCGTCGTCGGCGCGGAGATTGACGGCACCGAGCCGCTCTCGCTGCGCCTCCAGCCGCACCAGCTCGTGCTCCAGTGCTTCGGGATCGGCCGCGTCCGCCTCGGCCCGCAGCGTCGCATCCTCCAAGAGGCTCCCCGGCGCACTCTTGAGACGGTCGCGACCGGCGGTCTCGGCCGCAGCAAGCTGGGCTTGAGCCGTCTCGGCACGCCGCTTCAGGCCTTCACAGCGCTCGACGGCGGCAGCCGCCAAGGCTTCGGTTCGGCGCTGCCGCTCTGCCGCCGCCTCGGCTGCACGCTCGGCGTCGGCGCGAGCAGCGGCAGCGTCAGCGCCCGTGCGCTCGAGTTCGGCCACCTCGGCGCCCAACCCCTCGAGCGCCGCCACCAGCGTCTCCGGATCGGCGAGGCTCGCCTGCTCCGCCGCCAACGCTTCCTGCCGGCGCCGCAACTCGGCCAGCTTGTCGCGGCTCGACGCGAGCTGGTGGCGAGCGGCCTCGAAGCGTTGCTGGCCCAGCGTCGCCACCTCTGCAGCGCTTCTGATGGCGGCCTCCGCCGCCAGCACATCCGCCGCCCCGGCGTCGCGCGCCTGGCGGGCAGCATCTACCTCGCCCAGTGCCTGCTCGACGGTTCGCAAGGCCGTGTCTCGGGCGGCCGTCAGCGGGCCAACCACCGACTGCGCTTCTTCGCGCTCGGGTTCCGCATCAGCGATTTGGGCCGCCAAAGCGCGTTGCCGTTCCGCGAGCGCCGCCAACCGTTGCAGCGCGGCGCGCTCGGCCGCCGCTTGCTCGGCGCTCGCTTTGGTCGCCTCGCCCTCCGCCGCTTCCGCCGTTCGGCGGGCATCGCTGAGGCTGGCGTCCGCTTCGCCGAGCGTGCCTTGTTCTCCGGCGACCGCCGCCTGGGCGTCTTCCGATTCGGCCTCGGCCGCTTCGAGTGCCTGTCGCGCCGCCGCGAGTTCGGCGGCGATCGCATCCGCCACCGGGAGTGCATCGAACGCACCAGACACGACGGCCGAGCGTTCGTCGAGCCGGCCCCGCTCCGCATCCAGCATGGCCAAGGCCGCCTCGGCAGCCGCCTTCGCCTCCCCGAGACGTCGGCTTTGCGCTTCACCCCGCTCCAGCGCCGCCTGCGCGCGGAACTGCGCTTCACGCGTCGCTTCGACCGCCTCCTCGGCCGCCGCGACCTTCGCGGTCGCCGCCGCGAGATGCGTGTCCGCGGTGCTGAGCGCCGTGATCGCCTGTCCGACGGCCGAAGACGCGTCGCCAGCTCGCTCGGCGAGCACGGATCGGCGAAGCTCACGCGCCAGACGGTCGTTCGGCTGCGCCGCCGCACCCGGCACGCGGCAATAGCCATCCCACCGCCAGAGGCCACCCGCCGGGGTCGTCAACCTTTGCCCGGGCCGCAAGGCGACAACGAGGCGTTGTGCCGCCGCAACATCCTCGACGACGCCGATCTGTGCCAGGCGCGCGGCAAGCGCTTTCGGCGCTTCCACCATGTCGCCGAGCGCACGAGCGCCTTCGGGCAGCGCGTGCAATGCCAGCGGGCCTGGCGATTGCCAGCGTTCCGGCGCCGCTGCATCCACCGGCGCCAACACGTCGTCACCGAGGGCATCGGCCACCGCCGCATGCAGCTCCGACGGCAAGTGCTCCGGTGTGATGGCGGGCGTCAGGCTTTCCGCAGGCGGCGCGCCCAGGGCGTCGAGCTCCGCTTCGACGCGCGCCTGATCGGTGCGCGCCAAGGCGACGGCTTCGGCGGCCGCCGAACGCGCGCGCACGGCTTCGACCCGCTCGGCGTGAGCCTCGCCGACGGCACGCCGCGCCACATCGGCGTCCTCTTGCACACGAGCCAACTCGGCCTGCGACGCCCCGACATCGAGCGCCTCCAGCGCAGCCGCCGCCTCCGCGCTCGCTCTGGTCGCTTCGGCGCGGCGCGCATCGATCGTCGCAAGCTGCGCCTCCAGCTCATCGCGTCGCTCGAGCAACTCGCGGTGGTGACGATCCGTCGCCGCCGCGCCATCGACCGCCGCGCGCGCATCGGCGAGCCTTGCTGCCGCTTCCGCCCGCCGAAGAAGCGCCATCTCAACGCCTTGCGCTGCCGACGCTCGCTCCTTCTCGATGGCACGCAGGGCTTCCATGGCCGCAGCATGGCGCGCCACGGCGGGTGGCGGCTGCGTGTCCGTCGCGGCCGCCTCGATCGCGGCAATCTCGGTGGCGACCGCATCCGCTTGCCGCTGCAAGGCGTCCATTCGCGCTTCGGCCGCCTCGATACGCCGGCTCGCTTGCGCTGCCTCCTCCGCGGCACGCGAATAGTCACGTTCGGCATCTCGCCAGGCGGTCGTCGCCGCATCGAGACGCCCGTCGGCGGCTGTGAGCACCGTCTGCATTCGAGCCAGCTCGGCTTCCAGCCGGGCCGCCTCGCCCGGCGCCGCCTGTCTCTCCACCTCGATCGCCGTGATGGTCGCAGCCGCCGCTTCAGCGGCTTCCGTCTCGCGTGCAAGATCGGCAGCGAGTTCCTGGCCGCGCACCTTCGAGCGCTCCATCGCCGCACGCATGGCATCGGCTTCGCCGCGGCGCATCTGCAAGCGCTCCTCGAGCCGCGCGCGCTGGGCCGCTATGCGCTGCTCCTCTACGCGAAGCGGTCCGAGGCCGCTCGCCGCCTCGGCGGCCGCCAGGGCCGCCGCACGCGCTTCGGCCGCGGCCTCCGTCAGGCCCACCTCGGCGGCCTCGAGTTCGGTGCGGGCGCGCTCGCAGGCACGCTCGGCAGCGGCGAAGCGGGCGAGCAGCGACAACACCTGCACTTCACGATGCCGCTGGTTGACGGCGCGCCAACGCTGCGCCTCGCGCGTCTGCTTCTCGAGCCGTCCCGCCTGCTCGGCCAGGGTCGTCTCGCGCTCACCGAGCGTCTTGAGGTTGCTCGCGGCTGCATCGAGCCGCAGCTCCGCCTCGCGGCGCCGGCTTTGCAGACCGGCGATGCCGGCAGCGTCGGCGAGCAGCCGCTGGCGCTCGTGCGGACGCGCTTCGACGAGCGCGCCGATCTGCCCCTGGCCGACGATCGACGCACTGCGGGCGCCGGCGGCGCTGTCCGCGAGGAGCCGCTGCACGTCACGCGCCCGCGCTTCGCGACCGTTCATCCGAAAGGTCGAGCCGACGCCCCGACCGAGCCGACGCAGCACCTCCACGCCGTTGCCGCCGCTATCCGCCGCCGCCTCAAGCACCAAGGCCACTTCGGCGAAGTCGAACGTCGCCCTCGCATCCGAGCCAGCGAAGATGACATCTTCCATCTCGTCGCCGCGCAAGCCGCGGGCCGAGCTCTCGCCCATCACCCAGCGCACGGCATCGACGATGTTAGACTTGCCGCAGCCATTGGGGCCAACGACGCCGGTGAGGCCCGGTTGAATCAGGACTTCCGTCGGCTCGGCGAAGGACTTGAAGCCGGCGAGCTTGAGGCGCGTGATCTGCACCGGCAGTGGCTAGCCGCGCGCCAAAACAGCGTCGATGCGCTCGCCCATGTCCTCGCTGCTGCGTCCACCTTCGAGCCGCTCACCGTCGATGATGAAAGTCGGCGTCGCCTCGACGCCGTAGCGCTCACGGCCCTCAAACTGCGCTTCGAGGATCCAGTCCAGAAGGTCGAAATCGGCGAGGCACTGGTAGCTATCCTCCGGCGCCAAGCCGCCGAAGCGAGCGAGATCGACCAGCGCGTTGACGGTGCCGGCGACGCTCATCAGGCTGTCGACCTCCTCGGGCGTGCGGCCGGCATCGCGCCAGAGGTCCGGCAGCCCAGCCTCTTCGAGCCGCTGTCCGTCGGCCCGCGTTGTCGGCGCCCCAGCCCAACGCGTCTGCTCGGTGAACAGCATATCCAAGAAGGGGAAGAAGCTCTCCTCGCCGGCGCAATGCGCCACGGCCGACGCGAGCCAGGCCCGCAGGTCGAGGGGGAAGTCGCGAAAGACCAGCTTCGCCTTGCCCGTGTCGATGTAGTTGGCTTTGAGACCGGGCAGCTCCTCGGCGTGCCATGACGCGCAATGCGGGCAGGTGAGCGACGAGTACTCGCGGATCTCGACCGGTGCGTCCGGATCACCGAGCACCTTCTCGGTGAAGAGCCCGGTCGCCTGCGCGAACGCCCGACGCGGCGGTGCGAGGCCTCCAGCAAGGACGAGAGCGGTCGAGGAGAGAAACCAGCGACGTTGGAGCACATGATCCTCCTTGAGACCCGCGGGATTTAGCGGCCGTCCGGCTCCGCCTCAAGTACCGACGACCGATAGCGCCGGCGGGCCACGGCACGCCCCAGCGACGCGAGGGAAGCGCGCAGCCCCTCCGCTTCCACCTCCGCGACCACGGCCTCGATCCGCGCCTCCTCGCCCGCCGGCAGCGGCGTAGCGGCCACCGGCTCGGGCGGCTGCGGAATGGGTCCCTGCACGAGCCTCAGACGGACAGCGATTTGGCTGCCGAAGAAGGTGTTGATACGCTCGAGCAAGCGCGGCTCCTCGTGCTGCACGATCAGGGCGGCGCTCGGCGGGACGCGCAGGCTCAGCGTGCGCGAGCGCCGATCGAGCCGCAGGGGCAGTGTGTCCAGCGCGCGCTCGGGGCCAATGATCGTCGGCCAGTCTGTGAGCAGGCGTGCGTCGACGAACCCTTGCCGACGGGTTGCCGGCGTCAGGATGCGCCCGAGCAACGCCGCGGCGACGGTCGGGGCTTCGACGCGACGGGACTCCACCTTGCGACCCGCCCGGCCGGCCCTACGCTCGCCCTGGATGACCAAAACGCACCCCCTATCGAAACGCGAGACATCGACGCTCTACCGCGATCTGCTGGCTTGGTACGCCGAGCATGGGCGCACGCTACCCTGGCGCGCGCGTGCCGGCGAGCCCTCCGACCCTTATCGCGTGCTCGTGAGCGAGCTGATGCTCCAGCAGACGACGGTGGCGACCGTCACCAAGCGCTTTGCGCCGTTCATGGCCCGGTTCCCCACGCTATCGGCTCTTGCAGCGGCACCCTTGGACGACGTGCTCCATGCTTGGCAGGGCCTCGGCTACTACCGGCGGGCGCGCGGGCTCCACGCCTGTGCACAGACCGTCGTCGAGCGCCATGGTGGCCGCCTTCCTGAGGCGCCGGCGGCGCTCGAAGCACTGCCGAGCATCGGCCCCTACACCGCTGCCGCCGTCGCCGCGATCGCCTTCGATCACCCGGTGCTCGCCGTCGATGCCAATGTCGAGCGGGTTCTGGCGCGGCTCTTTGCGGTGGAGACCCCGCTCCCGCAGGCCCGCGCCGAGTTGCGCCGGCGGGCCGCGGGCCTGACACCCAACGAACGACCGGGCGACAGCGTGCAGGCGCTGATGGATCTCGGCGCCAGCGTTTGCCGCCCGCAGCGACCCGCGTGTACGGCCTGCCCCCTGCGCGCGCACTGCGCGGCCTTTCGCCTCGGCCTGGCCGACCACCTACCGGCGAAGGCGGCACGGGGCGCGCGGCCGAACCGCTTTGCCGTAGCGTTCTACCTCGTGCGTCCGGACGGCGCCGTCCTGTTCCGGCGCCGGCCACCGACCGGCTTGCTCGCCGGCTTGGCCGAGCTGCCGTCGACCGCCTGGACCGAGGCACCGCCCATGGCGACCGAGATCGCCGGTTCCGCTCCCGCAGATTGCCGCTGGGAAGCCGTGCCCGGTCGCGTCCGTCATGTCTTCACGCACCTCGTGCTCGACATCGAGCTGCGGCGGGGTGAGCTGCGCGGAACGACACCGTTGCTTGAGCCGGCGCCGCTGTGGTGCGCACCGCAGGCATTCGATACGCTCGCCTTGCCGACACTGACGCGCAAGCTCTTGGCGCAGGTGGCCGGCGGAGCCTGAGACGGAGACGAAGATGCGCTGGTTGCTTGGTGGCCTCGTGTTCCTCGCGTTGGCGGGAGCAGCACTGGTCATCGGTGGTCCCCACCTGATCCCCCAGGAGTGGCTGAGGCAGCAGGTGGCGAGCGAGCTCGCCGCGGCGACCGGACGGCCGGTCGCGATCACCGGCGAGACCAGCGTGCAGCTCGTGCCATATCCGGCCGCGCGGTTGGGCGGGCTGGAGATCGCCGGCGCGGCAGGCTTTGAAGGCCCACCGCTCGTGCGCGCTGACGCGATCAGCGTCGATCTGGCGCTCTTCCCCTTGCTGGGCAGCGCGATCGAGGTGCGCCGCCTCGTTGTCGAAGGGCTCGACGTCCGGCTGCAGATCGATCCGACCGGCCGTGCGAACTGGAGCGTGGACGCCACGGGCGAGAGCAGCCCCTCACCGGCGACCGAGGAGCCGAGTGCGCCCGCAGGAGCGCCCGAAGCGACGGTCGCTCGCCCGACGGGCGGGCAGCCAACGCCGGCAGTCTCGCTAGGCGACGTGCGACTGATCGGAGGCCATATCAGCCTGGACGATCGCCAAACGGGCAGCCAACGCGTCTTCGAGAACGTCGAAGGCAACGTCACCATGAAAGCCCTCGCCGAGCCTCTGTCGGTCGCGTTGACCGGGCAGCTCGACGGACGCGCGCTTGCTCTCAACCTGGCACTCGATACGCCTGCGGACGTTGTGGCCGGCCGCGAAGTCAGCGTGACGGCGACGGCCGACAGTGCCGGAACGCGCGCAACGCTTGATGGTACCCTGACGGCGGGCGATGCACGCGGCCTGCGCGGTGCGCTGGATGTAAGGGTCCAGGAGGTCGGCGCGACGGCAAGTTGGCTCGCGGGCACTGACATCGATGCCCCTGTCACCACGTTGAACCTCACCGGTCAGCTCGAGGTCGAACCGCAGCGGTTAGCGCTGAGCGCGCTGCGGCTCGAGGCCGACGACCTCTCTGGCGAGGGCGATCTCGTCCTCGACGGTTCCGGAGACCGGCCGCTCCTCAGGGGTTCGTTGGCGTTGGGCGAGATCGATCTCGCTGCCTTCGAGCGTGCAGAAAGTGCGACGCCAGCGCCGGAGGCCGACCCCACCGCTGGCGAAACACCCGAGCGGCCGAAGGGCGACCGCGAACGCGATCCGGAGGCATCGAAGCCGGAGAAGGCTGCGACCGAAGCCGACATCCGCCTAGCGCCCGTACCGCTCGATCTGGACGTCGCGGTCAACTTCGAGGGGCTGCGCGCGCCGCCGCTGACGTTCGGCGCCGGCACCGCGCATCTGGGCGGCAGCGATGGCGAGCTGGCGTTGGCCGTGGGAAGCCTCGAGCTCTACGGCGGGACAGCCGCCGGCACGGTCAAGCTAGCGCCGCACGACGTCGGCATCGTCGTCACTCCCGACGTCACGTTGCGCGGCATCGAAACCGGACCGCTGCTGCGCGATCTCGCCAACGTCGGGAACCTCGACGGCAAGGCGGATGTGAGCTTCACCGGTGAGGCGCGCGGCGGCAACGAGGCGGAACTCTTGGCATCTCTGGACGGCAGCGGCCGCTTGGCGATCGCGCGCGCCGTCCTGACCGGGCTTGCCGGCCATCCCGAGCTCGAACAGCTGCGAACGCTGCTCATGCTCGGCGGCGAAGCCGGCGCCCCGATCCGCCTCGCCGACATCACCGCGACCTTCGATGTTGCCGACGGCATCGTGCGCAATGACGATCTCAGCGCCGCAACGCCGGCGTTGCAGATCTCCGGCGCAGGCAGCGTGGATCTGCCCGGAGAGCGCGTGCCCAGCTATCGGCTGACGCCCTCTCCGAGCGGTCTCTTAGGAACCATCCAGGAGCTGCAGGTGCTCTCGGTTCCGGTCGTCATAGAAGGGCCCTTCGACAGCTTGCGCGTGCGCTACGAACCGCCGGCCGCCGCTCGCGTGCCTCTCAAAGACGCAGCCGAGGCACTTGAGGAGGCGCGTGAACAGCTCGAGCAGGGTGACGTCGAAGGTGCTGCGGAGACAGTCATCCAGAAGGGCCTCGGCGGGCTTCTTCGCGGACTAGGAATCGACCCCTAGACAGTCATCGGAGACAGTGGCATCGAGGCCGCCACGCAAACGCCCATTGCGAATGTCCTTTCGGCTGCATGCGAAGCCATGGACACCGCGTTCGCATGGCAGGCGAAGCTGTTGGCCAGCGTGGCACGGACCGGCCACTTGGTACGGCGATGTGAGATGCCTTGCGCGTCGTCTTGACCAAGTAGGAGCCGTTCTTGTCCGAAGCTGCGCTCTTGAAAGGTCGCTCCGCCGACCAGGACCGGCTGGCGCATTTGCCGATCGGCTTCTTCGCGATGGTGATGGGCCTGTTGGGGCTGGCGCTTGCCACGCTTAGGCAGGAGGCGTTCGTCGACCTTCCCCATGCCGTGAGCCTCTGGATCGTGTTGGGAGCGGGCGGCACGTTCCTCACACTCGCCGCCCTCTACACGCTCAAGGCGGTACGCTTTCCGGGCGCCGTGCGCGGAGTGGCAACATCCCGTCAAGATCGCCTTCTTCTCGACCGTCAGCATCAGCCTCGTGCTTCTGGGCACGGGTCTCCAGCCTTTCACCCCGCAGCACTGGATCTGGGGCGCGGGTGCCACCCTCCAGCTGGCGGCGACGCTCGCGATCATGTCGATGTGGATCGCAAGTGCACTTTAGGAGGCGCCGCACCTCAATTCCGCCCGGTTCATTCCGGCGGGCGGCAACGCGCTCGTGCCGCTCGTCGCCGCGCAGCATGGTTTCGTCGAGATCGGCTGGCTGTTCCTGTCCATCGGCCTCGTGTCCTGGCTCGTTCTGTTGACGAACGTCTTCAACCGGCTCGTCTTCCACCACCCGCAGCCGCCGCACCTGCTGCCGACGCTCTGCATCCTCATCGCCCCGCCGGCGTTGGCCTTTCTCGCCTACACGAGCCTCACCGGCGCGCTCGACGGCTTCGGCCGCCTGCTCTACTACCCGGCCGTGTTCTTCTTCCTACTGGTTGTGGGCCAGCTGCCGCGGCTCTTGCGGCTGCCGTTTGCGCTCTCCTGGTGGGCCTATTCCTTTCCGCGCGCGGCGTTGACCGTCGCGACCTTCGTAATGGCCGAAGCGACCAACACTCCGCTCTTCCCCGTCGCCGCCGTCGGCCTCTACGGCGTGCTTGTCGTGGTGGTCGGCTGGCTCACCGTGCGCACCGCCGTCGCGTGCCGCCAAGATGCCATTTGCCAGCCGCACCCCTGACGACGGCACCGCTGGTCAACCGAAGCGGCGTCTCAACCCATGTGCGGACTAGGTCGGCCGCCAGGCATCGACGACGTGTCGCGGCCACGTCCTCGGCGCCAGCAACACGGCGTCGAAGCGCACCTCGCAGCCACCATGGTGCGCGAGCCAGTGCTCGGCCGCCCGCGCGATGCGCTCGCGCTGCCGCGGCGTCACAGCCTCGCCGGCGGTCGCCAGATGGCTTCGCCGCTTGACCTCGACGAACACAACGAGCCCGCCGCGTCGGCACACCAGATCGATCTCGCCGACGGGCGCGCGATAGCGCCGGGCGGCGATCTGGAAGCCCTTGAGCCTCAGCAGCAGCTCCGCGAGCCGCTCGGCGCGGCGCCCGTCGCGCTCGTGACGTTCGCGGCTCATCGCCGCTGCAGCTCGAGCGCCCGGGCATAGAGCGCCCGGCGCGGCCGTCCGCTCTGTGCGGCAACACGCCGCGCCGCCTCGCTCGGTGCCACCTCGGCGAGGGCGTCGAGGAGCGCCGCGTCCAAGGCCGCCGAGTCCATCGGCTCGACGCTCGTAGCAGGACCGGCGATGACGAGCACCACCTCGCCGCGTGGCGGCTCGCGCGCGCACCCCTCGGCGAGCTCAGCAAGTGTTCCCTGGCGAAACGCCTCGAAACGCTTGGTGAGCTCGCGTGCGACGACGGCCTCGCGACCGCCCAGCTCGCGCGCCAGGGCCCCTAGGGTGGCGGCTGTCCGCGTGGCATTCTCGAAGACGACGAGCGTGGCGGGCACGCGCGCCAGCTCCTGGATGACGCGTTCACGCGCGGCCGCCTTCGCCGGCAAGAAGCCCTGGAAGAAGAAGCGGTCCGTGGCGAGGCCCGAGGCGGTGAGCGCGGCAAGCACGGCCGAGGGGCCGGGCACGGGCACGACCGCATGGCCCGCCGCGCGGGCAGCGCGGACCAACTTGTACCCGGGATCGGAGACGAGCGGCGTGCCGGCATCACTCACCAGCGCCAATGCGGCCCCGTCCGCGAGCGCCTCAAGGAGCCGCGGGCGGACGCGCTCGGCGTTGTGCTCATGATAGGCCGTGAGCGATGCCTCGATTCCCAGAAGGTGCAACAGCCGACCCGTGACGCGCGTATCCTCGCACACCACGCGCGCCGCCTCTGCAAGCACCGAACGCGCGCGCGGCGAGAGGTCCTGAAGGTTGCCGATCGGGGTCGCGACAAGGTAAAGCCCAGGGGCAAGCGATCGGCTCTCGCCGGTTGCCGCCTCCTGGCCGGCAGCCACGAGGGCTTCGCGTTCGGTCACGTCGAGAGTTCAGCCGCGACCATGAGATTTCCTTTCAAGCTGGTCCGCTTTCCAGCGATCGCCGCCCTGGTCCTGGGCTTGGTCGCCTGCACGCAGCCTACCAGCTCGCCGTCTTCGACGTCGACGGGCAGCCAGCAAGGCGCCATCTCGGCAACGCAGTTGCCGGCGACGCCGCGTCGTGTCGGGCTGCTGGTGCCGCTCAACGGCCGGCTCAGCGCTGTCGGCCAAGACCTCGCGCGCGCCGCCGAGATGGCGGTCATCGAGCGCGGCGGTGAAGACCTGGTCCTCGTCACCGGTGATACCGCCAGCACCGCCGAGGGCGCCGTGCAGGCTGCTCGGGAGATGCTGCAGACCGCGCCACCGGTCGACGTCATCCTCGGCCCGCTCACGGGCGACCACACGGCACGCATCGCGCCGTTGGCCCGCCAGCAGGGGGTGGCGGTGGTGTCGTTCTCCAGCCAATCCAACATCGCCGGCGATGGCGTTTTCGTGCTCGGCTATGGTCCCGGCGAACAGGTGCGCCGCGTGGTGCGCTATGCCGTCGGTCGCGGCCATAGCCGGATCGCGGCACTCGCCCCCAACGACGCCTACGGCCGGGCGGCGGTCGACAGCCTCCGCGACACACTCGCCGACGCGCCGGGGGCGCAACTCGCGGGCGTCGCGTTCTATGGGGCTGACGGCATCGATGCGGGCGCGCGCATGCGGGAACTGGCCGGCGGCGGTCCACCCCCGTTCGACGCGTTGCTCATCGCCGACGGGGGCAACCGCCTCAGGACCGTCAGTCAGCAGCTAGCCCAGAACGGGATCAGTCCTGTCGACGTTCGGCTGCTCGGAACGATGCTCTGGCAGCAGGATCGAGCCGCGCTCCTGGAGCCGACGCTTCGTGGCGCCTGGTATGCGGCCGTGGCGGACAGTGCCGTCCGCGACTTCACCGGGCGCTTCCGCCGCGCCTACGGGCGCGATCCTGATGGGCTCGCAGTGCTGGGCTATGACGGGATCATCGTCACCGACGATGCGGCGCGCGCGCCTGCGACCGCGGCCTCCCGCCTGCTCGCGCCGCAAGGCTATCAGGGCGAGGCCGGCTTCATTCGCTTCGTCTCGCCGGGGATCGCGGAGCATGGCTTGGCGATCTTGGAGCTGTCGCCAGGCGGCCCGATCGTCATCGAGCCGGCGCCGCTGCTGTTCGATGGGACGTCGTAGACCATAAGACCGACTCTCAGGACGCACCACGCGATCGGCTCGCAGAGCTGACGCACCGATGCGGCGACATCTCCCAGGCCCAGGGCCGACGGCGCTTCAGCAGGCAGCCTTCCGCCTGAAGCAGCCATGGAGTGCGGTCGGCCTGACGGCCGCTTCGAGCCCAAACGAGGCATCGCGATCCGCACGGCATTCGCGTCTTCAGCACGGATGGCGGCCTTCCGCGCACGGAGCCAATGCGTCCGCTTTCTGAAGTCTTGCGGCCGTTGTCTTAGCCCAGGCTACTGGCAGCGATGCGAGCAAAGCCGCCGATGTGTACGGCGACGGTTATCGCCTGACAGAGCCGCTCCTTGTGCGAGGTTCAGGCGGCATGGATGCGCGCACGCGCTTGGGCTGGGTCCAGCTCTACGAGCAAGTCGGCAACGCCGGCGTCGTCTGTCGTCGGTGCGGCAGCTCCCGGCCGACGCTTCGGAAGTGGTGGCGTCGGTATCGTGAGAACAGTCCGGCCGGCCCGGAGGGACGGAGCCGGCGGCCGAAAATACCACTTATCATGTCTCACAATTATTGAATCAAGTCAAGAAACGCCGGCTTCGGCGCAACATACACGACACTGTTGCACTCTATCTCAACTCATCTTTTATCCTAAAACTCCGAAAGCTCAGAAACGACCCGCTCAATACCATTTTTCGCTCCGTCGCCGTCAATCAACGTTGTCTGCTTACGTGGAATTCTATATATTCCCCCCTCGTCCTCCAACTCGACGTTCAACAGAATATCTAACCCTGCCACCAATGCATAAGCCCCACCAAGATTTCCATACTGTTCGGGTGTTAAAACAAGTGTGACTAATTCACTATTCGGGCTAACCCAAGCACGGCCGCTTGGGTCCTTCATAAGGTCATATTTTGATACAATGAATGCGTAATTCGCCTCTGTTGCAAAAGTTTGTTTCTCAATCCGCTCGTAGGTTCGATGCAGTTCTTGACTGAATACGCTAATATCTTTATGCACAGTATTGTACGCTGTTGAGCCACTAAATTTCGCCATGAACTCAAATGATGCCTGCATGTTCATGTTTCTTGTAATCTCCAAACTCAGTGTTTTTTGAAATGTCTGAACGACCTTTTCGCTGAAGGTCTCAACAACTTCGAAAGTCGAATTTGGCGGTACAATCCCTACTACACAAGTAATTGACTTGAGTGCGATAATAGATGGTGTAAAATTTGAGGCCCACATTATCTTCAATGTGGTCAACACTAGTGGATGATCCCCAGCAAAGTCGGTAACAACAGCGCCAACGCCAAGAATCCGGCCGTCGCGACCTTCTATCTCCTGCGCGATATCATCGCCGGGAAATCGACCATGTTGCTGACAGCGTGACGCATCGCCAGCACTCAAAAGGCGGCCTGTATTGGTCTTAACCCAGAAGCTCGTAAATCGCGAGCCTCGCGCATTTATCTTGAAATCTGAAACGTACTCGTCTTTTTGAAAAATGAGAGAGCCGGAGAAATCTTTTGCCCATCCCCACTCATTATTATTTACTTTTAGCGAAATAAAGCAGTCATTGACAATCGTATATGTAGATAGCGAATGAAGAAACGTAAGTGGAATTTCAATTTTTTTGTCAATCCGCAAAAAAGGGCGTAGCGATATCTCAAATTCTTCAAGAATGAACTCATCACTGTTAGCTCTCTCATAGAGATTCTGGTACTCGGGAAATTCGCTCATACTATCATGACCTTTTCATTGCTGTAACTGCGTGGCTGTTTCTACGGAGAGGAGGCAAACGATGTGTTGCACGAACCTGTAGAAAAGCGTGCACTTGAGAAACGTTTGCTAGTGGGAGAGAACTGAGCGATCCGTTCGCGATGGGATACGATCACGGATCGATAGTGCCCGTGATCGCACTGCCGAGAGGGTTGCCGCGAAAGTCGACCTCTATATTGCCGGCGGAATCGGCTGTTGTGATATTAATCGAGTCAGCAAACTCAATCGATGATTTCGTATCAGGACGATTTATGTCGCAATAATGGACACGTCCAGTTACGGCTGTGGATCCTAGAGCAGTATAGCTGATGGAGTAGCCTACGGACCCAAAGTGTGTAGCAATTTCTACGCTAGGCCCCCAAGCTAGTGGCAAAGCATTTGCGGAAAAGGTACGTGGCAAGGCCTTTCTCCATCATCGGCCGGTTGCAAACATTAATCGGCATTCCCCAGATGAGCCCGACCCTGGCACTCTGCGGGCGGCGAAAGCGTGTCGCCAGCCCGCTTTTGGTGCGATTTGAATAGATCCGGGCGCTTCAGGCCGTGACAATGGCGCTTCGGAGGACGATCGGTGCGGATCGACAGGACTCTGATCGCAGACCGCGCTCGCGGCGGCATGACTCGACCGTCGTCGCCACCACGTAGCTGCGATCGGGACGCTCGCGCGATCATGCCGACTCCGGCACGGCGGGCGGGCCGCGCAATGTGGTGATGGCGCAACGCCCGCTTTGTCCGCATAGCATGCCTTAGGGTGCCGCCTTTGGAAGTTCGCTCCCCGGTCAAACCCGAAGTGCTGAGGTCGCCGCGATGCCGCGTGCTCCGAA
This sequence comes from Geminicoccaceae bacterium, assembly GCA_028279345.1. Lineage (GTDB taxonomy): Bacteria > Pseudomonadota > Alphaproteobacteria > Geminicoccales > Geminicoccaceae > JAAAPF01. The sequence goes on from JANQNY010000058.1 coordinate 54,998, forward strand.
TGCGCCGCTGCGCTAGCTTTGACGGGCTCCCAAATGCGCGCCGCCATCGACGCAGATCATCTCGCCGGTGACGCTCGGCGCCTCGAGGAGGAAGCGAAAGGCACTAGCGAGGTCGTCCAGGCTGCCGCCCTCGCCCAGCGGGAACCGCGCGACCAAGCGCTGCGCGCGTTCGGCCGACATGGCGGGGTCGGGCAGCGCGATGCCCGGAGCCAAGGCGTTGACCCTAGTCCGTGGCGCCAGTTCCACCGCGAGGCGTCGCGTCAGTGACCAGAGCGCGGCCTTCGTGAGGGAGTAGGTCAGGTAGTGCGGCGACGTCCCGTGCACGCGTTGGTCGACGAGATTGACGATGTGCCCGGCCGCCTCTTCGGGCAACGCGGTGGCGAAGGCCTGCGCCAGCAGCAGAGGTGCCCTGAGGTTCACCGCCATGTGCCGGTCGAACGAAGCGGCGTCGGCCGACG
>JANQNY010000013.1 GCA_028279345.1 Geminicoccaceae bacterium
GCCAGCCTCGGTTCCGCTACGCTCCAACCCGGCTGGCGCCTATGCCAACACCGTGCTTCACTAACACTGCGCCTGGATCGACTGCTCGGGGCGGGTCAGTCTCCCGTGCCCCGCCGCTCGGCCACTGGCCCAAAAGGGGGCCCGCGACGCAGGCGATCGGGCGCTCACCTTCACGCGGAGCCCGGGGTGGCGCAGCGACGTGCCCTTCGCGCCAACGCCGGTCGAGGCCTTGCGACCGGCGCGGCTGTGCATCGCCGATACGGCTTACGACAGCGATGCCTTCCGCCCTCTGCGTCAAAGCCGCGGCAGCAAACCCGCATCCCCAACAACCCGACCCGCAAGCGGCGCCACCCCTTCGATGCCGCGGCCTTAAGGCATCGAAACCTGGTCGAGCGCGCGTGCGGCCGTCTCAAAGACTGTCGCCGCATCGCCACCCGCTACGACAAACCCGCCGCCAACTAAGCCGCAGCCATCGCCATCGCATGCCTCGTCACATGATGGAGATGAAACATCAATGAACGAGTCTCGACCCTAGTGCCGACGCACGCCGCCGCTACGGCCACGTATGAGCGTACAGTGCGGCTGCTGGTCCTGCGCGCTGGACGCGATCCTCAGGCGCTGCGCCGCAGCGGTGCGATCTCGTCGGCAGGTTGGTCCAGAAGCTTGTGGGCGATGAGGTTCCGAAGCACCTGCGCCGTCCCGCCCGCGATGGCGAACATCCGCGCGTCGCGGCACATGCGCTCGAGCGGGTGATTGCGCGAGTAGCCCGCAGCACCCAGCAGCTGGAGCGCGTCGTTGGTGACCCTGATCGCCTGCTCGGCGGCGAAGACCTTCGCCTGGGCAGCGAGCCGCGGGTCGGGAAAGCCCCTGGGGCCCGCGCTCTCGGCCGCGCGGTGGATGAGGAGCCGCGCCGCGTCGATCGTGATCGCCATGTCGGCGGCCATCCAGCGGAGCCCCTGGAAGTCGGCGAGTAGCTGGCCGAACTGGCGACGTTCGCCCAGATAGTCGCAAGCATGCTCATGAGCTGCACGGGCGACGCCGAGTGCGACGGTCGCCGCGCCTACACGTTGGCCATTGTAGGCGTCCAGCAGCCGCTTGAGCCCCAGCCGTGGGCCCTCCGGCGGCACGAGCATGCGGTCGAGGGGGAGTGCGAGGTCGCGGCAGTGGAGCTCGGTCTCCGGCATGCCGCGGGCGCCCATCGCCGGCTCGCGCTCGCCGACGACGAGCCCCTCGTCCTCGTCGCGGATCGCCGTGAACGCGGCGATGCCTTTGCTGTCGCTGCCGTCGACGACCCGCGCAAAGATGAGATGAAGTCGCGAGACGCCGCCGCCCGTGATCCAGTGCTTGGTGCCGTTGAGCACCCACCGGTCGCCGCGGCGCACTGCGGTCGTCATCATGGCTCCGGCGTCACTGCCGGCGCCCGGCTCAGTGATGCAGATCGCTGGCTTGTCGCCGCCGAGAATGAACTCTGCCCACTGCCGCTTCTGTGCCTCGGTGCCGTAGGCCACGACGGCGCCGAGTGCGCCCAGATTGCTGTCGACCACGATGCGACCCGAGGTGCAGCAGGCGGCGGCGATCTCTTCGATGACGAGCACGGTCTCGAAATAGTTGCGACCAGGGCCACCATAAGCCTTGGGCACGGTCATGCCGATGAAACCCGCCTCGCGCAGCGCATCGACGACGACCCAGGGGTAGGCTTCTGTGCGGTCGGTCTCGGCGGCCGTGGGCGCGATCACGCTCTTCGCCACGTCTCGCGCTCTTGCCTGCAGCTCGAGCTGTTGCCCGTCCAGCACGTCGGCCATGCTTGTCCCCTCCCTGCGCTCACGTGTTCGTCACCGTTCGTGAAGGCACTAAAGCCGTCAAGCGTGGCGAAACATCACGGCAGGCGGTCGATGAAGGCGACCGCGGCGGCGGCCATCTCCTCGAAGACCGGGTTGGCGGGCTCGCAGACGGGCGCGTCGGCGCTCTTAGCCCGGAGCGGAGCGGCGAGCACGACCGAGGCGTGCGGAAGACCACATCCATGCTCGGGCGGCGTGGCCATCGTGCAGTCGTCGGTCACCGGTAGGCAGTTCGCCTCGCGGACATCGTCGATGGTGAAGCGTTCGACGAGAGCCGGCGCCTCGTGGCGAGCCGCTAGGGCGTCGACGCCGGCGATCGGCGTCGCGTCGTCATGGATCGAGTGGGCGATGAGTAGCGGTGGGTCGAAGCGCCGCCCATCGAGCGCCTGCAACGTCGAACGCCGAAGCAGCCCGAGCTGCAGCGCGCCATAGTCGGTGAGCAGGTCGCGATAGGGGCTCGTGCGGTTCCACGTGGCCTCTTCATCGGCCGACTGGGTCATCGCCACGAGCCGGTTGTTGCACCAGCGCCGGAGTACGTTGTTCTGGCGTTCCATCGCGGTGCCGGCGCACGCGGCTGCGAGTTTGAGCCGCCGCTCGAAATCAAAGGCGCCGGAGAACAGCAGGAGCCCGCCGTCGATGCGGTCGGGCGTCTGCGCCCACAGCCAGACCGCCAGCAAGCCGCCGGTCGACAAGCCGCCCACGGAGACACGCTTGCCGCGCCGCTCGGCGAAGGCGAGGGCCGCCTCCGCATCCACTTTCCAGCGTTCCGCCAGCTCCGGCACATGCGCCTCGGCCGACGGCTGCACCCGCCCGTGGCCCGTTAGGAGCGGCAGCACGACGTTGGCGCCGGCCTCGAACAAGGCTCGTGCCAGCGCACAGAGGAAGAACGGGCTGTCGCTCAGACCATGGATGAGCACGATTGCGTTCTCCCGCACGTCGCCGTGATCGAGCACCACGGGACCGGTCGCCGGATCGCGCAGCGCCGCGCTGTCGAGCGCGTGGGCCTCGCCACATCCGGCGATGTCGTCGTCGACGAAGCGCACCTCACCGAAGCGCGGCGCGTAGGCTTGAGCGAAGCTGGCGAGGTCGTCCTGGAGGTCGGCACGGGCCTCACCGGGGCCAAGGAGGCTTAGGAGGCCGATGGCGAGGCAGGTCCTACGCATGCGCGAAGTCCCAGTTGCGCCCTGGAGCAGCGGCGACGAGGGTTCGTGTGTAGCTGTCCTCGGGCGCGGCGAAGACGGCGGCGGTCGGGCCGCTCTCCACCACCTCACCGCGCCGCATGACCAGCACGCGATCACAGATCTGAGCCGCCACGCGCAGATCGTGCGTGATGAACAGGACGGCGAGGTCGAGGCGCGTGCGCACCTGGTCCAAGAGCTCGAGCACCTGTGCCTGGACCGAGACGTCGAGTGCCGAGACGGGCTCGTCGGCGATCAGGAGCGCCGGCTCCATGATCAGCGCGCGGGCGATGCAGATCCGCTGCCGCTGGCCGCCGGAGAACTGGTGCGGGTAGCGCTCGATCGAGACGGGATCGACGCCGACGAAGGCGAGCAACTCGCGGGCGCGCTCGAGCGCTACGGCTCGTGAAACGCCGAAGTTCATGGGCCCCTCGATCAACGAGGCCGCCACTCGTCTTCTGGGGTTCAAGGAGCGATAGGGGTCCTGAAAGACGATCTGCACGTGTCGGCGATGTGGTCTGAGCGCCCGCCGCGAGAGGCTTCCAATCTCTGCGCCACGAAGCCGGATGCGTCCCGCGCTGGGGTCTTCCAGCCTTGCGATGCAGCGCGCGGTGGTGGACTTGCCACTGCCGCTCTCACCGACCAGCCCCAGAACCTCGCCGGCGGCGATCTCGAAACTGGCGTCCTTGACCGCGTCGACGACGCGCCGCCGATCGAGCCACCCGCCCTGGCGGTAGGACTTGGCGAGGCTGGCGACCTCCAGCACCGTTCGACCGCTGCCGGCGCGTGCAGGGCGCGGGATGAGCGAGGGCACCGCCCGGATGAGCGCCTGCGTGTAGGCGTGTTGTGGGCGGTCGAGGATGTCGCGGACCGTGCCCGCTTCGACCACCCGTCCGGCGCGCATGACGACGACGCGATCGGCGATCTCGGCGACCACACCGAAGTCGTGGGTGATGAAGAGGACGCCGGTACCGTGCGCCGCCTGCAGCTCACGAAGCAGGGCGAGGATCTGCACTTGCGTCGTGACGTCGAGTGCGGTGGTCGGCTCGTCGGCGATCAGCAGCGCAGGCTCCAGGACGAGGGCCATGGCGATCATGATGCGCTGCCGCTGGCCACCCGAGAGCTCGTGGGGATAGCTTTCGGCCATCCGCTCCGGCTCAGCGAGGCCGACCTGATCGAGCATGTCGCGCACCCGCTCGGCTCGATCGTCCGTTCCGAGGCCCGTGTGCGTGCGCAGCACCTCGTCGATCTGGTAGCCGCACGGGAGCACCGGGTTCAGCGCCGTCATCGGCTCCTGATAGACCATCGCCATGGCCGTGCCGCGTAAGGCGCGGAGCCGCCGCGCCGGCGCGCGCAGCAGGTCTTCGCCCTTCAGCTTGATCAGGCCATCCGTAGGCTGGAGCTGGCCCCTCGGTAGAAGCCCCATCACCGCCTGGGCGGTCACCGACTTGCCCGAGCCCGATTCGCCGACCAGGCACACGACCTCGCCAGGTGCCACGTCGACGCTGACGTTCTCAACGGCATAGGTGCGGTCGGCGCCCGCGGGCAGGCGCACGGAGAGTTGCTCGATGGTGAGCACAGGCGACACGGTTAGAGCCTGCGCTGCAGCTTGGGGTCGAGCGCGTCACGCATGCCGTCACCCATCATGTTCACCGCCAGGATGGTGACCGCCAGGAACACGCCGGGAAAGAGAATGGCGTGTGGATAGACGCGAAAGAGGAGCCGACCCTCAGCCATGATGTTCCCCCAGGTGGGGATGTCGGTCGGGATGCCGACGCCGAGGAAGGAGAGGATCGCTTCGACCAGGATGGCCGATGCGCAGACATACGTCCCCTGAACGATCAGCGGTGCGATGGTGCTGGGAAGGATGTGCCGGGTCATGATCAGCGGCGTCGGCGTGCCCATCGCAACCGCTGCCTCCACATAGGGCTCGCCGCGCACCGAGAGGACGATCGAGCGTACGAGCCGCACCACGCGCGGCACCTCGGGGATGGCGACGGCGATGATCACTGTCCATAGCCCGGCACCCCAAAGCGCCACGAGCGCCAGGGCGAGCAGGATCGACGGGATCGCCATGAGGCCGTCCATCATGCGCATGATCAGGCCGTCCAGGGCGCGGAAATAGCCGGCGACGAGGCCGATGAAGAGGCCCGTCGCCACGACGATCAGAGTGACCGCAAGGCCGACCAGAAGCGAGATCCGCGCGCCGTAGAGCACTCGGGCGAACAGGTCCCGGCCCAGCTGGTCCGTGCCGAACCAGTGGGTAACGTCGGCGGTCTTGCCGTCGGCGAGATCGACAGTGCTCGCGGCACCTGGGAGCTCGTTGCGGGTCGTCGGGTCCAGATAGCTCGGGTCGACCGGTGTAAGGAGCGGCGCGAACAGCCCCAGGAGCGCGATTACGACGAGGATACCGCCCCCGATGCGCACGCTCGGATCGGCGAGGAGCGCCGGCACCAAGCGCAGCGCCGTGGCCTCGGCGAATGGTGCCTGCGTGGCCTCGGCCTTCAATAGCGGATCCTCGGATCGAGCACCAGATAGGTGAGGTCGATCATCAGGTTGATGAGGACGTAGGCGAACGAGAAGAGGAGGATGACTGCCTGGATCGTCGGGTAGTCGCGGGCGAGTACGGCATCGACGGTGAGCCGCCCGAGGCCCGGAATGTTGAAGACGCTCTCGGTGACCACCACGCCGCCGATGAGCAAGGCAAGCCCGACCCCGATGACCGTGACGATCGGCACCGCGGCGTTGCGGAGCGCGTGGTTGATGACGACCGTGCGTTCGGGGAGACCCTTGCCCCGTGCGGTGCGTACGTGGTCCTCGCCCAACACTTCGAGGACGCTTGCCCGCGTGATCCGCGCAATGAGCGCCACATAGATGACGGAGAGCGCGCTCGCCGGGAGCACCATGCGCTCCAGAAACGGCCAGAGCCCTTCGCGGATGCTCGCGAAGCCCTGGACCGGGAACCACCGAAGCTCGACGGCGAAGACGTAGATCAGGAGGTAGCCGAGCACGAACACCGGCACCGAGAAGCCCGCCACCGAGAAGCCCATCACCAGCCGGTCGAGCCAGCTCCGGTGGTAGTAGGCCGCAAGCGTGCCCAATGGCACCGCCACGACCACCGTGATGAAGAGAGTCACCAGCGCGAGCGACAGGGTAGGCTCGATCCGCTGGCCGATCAGGGACGCGACCGGCTGTTTGAAGAAGAAGCTCTCGCCGAAATCGCCCCGCAGCACCTTGGCGGACCATAGGCCGAATTGCTCGAGCAAAGGCTCGTCCAGGCCGAGCTGCGCGCGGATCTCTTCGATCTGCTCGGTGCTCGCATTGTCGCCGGCGACGATCGCCGCTGGGTCGCCCGGCGTGAGGCGCAGCAGCAGGAACACGAAGACCGCGACGAACAGGAGTACCGGTACGGTCGCCGCGACCCGCCGCGCCAGGAAGCCTAGCATGCGCGCAGGCGACCGCGGGTCAGTGGCCGCTCAGTCGTCGACGCGCGCCGCCTGCCAGAAGAAGGTTGCCGGCCCGTCGATGAAGCCGCCGACCTGGTCGTTGCGAAAGGCCATCGGCACGAAGTACTGCCCCGCATGCATGTGCGTTGCGACTTCGAGCGCACGGAGCTGGATCTGCTCGGCGAGTGCGCGTTGCGCATCGAGGTCGGTCTCACGCGCGAAGCGGTCACGCAGCGCCTCCAGCTCGGCGTCTTCGGGCCAGCCGAACCAGGCGTCCTCGCCGGAGGCGTTGAAGCCCGCTGCTGCAATCGGGTTCATCACGTCGGCAGCGACCCAAGCGGTCAGGAAGGCATTCCAGCCGCCGTCCTCCGGCGGTTCCTGCTTGGCGCGCCGTGAGACGAGCGTCTGCCAGTCCATCGACTGCATGTCGACGGTGAAGCCGCCCCGCTCCAAGAGACTCTTCGCGACCGGTGCGAGATTGGTCAGCACCTGCAGGTCGGTCGAGTGCATCAACACCACCGGTGTGCCGTCATAGTCGGCCTCTTCCAGAAGTGCCTTCGACGCGTCGAAGTCCGAGGCGAGGGCGATCGCGCCGCCAGCGTCCGTGGCGAAGGGCGTATCGCAAATGAACATCGCGGCGCACACCCGGTAGAAGGCCGGGTTGCCGATCGTGGCGCTGACGAAGTCCTCCTGGTTCAGCGCGGCCACCGCCGCACGGCGCACCGTGGCATCGTCGAACGGCGGGTGCAGGTGGTTGAAGCGGAACATGTACTGATAGCCGAGCGGGTTCGCGATCCGCACCTCGATGCTCGGATCGCCCTCGACCAGCGGCAAGAGGTCGTGGGCGACCTGCTCGATAACGTCGATTTCCCCTGTGATCAGCGCATTCACAGCGGTCTGCGCGTCGGGCATCGACACCCACTCGACGACGTCCACGTTGACCAGCTTGCCGCCGGCGGTCCAGCTGGGCGGTTCGTCGCGGGGTTGGTAGTCAGCGAACTTCCGGTAGACGACCTTGTTGCCCGGCTCCCAGGCGTCTGCGTCGAAGACGAAGGGGCCGGAGCCGATCGCCTCGTCGATCTGCTCGTCGGCCGGGGTTGCGGCGATGCCCGCCGGCATGATGAAGGGCACGTTGGAACTCGGCTTGGCGAGCGATTGACCGAGCAGGCCGTAGGGCTCGGCGAGCGTGATCGTGACGCTCTGCTCGTCCGGCGCCTCCATACCTTCGACGAACTGCATGAGCTGTTGGCCCATCGTGTCGCGCTTGCCCCAGCGCCCCAGCGACGCAACCACATCGGCACCGGTGACGGGCGCGCCATCGTGGAAGGTAAGGCCGTCGCGCAGCGTGAAGCTATGCGTCAGTCCGTCGTCCGACACCTCCCAGCTTTCGGCCATCTGCGGCTGCACGACCCCGTCGGCGTCGAGTGCCAGGAGCGTATCGTACACCATGTAGCCGTGGTCGCGCGTGATGTAGGCGGTGGTCCAGATCGGATCGATGATCTTCAGATCGGAGTGCATCACCACCCGGAGCATGTTCTCGTCCGCCACGGCGGGAGAGGCCAGCCCGAGCGCCAGAGCCAAGGTCGTAAGCGCGCGTGTCGGTGAGCGCATGTTGCCTTTCCTGTGGTGTCGATCTCCCATGTCGACCGGAGGTTTTCACGGATCGCCGGGGCTCGCAAGAACTGACGCGTCAGGCCCCGAACGCGCCAGCCCAGGGATGGCCCAGCGCGCTCGCCCCGCTGCGCTCGCCGTCAGGTGCCACGAGAATGGCGCTGGGCAAGGCGAAGGGCGTCGGCTGGACCCCGTCGTTGGCCGTGGTCGAGGGCAGGAGGGCGCCGACCGCGGACCGGACGTCCTCGCCCAACCGCGCGTCGACGACGGCGGCGTCGGGTCCGCTCACGTCGATGCGCGGGCGCGCGAACGCGCGCTCCAGATCGTCGCTGGCGTCGATGAGGAAGCTTGCGAGTTGGAGGACCGCCGGGAGGATGCGCCGGCCGCCGCAAGCACCCAATGCGGCTCGGCCACCGTTCGCCAGCTCGATCAACGTCGGGCACATGTTCGCGAGCGGCTTCGCGCCGGGGGCGAGAGCGTTGGGGGTACCCGGTCGTGGGTCGAACCACATGATGCCGTTGTTCAGGAGAATGCCCGTCTCAGGCAGGCGTACATGGCTGCCGAAGAGCGACAGCAAGGTCTGCGTCCAGGCGACCAGCATGCCGTCACCATCGACGACACAGAAATGCGAAGTGTTCCCCGGATCGGCGACGTGGCCCCTTTGTTCGAGCCGCGTCGCGTAGGCGCGTTGGAGGCCGCGCGCATAGGCCGCGTAGGCGTCTCGGTCGATGGCGTCGCCTTGCCAGCTGGCGGCCACCAGACCCAGCGCTTCCTCGAGGCTTGCGCCCGCGAAGAGCCCGTCCATCGCCAGGACCTCAGCGTCGCGATAGCCGAACCGGCGCGGTTCCACGAGCCGAGCCGCATAGCCTTCGAGGTCCGGTGCGCTGAGCCACGTGCCGGCGGCCTCGGCCTCAGCTAGTAGTCGCCCGGCGAGTTCACCCCGATAGAAATCCTCGGGTCCCGCCTCGGCGAGCCGGCGGTACGTGCGGGCAAGGGCGGAGGTATCCAACCGGAAGCGACCGGTCAGCGGGTCGCCCGCGGGCGGTAGACCGTCGGCGAGGAAGTAGGCGGCGCTTCCTGCTTGCCGCCGGAGGAGCCGCGCGTCATTGGCGATCTTGAGGGTCGTATACCAGTCCCCGGCATGACCAGCTTCGGCGAGCCTGATGGCAGGGTCGAGCGCCGCGCGCCAAGCGAGCCTGCCGAACCGCTCGTGGGCGAGGCCCAGCGCGGCGACGAGGCTAGGCACGGCCACCGCCGACGGCCCTGTTACGTTGCGGTCGTCGACCACGCCGGGCCAGGCGAAGAGGCCCGGCCCAGGCTCACCGGTGAGGGGGTAGGCGCTTGGGTCGAGGGCCTGCGGCGCCACCATGCCGCCGTCGATGGCCACAGCCGGTTCGCCTGGTGCCTGGATCAACGCCGCACAACCGCCGCCGATGCCGCTCATCCAGGGCTCGGCGACACCGAGCGCCAGGGAGGTGGCGACAGCGGCATCGACGGCGTTGCCGCCCTTCCGCAGCGCCTCCACGCCGGCCGCAGCCGCATCCACGCTCTGCGCCGCGACCAGGCCGCCACCGGTCTTCACGACATCCTTCACGAAGAGGGGCATGATGGCCTCCCTGCTCGGCGAACCAACACGCCAGCTGCCATGAAGGATCGCTCTCAGAGCGTCCAGAGATCGAGCTTGCTCTCACGGCCGCGCACGCCGACGTCCTGGTGCCATTTCATGTCGGCTTCGGCGCCGCCGGCACGCTGAACCGCAGCGTCGCTGATCACGGCGCGAGCATCCAGCTCGCGTGCCAGGTGTTCCAGCCGGCTGGCGACGTTGACCGTATCGCCCAAGACCGCGAACTCCATCCGGCGCTCGGAGCCGAGATCGCCGAGGATGACCGGTCCCCAGTGCAGCCCCAAGGCGAGCCGGAAGGGGCCATCCGACGGGAACGCCTCGAGGATGGCCCGAACGCAGCGAAGGGCGCGCGCCGCGTCGTCCGGTCCCGGATCGGGCGTGCCGAAGGTCGCCATCACGCCGTCGCCGATGAATTTGTCCAGCGTGCCGCCATGCTCGAAGATCAACGCCTCGAGCCGGAGATGGAGGTCACGCAGGGCCGCCACCACGTCGCTCGGCGTTCGGCTCTCGGCCCACCGCGTAAACCCCACGACATCGACGAACAGTACGGCAACCTCGGCATTGCGGGCGGCGGTCAACGGCGTATCGCGCGTGGCGAGTTGATCGACCATCGCCGGCGCGAAATAGCGGGCGAGGTTGGCCCTTTCCCGCTCGGCGCTCGCCTGGCGCCGGACAAGTCGCTGCGAGCGCCATACCGCCACAGCTAGCACGCCGGCGACGATCAAGAACGTTCCGACTTCCTGTACGCGGACGCCCACATCGATGGCATGGGGATCGCTCACGGCTCCAAGGACCGACTCGAGGTCGTGGGGGTCTGGCAAGAAGGCCGCGCTATACTCGGGCTGGAGCAGTATCAGCGTGACGCCGACAGTCCACGCTGTGCCGCCGACCAGCCCGCCCCAGAGCACCACACTCGGCCTGAACGCGAAAACCAATAGCGACAGCATCACGAAGAGGTACACTGAAGCACCCAGCTTGAGTGTGAGGGTTGCTGGATAGTCGATGAGGGCCAGAGGATTGGGATATAGCAGCGCGAACGCGAGAAGCGCCATGTCGACGGCAACGAAGACATAGATGGCGCGCCTTCTCAGGCGGCCCGTGCGCAGTTTCCACAGCAGGATCTCGCCGATGGCGAGGAAGACAGCGATGAGGCCGAAAGGGTAGAGCGCGTCCGGATAGGGCGACAACAGGGCAACCAGGACGGTGATGCCACCGAGTGCGGCGCGCCGGACGCGGAGCCCGAGCATGACGCCGGCTTTACTTTCACGCTCGACGAACTCGTCGACCCGCGAGCGAACGCGTCGGGCGGTTGAGCCGGCGCTCAGCGGGAGCGTGCCATGCTGCGCGCGACGAAGCTGGCGACGCCCGAGCCCTTGGCCGCACCGAAGGGGTCGACGCAGTCATGCAGAAAGCGGGTGCGATCGTCCTGGTCCAGCACAGTCGGCAGCCATTCGGCGAGCACGACCGCGCCCCGATGCCGGAGGCGGAAGATGGCGCCGTCGTGTTCGACCTGCAGCTTGACGGTCGGCCAAACCTCGATGGTCTCCGCCTCGGCGGCCGTGAACTGGTAGTCGTCCCACGCGTTCGGCCCGAGCCGCTCGAAACGTCCGAGCACCTGCGCCTCGAAGAGCTTGCGGGCGCGGGCGTTGGCGACCATCACCCGTGCGGCGCGAACGGTGCCGCGCAAGCCGACGATGACGCGCTGGGCTGCAGACGACAGGGTCGGCTCGGACATCCCCGCGCTCATCGACGGCGCGAGGTGCGCCCGGCGCTCATGTCCGGGCGCGCTTCGGTCATCGGCTCATGCGGTTTTCGACCAGCTCGTCGACCACGGCGGGCTCGGCGAGCGTCGAGGTATCGCCGAGCTGATCGGCCTCGTTGGCTGCGATCTTCCTCAGAATGCGGCGCATGATCTTGCCGGAGCGGGTCTTCGGCAGGCCCGGTGCCCACTGGCTGTAGTCCGGTGAGGCGATCGGGCCGATATCCTGGCGGACGTGCTTGACCAGATCCTGGCGCAGCTCCTCGGTGGGCTCGACGCCCGACTGGAGGGTCACGTAGCAGTAGATGCCCTGGCCCTTGATGTCGTGCGGGAAGCCCACGACCGCCGCCTCGGCGACGGCAGAATGCGCGACGAGCGAGCTTTCGACTTCGGCCGTGCCCATCCGATGGCCGGATACATTGATGACGTCGTCCACACGCCCGGTGATCCAGTAATAGCCGTCCGCATCGCGCCGCGCGCCGTCCCCGGTGAAGTAGGCACCCTTGAACGTTGCGAAGTAGGTCTGGACGAAACGTTCGTGGTCGCCGAAGACCGTGCGCATCTGGCCGGGCCAGCTATCCTTGAGAATCAGATTGCCTTCAGTGGCGCCTTCTAGCTCCTTGCCGTCGTTGTCGACCAGCGCCGGCTGCACGCCGAAGAACGGCTTCGAGGCCGAACCAGGCTTGAGCGCGATGGCGCCGGCAAGCGGGGTGATGAGGATGCCGCCCGTCTCGGTCTGCCACCACGTGTCGACGATCGGGCACCGGCTGTCGCCCACGACCTCGTAGTACCAGCGCCAGGCCTCCGGGTTGATCGGCTCGCCGACGGAGCCCAAGAGCCGCAGCGAGTCCCTCGAGGTCTCCTTCACCGGCGCGTCGCCCTTCTGCATCAGGGCACGGATGGCGGTGGGTGCGGTGTAGAAGATGTTGACCTTGTGCTTGTCGACGACCTGCCAGAAGCGCGACATGCTCGGATAGTTCGGCACGCCCTCGAACATCAGCGTCGTGGCGCCGTTCGCCAACGGACCGTAGACGATGTAGCTGTGGCCGGTGACCCAGCCGACATCGGCGGTGCACCAGTAGATGTCACCGTCCTTGTAGTCGAAGACGTAGTGGTGAGTCAGCGACGCAAAGACGAGATAGCCGCCGGAGGTGTGGAGGACACCCTTCGGCTTGCCGGTGGAGCCCGACGTGTAGAGGATGAAGAGCGGGTCCTCGGCGTTCATGCGCTCCGGCTCGCACTCCGCGGAGGCGTCGCTCATGAGCGCCGACGCGTCGACGTCGCGGCCGTCCTGCATCGGCACGTCGAGGCCGGCGTGGCGGAACATCAAAACCTTGACGTCCGGGCCGCAGCGTTCGAGCGCCTTGTCGCAGTTGGCCTTCAAGGGAACGGGCTTGCCGCCGCGGAAGCCGCCGTCCGCAGTGATGACGAGTGTCGAGCTGCAGTCGTTGACCCGGTCGGCGAGGCTGTCCGGGCTGAAGCCGCCGAACACCACCGAGTGCATCGCGCCAACGCGCGCGCAGGCGAGCATCGCGTAGGCCGCCTCGGGGATCATCGGCAGGTAGATGGTTACCCGGTCGCCCTTCTTGACGCCTTGCGCCCTCAGGATGTTGGCGAGCTTGCAGACGCGCTCGTGCAACTCGGCGTAGGTGATGTGGGCGTCGGTGCCCGGGTCGTCGCCCTCCCAGATGATCGCGGTTTGGTTGGCGCGCTCTGGGAGATGCCGGTCGACACAGTTGTAACAGACGTTGAGTTCGCCGTCCTCGTACCAGCGGATGTGGACGTCGTCGTAGAAGGAGACGTTCTTGATCTTCGAAGGGAACTGAAACCAGTCGAGCCGCTTGGCCTGGTCCGCCCAGAACCCCTCTGGGTCCTGTACCGAGCGGGCGTAGAGATTCTCGTACGTCGCCTCGTCGCAGTACGACGACGTGGCCCAAGATGCCGGGACGGGATAGACGTCCTGCATATGTCTCCTCCGCTGACTGTTCGCGCCTTACCGAGCGCGCGCCTATTGAGCGTATCGTGCAAAGCGCAGAGCACCAATACAACGACCTAGCGTCGCGACATTGGTCGCCCCGCCGCTCGCCGCCAGGTTGGTCTCAAGTCTAGCCGGCGCCGCTTGCCTCTAGCCATTCCTTGAAGGTCGGCCAGATGCGCTCGACCATCACGCTAACGCCGGCCCGGTTGGGGTGGATACCGTCGGACTGATTGAGTTCCGGTTGGGCGGCGACACCGTGGAGCAGGAACGGGTAGAACGCGACGTCATAGCGCTCGGCGACGTCCGCGAACGCGCCCCTGTAGGCTTCCCCATATTCGGTGCCGAGATTGGGAGGCGCCAGCATCCCGGCTAGCAGCACGGCGACGCCGTCGTTCTCGAGCATGGCGAGCATGGCGTCGAGATTGGCCCGCATCTCCTCAGGCGGCAGCGCCCGCAGGCCATCATTGGCCCCGAGCGCCAGGACGACGTGGCTCGGTTGCTCGGCGAGAACCCAGCCGAGCCGTGCCCGACCTCCGGCCGTCGTATCCCCGGAAACCCCAGCATTGATGACGTCGCACGCATAACCCTCTTCCTCCAGACGGGCCTGCATCCGCGCGGGCCAGCTGGCACTCTCGGGAAGGCCGAAGCCGGCGGTCAGGCTGTCACCTACGAAGGCGATCCGACACTCGGCAGCGTTGCTCGGCGAGGCGAGGTTGAGGATCAGCGCAAAGACGCCAATTAAAAGCCCGAACTCTTCTCGCGGTGGTCCCATGGACGAAGCAGGCATCCGAACCCCATTGATCCGTGCCGAAGACGTGCACTTGACGCTTAGGGCGCAGAGCGGCCCCGTCAACGTGCTGCGCGGCATCGATCTGGAGGTGGCGGCGGGAAGCTCGATCGGTGTGGTCGGCCCGTCGGGCTCCGGCAAGTCCAGCCTGCTCGCCCTGCTCGCCGGGCTCGAACGCCCGACCCACGGTCGCATCTTCGTCGACGGCGTCGAGATCTCGGCGCTCAACGAAAACGAGCGCGCGGACTGGCGGCGCCGTGAGCTGGGCATCCTCTTTCAGTCGTTTCACCTGATCAGCACGCTCACCGCACTCGAGAACGTCGCCGTGCCGCTCGAGCTGGCGGGCGATTGGGCGGCGGACGCGCACGCGCGGGAGGCGCTCGATGCGGTCGGGCTCGGCCATCGGCTCGACCACCGACCGACCCAGCTCTCCGGCGGTGAGCAGCAGCGCGTAGCGCTTGCACGCGCGCTCGTGGCAAAGCCGCGGCTCGTCCTCGCTGACGAGCCGACCGGCAACCTGGACGGCGACACGGCAAGCCACATGGCGGACCTCTTGTTCTCCGCCGTCGCTGAGGCTGGCGCGACGCTCCTCCTGATCACCCACGACCCTGCTCTCGCCGCGCGCTGCGACCGCATCGCGCAGATGGCCAACGGCAAGCTGGTCCAGGCGCCGTCGCCGCGCGTTGAAGCCGCATGAACTGGCGTCTGGCGACGCGGCTGGTATGGCGCGATCTGAGGGCTAGTCCACAACTCCTCTGGATCGTCGCCGCGCTGGTCCTGGGTGTCGCTACCTTCGCCGCCGTCGGCACGGCGCGCCAGGTCGTGCTGGAGACGCTCCAACGGGACGCCGCCGTGCTGATGGGCGGTGATGCCCGGCTGCGCGCGACCGGCGCGCCGATCACCCCCGAGGAGAAGGCGGGCGTCGTGCCGGACGACGCCCGCACGTCCGACATCGTCAGCGTCAACACGATCCTCAAGACCGACACGGCCGACGTTACCGTCGCGCTCAAAGGCGTCGACGGCGCCTACCCACTTTATGGCGAGCTTCGGCTCGACCCGCCGATGCCGGTGTCTGACGCGCTTTGGGACCGCGGCATCATCGTGGCGCCTGGCGTGCTCACCCGGCTCGGTGTTGAAGTCGGCGACCCGGTTCGCATCGGCGATGCGGACTTCACCATCCGGACGACGCTGGTGGCGGAGCCGGATCGGACGGGAGGCGTCTTCCAGATCGGCCCTCGGGTGATCGTTGCGCTCGATGATCTGGCGGCGACCGGTATTCTCAGGGAGGGCAGTGTCGCGCGCTACCAAACGCGAATAGCCCTCGCCGACACAAGCGATCGGGATGGCTTTGTGGAGAAGGCGCGGCGCGCCGCGCCCGACGCGCGCTTCGAGGTGCGGAGCGCGTCGGCTGCCCAGCCCGGGCTCGAGGGCCTGATCGATCGGCTCGCCACCTTCTTGACGCTCTCGAGCCTCGCCGCGCTCGCGACCGGTGGCTTGGCTGTTGCGCTCGCCGCGCGCACGCATCTGGCGGGCAAGCTCACAGCGATGGCGACACTCCGCGCGCTCGGCGGTCGTCCTGGCTGGGTCGCTGGCCTCTACGGGCTGCAGCTCGCTTTGCTGGGGGCCCTCGGTCTCGGCCTTGGCATCATCCTGGGCGCGCTCATGCCCTTCGGACTAGCGCTCCTGCCACCTGGCTTGCTGCCGGTTCAACTCGAACCCCGCATCGTACCGCAGGCGCTGTTCGCAGCGGCGGCCATCGGTGCATTGGTGCTCGCCTGCTTCGTCTGGCTGCCGCTCGCCGGCGCCCGAGCGGTATCGCCCGCAAGTCTCTTCCGCGGCGGCACCGATCTCGCGGACGCGAAGCCGCCGCGCCGCGACCGGCTCATCGCGCTGGGGCTTGCCATTGCGCTCACGGCGCTCGTCATCGCCGTTGCCGACGACGGTCGCCTGGCCGCCACGGTGCTACTCGCGCTCGCGGGCGGGACAGCCGTGCTCGTGGGCCTGGTGCTTGCCCTTCAGCGACTAGCCGGCGCGCTAGCCGGTGTCGCGCCGCCGCGGCTGCGGCTGCCTTTGCGCGAGCTCGCGCGGCCGGGCGGGGAGACGACGCCCACGGTCCTGGCGCTGGCCCTGGGTCTGGGGCTCCTGGCGATGGTCGCGCAGACGGGGCAGGTGATCGACCGGGAGCTCGACGCCCGGGTCCCGGCGCGGGCACCCTCGACGATCTTCATCGACATTCAGCCGGACATGCGGGAGCGCTTCGAGACGATCGTGCAGGATGCCGGCGCTGAGGTGTTGCAGCTTGCGCCTTATCTGCGCGCGCGCCTCGTCCGCATTGCGGGCGTGCCGGTGGCTGAGGTCGAGATCGGCGAAGAGGCGGCTTGGTCGGTGCGGGGCGATCGCGGGATCACCTGGTCCGCCGAGCCGCCCGCGGACGAGCGCCTGGTCGCCGGTAGGTGGTGGTCGGACGACTACCGAGGACCGCCACTCGTGGCGATCGAGGACGAGGCGGCAACGGCTTACGGCGTCGATGTCGGCGATACGCTCACCTTCAACGTGCTCGGCCGATTGGTGGAGGCCGAGATCGCGGCGATCCGGCCGGAGATCGACTGGAGCCGCGGTCGATTGGAGTTTCTCTTCACCTTCAGTCCCGGGCTCATCGATCAAGCTCCGCACAGCGTCATCGCGTCGGTCGACGTCGCGCTGGACGAGCGTCCGGCGCTCTTGGCGACACTGAGCGACGCGTTGCCAACGGTGACCCCGCTGTTGATCGACGAGACGTTGGCGGCGGCGAGTGCCGTCCTCGACCGCATCCGGGCGGCCGTGCTCGTGGTTGCTGGGCTGTCGCTGGTGTCGGGTCTCGTCGTGCTGGCGGCGAGCCTCGCCGCTGTTCGCACGCGGCAGCGCCGGGCGGCAGCCATTTTGAAGGCGTTGGGCGCTGGACGAAGGGACCTCGTGCGGACGTTCCTGGTGGAGCATGCGGGGCTGGGCGCGCTTGCGGGCTTGGCAGCGCTCGTGCTCGGCATTGCGGGTGCCTGGCTCATCGCCGCCTTTGCGCTCGGCCTGCCGTTCGTCTTCGCGCCCTTCACCGCGCTCGGCATCATCGGCCTGGGGCTCGCGTTGACCACGCTCACCGGCCTCCTGGGGCTCGCGCGGCTCGCTGCGCAGTCGGCCCAGCCGCTGCTACGCGCCGGCTGAGGCGGCGACACGCCGTGGCCTGAGCGTCTGGTCGGCGACCTTGCGGGCGAGGTCGCTCCCGAAGGCCGCATAGACGGCGTCGTGCAAGTCGGGCGCGCGACGCATACCCCGTTCTAAGCTAGAGCGATCCCAGACCAGCGCCCGCAGCTTTTCGCGTGCGACGGCCGTCGCGGTCGCCGGCCCGCCTGCGAGAAAGCCGACCTCGCCGACGAGCTGGCCAGGTTGCGCCGCTGCGACGACCTCGCCATCCACGACGACGTCGACCATGCCCTCGGCCAGCGCGTAGACGCGACTGCCGACATGGCCCTCGGACAGGAGAACCGTCCCAGGCTCCAGGTCACGCCAATGACCTTGGCGCATCAGACGCCGAGCGGCCGCCGCTGAGAGGCCAGGGAACGCCAGGTCGGCGAGCCGGCGCTCGTCGGCCGTGAGGTGGTCGCGCCGCCGCTCGACGGCCAAATGCCACGCATGGCCAGCGTTGGCCACGAGAAACAAGGCGTACCATCCCAGCAGGGCTGTGTTGGGCATCCCCTGACGCAAGCTCTCGCCGATGAAGAAGCCGTAGCCGAGGACGGCGAGGAGCCGCAGGTAGAAAACGTCGCGCACGAGATAGGCGAGCGCCACGGTGACGAAACCGAGGTGCAGCAAGCCCATCTGCAAGAGGTTGTGCTGTACGGCAGCCCAATCGATCGTCACTGCGATTCCCTCCCTGCATCCTCCGGCGCATCGCTATGGATGCACGCCGCTTCCGAAGAGATGCGCGCGGCTTGAAGGTCCACGGGCTGGGCGGCCGACGGGACACCGGCTAGGGTGCCGCGGGGTAGGTGAGGGCGGACGATGACCTTGGTGTTCACGCCGCGCTATGCGGGCTATGCGGCCGCCGTCCGGGCGAGCTTCGAGCGCCAGGGCGTGCTCATGGCCTGGGGTGCAGAGCTCCTTGAGGTCGCGCCCGGCACGGTGGTTCTGCGGCTGCCTTTCTCCGACCGCGTGACGCAGCAGCAGGGCTTCTTCCATGGCGGCGTCGTCGCCTCGCTCGCGGACAGTGCGGGTGGCTACGCGGCGATGACCATGCTCGACGAGGGGCTCGAGATCGTGAGCGTCGAGTACAAGGTCAACTTCCTGGCGCCCGCCGTGGGTGACGAGCTGATCGCCACGGGCACACTCGTTCGGGCAGGCAAGCGCCTACTGGTCAGCACGGCCGAGGTGGACGTCGTGCGGGGCGGCGACATGCGGCCCTGCGCACTGCTCCAACAGACGCTCGCGCCGTCTGTGCCGGCTGGGGCTTCGTCGGCTTCGTGAGCGCCGGCGACATGCGGCTTGTCCCCTTCGAGGAGCAGCACTTCAGCCTGCTCGCCGGCTGGTTCGACAGCGAAGCTGCTGTGGTGCAGTGGGGGGGTCCCGAGGTCAGCTTTCCGCTGGACGCGAGCCAATTGCAGGCCATGCTCGCAGCGGAGCGGTCGACGCCGTCCACGCGGCTCTGCCGCATGTCGGTCGCGGGGGATGATGTTGTCGGTCATGGCCAGCTCGCGCTCGACTGGCGCCACGGCAACGTGACCCTCGGTCGGGTGGCGATTGCGCCGGGCCAGCGGGGGCGCGGCTTGGCCGTGCGGATGGTTGAGCTGCTCGTCGGGGCTGCATTCGCCTTTCCCGAGGTCGAACGCGTGCAGCTCGGCGTCTATGCCTTCAACGGTCCAGCCATTCGGATCTATGAGCGCCTCGGCTTCGTTCGCGAAGGTGTGCGACGTCGGGCGGTCCGCGTCGGCGCGGACCGCTGGGACAGCGTCGTCATGGCGCTGCTCCGTGACGAGTGGCGACCACCGGCGAAGGGCGAGCGCACGGGGTCGTTCTGACAATCGCCATGCCCCGGGCGTGCCGCCAGCAGATGGCTAGCTGCTCGCCGGCTTGACCGATGCTGTTGTGCCGGCGAGCAGCCCGCCGTCGATCGCGATTTCGGCGCCAGTTACGTAGGTCGCTTCGTCGGACGCCAAGAGCAGGGCCACGGCGGCGACCTCGTCGGGCCGACCGAAACGCCGCAGCGGCACATCGGCGACGATCGCATCCAACGCGGCTGCGCGCTCGGGGCCACTGCCGACCATCGCGTCCCACATCGGCGTCAGCACGGCGCCCGGAACCAGGGCGTTGCAGCGCACGGCGAGCTGCTCCTCGGCGCAGTAGAGGGCCACGCTTCGGGTGTGGTTGATGACGGCAGCCTTCGAGGCGGCGTAGGCCGCGGCACGCGGGACGCCAACCACGCCAGACCGTGAGGTAATGTTGACGATCGACCCCGTGCCGGTCGGGCGCATGGCCCGCAAGGCGTGCTTGCAGCCGAGGAAGACACCCTCGACATTGGTTCTTTGCACCGCTTGCCAATCGGTCAGCGTGGCGTGCTCGGGATCGTGGGCCGCACCGTCGTCCAGGCCGGTGATGCCGGCGCTGTTGACGAGGATGTCCAGCTTGCCCTCGGTCGTGAGCAGCTCAGCCATGACCGTCTGCCAATCTGCCTCCTCCCGGACGTCGAGCCGGCGGAAGGCGGTGCTCGAGCCTAGTCGAGCCTGCGTAGCCTGGCCGCTTCGGACGTCCAGGTCGGTGATCCAGACGTTGGCGCCTTCGGCCGCAAAGGTCTGGGCGATCGCGGCCCCGATGCCGCGACCGGCGCCAGTCACCAGGGCAGTCTTGTCCCGAAGGCGCTGCATCGTCGCGTCACCTAGTGGTCAGCTTGATCTCGATGCGGCGGTTGCGCTGGTAGGCCTCCTCCGTGTCGGCGGCGTCGAGCGGCTGGAACTCGCCATAGCCGGCGGCCGCGACCCGGTCGGCCGGGATACCCTGATCGATCAGGTAACGGGCGACGGAAATAGCGCGCGCCGTCGAGAGGTCCCAGTTCGACGGGAAGCGCGCCGTACTGATCGGCCGGCGGTCGGTGTGACCGTTGATCTGCAGGATCCAGGGCAGATCCTCCGGCAGACCGGCGGTGACCTCGAGGAGTGTTGCCGCAAGCTCGTCGAGCTCCGCTTGAGCTTCAGCGCCCAGCGTTGCGGTGGCGCGATCGAACAGCACCTCGGATTGGAAGACGAAGCGATCGCCGACGATGCGGACGTCGGCACGATCGCCGAGCACCGCCTGCAGCCTGCCGAAGAACTCACTGCGGAAGCGCTGCAACTCGTCCACCTCCCGAGCCAGGGCCGCAGCGAGCCTCGTGTCGAGCTCGGCGATCCGGCCCTCCTGGGTCTCGATTGCGGCTTCGCGCACGGCGAGCAACGCCTCGATCCGCGCGAGCTGCTGGCGCGTGGCGTCGAGCTCCTGGGTGAGCCGCTCGGCGGCATCCGTGCTCGCGCGCGCGGCGGCCTCCGCGTCGACGACCGCGCGTTGCGCGGCGAGGGTCCGGTCGTCGGCGTCGGTGAGTTCGGCTTCGAGCGCAAGCGCGCGGTCGCGCACCTGACCCAGCTCGCGGCGCAAGATCGCTTGGGCCTCCTCGCTGAGCGCCAGCGCCTCCTCCTGCTCCGCCAGGGTGTCGGCCTGTTCGGCCGAGGTCGTCTCGAGTTGCGCCAAGAGCGCTGCTTGCTCGGCGATCTCGCCCTCCAGGCGTTCGCGAAGCCCTGCGAGCGTCTCCACCTCCTGACGGAGCACAACCAGATCGGCGAGCTGTGCCTCGATGGTGGCGCGATCGGCCTCGAGCACCCGCTCGGCCTGGAGGAGGTCCTGCTCGATCGCGCGACGCGCCTCGGCGGCAGCTTGGGCATCCTGCTCGGCGGCCGCCAGGGCCTCTTGCAGCCGCGTCTGGTCCGCGAGCAGTTGGGTCAAGCGCACGGCCAGCTCCTCGCGCTCGCTGGCCGTTTGCGCGAGCGCGCTCTGCGCGGTATCGCGCTCGCTACGGGCGAGCCCCAGATCCGTGTTGAGCTGCGCCAGCGTCTGTCGCAGGTCGTCGAGCCTCAGGCGTTCCCCTTCGAGATCGCGCTCGGTGGCCTCGAGACTGCGCTGCAGCGCCACCAGGCGCTCGTCGCGGCCCTGGAGCAGCTGTCCCAGGAAGAACTGCGCCAGTACGAAGACCGACAGCATGAAGATCGTGACCAGCAACAGCGTCGAGAGCGCATCGACGAAGCCCGGCCAGATCTCGGGGGGCGTACGGTTGTCACGACGCAGCCTGCCCATGAACTAGCCTTCCGCGCGGCTCACGCCGGGGTCCGGCTCGCCGGCGGCGACGGCGATGGTGCGCGTGATGAGGCGGATCTCGCGTCGCAGGGTATCGAGGCCGTGCTCGCGGCCGCGGATCGTGTCGTCGGCAAGGCGTTGCACGCTCTGGTCGAGATTTGCCAAGAGCGCGCGGCTCGTTGCGTCGAGGGTGAGACCCTCGTCGCGTTGGCGGGCGAGCGAGCGTTCGATGGAGCGCGTGCAGTCGACGAACTGGTCGAGCTGCCGGCGCTCCTCGGCGAGCTGCTGGGCCAGTCGATCGAGCTGCCGGGCCAGCTCCACCAGTGCCGTCTCCGTGCCCCGGCGGAGCTCCTCCCCGTCGACGAGCCGGCGCAGGAGTTCCTCGCTGGCTTCGACGTTCTGCTCCAAGAGTGCTTGGACATAGACCGGCATGGGCCTGCCGCCGAGCGCCTCGACAGGACCACCATCGCTGGCGCTCGTGAGCTGCGTGCGGCTCGAGAGCCAAGCCTCCAGATGATCGAAGAAGCTCGCCTGCGCGCGGTTTGCCTGCAGGTCGAGAAAACCCAGGACGAGCGAACCGGCGAGCCCGAACAGGGACGAGCTGAAGGCGGTGCCCATACCGCCCAGCGGACGCGCAAGACCGTCCTGCAGATTGCCGAAGGACTCGACCATGTCGCCTTCGAGCGAGAGGCCCGCGATCACGTCGGCGACCGCGCCCAGGGTCTGCAAGAGACCCCAGAAGGTGCCGAGCAGGCCCAGGAAGATGAGAAGGCCCGTGAGGTAGCGCGCGTTGTCACGCTGCTCTGCCAGGCGCGATTCCACACTGTCGAGCATGTAGCGCACCGACGTGGTGGTGAGACGGCTGCCGTCGCCGGCACCGCGCCCGGCGAGCAGCGTAGCGAGCGGCGCCAAGAGCCGAGGCGCTTCGGCCGGCAACCGCTCAGGCTGCTCTTGGGAGAAGCGCTCCAGCCAGCGGAGCTCGGGCCGGAGGCGCCAGATCCGCAAGATCGCGTAGATGACGCCGATGGCGAAGACGAAGCCGATGACGCCGTTGAGCCAGGGATTGTAGAGAAACGTGCGGATGAGCGCGTCGCCCAACAGGCCAGCCACACCCGCAGTTGCCGCGAGCGCCAGAAGCACAATGTTGATGTAGTGTTGTGGTCGCATCTTCGCCCGTCCTTCCGGCGGTGCCACGGATGTGGCGTCCCCAAGCCTTGCGGCCACGCGGTCGTACGATATCCGCAGAGCTTAGGGGAGAGCGTTGACTGTGCGACGTGTTTCGCGCGTCAGCCTTCCAGTAGTGCGACCAGGCGCGGATAAATCTCCGGATTGGCGGCGACCAGCGTCCCACGTTCCATGAGTCCGCCGCCTTCTAGAGTACCAAGTTGTCCGCCGGCTTCGCGGACCAGCACGATGCCGGCGGCGACGTCCCAAGGCTTGAGGCCGAACTCCCAAAAGCCATCAAGGCGGCCGGCGGCAAGGTAGGCGAGGTCGAGCGAAGCGGCGCCGTAGCGACGAATGCCGGCGACCTTGGCGCTCACACGGTCGAACTGGCCCGAGAAGCCGCGTTCGCGACCCTCCCAGTTCAGCACCGGTATGCCACAGCCGATCATCGAGCGGTCGAGCTCGCGGCGGGCCGAGACGCGCAGGCGACGGCCGTTCATCCAGGCGCCCTGGCCGCGGTCGGCCGTGAACAGCTCCTGCTTGATCGGGTCGAAAATGCAGGCGGCGACGAGCTCGCCGTTCATCTCGAGCGCGATCGAGATGGCGAAGTGGGGGAGCCCGTGAAGGAAGTTGGACGTGCCGTCGAGCGGATCGACGATCCAGCGAGCTCCGCCATCGCCGTCGGCGCCACCCTCTTCGGCGAGCATCGCGAAGTTCGGCCGCTGCCGTCGCAGCTCGTCGGTGATGATTTGCTCGGCACGGCGATCCGCAGCAGTGACGAAGTCGCCCGGTCCCTTGAGCGAGACCTGCAGCTGCTCGACCTCGCCGAAATCGCGCGCGAGCACCCGGGCTGCCTTCTGCGCCGCCTGGACCATGACCTGGAGATTGGGCGAGCGCCGCATCGTGGCTCCGCTGGCTAGAGGAAAGAGTGTCGGCGGCGATGCCGGCGCTCAGTCGCGGGCGCGCTCGACGTAGCTCTGCTCGGCGGTGTTGACGACGACACGCGTTCCGGTCTCGATGTGCGGGGGCACCATCACACGCACGCCGTTGGCGAGCACCGCCGGCTTGTACGAGGCGGCGGCCGTCTGGCCCTTCACCACGGGATCAGCCTCCACCACTTCGAGAACGACGGTCTCGGGCAGGCTGATGCCGAGCGCTCGGCCGTCATAGGTCTCGACGGCGCAGACCATGCCCTCCTGTAGAAAGACGCTCTGCTCGCCGAGCATCTCCTTCGCCAGCGTGACTTGCTCGAAGGTCTCCTGCTCCATGAAGTGCAGGCCCGTCTCGTCTTCGTAGAGATATTGGAACGGTGCCTCGTCGAGGCGGACGCGCTCAACCGTTTCGGCCGCGCGAAACCGCTCGTTGAGCTTGATCCCGTCGGGAACGGACTTCATCTCGGCCTGCAAGTATGCCGGTCCCTTGCCCGGCTTCACGTGCTCGGTCTTCAAGACGCGCCAGAGCTTGTTCTGATGCTCGAGCACCATGCCCGGGCGGATCTCGTTACCGTTGATCTTCATCGTCTTCCGTTTCTCGGGTGCCGCTCGGCCCGAACACCGCTCGCTGCCGTTCGGCTGACTGTAGGCTCGCGACGAGGGCAGGGGCATCGAGCGACCCGTCGATGAGCTGCGCGCCGTGGACCAAGACGAAGTCCGCCCCGGCCGCCGCCAAGCCTGCCGCTTTGGGCGCACCCCCCTCGGCGACAACGGGCAGCACGAATAGCTGGCTCCACCAGGCGACGCAATTGCGCACCGCTTCGTCGTCGCCGCGGAAGAGGACAGCATCCGCACCGGCCTCGCCCGCCTCCATGGCCGCGTGGCGCGACAGCCCGACATCGGCCACCAAAATGGCGTCGCCACCCCAAATGGCGCGCGCTTCGCCGACTGCGCGGGCTGCGTCGTCTCCCGCTGGTACGCACGCGCCTGCGGCCCCCTCCGCGGGGCCGTGCTCGGCAAGCAACAGAGCCGTCGGTAGTGCCAGCGCCGATTCGACGAGTTCCCGCGATGTCATGGCGCTCAAGATGGCGCCGAGCCGGTCGGCCTCCTGCAGCTCCGCCAGCCTTCGCTCCAGCTCAGACGAAGGCACGCCCTCGACGCGTACGATGACGCGTGAGCGCGTGTCCTCCACCTCGGGGCCGTCGCCCCGCAACCCGGATGGGTCAGACTTGGTTGAGGTAGATCTTGCAGATCTGGTCCAAGAGCTCCATCGCCTCGGCCTTCGGTCGCCGGAAGGCGTTGCGGCCGACGATCGAGCCCGAGCCGCCGCCGTCGCGGATCTCGCGCACGGTCTGCAGGAACGAACTCGTATCGATCGCCTCACCGCCCGAGAACACGACCAGCCTACGACCGGCGAAGCACACCTGCATGATGTGCTCGATCCGCCTGGTGAGCGTCGAGCCGTCGACGCCCTGCTCCTCGTAGACCTTCTTGGCAGCCGCGAGGTCGAGCTTGGCCGACGGCGGCTTCACCTTGATGATGTTCGAGCCCATGAGTGCGGCCATGTGGGCCGCGTAGGCGACGATATCGAACGCCGTCTCGTCGGTGACATGTCCGCCGCGCGGATAGGACCAGGTCACGACGCAGAGGCCGTGCGACTTGGCCTCGGAGGTGAGCTCGCGCAGCTCCTCCATCATGCCGTAATTGGCCTCGGAGCCCGGATACATCGTGAAGCCGATGCCGACGCAGCCGAGTCGCAACGCGTCCTTGACGCCGGCGGTGATCGCCTGGTCGCCGATGCCGCTGTGCAGGCTGTTGGCGCTGTTGACCTTGAGGATCAGCGGTAGCTCGCCGGCAAAGGTATCGGAGCCGGCCTCCAGCGCGCCCAGCGGTGCCGCATAGGCGGACAACTCGGCATCGAGTGCCAGCTCGAAGAGATAGCGGGGATCATAGGCGTCGGGGTTGGTGGCGAAGCTGCGGGCCGGCCCGTGCTCGTAGCCCTGGTCGACGGGCAAGATGACCAGCTTGCCGGAGCCGCCCATTCGGCCGTGCATCAGGAGTCGCGCCATATTCCCCTTCACGCCGGGATTTTCGCCCTCGTACCAGGAGAGGATTTCCTTGACCTTCGGTGTCAGTCGCATGCCACGAGTCCCATTTCTTGGATTTCCGCCGATCGCTCAGTGAGCCGTTCCGACGTTGGTGTACCAGCCGCAGACGCCATGGTCACCTCCCCGAAGTGCAGCCGCGCGAGTTGACCCGCAACGGACCGGCCGGGTGTGAGCCGCCAGGCGGCAGTTTCGCGCACGCAAACGCCGCCGTGCGCCCGCACTAACGCCTCGAGCGCCGGCGCTTGGGCTACCGCGACATCGAACTGCAGGTTGCGCAAGCCCGCGCGTAGCGCTTCCAGCACGGCCCCGGCCTGCGCGCCGCACTCGATCACGAGCCCGCGGCCCAAGGCCTCCTCGACGCCGCGCCAAAAGCCGACGCCGAGCACGGGCGCTTCGAGCGCGTGCAGCAACAGTCGATGGTGGCCCGCCGCCGCCCAGGCAAGCGCGGCGCGCGCCTGGTGCAGGTCGCGGACACCGATGCGCCGAACCTCAGTCGGCAAGCGCTGCCACGCCGGGAAGCTCCTTGCCCTCGAGCCATTCGAGGAAGGCGCCGCCAGCCGTCGAGACGTAGCTGAAGCGTTCGAGGACGCCGGCCTTAGCGAGTGCGGCCACCGTGTCGCCGCCGCCCGCGACGGTCTTCAGCTTGCCGGCATCGGTGAGATCGGCCGCGGATACGGCGACGTCGTTGGTGCCCGCGTCGAAGGGGTCGAGCTCGAAAGCGCCCAACGGCCCGTTCCACAGAAGCGTCTTGCAATCCGTGAGCGACGCTTCAACGGTCTTCACCGTCGCCGGCCCAACGTCGACGATGAGTTCTTCCGCACCAACTGCGTCCGGCGCCACGACGCGGTTCGGCGCCTGCGCCTCGAACTTGGTCACCACCACGGCGTCCTCGGGCAGAAGGATGCGGCAGCCCTTGGCTTCGGCGTCCGCCATGATCGCGCGCGCCGTGTCCGCGAGGTCCTTCTCGCACAAGGACTTGCCGACCGGCAGACCCTTGGCGTGGAGGAAGGTATTCGCCATGCCGCCGCCGATGACGAGGAAGTCCATCTTGGCGACGAGTTGGCCCAAGACGTCGAGCTTGGTCGACACCTTGGCGCCGCCGATGACGGCCGCCACGGGCCGCTCCGGCTTCTCCAGCGCCGCCTGCAAGGCTTCGAGCTCCGCTTGCATGAGGCGGCCTGCAGCCTTCGGCAGGCGCTCGGCGAGGCCCGTGACCGAGGCGTGCGCCCGGTGCGAGCACGAAAAGGCGTCGTTGACGTAGATGTCGCCGAGCTTGGCGAGCGCGTCGCCGAAGGCCGGGTCGTTCTTCTCCTCCCCGGCATGGAAGCGAAGATTCTCGAGCAGCACGATCTCGCCCGGGCCGAGGGCCGCGACTGCAGCCTCGGCGGCATCACCCACGCAGTCCGTGGCAAACCCGACCTTCCGATCCGGCAGCGCCGCCGCGAGTGCGTCGGCGATCGGCTTAAGGGACATCGAGCTCTCGACCTTGCCCTTAGGCCGTCCGAAGTGGGAGAGGACGACAACCCGAGCGCCCTTCTGGGCAAGCTCTTCCAGGGTCGCCGAGGCCCGCTCGATACGCGTCGCGTCGGTCACGCGACCGTCGGCCATCGGGACGTTGAAGTCGACGCGTACCAGCACGCGCTTGCCTTCCACAGCGAGGTCGTCGATCGTCTTGAAGGAAGGCATTCCTTCTTTCTCCCAGGGCGTTTTTGAGGCGGGTTCGCGGTATCATGCCGGTGCGCCAGCGTCCAGGCGGATGCGTCGATTGCCCGTTTGAGGCCCACGCGCCCGCACTGTCCTCACCCGTGACACCTGTACGCTCGACGAAAGACCGAGTAGACGCGCTCGCGTCCTAGTTGGCGGTTGCGCCATAGTGCAGGCGCACGGCGGAGTTGGAGGCGATGGGTATTTGCGCGCGGGTGGGGTTGATCGCGGCGGCATTGGCGGGTGCGGCGCTGCCGGTAGCGGCGCAGACAACAACACCCGCCTGTTCCGATTTGGGCACGGGCGGACAGGCTCTGGAGGCGCTCGTCGGCGTTTCCGAAGGCCTGAACGCCGAGGCGGTGAACGGTCTCTGCCAGCAGTTTGGTGATCTGGCGCGACGTGCCGAGTCGGCGGAGGCCCAGGTGGCCGAGGTGCGCACGGCGCTGCAGGTGACGCAAGCTCAGCTCCCGCCGCAAGGGGCGATCATGCTGGTCGATGACGGTCGCGGCTGCCCGCAGGGCTGGGTCGACGTCGCCGTCGCCGAACCCGAGGTCTTCGCCGGCCGGATGCCGGTCGCGAGCGGTCTCGCGGGTGAGGTGTTCCGCGGCTATCGGGAGGTCGGCGGCAGCGAGCAGACGACCTTGACCGAGGCGGAGCTGCCGGCGCACGACCACGCCCTGCCTTTGGCTTTCGCGAGCCCACGCGGTCGCGGAGCCGCGGGTGAGGGCGCCGGCCGAAGCCTCGGCGGCGGCTTCGGTGCTGGCGGGAGCTTCGGGGACCAGGTCGTGGTGCAAGCGCTCGCCGGACGCGAGCGGACGGAGCGCGCCGGGGCCGGTCTGCCATTCACCAACATGCCCCCGTTCGTCAGCCTTTTTTGGTGTCGGCGCGCGTAGGCCGCCGGCGTTAAGCGATCGGGAGCTCGTAGAGGTTCCACGACGTTTTCCGCGCGCTGCGGTCGTAGAGAGCGCGGGCGCGGTAGTTGTCGTCCGCCGTGATCCACCGAACGACGGGCCAGCCGCGCGCTCGGGCAAGCTCGGTAATCCAGTTGAGCACGGCGTCGCCGACGCAACGCCCGCGGGCGTCTGGGTCAACGAACAGATCGTCCAGAAAGCCGATGTCGCAGCCGCGTAGCGGACTAGGCATGCGCCGAATGTGCGCGAGCCCGACGGCCTTGCCGTCGACGAGGGCGAGATAGCCTTCCAACTCGTGGCCGGGGTTCATGAGCCAGCCCCAAACGATTGTCTTGTGGGCATCGTCGGAAGGTCGTCGGTAGAAGTTGGCATAGCCTTGGAACAAGAGGCGCCACGCCGCTTCGTCGGTCGGCTGGAGCGGGCGTACGGCAACGTCATTCATGGGGTTTTCCTTGGGCGCCAACGCATTGCTCGGGCTCATGCCTTCACACCGGCGCCGACCGCCGGTGCGGCGTCGGGGTTGAGAGGCCAGCGGGCTCGCACCGGCGCATCGAGTGGGTCGCGTCGCTCCAGGCGCTCGAGCGCTGCCCAGGCGACCATCTCCGCGTTGTCGCCGCAGAGCGCCAGGGGCGGCGCGACGAAATCCAGGGCCTCATCCGCGGCGAGCCTTGCGAGTTTGGCGCGGACCTGGGCGTTTGCAGCAACCCCGCCGACGACGACGAGCGTGCTTGGATCGGCCACTCCGGAGCGGGCCATGGCGACGGCGTTGCGCGTACGGTCGGTGAGCGTCTCGACGACGGCCGCCTGGAAGCTCGCCGCCAGATCCGCCCTTCGGTCGGCGTCGCCCATCGTCCGGATCGCTTGCAATACCGACGTCTTGAGGCCCGAAAAAGAGAAGTCGCAACCTTCCCGGCCACGGAGCGGGCGCGGCAGGTCGAAGGCGTTCGGGTCGCCCTCGGCAGCGAGCTGTTCGAGGAGCGGCCCGCCCGGATAGCCTAGGCCCAGCGCTTTCGCCACCTTGTCGAACGCCTCGCCAGCGGCGTCGTCGATTGTCGTGCCGAGCCGCCGGTAGCGACCGATCCCGCGGGCGAAGATCAGCTGCGTGTGACCTCCTGAAGCGAGCAGGATCAGGTAGGGAAAGGGCGTCGCCTCGGTCAGGCGCGGTGTCAGGACGTGCGCTTCGAGGTGGTTGACCGCGTAGAACGGCAAGCCGCGCGCGGCGGCGATGGCCTTGCCCGTGACAGCGCCCACCATCAGCCCACCGATCAGGCCTGGACCGCTCGTTGCAGCAACGCCCGCCAGATCGGCGAAGCCCAGGTCGGCATCACGCAGCACGGCGGCGATCTGCAGGTCGAGGGCTTCGACGTGGGCGCGTGCCGCGATCTCCGGCACGACGCCGCCGAAGGGGGCGTGCTCGACGAGCTGGCTGCGGACCCGTGCCGCCAGCACCTGTCGATCGGCCGCGACCAACGCTGCCGCGGTCTCGTCGCAACTCGTCTCGAGACCGAGCATAATGGCGACGTGGCTGCCGTTCGCGCCTGTGCTAGACGAACTCTTCATTCCGTATCCTTGGTACGCCCGTCGGGAACGCGATGAAACACTTGAAGATCGGCACCCGCGGTTCCCCGCTCGCCCGCGTCCAGGCTTCCATGGTCGCCGCCGCGCTCCAGGCGCAAGGCGACGGCACGACGACCGAGCTGGTGATCATCAAGACGACGGGCGACCACGTGCTCGATCGCCCGCTGAGCGAGATCGGTGGCAAGGGTCTCTTCACCAAGGAAATCGAAGAGGCGCTGTTCGACGGTCGCATCGACCTCGCCGTGCACTCGCTGAAGGACGTGGCGACGGTGCTGCCCGACGGGCTCGAACTGGCTGCGGTGCTGCCGCGCGAGGACCCGCGAGATGCGCTCATCGCCGGATCGGCGCGTCGGCTCGCGGATTTGCCGAACGGCGCTGTGGTGGGCTCCGCTTCGCTGCGCCGTCGAGCGCAACTGCTCGCCGCGAGGCCTGACCTGCAAGTGGTCAACCTCCGTGGCTCGGTGGACACGCGCTTGGGCAAAGTGGCGAAGGGCGAGCTTCATGCCACTCTCCTGGCGATGGCTGGCCTCAAGCGCCTCGGCAAGCCCGAAGCGGCGAGCGCACCGATTGACACCGCAGAACTCCTGCCGGCTGTCGCCCAGGGTGCGATCGCGATCGAGATCCGCTCGGACGACTTCCCGACGCGTGAGCTGGTCGCGGCGCTCGACGACCGCCCGACGGCCACCGCCGTCACGGCCGAGCGGTCGTTTCTGCGCGCTCTCGATGGCTCCTGTCAGACACCGATCGCCGCTTTTGCCCGGTTCGACGGCGAAGACCTGCGCTTCGATGGCCTCCTGGCGACGCCCGACGGCGATCGGCTGTGGCGCGCGAAGCGGCTGGGCGCGCCAAGCGATGCGGCACGCCTCGGCGCTGACGCGGGTGCCGAGATTCGGGCCGACGCCGGATCTCTCGCCTGGCTCTAGGGACGTGGCGCGCGTCCTCGTTACCCGACCGGAAGAGGCTGCCGAGAAGACGGCAGCGCTCGTTTGCGCCGCGGGCCATGAGGTGCTGCTCGCTCCGGTGCTGCGACTGGAAGCGCGCGACACGCAGCTCCCGGCGGCCACGGGTGGCGCCTGGCAGGCCGTGCTCGTCACGAGCCGCAACGCCGCATCGGCGTCTGCCCGGTATCCGCGGTACGTGCCGGAGTTTGCCGTCGGTGAGGGCACGGCGGCGGCGCTCGGGCGACACGCCATCGTGCCGGCGGCCGTCGCTCAGGGCGACGGCGTTTCGCTCGCTCGCTTGGTCGGTGCACAGCTGAAGCCCGAACTAGGCCCGCTCCTCCATCCGACCGGCACCGTGCGTGCGGAGGCGCTCGAGAGCGCGCTCGTGGCCGCCGGCTTCGACTACCACGCGTGGGTGGTCTACGCGGCGGAACCGGTCGCAGCTCTCCCGCAGGAGGTGCGCGAAGCGCTCGGCTCAGGTGCCGTCGACGCGGTGACGCTATACTCGCCGCGGACCGCGCGGCTGTTCTTGACGCTCATCGGAGAAGCGGGTCTCGACCGCGCGCTATCGGATGTTGTCGCGCTGACCTTGAGCCCGAACGTGGCGGCTGCGGCTGCGGCCGCCGCGTGGCGCGAGGTGCGCGTGGCAGCGCAGCCCGATGAACGAGGAATGGCTGCGTTGCTTGAAGAGCTAGAGCATTGATGCTAGCCGTCGGCCCGAAACCGCGCCTGCGTCAGCTCACCAAGAGATGACGCGGTCGTCATAATCTGCATAATTGTATCGTGCGGGAGACCAAGGCGGATGGCTGAAGAGCAACCCCGAGCGGACGCCCCGGCCGCTTCCGCCGAGCGACCGCGCGGTCGTGGGCGCGGCTTCATCGCCGGGCTCGTCGGTGGGGTGCTCGGGGCCGGCGGCTCGATCTACGCTCTGCAATATCCGCAGGTCCGCGAGAACCTGCCCTTGCCCCAGGAGGCCGACCTGATCGTCAGCCCGGAGGCGGTAGCGCGCATCAACGCGCTCGAGGCAGAGCTCGCGCAGGTTCGAGACGTGGCGCGAGAAGCCGAGGAAACGGCGGCCGTCGACACCGTCGTCACGCGCGTCGACCAGCTCAGCAGCGAGCTCAACACGCTGGCTTCGGTGGATCAGTTGGAGGCCCTGCGCACTGGCTTGAGCCCGCTCGCCGATCCCGAGGGTGCGGCGGCGCTCGGCGAGCGTCTTCAGGCCATGGACGACGCCCTCACGACGCTCTCCGAGACGACCGCGCGCGCCGAAGCTCTGGCGACGGTCGAGGCCGCGGTTCAGGGCTTCGAGGCGCGGGTCGGCGGGCTGGAGCAGACGCGCGACGAGCTCGTCGAAGCGGTCGCCACGTTGCAGGAGACGTCGACTGCGCTCGAGAGTTCGACCACCGAACTCACGGATCGCGCCGGGTCGCTGGAGACGGGACTCGTCGAGCGGACTGCAGCGGTGACGGGTCGTGTGGACGCCTTTGCGCGGGACATCGCCAACCTGCGCGAGGCGATCGGCGCCGGCGAGGCACGGCTTGCGCGGATGCGGGAGACGACGGCAGCCGAGCTCAAGGCCATGGGCGAACGCGTCGACGGGATTGATGCCTCGACGGGGACGGCGCTTGGCGACGTGGCTGCGCTCGAGCAGCAACTCGCCGAGGCGACCGACGCATCGACGACGCATCGGGCCGACCTCGACGACGCTTTCCAGGCGCTCACGACAAGGCTCGATGCTGCCGCTGCGGCGGCGCACGAGCGTGCGGCGGCGGCCGAGGCGCAGGCACAAGCCGCCACGGATACGGCCGGCCAGGCGTCCGCCCAGGTGGCTCAGGCGCTTGCCCGGACCCAGACGGCGGTGGGCATTCGCGCCGCGGCCACCGACGTCGACCGCGCGCTCGCCACGGGCGGTCCGGTGCAGTCGGCACTTGCTCGGCTCGAAGGGCTCGACACGAGCGCCCTCGATGCCGACGAGGCCGGGGAGTTGCGCATGATCGCCGACACGCTCGATCGCTATGCCGACGGCGTGCCGAGCGCTGCCGCCTTGCAGCTCAGCCTGACCAACCTGCGGCCCGCATTGATCGAAGCGGCGACGCAGCAGAACGATGGCGAGGGTGGCTTGATGAGTGCCTTCAATCTGCGCGCGCGAACGGAGGCCGGCGAGATCGAGACCAAGCTCGACGAGGCCCACAAGGCCATTGCGGGGGATGATCTTGCAGGAGCTGTCGCAGCGGTCGAAGCGCTGCCGGAGGTCGCCGCCGGGCTTGCAGAGCCGTGGCTGGCCGAGGCACGCGAGCGCTTGGCCGTGAGCCAGGCGCGCGGCGATTTGTTGAACCTTGGCCGTGACCTCGCCGCGGCGGCGAGCGCGTCCTAAGCAGGGAAGACGACGCGAAATGTTGCGGCTGCTCTTCTTCGTCCTCATCGTCGGCGCGCTGATGTTCGGCGCCGCCTGGATCTTCGAGAACGACACCGCGCTCGAGATTCGCTGGTTCGACGGCCGGGTCTATGACTGGACCTTGGCTTGGCTCGTCGTCGCCGGTGTCGCGCTCGTGGTCGCGACGATCGTGATCTACGAGCTGCTCCGGCTGGTGCTCGGCTTTCCCGTGCGCTGGTGGCGCAAGCGTAAGGCGAACCGTCACCTCAGGGGCATGCACACGGTGGCGCGCGGCATGATGGCCGTGGCTGGGGGCGACGTCACGCAGGCGAAGGAACTGCGGCGTGAGGCCGATCGCCTGTTGGGCGAGCACGAGCCGGCAGCTCTTCTGCTGGCCTCGCAGTCGGCGGAGGTGGCCGGCGAGCACGAGGTCGCACAGCTCAAGTTCCGCCAGATGCTGCGCCACAAGCCAACGACGTTGGTGGGCCTGAGGGGCCTCATGAACGATGCCATTGCCGCGGGCGACAGCCATCAGGCTCTGGAATATGCACGTCGCGCCTACAAGGAGTATCCCTATACGGAGTGGGTGGTCGAGACGCTCTTCGATCTGCTCGTGCAGCAGCACAATTGGAGCGAGGCGCTGCGGCGCATCGACGACCTCAAGCTCAACAGGGTCATCGATGCCGAGGAGGCCCAGCGTCGGCGAAGCGTCGTGCGGCTCTTGATGGCCAAGGACCGCGCCGCGGAGGGTGCGCTCGAGGATGCTTTCAACTCGGCGATGGAGGCGACGCGCCGCCAGCGCGCGTTTGCCCCTGCGGCAGCCTATGCCGCCGAGCTGGCGCGCGGGCTCAACCGCAACGGACCGGCGCGGACCGTGGTCGAGGAGGCTTGGGCGCGTGCCCCGCATCCGCTGCTTCTGGAGGCCTACAAGGCGCTTGGCCCCGACGAGCACCCGCGCTCTTGGCTCGGTCGGCTTGAGCGGCTCTACAACCGCAACAATAGCCACCACCTCACCCTGCGGGCGATGGTCGAGGCGTCGCTTGCCGCCGATGACAAGCCGCGCGCCGTCGGCTTCGCCAGGTCGGTGCCCAATTCGAACCCCACGGTAAGTACCATTCAGGCGGCGATCGATGCGCATCGCGCCAGCAACCCCGATGCGCCAGAGATTGCCGAGCTCGAGGCGCTGTTGGCTAGCGCGCCGCAGGACGAGGCGTGGGTCTGCCAGGTGACCGGGCAGGTTGTTCCGGAGTGGCAGCCCTTCGGGCCGCGGGGCGATTTCGACAGCCTGCGCTGGCAGTCGCCGCCGCGCGTCGCAACCTACGTCGCGAGCGCGCCCGGCGGGACTTTCGAGGGTCCCGCGGTCGATCTGGAGCCCGAGCCCTCGACAGCGCGTTGAGCCGCCAAGGCCGCCGTTGACGCCACCGGCGGCGACCGCTAACCCACCCGACACACCGAGAGCGCCGCATTAGCTCAGTCGGTAGAGCACGTGATTCGTAATCACGGGGTCGCTGGTTCGAGTCCGGCATGCGGCACCATTCTTTTCAATAGGTTGGCGAGCCGAGCGTCGCTTCCGGAGCAGTCGGGCACCCACGGGGCACCCACGCGGATTGGTTTCGTGTCGTTGGGCAGTCCGAAAGTGCCACAGCCCCGGACGCTCGCGAGAACGCTGAGAAGATGTGCGGTCGCTACCTCCACTACGCCCCCGTCGAGCTGTTGGTGCGGGCTTTGGCGCTCGACCTCGGTAGCCAGCGGCCGAACCAGGAGCCGCGCTACAACATCGCGCCGACACAGTTCGCGCCGATCGTCTCAGCCACCGACGGCAAGCGCTCGTTGATCATGGCCCATTGGGGACTGGTCCCGAGCTGGGCACAGGACCGCTCCGGCGCTGCACGGCTCATTAACGCGCGCGGCGAGACAGTCGCCCCCAAGCCATCGTTTCGCAGCGCGTTTAAGAACCGGCGGTGCCTAGTGCCCGCTAACGGCTTCTGCGAGTGGACGGGGCCGAAGGGGAACCGCCAGCCGTAAGTCCTTGAGCCCACTACGGGCGAGCCGATGGCTTTCGACGGGTTGTTCGAACAGCGGCGTGAGGACGACGGCTCAACGCTGTTGAGCTTCACGATCTTGACAACGACCCCAAACGCTGATGTTGAGCCACTGCACAACCGCGTGCCGCTTATATTGGCGCCACAGGCTTGGGACACTTGGCTAGCGGGCTCGCCTGACGAGGCCCAGGTGCTAATCCAGCCAGCGCCAGTGGGCACCTTGAGCACTCGGCCAGTAGATCGCCGCGTTGGTGCTGTGCGCAACGACGATAAGGGCCTGATCGAACCTGCCACGTTGCTCTAGGCGCTGCCATCCGATCGCCCGCTCGTATGCGCCTTCATCGGCGGCTTCTTCTCCAGCCGCCAGCCGCACAGCTTGAGATGCCGGATCACTGCCAGCGCCACGAACCGAAGAGGCTCGATGCCGTTGTGCGTGGGAATGCGCGAGATCGGCCTTTTGCGGTCCAAGTGCTTGCGACCGAGTACGCCTCATGCCGATCCCAGAGCTGCCTTGACCGACCAGCACAAACACCGACAAGCCCCATCCCGTTTGGTGTCGGCCTCCTTACCCGCCGGCTGGGTCGGTCCGACCCAAGTCGCTTTTCCAACCGGCAAACCTCTTTCAGGGCCCGGCTCGGTTGCGGCGCGCGCGACGTAAGGCGTGGGCTGTAGCCGAATCTGGTCGATGAGCGCGGGGGCGGCGTATCCTTGGTGATGTTCGACGTCACGGGAGAGGGTACGCCATGCGCACCCCTCACCTTAGGACAAGGGACGTTCCAACCGAGACATCCGACCCTTGACCGTCGGAGGGTGCCTAGCCGTAAAGCCATCGCCATGCCAAGGCGACGATGCGGTCGTCATGCACTCCTATGGCGCCTCCCGATCCAAGATGGACATCGGTCTCCATCGCGGGCTCTGCAGCTCACAACGGATGGCAGGGATGGGGGGAGCGGGCCCGTATGTCCTGTCTTGGGGCCTGCGGCGGCCCCGATGTCGGCGCTGCCGGCGGCGATGCGGAAGAAGCAGCCTTCGGTGCCTCGCCCGCTCATCTCGAGCGTCCGCCGTTGCGCCGCCCAGTTCTCGCCGCGAAGGTAATCGGGAGCCGAATGTGGGAGGATCGATGACCGGGCATGCCAACCGGCTCGTCGTCATCTGCGATGACGAGGCCGAGCTTCGTGAGACGATCGGCGAGTATCTGGACAAGCGCGGTTTCCGCACGGCCTTGGCGGCGGACGCGGCCGAACTCGAAGCGATCTTCGGCGCCGGCGACATCGCGGCGATCATCCTCGACATCAACATGCCGGGCGAGGATGGCCTCAGCGTCCTGCGCCGGCTGCGCGCCACGCGCGAGGTCGCCGTCATCATGCTCACCGCCGCCGGCGGGCTCATCGACCGGATCGTCGGGCTCGAGCTCGGCGCCGACGACTATCTCGTCAAGCCCGTGGACTTCCGCGAGCTGGAGGCTCGGCTACGCGCCGTCCTGCGCCGGACGGCGGAGGTGCGATCGATCGCGCCCATTCCCGTCACGCCGACTGCGTCGGCCAAGCCACCGTTCACCTTTGCCGGATCCGTGCTCGATCGCGAGCGCGGGACTCTGCAGGGGCCGGACGGCAACGACATACCGCTCACGCCCATGGAATTCCGCCTGCTTCTCGTCTTCGTCGAGCACGCCGGTCGTGTCCTCAATCGCGATCAGCTCCTGGAGCTCGCTCACGACCGTGGCTGGGACCCGTTCGACCGGAGCATAGACATCCGCATTTCGAGGTTGCGCCGCAAGATCGAACCAAACCCGGCCAAACCATCCTTCATTCGGACGATCCGCGGGCTGGGCTATCTCTTCGATCCGAGCGGCGGTGGTGAGCCCGGCGACAACAATTGAAACAATGAGCCCACGGCGCGGCGCGACGTGCGGATGCCAGGGATTCTGTGGCCTCGTTTCGGCCTGTTCCGCCAGATGGGTGGGCTCTAGTCGAACGCGGTGACGCGCATCACACCTTGCGCTCTCCGGTCGCCGAGATGCGCGTACGCATCCGCTACACTTGAAACTCGAAAGCGCGGTTTCCGACAAATCATCGAAACGAACATCCTCCAGAACCGGCCGTGCTCCGCACGTCGAAGACGCGCGAGCACTCGCTAGGCAACCCGGTCGGCACATACGTCACGCCGGGACAACACAAGGAGGCTGCCATGCCTGTGATTATCGAAGGCGTTCCGATCTCGGGAACCAATGGCGACGACAATCCGATCATCGCCGACTTCGCTGCTGCCGACGCCATCTTTCAGTATTTTGAAGACGGCATTACGGACTTTGCCCAAGTCTGGAACCGCACCGTGCTCGCGCTCAATGGCGATGATTACATCGTGCGCGATCGCCCAGGTGACTACAAGAACACGGCAGGCGACGATCACGTGGAGATCTTCGGGCATGCTGGCGAGGACACCGTCTCCTACGAGCTGTACGGGGCCGGGATCGAGGCCAAGCTGCAGCACAACGGTGTCGGCGGCTGGGATGGTGATGGGTGGGTCAAGGCCTATGGCGGTACGCCGCCCGGTGAGACGATCTACGGCCGGGATATCCTGTACGATGTCGAGAACCTGCGTGGCACCGCCTTCGCCGATCTGATCCGCGGCAGCAGCGGCGCCAACGATCTGTACGGCGACGAGGGTGACGACGTCATCTACGGCAAGGGCGGCAACGACTTCATCTTCGGCGGCGAAGATGACGACACGCTCTACGGCAACGCGGGCGTCGACACGATCCAGGGAGAAGATGGCGACGACACCATCTACGGCGGCGACGATGGCGATTTTCTCTATGGCGGCGCCGGCGACAACTTGATCTTCGGCGGTCAAGGTGCCGACACGATCATTCTGGGTGGTGGCGAGGCGCACGGCGGCAACGACAACGACATCATTGTCGGCGGCAACGGCAACGATGAACTCTACGGCGACGCCGGCGACGACATCCTACAGGGTCTCGGCGGCGATGACCTCCTGAACGGCGGCACCGGCCATGATCAGATCGACGGCGGCGCCGGCTCGGACACCGCCGAATACACCGGCAACGCGAACGTATACGCCGCGCTCGATAATCTTGGCGACGGTCTCGTCATCCAGGGCGCCTATGCTGACTCGGTCGAGTCCGTGGAGAACCTGCGTACCGCCAACGGCAACGACCAAATCGACCTGGGAAGCAACGCCAACAAGGTCTGGAGCGGCGGCGGCGACGATGTCGTGAACACCAACGGCGGCGCCGACAACGTGTTCGGCGGCGACGGCGACGACGAGATCAACACGGGAAGCGGCAATGATCTCGCCTACGGCGACGGTGGCAACGACACCATCAACGCCGGAAGCGGGAATGATTTCGTCTACGGCGGAGATGGCTTCAACAACCTGCGCGGCGGTCAGGGTAACGACACCATGGTGGCGGGCAACGACGTCGACAACTTCCATTGGGAAGTGGGCGACACCGGCGTCGACACGGTCCACAACTTCGCGATCGGCACGGATCGGATCGTGTTCGGGACCGGCTATCTCGACATGGGTCCGGGCGACAGCGTGTCCGACCTCGTCGTGGCTGTGGCCGCCAACGGCGGCGCCGACACCATGCTGTTCGCGGACACCGGTAACGGCTGGTTCGGCGGTTTCGAGGCGTTCGCAACGCTCAAGGGCCTGGACGTCGCCGACGTCGAAGCCGCGATCGGCAACGAGCTGCTCTTTGACGGCGCCGTTGTCGTCGGTCCCGGTGGCCACGGCGCGCCAGGCGGCTATGTGCCGGTGACGCGCGACGACGATTTTGGCCAGGTCGTTGATATGGGTGGCGACTTCATAATGTGACCCACCTGGGTCCGGAGATGGCTCGGTCGGCCTTCTCCGGGCTCACCGCCCGCCACGCTCAACACGCTCCAGCAGGCAGGGTCACCCGGAAGGTAGTCCCGCGCTCGGTCGCTAGAAGAACGATGGAGCCCCCATGCGCCTCGATCGCTGCCTTGCAGAACGAAAGACCGAGCCCAGTCCCGCCGCCTGCGGGCTT
Source organism: Geminicoccaceae bacterium (assembly GCA_028279345.1). Classification (GTDB taxonomy): domain Bacteria; phylum Pseudomonadota; class Alphaproteobacteria; order Geminicoccales; family Geminicoccaceae; genus JAAAPF01. The sequence continues at coordinate 39,356 of JANQNY010000013.1, forward strand.
GGTGGTGAAGAAGGGCTCGAAGATGCGCTCCCAGTGTTCGCGCGGAACGCCCGGGCCAGTGTCCGTAACCTCGAGCCTGGCCTCGCCAGCCTTCCGGTCGAGGTCCGTGGCAAGACGCAGTCGGCGCGGGTCGGCCTGATCTCCCATCGCCTGCTGCGCGTTGAGCACCAGGTTCAGGACCACGTGGTAGATCTGATCTGCGTCCGCCACGAGTGTGATCGGCTCGTTAACCAGGGCCCGGTCGACCGCGACACGGCTGCCGCGCAGCAGGTGGGCGGCCAGATCCAATACCCCCTCGACGACTTCGTTCAGATCCAGTGGAGCCTTCTGCGGTGGCTTGCGACGGGCGACCGCGAGGAACGACTGCACGATGCGGCCGCAGCGCTCGGCCATACGCTGGATCTTCTCGGCGCGGACGGCGAGCGGGCCGTCGACCGCCTCTTCGGCGAGCATCGCCGCTTGGCCGGCCAGGATCGCCAGGGGGTTATTGAGTTCGTGGGCAACACCGGCAGCGAAGGCGCCCACTGCGTTTAGCTTTTCGCTCTGGAACAGAGCCTCACGTGCGCGCGTGACCTCCTCTTCGGCCTCCTTGATCGGCGTCACGTCGATGACGAAGCCACCAACCCCCGTCCCGCCTGACGGGTCGGCCGCGGCAAGCGGGAACCGGACGACCAGACGGCGACGGTAGTGCTCCAGCTCGTCAGAGCGCTCTTCGATCGCGCTCGATCGGCCCGTCCGGCGCACCTCCTCATCCGCAGCCTCCACCTGCGCCACACGTGCAGGCCCGAACAGGTCGCGCGCGGCAAGGCCAAGGGCCTGCTCCACCGGGCGGCCGAAGACGTGCGCCATCTCGGGGTTGGCGAGCGCGAAGCGGCCGTCCTCGTCTTTCAGGTACATGCCGACCGGCGCATTTCTGAGGAACGACGCGAACCGCGCCTCAGCCTCGGTCAGCGCGGTCTGGGCGCGCACCTGCTCGGTGACATCGCGCACATGGCCGATGAACCCCGTGATCTCCCCTTCTCCGTCTCGGAAGAGCACGCGCTGGGTCGTGTGCCAACGTCCCTCGAAGCCCGGGTGCCAGGCCGGGTGCGTCTCGATCGAGGTCTCTTTGCCGCTCGCGAGGAAGACGCCTTCCTCGGCGCTGAGGCGTGCCGCGAACGCGGCGCTGCTGACCTCGGTTTCCGTCCGCCCAATGAGGTCCGCCGAGGTCGCCTTGCCACGGGCGTCTGCCACCGCTTGGTTCGCCGTCACGTAGCATCCCTGCAAGTCCTTGGCGTAGAGGAAGTCGGGCAACGCCTCCACCATCCGCCGATAGAGGGCGTTCTCCATCCGCTCGCGCTCGAGCGCCAACTCGATGGCTCGGCGGTCGGTGACGTCTCGGCCGACCGCCAGATAGCCCAGGAGTTCCCCAGCGTCGTCGAACAGCGCGCGGTTGGTCCAGTCGATCCACTTGAGCTCGCCATTGCGCAGGCGCTTCGGGTCGATCGCCCGGGTCACGGGTGCGTCCGGGCTCAGGGCGGCGAGATCGGCACGCAGCCGGTCGGCCACGTCCGGATGGACATCGGCGAACAAAGGCCGGCCGAGGATCTGCTCGATCTCGCGCCCATAGAAGCGGCTTGCCGCATCGTTGAAGAACGTCACCCTCAGGTCCGCATCGAACCTGAAGATGACCTCGGTCTGATCGTCGAAGATCGACTGCAGGAAGGCGGCCGCATCTGCCTGTGCGGCCTGGGCCGCGCGCACCTCGGATACGTCGCGCATGATGGCGGCGAACGCGCGACGGCCGTCGATGGCGATCTCGCTGAAAGCCACCTCGCAGGTGAACTCGCCGCCATCGCGGCGACGCGCGGGCATATCGATGCGGCGCCCGATGAGCCGGCGCGGCCCACCCATGCGCACGCGGGCCATGCCAGCCTCGTGCGCGGCGCGCAGGCGGTCGGGCACCAGCACCTCGCCGATGGTCCGCGTCAGCACCTCCGCGCGCCTCCAGCCGAAGATGGCCTCTGCGCCGGCGTTGAATTCAAGGAGCCGACCCTCCTCGTCGGCGATGACCACTGCGTCCAACGACGCCTGGACCGTCGCCGCGAGGGCGGACGTCGTGACGTGATCTCCTGGGGCCATGGTCAGCTCCTTCAGGGGGCAGGACGCACCGTTGACCTACCCCTGTATCGAGACGAACCCACACGACCAAGCAGACGGAGCGCTACAAGCGCCCAGGGAGTCAGAGTCACTTGATCACGCGCCGCGGATCTTGGCTGCAGCCGGCATGCGTCCAGCCCCCTCGCCGAGCGAGGAGCCATTGATCCGCTCCTGGCAATCGGTCCATGCGGCGTGCTTTTGAGGTGCGACGGGTGCGTCGGCGCCAGTCGAGTTGGAGCCTAGTCGTACCGGCTTGAGATCATCGGCAGACGGGCGCGAGACCATCGACGGTTTTGGGCGCGGACTATCTGCGACTATCGAGGGGCGTCGGCTCGAGTTGCGTGAGACTGAGCGCAGATTGGCTGCGACCAGCGCAGGTTGCTGAGACTGGGCGCGATACGGTGAGACTGGCCCGGCTGGGTTCAGAGCGGCAGGCCCGCGGTGCGCATCATGTTCGCGAGCTCGTCGATTTGGCCGGTCTCCGGTTGCTTAACGTGGTTCCTCGCCCCTCCGGCAAAGGACGCCGGGAAGCTCGCCCGCGGCCTGAAGCGGTCACGCCCCATACCGGCGGATAAGTCTGTTCACCGAGGCCGATCCGCAAAGAAAACCGGACCACACCATATGACAAAGTGGTTGGTTCTCGCGGCGTCACAAATCCCATGCGGAATCCAACGCTCTTTGCGTCATGCACAGAAGAGGAGATCCGGTGCAAAGTCCACATCTCTTGCCAGCATGTATTGCAATGTTAAATAATCTATGGTTTTCTGGGCTCTACCTTCCTCCGATAATCTGATCCTGCCGATCCGGGGACCATTTCAAATAAGCCAATACCGGCAGTGTGCATCGCTCTTATCTGCCCGGCGCGTAAATTTAGTTGAGGAATATTAGCTTGATTACCCCATACCGTAAGAAAAAGCACATGCGCCCTATCGACAGGAACCGGGTGGAGGTCAGAACCAAAATCACCTGTTTGCGTCAGCAGGCTAAAGTACTCCCAGACTGCTTCGAGCACTATCATGTTAGATACCGCTCTTTGGTCTTCAGGAAAATTCGAGTCCACAAAGCGCGCCGCAAACTGATATCCGTACCAATCAGCCTCAAACTCCGCAGATTTATTGAGATGTCTAGAAACAAAAGCAAAAGAATTTTTTGAACTTCTAAATCTCTTTCTCTTTAAATCTCGCATAAGATCAATGTGATTACAAAAAATATGACCAATTTCATGACCAAGTATGAAAAGCTCCATGGTATGCAAAAGCAACTCTTGAAGATTTTTTTTACTTCCTGTTAATTTTACTGGCGGATTTTCAAACAAAGACCTCTTGCGGTATGCATCTATCGTGTAGTGTTTCAGCGCAACAGCAAGATAAAGTGGATTCTCATCTACTCCTACACCTAGTAATTTCTCTGTCCTGTCGCTCACAAGAATATCGTCAGTCGTTGGGTCATGCCTGATGGCAGTATAAACTGCTATGTTATAAAGGAGTTGCACCAAATTGTACGATAAAACTATGCAACTTGTTCCACTTGGTAGAAGCACTGTCTTTGCATACAGTGCCAGTGACTTGCTCACGAGGATAGGTGAATTCATGAATAGGTCGAATAAAGGGCTCATTTCCTTATACTTAGTGCCGGCGTTGAACGTTCTCTCGACTGTATCCCTAAGGTGCATTGGAATATGCTGCATAGAGAAAATTTCTTCAGTGGTAAAATTCTCTCCTGATAAGGGATTTTTGATATCTAAATATTTGGCCATGATCGGATTTAAAATGCCGGTAAAATGCGAAGGATTTTCGCTGAAAAACTGATCCTCTTCTATTTGAAGAAGTTCCTTGATATAATAATACTCATTATGGAATTTAGTATTCCTTGCACAAATTTTTTATGCCGATACGAGTTACAATTGCGCTAATGATAAGTGGCGGAAATCCTATCTGAGCGGCGGCGAGAACATCTGCAATAGTGATTATTAGTAGTACATGATCGCCATTAGATTTTTTGAGCAACGCCTCTTGCTGAGGACAAACAATTTTTTCTATTTCATCTCTTATATTATAGAATAGCCTGCGACCCCGCTCTTTTTTGTCATCATTGTCTTCGCCAGATACGCCCGCATGAGGAAATTGAAGAACATAGAATTCACCATAGAGATCAGGCAAATCAAGATTTGCCAAGTATTCAGCTTCTAACTTCCTAGTATTGCTTCTATCTGTGGGCATAGGCAGCGGCATTCCTCTATGCTCTAGAATAGGCGGGCATTCGTGCACAACGTGGTGTATTTGTCAAAAGGCACACCGGCAGAGATAGGTGACGTCGTACGCGGCAGATGTCCAACCTAGGACCTATTCCCTTGCCGAGCATAGCCGCGTGTTTCGGTGCGCCAAAGCCCTCGTTCGGAACCTCGGCGGTTTTGCCGGGTTTCTGGCACTTTGCCGACGAGTGCACAGCGCCTCCGTGCGTCCGCTCCCCGTCCGTTTGAGCCATGTGCGACGTCCCAGCTGTTGCTCATCGGGCGGCCGGTATCGGACGACGTCCCTCGGCGACCCGCGCCGCTCGCCTGCATCGGACGGCGAGCGGAAGTGGAGACGGCAGGCGCGTCGGCCTGCTGGTTGGCGTTTAGGGGTCAACAGCGCTGGCTTCATCGCGATGCTCCCGAAGCTCCCGCCTGTCGATCGGTTGAGCGTCCAACGCACCTACGACCCAGGCACCGATGACGAGACCATCCGTGCGCGCGCCGTCGAGCTTGTCGCCTCGAAGGAGGCCCCTTCACCTCGGGAAGGACACCAATGAGTCCTGCAATCGAAGGCGTCGCCGCCGCCATACGGTCAATCCCGATACCCTAAGCGAGGCGTTTCAGAGCACAAACCCCGGCGAACAATCGACTCCTTGAACTTTGCTATGCTCAAAACCTAGCCAAGCCGCCCAAATCTGACAGGCTGCTAGAGAGCGTCTATGTGCGGCCTTTGCCGCCCGAGCTGATGTAGTCCGACAGCGCCATTTGTTGTCGACTGATCTCGTTAGCCGTGTGGTGGACCCGCTTGATCACGGCGCGCATGAAATCGAACATCAGCCTGGGATGCTCGTCGATCAGCGGTTCGATGTCGGATTTCTTGAACTGCAGAACGACCGACGGCGTCAGCGCCATTACCGAGAGCGCATGCGGCAAGCCGTCGATGAAGCTCTGCTCGCCCACGAGATCACCCTTCTGGAGCGTGTGGACAAGAACCGGCTTGTCCCTTTTGGCGTCCTCTCGCAAGCGCGCGAGCCGCCCCGCTTCGACCAGGAAGAAGCTGTTACTCGTCTCGCCCTGCCTATAGAGATAGTCGTTTTCCTTCAGAGCCAACTCGATGCAGGCGTGCTCGGCCAGGATCTCGGCGCCCGACGCTCCGATGTAGCCGCCGATGGGCGCGTTCCGGATCAGCTCGGCGAGGCTTGCCACGTCGGGCCGGTCGCGCCGGAGTGCTCGACCTTCAGTCATCGTACTGCCTTTCCCCGCGAAATAGTGTCTTCGCTTTGCCCAGATTGCGCGCGGCGTGTCCGGTGAGGCCGATCTTCAACGCCCACGCATAGCCCTTGATGGTCAGCAGCTGGACCTCCGGCGCGCGCCCGAAGCAGCACCCGCAGGTCGCCACGATCGTCGGGACAGAGACGGCGTGCGAGGTGAAGCTCAGGTCCATTCTCGGGCCGACCGCCTCTATCCGGATGTCGTCCACATCCGCCGCCTTGGTGGCGTCCACAAACAGCACCCGCCGCTTGCGGCTGATCCGATCCGCATCCTCGAGCTGAAGTTGGTAGCAGCGCGCGACCTCCGCCCGCGCGCACCGGCCGGTCTCCTCCAGCCAGTCGATCAACGCCCAGCCCAGCCCGTCGTCTTGCCGCCCGACATTGCCGATGCCGTAGATCAGGCAGTCTTCGCGATCGTAGTCGGCCAAGCGT
>JANQNY010000041.1 GCA_028279345.1 Geminicoccaceae bacterium
AGGCGCTCGAGGCCTGTCGAAGGGGCCCGGACGGTGCCAGCAGATCGAGGTAAACATAGGCCAGCACATAGGCCGGAAGCGCTAACGGCGTTACCAGCAAGGGCTCGAACAGCCCACGCCCGGGAAAGCGGCACATGGTGACGAGCCAGGCGCTGCCGGTGCCGAAAACGGCAGCGAGAAGCGCCACCCCGACGGCGAGCTCCAGCGTGGTCCGGACGTAGCGCGGCACGAGCACGTTCGCGGTGTGGTCCCAGACCAGCCCCGTCGGCTCCAACGCCGTGCTCAGGACGGCAAGAATGGGAACGGCAATCACGGCCGCCACGATGATTGCGAACCACGCCGACCCACCACCGGCGCGCATGATCGAGCCTAAAGCTCTTGAGCGCTCACGGTCTGGGGGGAGCGTCGTGTTGCGGGCGCGTGCCACCAGTTCGAACGGAGAAGGATGGTTCGGGAGCGGGCTTGGTGGAGCCGATGGGAGTCGAACCCACGACCTCTAGAGTGCGATTCTAGCGCTCTCCCAACTGAGCTACGGCCCCCGAGGCGCAATCCGACGCGTGGCGGGGGTGTATCCTAAAGCCCACAACGCCTGTCAAGGACGTTGCCGGGTCTTCTCGACCCGCCCGCAGCCTTTATAGTCCGCGGCTCTTGCGCTCTCGTCCACCGCTTTGAAAGCCGCCGCATGTGCTCTCTCCTGCACCTCGTCGACACGGCCGTCGGCCTCTACATCTGGGCACTGATTATCGCCGTGCTCCTCACTTGGTTGGTGCAGTTCAACGTCGTCAACACGCGCAATCGCATCGTCTACGTGATCGGCGACTTCCTCACTCGGATCACCGAGCCGGCGCTGATGCCGATCCGGCGTATCCTGCCCGATCTGGGCGGTATCGACGTCTCGCCCATCGTCTTGATCCTTCTCCTACATTTCGGGCGCAACCTCATGTGGGAGTGGCTCGGCGGCGCCTGCCGCGTCGGTGCCTTCTGAGGCGCCGCACGCGGGCCGCCCGTCCCGCGAGAAAGCGGCGTCGAGCTCTTGGTGAACGAGCCGCCAGGCGATCGGTGCCAAGGCGGTCGGCGGCCGGGCCAATCGGACGCTCGTGCGCCTGCTCGCGAAAGCTCTGGGCGTTCCGCGGACGGCGCGCACGGTGACCGGGGGCGCCAAGAGCCCCCGCCAACGCATCCGGCTCGCGATCGACGACGACCAGCTATGCGACCTCAAGGACCGCCTGTACCGGCGACCTTGAGCTTGGCCGCACAAGCCCGCTGCGCTACCCCATGGTGCAACGCACAATCAGTATGGGGAAGGAACTCATGAGCGTCCGCCCGCGCCGCAGCGTCCTCTACATGCCAGGATCGAACGCCCGGGCATTGGAGAAGGCAAAGCATCTGGCAGCGGACGCCCTCATCCTCGATCTCGAGGACGCGGTGGCACCGGACGCGAAGGAGGAGGCACGACGGCTGGTGGGCGAAGCGCTACGGGATCGATCGGGCTATGGCCATCGCGAGCTGATCGTCCGGGTCAACGGCCTGGATACGCCCTGGGGCTTTGATGACCTGACGGCGGCCGCGACGATGGGGGCGGATGCCGTCCTCCTGCCCAAGATGGAGAGTGCCGACATGGTGCAGCGCTCCGTGCGCATCATGGACGCTGCAGATGCGCCGCCGGAGCTGACCATCTGGTGCATGATGGAGACCGCACGCGGCATGCTGCGCGCCGAGGACATCGCTGGCTCCAGCGCGCGCCTCGAGTGTTTCGTCATGGGCACGTCCGACCTGTCGAAGGAGCTCATGTGCGCCAACACGGCGCAGCGGCTACCGATGCTGACGTCTCTCAGCCTGTGCATCCTTGCGGCGCGCGCATCGGCTCTTGCAATCGTCGACGGCGTCCATCTCGACCTCAACGACGAGGACGGTTTCCGCGAGAGCTGCGTGCAGGGCGCCGAGCTAGGCTTCGAGGGCAAGACGCTGATCCACCCGAAGCAGATCGAGGCCGCCAACCAGGCATTCGCGCCTACAGAAGCGGCGGTAACGCAAGCACGGAAGGTCATCGAGGCGCATCGGATAGCTGCCGCGGAAGGCCAAGGCGTCGTGGTCGTCGATGGCCGGCTCATCGAGAACCTGCACGTCGTCATGGCGGAGCGCACCGTCGCCAAGGCGGACGCGATCGCGCGCATGAGCTGATCGTTTGCTCAGGGCTGACCGGGCTCAGGGAACGTGACCAAGTCGGCGAGCTGGCGGATCAGTTCGGCCAGATCGGCATAGTCGGGCGCCACCGCGTCCTTGCAGATGTAGCCGCTGACGCCCCGCGCGTAGGCGGCGCGCCGGTCGCGTTTGTCGTTCGAGGTCGACAGCACATAGACGGTGCTGCGCGCGAGCCGAAGATCCGTCCGGAGCGCGTCGAGGAACTCGAAACCATTCATCCGCGGCATGTTGAGGTCCAAGAGGATCAGCCACGGCAAGGGATGCGGCTCGCCGAGGAGCTTCGCGAGCGTCGCCAAAGCCTGCTCGCCGTCGCGCGCGCACTCTAGGCGCACCGGCAGACGGTGGGTGGCGACACAGCGCTTCATGGCGAGCACGTCGAAGGGATCGTCTTCGACGAGGAGCAGTACAGGTTGGGTCATGAGGTCGGATAACGCCTTGGGGTTGTCGTCACGGCCTCAGAAGAGTATAGGAATTTTATCCGATACGGCAATCCTCCAGGATCTCCTCCATGGCCGACGCCCCCGCCCGCGTGCTGCTCGTCGAAGACGACGCCCTCGACCAGAGCCTCTTCCGACGGACGCTCGCCAAGACGCGGGCCGACGTGGTCTGTGCAGCGCGGCTGGACGAGGCGCTCGACCGCCTGGCGGAAGGCGGCTTCGACCTCGTCGTCTCCGACCTCAACCTCCCGGACAGCGACTATGAGGAGACCTATGCCCGGTTGCGCGAGGCGTCGCGGGAGACCCCGGTGGTGCTGATCACCGGCCATGAGGACTTCGTCCGCCAGCTGGGTCAACAGAGGCCCAAGCCTTTGGTGCTGCTGAAGAGCGAGGTGCACCACGACATCTTCCCGTTGATGGCGTTGGGGCAGATGCTGGAACACCTGTTGAGCCCCAGCGACACCGCCGCCGCAGACTGACGTCCGAAGCCCCACCCTTGCTGCGACGCAACAGAGCGGGCATAACAGTCTCCCTGCACACAGGTGGGACAGATGGCCCGGACGACTGCGGGACGCTTTTTCGAAGACTTCCACGTTGGCGAAACGCTGGTACACGCGGTGCCGCGTACCGTTACGACTGGCGACGCCGCGCTCTACGTGGCGCTGACCGGCGCACGTAACGTCATTCACTGTGCGGACAGCTTCGCCCGCGACTGCGGCCTCGAACGTGCGCCGATCGACGACGTCCTCGCGTTCCACGTGATGTTCGGCAAGTCGGTGACCGACATCTCGCTCAATGCCGTGGCCAATCTCGGCTATGCGGAAGGTCGTTTTCTGGCGCCGATCTATCCGGGCGACACCCTGAGTTCTCAATCAGAGGTCATCGGCCTCAAGCAGAACTCGAACGGCCGCACGGGGACGGTCTGGGTGCGCACCCGCGGCTTCCGCGATGATGAGTGCGTCCTCGAATTCGTGCGCTGGGTCATGGTGCAAAAGCGCGACGCAGCCAGCCCGCCCCCGGATGCCGTCGTACCGGAGCTCAAGTCGGCCCTTTCCGTCAACGATCTGGTCGTCACCGACAGCCTGCGCGCACCCGCCGACCCGGACAACCTCGCCGGCGGCCATTGGCGCTTTGAGGACTATGAGATCGGTGAACGGATCGATCATGTCGACGGCATGACCCTGGAAGAGACCGAGCATCGCCTCGCCACTCGGCTCTACCAGAACACCGCGCGTGTGCACTTCAACGCGCACCTCGCCCGCGAGGGCCGGTTCGGCAAGTGTCTGGTCTATGGTGGTCATGTGCTGAGCCTCGCCCGCGCGCTGTCCTGGAACGGGCTCGAAACGGTGCTGCGCATCGCCGGCATCAATGGTGGTACGCACGCCAATCCCTGTTTCGCCGGCGACACGATCTACGCCTGGTCGGAAGTGCTCGACGCGCAGCCCCTGCCGGGATCGCCCGATCTGGGCGCCTTGCGGCTGCGCCTCGTGGCGACCAAGGACCAGCCCTGCGACACCTTCCCGCTCAAGCTGGAGAACGGCCGTTACCGGCCGGAAGTCCTGCTCGACTTCGATTACTGGGCCATCTTGCCGCGGAAGGCGGGCGATGGCGCCTAGTCACGTTACGTTGATAGCCACAGCCTCTGACGGCGTGCGCGCACGCTGGCCGTCACGCCGCTATCCCCAGCATGGCGTGCCCGCTGCGGTGCAACGGCGCGCTCAAGCACAACACGGAGGTCGCAGTGCCGACGAGCCCGTCTAGGCCACTCTCACCCCATCTCACCATCTTCCGCTGGCCGCTCTCGATGGCGCTGTCGATCCTCACCCGGGTCACCGGCGCCGCTCTGGCCGTGGGGCTCGTGCTGCTCGCCTGGTGGCTCGTGGCTCTGGCCAATGGTCCGGATGCGTTCGCCACGATCGACGGCATCGTCGACAGCTGGTTCGGCGGGCTGGTGCTCTTCGGCTTCACGGCGGCGCTGTTCCTGCACCTCGGCAATGGCATCCGCCACCTCGCTTGGGACATGGGCTACGGCTACGACGCCGAGACCACCCATCGATCCGGGCTCTTCGTGGTCGGCTTCACCGTTGCCGCCACCCTGCTCACCTGGATCGTCATTCTCGCCGCCTGAGGTCTGCTGCCATGTCCCTCGCCACCCCGATCTCCCGCGTTCGCGGCCTCGGTTCCGCCCATGCGGGCGTGTCGCACTTCAAGCAGATGCGGCTCACCGCGGTTGCCAGCATCTTCTTGTCGCTTTGGTTCGTCTTCAGCGCCGTCGGCCTCAGCGGCGCCGACTACACGACCGTCGCTGCCTGGCTTGGCTCGACGGTCAACGCGACCCTCATGATCCTCTTCGTGCTGATCAACGTCTGGCACGCCGCCCTCGGCATCCAGACGATCATCGAGGACTACGTCGATCAAGTCGTCGTCAAGACAGCAAGCCTCATCGCCCTGGCCATCGTGGCCTATGGCCTCGCGGCCGTGTGCTCGGTGGCGATCCTCAAAGTGGCGTTGAGCGGGTAACGGATGTGATGAGCAAGGCATACGAGATCATCGATCACGAGTTCGACTGCGTCGTCGTCGGCGCGGGCGGGTCCGGGCTCCGCGCGGCAGTCGGCATGGTGGAGGCCGGCCTCTCCGTCGCTTGCGTCTCGAAGGTCTACCCGACGCGCTCGCACACGGTCGCCGCCCAAGGTGGCATCAACGCTGCCCTCGGCAATATGAACGAGGACGACTGGCGCTTTCACATGTACGACACCGTCAAGGGGTCGGACTGGTTGGGCGACCAGGACGCTATCGAGTACATGACCAAGAACGCCCCGGCAGCGGTCTACGAGCTCGAGCACTACGGTGTGCCGTTTTCCCGCACCGAGGCAGGTGAGATCTACCAGCGCGCGTTCGGCGGCCAATCGGTCGAGTACGGCAAGAGCCAAGCCTACCGGACCTGCGCTGCTGCCGACCGCACCGGCCACGTCATCCTTCACACGCTCTTCCAGCAGGCGCTGAAGAACAAGGTGCAGTTCTTCAACGAGTACTTCGCGCTCGACCTGATCATGGACGACGAAGGGGCGTGCCGGGGCATCATGGCCTACTGCCTCGAGGACGGCTCGATCCACCGCTTCCGCGCCCACGAGACGGTGCTGGCGACCGGCGGCTATGGGCGTGTCTACTTCTCGGCGACCTCGGCGCACACATGCACGGGCGACGGCAACGCCATGGTGCTGCGCGCGGGCCTGCCGCTGCAGGACATGGAGTTTGTGCAGTTCCACCCGTCCGGAATCTACGGCGCCGGCTGCCTTATCACCGAAGGCGCGCGCGGCGAAGGTGGCTACCTCACCAACTCCGAGGGCGAGCGGTTCATGGAGCGCTACGCGCCGAGCGCCAAAGACCTCGCATCGCGCGACGTGGTCAGCCGGGCCATGACGATCGAGATCAACGAGAGCCGCGGCTGCGGCAGCGAGCAGGCATACATCCACCTGCACCTCTCGCACCTCGATCCAGCGGTGCTCGCGCAACGCTTGCCCGGCATCTCGGAGACTGCCCGCATCTTCGCCGGGGTCGACGTCACCAAGGAGCCGATCCCGGTCGTGCCGACCTGCCACTACAATATGGGCGGCGTTCCCACGAACCACCTGACCGAAATGGTGGTGCCGGCCAATGGCAGCGGCGACCAGGTCGTAGAGGGCCTGATGGCTGTCGGCGAGGCGGGCTGTGCGTCGGTTCACGGCGCCAACCGTCTGGGCGGCAACTCGCTCATCGACCTCGTGGTGTTCGGCCGCGCGGCGGCCCACCGTGCGGCCGAGACGATGGTGCCCAACGCACCGCACAAGCCACTTCCGGCGGATGCCGGCGACGCGGCCCTAGCCCGCCTCGACCGCGTGCGCCACGCCAACGGCGACAGCATGACAGGTGCCATCCGCACCGAGATGCAGAAGACGATGCAGCGCTATGCCAGCGTCTTCCGCGACGGGCCGACGCTCGAGGCCGGCTGCAAGCGGCTGGGCGAGGTCTCTGCGATGCTGGGCGATCTTCAGATCAACGACCGCTCGATGATCTGGAACTCGGATCTCGTCGAGGCCTTGGAGCTCGAGAACCTGATGGTCCAGGCGCTCGCCACCATCCACTCGGCGAACTATCGGACGGAAAGCCGGGGTGCGCACGCCCGCGACGACTTCCCGGACCGCGATGACGACGAGTGGCTGAAGCACACGCTCTCCTGGGTCGACGAGAAGGGTGCGGTGACGCTCGGCGAGCGCGGCGTGCACCTGTTTACCCTCAGCAACGACGTGGAGCCGGTGGCCCCGCAGAAGCGCGTCTACTGAGCCCCTTCCCCTCCCGCAGCGACGAAAGATCATGGTCGAATTTGCTCTGCCGAAGAACTCGAAGATCACCAAAGGGCGCCACTACCCGGCGCCCTCCGGTGCTACCGACATCAAGACCTTCAAGATCTACCGCTACGACCCGGACACCGGGGAAAACCCGCGTCTAGACACTTATGACGTCGACATGAGCGACTGCGGACCGATGGTCTTGGACGCGCTCATCAAGATCAAGAACGAGATCGACACCACGCTCACCTTCCGCCGTTCGTGTCGCGAAGGCATCTGCGGCTCGTGCTCGATGAACATCGGCGGCCGCAACACACTCGCGTGCACCTGCGCGACCGATGACGTCGCGGGTGCGGAGGTCGCCGTCTATCCGCTGCCGCACATGGAGGTCGTGAAGGACCTGGTCGTCGATCTGACGCACTTCTGGGCGCAGTATGAGGGCATTCAGCCTTGGCTGAAGGCCGACAGTGCGGCGCCCCAGAAGGAGCGTCGGCAGTCGATCGAGGACCGCGAGGAGCTCGACGGTCTCTACGAATGCGTCCTCTGTGCCTGCTGCTCGACGGCGTGCCCCAGCTATTGGTGGAATGGCGATAAGTATCTGGGCCCCGCGGCGCTGCTGCAGGCCTATCGCTGGATCGCCGATTCACGCGACGAGGCGACGGGCGACCGGCTGGACGATCTCGAGGATCCGTTCCGTCTCTACCGTTGCCACACGATCATGAACTGCACGAACGTCTGCCCCAAAGGTCTCAACCCTGCCAAGGCGATCGGCGAGATAAAGAAACTCATGGTTGAACGCACTCTTTGAGGATCACCAAAAACGCCTGTTGTCAGTAGAAGTCAGTCGGGCTACACACGCTCCATAACAATAACGCGGCTCGATCCGCGAAGCAGGTCTGATCTGAAGAAGGAGCCGAATGGCTCCTTTTTTCTTTCCCAACCTAGTCGGTTGTCGTCTCTGGCTCGATGTCACGCCACAGGGCTTCTAGCCCTGAGCGCACTCTATCCTCGGCTGTCCGCGCCAGACACTTTCGGTCCGCCAGCACCTCGGCCGGCAGCGGTTCATGAAAGTGCACCCGCACAAGGGCACCGGGGCTACCAAGCGCCCGCCAGAGATGTGGCAACATGTCGTCGACCCCAACCCACGCATAGAGGTCGCGCCGCACCCCGGTGAGGGGCTCGCCCGTGGCGAGTCGGGTGTAGGCGAGGCTGACGGGTTGCACCGCGGTGGCGGCCGTCCCTGCCGCTTCGATGGCGACGCTCTCCAACAACGAACTCTTGAACGGCAACACCGAGGTGCCGTCGCTGTTGGTGCCCTCGGGAAAGAGGATGAGGCTCTCGCCGCGCGCCAGGCGCGTGCGGAGAAGTGTCACCTGCGCGGCCGAGCGCCCCGCGCGGCGCGGAATGAAGAGCGTGCCGGTGAGCCGCGCCAACCAGCCGAACAGCGGCCAACTGGCAACCTCGCTCTTGGCCACGAAGGTCGCGGGAACGAGGCGGCCGAACGCAGGGATGTCGAAATAGGAGACGTGGTTGACCAGGTAGATGACCGGGTGTTCGTGCGAAGCCCGCACGCCCGTCGCAATGGTCCGGAGACCCGCAGCCCAGCTGACGGCCCCGCACCAACGCCGCTGCACGCCGAGTTGGCGGGCGCGCGACAGCGGCATTGTCAGCATGTAGAGGAACGCGAAGGCGATCGACACCGCCAAGAAAAGAGCAAGCCGAGAAGCCGCGCGGCACTGCCGCGCCAGGCTCGAAAGGCTCACGCCGCCGCCCGCTCGCCGTCTCGATAGTAGTGCCGAACATAGCGGTCCTTGACAGCGTCCACCGGCAACACCACGCAAACGTCGATGGTGTTGAACACCCGATCGATGACGGCGCCGTCGCCGACCTCGCCCCCCAGGCGGAGATAGCCCTTGACGAGCGGCGGCATCTGGCGCCGCACCAGCAACGCGTCGATGGCATCCTGGGACAAGCGGGCCATCTCGACATACCGGTCGCTCAGCGCACGCGGCCGCATGCCTTCGGGCAGTCGATGGCGATAGTGGAGAAAGCTCAGCGCGTGGGCGATGGCATCGGGGTCGGTGCCGGGGAAGCTGGCGCAGCCGAGCATCAGCTTGAGCTCGTGGGCGACGAGGTACTCGGCGATGCCCTTCCAGAGAAGCTGCATGACACCGCGCGCTCGATAGTCGGGATCGACGCACGAGCGGCCCAGCTCGAGCACGTCCTTGCCTCTTCGCACCACTGGCCCGAGATCGAACTCGTGCGCGGTATAGAACCCACGGCGGCCGAGCGCCACCTCGCCGCGCAGCAGCCGATAGGTTCCAACGACGTTCGGCACGCGCCCCCGCCTCTTGCGATCCACCACGATCAGATGGTCGCAGTCCCGATCGTAGCGGTCGATGTCACGGCGCAGCCACAGCCCGCGTCCGCGGACGGCGGCGCCCATCTCGTCGTGAAAGACCCGGAATCGCAGCGCCTGAGCGGCGCGCACGTCGTTGCGCGTGTGCGCCAGGCGTAGTTCCAGCCCATCCTGCACATGCAGCACGCCGGCGAGACGTCGCGGATGGTGGCGGATGCCGCCAGCGATCGCCGAAGGCCAGGCGGGCCAGGGCACGAGCTTGAAGGGCTTTCCCGTCATGGGCTTTGTGTGGCGATCCACCTTGGCGTTGGCAATAGCATCCGGTGTCGACGACCCTGAGAGCAGGTCGCAACGGCGACCCTCGCTGATCGTTTCGGCGCTCGCGCGGCGAACGCCGGCCATGCTGCGCTTCCAGCGGCCAGTCATTCAGTGGGACTGGAGCTGAGCGTCTCGATCGCCATGGCTGCGGACGCTGATGAAGCTACCGGGCGAACGCGACACTTCGTCGCTGAACTGGCGGCGGTTGCCGAAACGTCGCTGGCGCCCGGCAAACGTCCGGATGGTTGAGCGTGGCGCTTCCGTGTCTTGGCGATGTGTGCGCGCGGAGGACGGCCACGCCGCCGGGCGGCCTGTCTCAAGGACTTTACCTTCTCCGACTCGTCAACGCCGGCGCCGCGATCCGTTGGTCGTTGCTTCAGCAAAAGTGAATGCTGCACTTGCGAAAGCAAAGAACCAAGTTGAACAAGGCCCTCAGCGGCTCTGGAGCGAGACAGAGGTAGCAAACTTTTGAACTTTCGCCGAACGACCCGGCTGCTATGTTTATTTCAGCATTAGGAGAGGGTCTTTGGCAACGCAGCTTTACAAGCCGTTCATTGCGCAGGCGCCTCTTCGGCGGGTCCGCGCTGAAGAGGTCGATCGGTGGCCGCCATTCGCCTCGCTGTGCTTCGTGGTAGGCACATCCGTTCTGCTGTGGGCTGGCTTGTTCGAGGTCGTCCGCTTGGCTTGGTAGGACGCGAGCGTTCGATCTCGCTCTCACTAGCCGGATTGCGGCCCCCCCATCCCGACCACGACGACGTGTCCGTCCGGGTATTTTCTCACGAGAAACTCGCGCGTGCTCGTGCCGATACATTGGGTGATCAGGCCCGGCGCGAAGCGTTCATTGTCGAGCGCGCCCTCGTCGCGCCACGAATAGCCGATATCGATCACCAACTCCTCGCTATCCTCCGCGACCACTTCGGCGGTCAAGATGACGTCCATTTCCGGCATCACGCACAGGCCGTTCCGCTCTAGAGCGCGGCCTCGGTAGTAGCTCACGATTTGCCGGCCGAGCCCTTCATAGCCAAGCACGGAGCGGCTGAGGCCGCTCTCGGCGGCACATGCAGTGAGCGTAGCGATCGCAAGCAGAAGCGCGCCACCGCAGCGGCAAAGGCGCTGAAACGCGCTCCGCGACCGGCCGCGGCTCATTCGACGGTCACCGACTTCGCCAGATTGCGCGGCTGATCAACGTCGGTCCCTCGGCGTACGGCCACGTGATAGGCCAGGAGCTGAAGCGGAATGACGAAGACGATCGGCGCAATCAGCGGTGGGACGGTCGGCAAGACGAGGCTCCACGTCGCTTTGTCGCCGAGCGCTCGATGACCGGCCTGGTCGGTCACCAGCAGCACCCTGCCGCCGCGCGCCATGACCTCCTGGACATTGCTCGCGGTCTTCTCGAACACGTCGTCGGACGGCGCCACGACGATCACCGGCGTGGCTTCGTCGACCAGCGCGATCGGGCCGTGCTTGAGCTCGCCTGCGGCATAGCCTTCGGCGTGGATGTAGGTGATCTCCTTGAGCTTGAGCGCGCCCTCGAGCGCGATTGGGTAGTTCGAGCCGCGGCCGAGATAGAGGAGGTCGCGGACCTGCGCGAACTCCTCGGCGATGTCTTGAATGCCGGCGCAGCACTCGAGCGCCTCTAGGGCATGCCCCGGCACCGCATTCAGCGTTTCGGCCGCTTGCTTGAGCTCGGCCGCATCCATCGTCCCGCGGCGCTCCGCTGCCGCGATCGCCATGCAAGCGAGCGTCGCCAACTGGGTCGTGAATGCCTTGGTCGAGGCGACGCCGATCTCCGGCCCTGCGAGCGTGCGGACCAGCGCGTCCGCCTCGCGCGCGATGGTGCTCTCCGGCACGTTGACGATCCCTACAGTAGGCACGCCTGCAGCCCGGCACAGACGCAGCGCTGCCAGCGTATCGGCCGTCTCTCCCGACTGCGAGACGAACACGGCACCCTGGTCGGTCGTGAGAAGCGGCCGGCGATAGCGGAACTCGGACGCCAGGTCGCATTCCACCGGCAAATGCGCATGACGCTCGAACCAATAGCGCGCGACCTGACAGGCGAGCGACGCGGTCCCGCAGGCGACCATATGCAGGCGGCTGACCGCTTTGATGTCGAAGGGCAGCGACGGCATGGCGATTTCGCCCGTGCCGACGTCGAAGGCGTGCAGCGTGTCGCCCAGCACGGACGGCTGCTCGTAGATCTCCTTCTCCATGAAGTGGCGAAAGTTACCCTTGCCCATCAGGGCGCCCGAGAAGGCGGTGCGGCCGATCTCGCGCTCGACCGGCTGCCCATCCGCACCGTGGATCTGGGCACCGTCCTCGCCGACGACAGCCCAGTCGCCCTCTTCGAGATACTGGATGCGCTCGGTCAGCGGCGCCAGCGCCGTGGCATCCGAGCCCACGAACATCTCGCCGTCGCCATAGCCGATCGCCAGCGGGCTGCCTCGTCTGGCCGCAACCAGCAGGTCCGGACGGCTCTGGAAAAGCACCAACAGGGAGTAGGCGCCTTCGAGCTCGTCGAACGCCCGCGCCGCCGCCCTCGTCGGATCGAGCCCGGTCCGCTGATGCTGCGCGATCAGGTGCGGGACCACCTCTGTATCGGTTTCGGTGGCGAAGACGTGACCCGCCGCCTCGAGCCGGTCGCGCAGTGCCTGGAAATTCTCGATGATGCCGTTGTGCACCACCGCGATGCCGTCGGCGATGTGCGGGTGGGCGTTGGTCTCGTTGGGCCGGCCGTGGGTTGCCCAGCGGGTGTGCGCGATACCGATCGTGCCGTCGAGCGGCTGGTCCTCGAGCACGGCGGCGAGCTTGGCGATCTTGCCCTCCGCACGCCGCCGATCGAGCCGGCCCTCGGCGAGGGTAGCGATTCCGGCGCTGTCATAGCCGCGATATTCGAGGCGGCGCAGGCCCTCGAGCAGGAGCGGCGCCGCGGGCCGACGCCCCAACAACCCGACAATGCCACACATGGCGATCTCCGATGCTACGCCGCCCAGCGCACCATCGCCCCTCCTGTATCCGATCGCGCGCGCTTGCGCCACCGGGACCGACGCTTGCCGGGGGCTCAGCGCTGGCTTAATGCCGGCGAGCCAAACGGGAGAGCGGAATGACTGCTGGCGGCCGTAACGAGGCGCAGCTCAAATGTGACGTCTGGGGTGTGCCGCGCGCCCGGGCGCGCAGAAGGCCGGCTGCCCGCCTCGCCTATAGCGGCAGGCGCGCCCCACCCCTAGCGAAGCGACGGCAAGCACGCTCACGGCCCGTGCGCTAATCGCGCCGTGCCCCAGGGTAGGCAGGTCGCGCACTCGCTGACCGGTCGCGATTGGATCGAGCCCGAAGCCGATCCGGCACGCGCGCATGAGCTGGCGCGGCGCTACGCCCTGCCCGATGTCGTGAGCCGGTTGCTCGCCGTCCGCGGCATCGATGCCGAGGCGGTCCCGGATTTCCTGGAGCCGCGGCTGCGCACCCAGCTGCCGGACCCGTCGCGCCTCCTCGACATGGACGTGGCGGCCGAGCGGCTGGCGGGCGCCGTCACGGCGGGCGAGCGGCTCGGCATCATCAGCGACTACGACGTCGACGGCTGCACGAGTGCGGCCCTCGTCCTCCGCTGGGCGCGCCGGCTCGGCGTCGCCTCGAGCCTCCGCATCCCGCACCGTCTGACCGACGGCTACGGCCCCAACGCGCGCCTTCTGGACGAGCTCGAGGCCGAGGGCGCGCGGCTGGTTCTGGTCCTGGACAGCGGGACCGCGGCACATGAGGCGCTCGCCCATGCGGCGCAGCGCGGTCTACAGGTCATCGTGGTGGATCATCACGGCACCGACGCGGAGCTGCCGCCGGCGCTGGCGGTAGTCAACCCGAACCGGCGCGACCAGGAAGGTCCCTGGGGGACGCTTGCGGCGGTCGGCGTGACCTTCTTGCTGCTGGTCGCGGCGAACCGGGCTTTGCGCACCCGCGGCCATTTCGTGCGCACCCCTGAACCAGCGCTACTCCCGCTGCTCGATCTCGTGGCGCTCGGCACGGTCGCCGACGTCGTGCCGCTCACGGGCCTCAACCGAGCCCTGGTGAGCCAGGGCCTCAAGGTCATGCGCGAGGGCGGCACGGCGGGCTTGCGCGAACTGGCGAGCGCCGCCGGCCTGAAGGACGCACCGACCGCCGCGAGCATCGGCTTCGTGCTCGCACCAAGGCTCAACGCCGCCGGTCGTCTCGATGATCCGCTGCTGGCGGCGGAGCTGCTCGCAACCGACGACCCCACGCGTGCCGCTGCCATCGCGCGCGAGCTGGAGGCGCTCAACAGCGAACGCAAGACGGTGCAGGATCGGGTCGCCGACGCGGCCCAAAGCGTCGCCGAGCGTCAGCTGCGCGACGGCCACCGCGTGCTGCTCGCCTGCGGGGACGGGTGGCATCGCGGCGTGCTGGGCGTCGTCGCCGGCCGCCTCGCGGAGCAGCTCCACCGTCCCGTGCTGGTCGCCGCACGCGACGGCGACGAGGTCGTGGCGTCGGGGCGCGCGCCCGAAGGCTCCGACCTCGGCGAGGCGTTGCGCGCGGCGCACGCTGCGGGCCTGGCGGCCAAGGCCGGCGGCCACGCCCGCGCCGGGGGCTTCACCACGTCGCCAGCGTCCTTGGACGCGCTGCACGCGTTTCTGGAGGGACGTTCGGGGCCACCCGCGGCGCCGACGCTGC
>JANQNY010000047.1 GCA_028279345.1 Geminicoccaceae bacterium
TTCGCCAAGGTGCAGCTGCGCGATGCGATCGCGGCGATGGAGCAGGTCCAAGACGAGCAGCGACCGGACATCGACCAAGCGCTCGCCAAGGCGCGCGACGCCTTGGGCGCGCTCGAAGCCGCTCCGGCTTGAGTGATGGCGGGCCGTAGCATTGAACGTCTGGAGCGCCTACGGCCAACCCGGAACGCTGTAGGGAAAGGCTCTTGGTCGATAGTCCTCGATCTTCTTTTCACCTCCTCTGGCGAGGGCGCGTGTGGGTCCTTCGGCTTGCCGCTCCCGCACAGGATTGCCGTTGAGCGACGGCGTGGTTGTTCGGCGGGCACGATCCAAACGCCAGAAGCCCGTTCGCGTCTTTCGCTGGGCTTCGCGCATGCCGGCGCGGACACTGTCGTACGCGAGCTGATCGATGATCTATTCGGCGCGTCCCGCTTGCACTGGTTCGAGCTTGCGCACGCGGTGACGACAAAAACCGCCACGAGCTAAGGCAGTGTATCGCGCTCGGGACTACTCCAGGGCCAAGCCAAATTGGTCTGGGTTGGGCTCCTGCCGTTGCCGGCGTTGTCGTGCCGGAGTTTTCGGGGCGGCAAGCTGGCGATCGACGCGCTCGCCGATGGCCGTGCTGATGTGGCGGGTGGTGACGTTCCGTGCGGCCTGCTGACCGACCCCGCGCGGAACGGAGCGCAGCAGTTCGCGACCTGCGTTGAGACCTTGCGCCCATAAACAAGGCGCTGCTCCCCTGCTATCCGCTTGTCAGCACTGGTCTCCGCCAACAGCCGGTGCGCGTTCACGCTGAGCAGCGTCGCCGTGAGCGGACGCTCGACAGCGAATGGAGCGTACGCGATGCGCAGGTCTCGGAGGGCTGGCTGGGTATGCCGAGCGCCTGGCCGCGCTGTCCTTACTTTCGCTGTTGCCATCGGGTGCGTAGCGTCACCGCGGTTCGCGCTCGCCCAGGACACTGCTACCGCGACCGATGTCGCGTCGGCCGGTGCGTACAATCCCTATCCGCCCGGCATCCTGCCGCCGGATATCGAGGCCGAATCCGAGCGGATTCGGCGCGAGGTGCGGGAAGGCTTCCGTCGCGCCATGGACGAATGGCAAAGCCTGGACCTCCCGGAGCGGCATGGTAATCCGTCGGTCCTCGCCGGTAGCGGCTACCAGGCCATGAAAGTCCTCGGTGAACTGCTCAACTTTGATGAGCAGATCTCCGTCAACGGAAACCAGGCATGCGTCTTCTGCCACATGCCGTACACCGGCTATTCGGGGCCGAGCCCATCGATCAACGAGACCATGAGCGCGCATCCCGGCTCCTCTCACTTCCGCGGGACCGATCGGACGCCGATGCGCTACACTTATGCGTCGCGCTTTCCGGTGCTCCAGTACAACGCAGCACAAAGTGACTTCTATGGCGGCAACTTCTGGGACGGTCGCGCCACAGGGCTGATGTTGCAAAGCCCGAACGCCGAGCAAGCCACGGATCCCCCGGTCAGCGCCGGGGAGATGGGCTTTCCCGATCTTGCCTGCATCGCCCACCGGATCAGTCAGGCCGAGTACCGGCCGTTGTTCGAAACGGTTTGGGGAGAGGGCGTCCTCGACATCGAGTGGCCGGCCGAAGTCGAAGAGATCTGCACGACACCCGCCGGCTCGACGCGCTTCGGCGACGACGTGACCCCGGTCGAGCTCAGCGACGCGGACCGACTCAAGGCGATCAACGCCTTCGATCATTGGGGTCAGTCGGTTTCCTTCTTTCAGTCCACGCCCGACGTCAGCGCGTTCTCCTCGAAGTTCGACGCCTTTCTAGCAGGCGACTACGACATGACTGAGGACGAGATGGCCGGCTATGCGCTGTTCCGTGGCAAGGGGAACTGCAACTCGTGCCACCTCGACGGTACCTCCACCTTGCTCGCTGACGGGACCGTGGACAGCGGCGATGCCGCGGACGTAGCGCCGCTGTTCACCGACGAGACCTACGTGAACCTCGGATTGCCGCTCAACCCGCGGCTTCCGCTCTTTTACGAGGATGAGGCCGACGCACACGGCTTCACGCCGAACCCGAGCGGTTTTGCGCATCGAGATCTCGGCATGGGCAACTTTCTGCGCAGCGTGAACGGCGTCAACCCGAACGCCGATTGGACCGCGCATGCTCCCGACTTCGACGGCGCCTTCCAGACCATGACCGCGCGCAATGCAGCCCTGACGCCGTCAGACTGTCCGACGACGGAGGCGGGGCGCGTCGACGAAAACGGGGACCCGGTGCCTTACTTTCAGAAGAGCTTCTTCCACAACGGTTACATTAAGAGCCTGAAGCAGCTGGTCCACTTCTACAACACGCGCGACACATACGCTCATCCGGTGACATCGGGAAACTGTCCAGCCGGCACAACCGAGAAGGTCGATTGCTGGCCGATGCCGGAGGTCCCCAACAACGTCGACGACACGATCGGTGACCTCGGGCTCACCGATCAGGAAGAGGACCAGCTGGTAGCGTTTCTAGAGACGTTGAGCGACGGCTATTCCGTGCCCTATCGGAATCGGGACCTGTTCACCGGGGAGTGCCGAACCGGCGGCTCGGCGGCGACGCAGGGCAACACGACGCTGATCGCGACGCCGGAATTGCCTCCCTGCGCAGCGGAAATCTGTGGTGTGGCGCCGCTCCCGGCGCCGCCGCTCCAATAGCACGACCCGCCGGGTCCGGCCTCCATGCGGGTGACAAGGCCGGTGGATCTTCAAGAGTTTCACGCGCGTCCGCAGCGAACGGGAGGACTTTCGGCATGATGATGGGCTCCCTAGCGCGGCACGCCGGCCGCGGCATCATTGGCGCTTTCGCCCTGCTCGCCACACACGCAGGCGCTGCCGACCTCGAGGATCCCCCCCGCTTCGTTCCACCGTCCGGCAGCGGCCAGGACGGAATGGTCGGACCTAGCCGGGACGTCTCCGTCGGGCTCAGGGTCACCTACCGCGAGGCAGCCGTCTGGAATCCAGGGACCCAGCGGCACGACCCGGTCCGGCTGCGTTCCTATGTCGGCGAAGGTGTCGAGCCTGCCAGCTTGATCGGGCCGACGGTGGAGGTGCGGCCTGGCGATACGCTGCGCGTCGCGCTCAACAATGCACTTCCCGAGAGCGATCCGAGCTGCGTGGAGATGCCGACGAACATCAACATTCCCCACTGCTTCAACAGCACCAACCTCCACACCCACGGGCTGTGGGTGAGTCCGGCCGGCAGCAGCGACAACATCTTCTTGACGCTACGGCCAGGCGTCTCTTTCGAGCATGAGTTCGCCATTCCGTCAGATCATCCGGCCGGCACGTTCTGGTATCACCCTCACCTGCACGGCTCGACCGCACTGCAGGTCGCCAGTGGCATGGCCGGTGCGCTCATCATCCGCGGCGACCGGATGCCTGGCCGAGACTGGCCCGGGGACCTCGATGTCCTGTTGCAGCCGACCGAGGCGCACCCGTTTCGCGAGCGCATCCTGCTCTTCCAGCAGATTGCCTACGCCTGCCGCGATGCGGACGGTCGCATCAAGACCTCCCCCGCCGACGATGATGCCGGTGTCTGGGTCTGCAACGAGGGGGACGTCGGCGAGATCGAGCGCTATCTCGGGCCGGTCCCGCCTAACCTGTTTGGCGGCGGCGTCTGGCAGCATTCGGGCCGGCATACGTCGATCAACGGGATTGTCATGCCGACTATCAGTGGCATTCGCGTCGGGACGTTCGAACGCTGGCGGATGATCCACGCCGGGGTCCGTGACACGGTCAAGGTCGAAGTCCACCGCATGAACCCGGAGGCCCCTGACCCGCGGACCTTGAGCGTCGCCGACATGCCCGCATTCATTGACGAGCACTGCATCGGCGAGGACCTTCCGCTGTTCCTCGCGGCGGCCGACGGCCTGACCATGGAGCGCATCCAAGAGGTCGCGCACGCCGTCATGCAGCCCGGCTACCGATGGGACATGCTCGTGGCCTTCCCCGAGCCCGGGCTATACTGCATCCTCGACGGCGAGGACGGTCGCGGCGAGGGACTGGCTCAGAGCGAGGAGAGTCCGCCGCGCATCATTGCTGTCGCCGAGGTCGAGGGTGACGGCGCCGCTCCGGCTGGCGCGGTGGCGCTGACCGCGGCGCTGATTTCGGCGGCTCAGCAGAACATCGAAGGAGCGGCACGAGCCGCAGTCATCGCCGACCTTCAGGACAGGCTTCGCCTGTCAGCATTCACCCCGCACGAGAGCCTGATGGATCACGCAATCGACGGTACCCAGGAGGTCGTCTACAACATCGATCTCACGACCAGCCCGGTCAGCTACGAAGTCAACGGCAAGGATTTCGACCCGACGGATGTACGGCTGCTGACCCTCGGTGCGGTCGAGGACTGGATCCTGTCGTCGACCTGGGAGGGTCACCCCCACCACATCCACACCAACCCGTTCCAGGTGATCGAGGTGCTGGATCCGAACGGCCGGGATGTGTCCGGCCCAGATGCGGTCGACGACTATACGGGTACCGTCGACCCCCAGTTCCGCGGCATGAAAGGCATGTGGAAGGATACGATCTGGGTGAAGAACCCGGTGAAAGGGCCGGATGGCGCGTACACTGTGCGCGTGCGGACGCGCTACCAACGCTACGTCGGCCGAGCGGTCTTGCATTGTCACATCCTCGACCACGAAGACCAGGGCATGATGCAGACGATCGAGTTCGTCCTTCCAGACGGTACCGGCGGCGCCATGCCGGCGAGCCATCACGGCGGCCACCATTGACGCGTTGGGCCGTGCCGATCCGGCGCGCGCAGCTAAGGCCGGACGGCGATTGACGAAAAGACAAGTCCGTCGGCACCGGCAGCCGCAGGGAGCACGCGCCGAACGCCCCAGTCAGCGACGTCGATCTCCGCGACGACGCCCGCCTTCTGGCCACTGACGTAGAGCAGTGCTCCGTCCGGGGAAAAGGCGACGTGCGAGGGCTCGTTGTCAACGTATGGCCCGCCCCGTCTGCAAGAGGCTCGAGCGTTTCGGCTGCCAGTCTGCATCAACGTATCCGGCTTCGGAGCGAGCTCCCCGCCAAGATGGAGATACGCGCGCCATGCTCCTCGTAGTCGGCTCGGCCTGAGGTGGCCGTTGACAGCTCTCAGGTTTACACGTCGCCGTTCGACTGTTGGCCCATCTGCTTTCAACGCCCGCAGATCTCGTGGACCGGCGCCGGAAAGGTCGGTCTCGGCGCCGATCTTGTTTACACTTTCCTGGCCATCAGCTCCTCCGCGAAGCCGCGGTCGCCGGTGAGCACGGCACGACAGATCCGGGCCAGCTTGTTGGCGAGCGCGACGACGACAACGTTCTTGTGCTGTCGGGCGAGGAGATCGCGAAGCCACCGTCCAAGCGGCGTGTCGCGCACGGCGAGCCCCGGGAGCACGGCGCGCGCGCCGTGGACGAGGTTCTTGCGCAGGTAGCGGTTCCCGCGCTTGCTGATGCCGAGCAGGCGTGGTTTGCCGCCCGTGGTCATCTGGCGTGGGACGAGCCCGAGCCAGGCCGCGAGGTCGCGCCCACGCGCGAACGCCTCTGCGTTGCCGACCGCGGCGACCAGCGCCGTCGCGTTGATCGGCCCGATCCCCGGAATAGTCGAGAGCCGCATCGTCGCGTCGGCGCGCGCGATGGCGACGAACTCTTCATCGAAGGCCTTGATGCGCGCATCGAGGCGCGCCCAGTCGTCGACGAGTTGTTCGACCGCAGTTCTGATCCGCGGGCTGAGCTCGGGCGATGGACCCGCGAGGACCTCGGCTAAGTCCTTCTTCAGTTTCGAGCGCCCTTTGGCGACCACCAAGCCGCGCTCGAGTAGAAGAGCGCGCAGGTGATTGATCAGAGCTGTCCGATCGCCGACGAGCCGTTCCCGGCCGCGATGCAGGGACTGCAGATCCGACTGTGCCTGGCTCTTCACCGGCACGAAGCGCATCGTCGGACGCGTCGTTGCCTCCGCGATCGCCTCGGCGTCACGATCGTCGTTCTTCTGCGCCTTGACGTAAGGTCGGACGTATTCTGGCGACATCAGCCGGACCTCGTGTCCAGCTTCAGCGAAGAGCCGCCCGAGATGATGCGCGCCGCAGCACGCTTCCATCGCGACGACGCTGCCAGGATGCTTGCGCACCAGGTCGACCAAGTCTGCACGGTTCACCCGCTTACGGAACACGACCACGCCGCCGGCGTCCATGCCGGCAACGCTGCAGGCGTTCTTGCCTAGATCGATCCCGATTACCGCAACATCCATCACTCACCTCCTTCACCCTCAGATCTGCCGAGTGCATTCGGCGATGGTGAGGGGCGGGCCATCCCATAATCGGCGCGGAACGGGCATCCCGGATCGGCGTGCAATCGGGACCCCTTAGGCGGCATGAGGCTGGGACCGCGGGCGTGATCGTCGCGGAGCCGTAGGCGGAGCGGCGGGCTCGCCCGCGAAGCGGACTGGAAGGGGGATCAGGCGCGTGTCTTGAAGCGCCAGCTCTCGCTACCGGTCTCGACGATGTCGCAGTGGTGGGTGAGCCGGTCGAGCAGCGCCGTGGTCATCTTGGCGTCGCCGAAGACGCTGGGCCATTCGCCGAAGGCGAGGTTGGTGGTGACGATCACCGCGGTGCGCTCGTAGAGCCGGCTGATCAGATGGAAGAGCAGCTGGCCGCCGGTCTGGGCGAAGGGTAGATAGCCCAGCTCGTCGAGGATCACGAAGTCGAGCCGGGCGAGATGATCGGCGGTGCGCCCCTGGCGACCGCTGCGGGCCTCGGCGTCGAGCCGGTTGACGAGGTCGACGACGTTGAAGAAGCGGCCGCGGGCACCGCCGCGGATGCAGGATCGAGCGATGGCGACGGCCAGGTGGGTCTTGCCCGAGCCGGTGCCGCCGACCAGCACCAGGTTGCGCTGTAGCGCCAGGAACCCGCCACCGGCGAGGTCGCGGACCAAGGGCTCGTTGACCGGCGTGTCGGCGAACGCGAACTCGTCGAGCTCCTTGGCCCAGGTTCTTGGGGCGAAGGGCAGCCGCGCTACGGTCAGCTGGTACTTCATCGACCGCGCCTGCTTCTCGCTGATCTCGGCGTTGAGCAGGTCGCCGACGATCCGCGGCGGCTCGTGCTGGCGCTTGAGCGCGGTGGCGATGATCTCGTCCCTCGGGGTCGGCGTTGCGGGCCCGGCAACGCGGGGCGGCGGTGCGCATGCCGAACAGCTTGAGGTCGCCCATTGCGCGCCAGCAGGCCGCGCAATCCATCCACGAAGTGGCGCAGGTCAGGAGACCTGCGCGGGGCGGCGAGGATCTCGGTACGCTCCATCAAACCATCAAAGGGCCCTCCTGAGGCTGTCGTAGCGGGTGCAATCGGCCGCTGGCTCCTGGCGCAGCCTCAGCGCATCTGGCGTCGTAATGGTCAGCGGCAGGCTGGGCTCGCGACGCCGAGCGAGGACATTGAGAATGACATCGGCAGAGTGGACGCCCTCGCTCAGCGCCTCAGCACAGGCCGCCTCGACGGCGACGAGACCGTCGATCAGCACCGCGCTCACGATGTCGACCATCTGCCGGTCGCCCCCCGGCGTCTTGGCAAGCTTGCGGCGCACCCGCTCGAGTGCGCCCGGCAGGAGCCAGTCCTTGAACGGTGCACCGTTCCTCAGCGCACCCGGCTTGCGTGCGAGGACCGGCACGTAGTGCCAGGGATCGTAGACCGTCTGCCCACGACCGAAGACGCGGCGGTGCTCGCCGACGACGCGGCCGTCCTGGCGCAGCTCGATGCGATCGGCATAGGCGCGGATCTCGACCGGCCGGCCCAGGGCGCTCGCCGACACCGAGTACTTGTTCGTGTCGAAGCGGACCCATGCGGGGCTGTGGGGTCCCCGCACCCCACAGGGCGCAGGTCTTCGCGACCGTCGCCGGGACGGCGTGGAAGCCATCGAAGCGACCGGTGTAGGGGATCAGGCTCCCCCGTTCGGCCTCGAACCTCCCGGGGTCCCCACGCGATCTGGATCGCGTGGGGTGGCATCTCCCAGATCGTGCGATCACGGACCTCGGGGTGCGCCTGCGCCTTGGCCATGGCCACGCAGCGGTCGAGCAGCCAAGCGTTGAGCTCCTCGTAGCTCTTGAAGTGCAGCCGGGGTGTGAACAGCCGCTGGCGCTGCACGCCCACCTGGTTCTCGATCTGACCCTTCTCCCATCGCGCGCCAGTAGGCCGCGCGATCCGCCTGCGAAGCAGCGGCAGTCAGCAGACCGCCGAGGGCCGGCACCCGGCGCGCAGGCCACGGGCTCGACCAGATAGTGGCCGCACATCTGCCCCGGCGGCCAAAGGCCGCCGATCTGATAGTCTGCGCGCCTACGCGCGCGGGGCGGCGGTTGTAGGCCCGCTCCTTGCCGACGAAGACCGCGTCCACCGCGGTCTTGTTCGGCGGGCGATCGATTCACCGGACCGATCGCTTCTCCGCCTCACTGTCGTAAATCCCCCGCGTGCAGGCGCCCTTGAAGAACGCGAACGCCCGATCGTGGGCATCGAAGACCATCTCCTGCGTCTCGCGCGGATAGGCACGCACGAACGGCATGCGGCTGTGGCAGAGCCGCAGGTGCGCCACCTTCACAATCGTCGTCGCACCGCCGATGACCACGAACTCGTGGCTCCAATCGAACTGGTAGGCCTCGCCGGGCGCGAAGCTCAACGGCACGAACGCCGTCGCTGTCATCGCGCTCTGCTGGCGTCGCCATCGGACAGCATGGCGGCGAACAGCGTCATAGCCGCCGGCATAGCCGAGACCGCGCAGCTCCTCGAACAGCCGCATCAGCGTCAGCCGCTCGCGCGCCGGCCGCGCTGCGTTCGTCGCCAGCAACTTCTCCAGCTCGCCGCGCCACGGCCCCAGCTTCGGCTGTGGTTGGACCCGGCGTTCATACTCGAAGGCCGTCGCGCCCGAGCGGAGGATCTTGCGCACCGTGTTCCGCGAGACCCGCAACTCGCGGCAGATCGCCTTGATCGGCTTGCCCTGAACGAAGTACGCGCGACGGATCCTCGCGATCGTCTCCACGACCAGCATCCTGAACTCGGCTCCCGTGATCACGGGAGCACTCTGGGACCATGTGCGGATGGGGTCCCGTTTGGACGCCGATCACCCCGTCACGGGGTCCCTATTCCACGCCGATCCACACAAGGGCGGGTCTGTGCTGAATACGGCCGCGCGAGGGGGCGATATACGGCGGCCTGTCGGGTGCTGGCGGAGCGGACGAAGGTGACCGCCTGGATGGCGCTCGCGATGGCCTCGCAACGGGCGCGGCGACGGGTGGCGCCATCAGCGGAGTAGTGCGCGCGCTGACAGGCGCACAGCGTGGCGCGCAGGCTCCGACACTGGAGCGCCTCAAGCAGGCGGAGCGGGCCGCGTGGGGCGCCGCCGACGCCAGGAATCCCATCATACCCGGCGCCGACGCTTTCGCCGCTCAGGCGCGGCAGGCGCTGACGCAAGAGGGCTTCGACCCACTCACGCACCCGAAGGTGGCGCGCGCGCTCGACATCCTCGATGAACGCGTCGCCGCGAATCCCCAGCAGGCGTGGAAGGAGGTCAACGCCTTCAGGCGCTTCATCAACGACCACCTCGTGATGTCGCGTGACGCAGGCGAGCGCCGGCTAGGCAAGATCCTGCGCCGGGGTCTCGATGATTGGGTAGAGCAGACAAACCCGGTTCCCGAGGCGACGGCCGCCCGCGAGGCGACGAGACGCGTCAAGAAAGCCGAACAGCTCGATGGGGCTGCCTACAAAGCCGACCTGCAGGCGTCGGCATCGGGGACCGGCGGCAATTTCGAGAACCGGATGCGTGCGCAGATCAAGCGCATCCTCGAAAGCCCGAAGCTCCGCGCCGGATTCAGCGGCGATGAGATCAAGGAGATGGAGAAGGCCGTCCGCGGCACGATGACCGGCAACTTCCTGCGCTGGTACGCGCGCACCTTCTCGCCGACGACGGGCGCCCTCACGGGTCAGTTGACGGCCCTGGGGCAGGGTGGGGCCGCCATTGGAACCGGCAACCCGTTGTTCCTGGCTCCCGTCGCGACTGGCGCCGTGGCCAAGGCGCTCGTTGAGAGAAACGCGGCGCGGGCCGCCAATGACGTGGGCGCGATGGTGAGGGCCGGCGGTGTGATGCCTGAGCCAAGGGCGCTCAGCCCCGCGACGCAGGCGATCATCAGGGCTCTCGCGGCTCAGGGTGGTGAGCATCCGCCGCTGGAGGTTCAGATCCCGCTGCAAAGTGTCAGCGTGCCGTGACCGACGAGCCTGACAACGCAGGCGAAGGGCACGGCCCCGACTGCCGCGATGACCGTGGGCGCTGGCGCAAGGGGAATAGTGGCAATCCCGCTGGAATGCCCCGTGGCACGCGCCACAGGGCCACCAGAGAGGCGGAAACGCTTCTCGACGGGGAAGCAGGCGCTCTGACGCGCAAGGCTCTGGAGTTGGCCCTGGAGGGCGACACGACGGCTCTGAGGCTCTGTATGGAGCGCATAGCGCCA
>JANQNY010000056.1 GCA_028279345.1 Geminicoccaceae bacterium
CGGAGCCGGAAGCTGCGGAACCGATATGAGAAGTGATTTGAAGGGGTTAGATGGTGGGCGCACAAGGACTCGAACCTTGGACCCGCTGATTAAGAGTCAGCTGCTCTACCAACTGAGCTATACGCCCCTGGGGCCGGGTGTCTAGCGGTGGCGTGGGCGGCGGTCAAGCCGCGGGCAGATCAGAAGGCGAACTTCCAGCCTTCGCCCGGGACCTCGCAGCCGCGCACGTCGATGCGGCTGACGTCGGGGCGCACCGCGTCGCCGTCGACCAGATCTTCGAAGACGTGGCGGAGCTCGCCGCAGCGCATGCCGTCTTGGCTGTAGACCTCGGTGAGCTCGGCCACGCCGCCGAAGCTGCCGTCGGTGCTCGCCCAGTCCGCCGTCGTGCCAACCTCCTGGCTCTCGAGCACCTCGATCATGGCCCCGTACATCAGCTGCCGATCGGCGTCGGCGAAGCGTTGCGGGTTGTTGCCGAACGGGTTGATCTGCGCGAGCGTCGGCGCGCTCGCGAGCAGGAAGGCGATGGCGACGAAGGCGAGCTTGCGTGACATTGGCGGCGGTCCCAGCGACATGTCGGAGGAACCTAGTCCAGTCCGCGAGTGCTTGAAAGTCGCCATGCGACGTGCTCAGAGGCGGCCTCTGTATCTCGGAGATCGTCATGCCGCAGCCATCGCGCGACGCGCTCAACGCTTGGATCGATGCCAATCGCGACGCGTCGCTCGAGCGACTATTCGCCGTCTTGCGGTTCCCGTCGATCGGCACGGACCCAGCCCACGCTCGAGACACGCGTGCCTGCGCCGATTGGCTCGTGGCCGAGCTCGCTGCAATGGGTTTTGCGGCACGCGTCGTGCCCACAGGCGGCCAGCCGATGGTCTTGGCGCACCATCCGGGTGACGGCAGCGACGGGCCGCACCTGCTCTACTATGGGCATTACGACGTGCAACCTGCCGACCCGATCGAGCTCTGGGAAACGCCGCCGTTCGAGCCACGCTTGGTCGAGGGGCCGCACGGTGATCGGATCGTTGCCCGCGGCGCGGTGGACGACAAGGGTCAGCTCACCACCTTTCTCGAGGCCTTCCGGGCTTGGATCGCCACGACGGGCAGCTTGCCGTGCCCGGTAACCGTGTTCCTTGAAGGTGAGGAGGAGAGCGGCAGCCCCTCACTCGAGCCGTTTCTCGAAGCGCACGCCGAGGAACTCCGGGCCGACGTCTGCGTGGTGAGCGACACCGGCATGTGGGATATCGCGACGCCGGCCCTGACCACGCGGCTGCGCGGCCTCGTCTATCTCCAGCTCGATCTCGAGGGACCCTCGCGCGACTTGCACTCAGGGATGTACGGGGGAGCGGTCCTGAACCCGCTCAACACCCTGGCGCGGCTGATCGCCGAGCTGCATGACGACGAGGGCCGAGTCGCTGTGCCCGGTTTCTACGACGCCGTGCGGGATCTCGACACGGCGACCCGACAGCAGTGGCGTAGCCTAGGCTTTGATGGCGCCGCGTTCGTCGCCGATGTCGGCCTGAACGCCGAGCGCGGCGAGCCCGGCTGGTCGACGCTCGAACGCACCTGGGGGCGCCCGACGCTCGACCTCAATGGCCTTTGGGGCGGCTACAGCGGCGACGGTTCGAAGACGGTGATCCCGTCGATCGCCCACGCGAAGCTCTCTTGCCGGTTGGTTGCCGACCAGCAGCCTGACGCCGTCATCGATGCGATCCAAGACTTCGTGGCGGAGCGTGCGCCAGCGGACGCGAAGCTGACCTGGCACGTGTTCGGTGCAGAACCGGCGATGAGCGTTCCGGCGGAGCAACCCTTCGCTCAAGCGGCGTCGCGCGCGCTCGAGCACGTCTTCGGCAAGCCAGCGCTGATGATCGGCAGTGGCGGGTCCATCCCCGCGGTCGCAGCGATCAAGCGCCATCTCGGCTGCGACAGCGTGCTGATGGGCTTCGGCCTCGCCGACGACCGCGTGCACTCGCCCAATGAGAAGTTCGAACGCCGCTGCTTCGAGAACGGTATTCGCGCACACACTGCCCTGCTTGCGGAGGTCACGACGCTCGCGCGATGAGCCGCGAGCGCCTTGGTGTTCAGCCTGAGCCGCGCGCAGAGGCAACGGCCTAGTCGCTCAGCCGCGCGGACGATCCAGAAGGATCGGCAGGAAGAACGGCCGGCGGGCCTCCGCGCGCGCTGCTTCGGGATCGATGCCGGCGTCACGGAGCAGCGTGTCGTCCATGGTGCGCAGCTCGCGACGCACGCGGCGCCGCTCCACCCATTCGTTCAGCACATGCAAGGGCCTCGACGCGCTGCCCGGATGCCTGTCGCGGCGGTGCGGCAGGCGAGCTCCGAGAATCGCGCGGCTGACGTCGACTGGCGACGCGACGCCGAAGTTGAGGTCATGAATCTTGGCCATGATCAGGTTTGCCCCCTAGATAATCGTATTGGTTGCTTAAAGGTCCTATTTCTCACGCGGCCCTTCAAACGATGTGTTGGAACCACTCACATGAGCTGA
The DNA here is from genome assembly GCA_028279345.1 of Geminicoccaceae bacterium. Taxonomy (GTDB): domain Bacteria; phylum Pseudomonadota; class Alphaproteobacteria; order Geminicoccales; family Geminicoccaceae; genus JAAAPF01. The sequence goes on from JANQNY010000056.1 coordinate 2,501, forward strand.
ACTCATGCAAAGATTGCCCCCGCTGAATGCGCTGAGGACCTTCGAGGTGGCGGCGCGCCTGGCGAGCTTCACCAAGGCCGCCGAAGAGCTGCACGTCACGCAGAGCGCCGTGAGCCGCCAGATCCGTGCGTTGGAGGCCGACCTCGGCGTCTCGCTGTTTCGCCGCAGCCATCGCAAGGTGCGGCTCACCAGCGACGGTGAGCGGCTGTTGCCTGTACTCAGCGAGGCATTCCGTGCGATCGAGAAGGGCGTCGACCGCCTCCGCCACGCCGAGCGGGACGTCCGCATCAAGGTCCCGCCGACCTTTGCGATCCGCTGGCTGATCCCGCGGCTAGACCGCTTTCAGGCGGAGCATCCCGAAGTGCCGGTGCGGCTGACGGCGAGCGTGCGCGAACCGAAGCTTGGCAAGGAACCGTTCGATGCCGGGGTGCGCTATCTCCGCGTCGGCAGCCCCATGTCGCGGGGCGATGTGCTGCTGGTGGATCGCGCGATCGTGGTCGCGGCACCGCGCTACTTGGCCCACGCCCCGCCGCTGGTCGAGGCCGGTGATCTGGCAGCGCATCAGCTGCTGTTCGGCAATCGGGGTGGTTGGGACTGGCGACGGTGGGGTCGCGCGTTCGAGGTCGACGATTTGCCGCTCGACGCCGCGCTCGAGCTCGAGCCGATGGAGGCGGCGATCGAGGCGGCCAAGAGCGGCCAGGGCGTGGCCCTGGTGACTGCCGACTTCGTCAAAGGCGAGCTCGAGAACGGCCGCTTGGTGGCGCCGCTGGAGCTCCCGTCCCTCGAAGTGGGTGCTTGGCTCGCCGTTTATGCTCGTGGCGTGCTCGAAGAGGATGCGGTCGCCACGTTTCGAGACTGGCTCTTGAGCGAAGCCGCCGCACCGGAGTGAGGTCGGCCCCCAGGCGTCGGTTGATCGACCGACGTTCCTAGCCCATATACAGATAGTAACGTTTCTCCGTGGAGACACGATCCGATGGCCTACAACCCTAATCAGCGTGCTGCCGACGCCCGTCCCGGCGTTGCCACTCCGCACGTCGACGAGGGCCTGCGCAGCTACATGCTGCAGGTCTACAACTATATGGGGCTGGGGCTGGTGATCACCGGCCTGGTGGCGTTCATCGTCGCCTCGACGCCCGCGATCTACCAACCGATCTTCGGCTCGCCGCTCAAGTGGGTGGTGATGCTGGCACCGCTCGGCTTCGTGATGGCGTTGAGCTTTGGCATCCAGCGCTTCAGCGCCGGGACAGCCCAGCTGCTGTTCTGGACGTTCGCTGCGGTGATGGGGCTTTCGATGGCCTCCATCTTCCTCGTGTTCACCGGGGAGAGCATCGCTCGGACGTTCTTCATCGCGGCTGCCGCCTTCGGCGCCTTGAGCCTCTACGGCTACACCACCAAACGCGACCTGTCCGCGATGGGCACCTTCTTGATGATGGGCCTGTTCGGCCTCATCATCGCGATGGTGGTGAATATCTTCCTCGGCAGCTCGGCGCTGCAATTCGCCATCAGCGTCATCGGCGTCGGCATCTTCGCTGGCCTGACCGCCTGGGACACCCAGCGCATCAAGTCAATGTACTTCATGGTGCAGGGGGATGCGACGGCGACGGCGAAATCGGCCATTATGGGCGCTTTGGCGCTCTACCTCGACTTCATCAACCTGTTCATGTTCCTGCTGCAGTTCATGGGCCAGCAGCGGAACTGATCGGACGGGACCGTCCGATCAACGCGACGAGCAAGCGGCGCCTTCGGGCGCCGTTTTTGCGTCCTGAGGCTGGTGGCCGGCCGCCCGGCACCCAACGTCAGGCACGCCGCGCCGATGGCTGCCTCATGTCGTCGGCGAGGTCGGGCGCCTCGCCATAGCTCATCCGTCGCATCCGCTCGATGACGCGGTCCATCTCCTGCTCCGAGAGATGCGGTGGCTCACCGATGGCGAGCGCATGCATATACATCTTGGCCAGGGCCTCGACCTCGACCGCCAGCCCGAGCGCCTTGTCGAGCGTCTTGGCGGCGGCGATCAGGCCATGATGCGCCATGAGGCACGCATAGCGACCGTCGAGCGCCGCCAGCACGGCATCTGACAGCTCTTGGGTACCGAAGCACGCATAGCTAGCAACGCGGATGTCGCGGCCGCCTGCAACGGCGGTCATGTAGTGGAAGGGGGGAATCCCGCGCTCATGGCAGGCGAGTGCAGTCGCGTAGGTTGCATGGTTGTGGAGGACCACATCGACGTCCGGGCGTGCTTGGAGGATGTCGCGGTGGAAGCGCCATTCCGAGGAGGGCCTGTGCCGGCCTTCCCACGTACCGTCATCGTGCAGCACGACGAGATCCTCTGGCACCATGCTCTCATAAGGAACGCCGGACGGCGTGACTAGAAGCCGGTCCTTTCGCCGATGCGACAGGTTGCCGGATGTCCCCTGGTTTAGGCCACTGGTGTTCATTCGGCGGCAAAGGTCGATCATCGCTTGGCGAATCGCCCGTTCGGCTCTTTTCATTGCGATTCCTCAGCATGGCCCGCCGAGGGCTTACACCGTGTGGCTCAAGCGTGCGAGCCGCTCCGGGTCGCGCCCCGTTTGGCTTCACCGCTGTGCTCCGTCGGCGCGCTGCCGTCGGGGTGCGTTGACGGTGTACGATCTGGAATGTCAGCCCCGTCCGGCGCGCACCGTTTTGGGGCCGCTGGTCGTGCCGCCGTTTGGGCGCGATGGGGCGCGCCGCCATGAGCCGGCGGCATCGCGCACCTGCCATGAGCCGGCGCCCGCCCGGTAGGTGCGGGGCCCGCTCGTCGTCACCCGCTCGCCGATCGAGGAGGGCGGCGCGGCGCGGCCCCATGCCCGATAGACCCGGTGGGCATAGGGGAGGCCGTGACGCTCGGTTCGGCTGTGGTAATGGGCGACGGCTCGGAACAGCGTCGGCGCCTCAGTTTTGAGCGATCTTAGGAACTTGGCTGCGTAGGCAACGTTACGGCTCGGTGTAAACGCGTCGGCCAGAGAGTTAAATGCATGTGGATGATGTAACAGATTGATCTGCATACAGCCGACGTCGATATTTCGTATCCCCGTGCGACGTAGTTCATGCACTTTGGCGACCGCCTGATCCTGAGTGTCCAAATAGAATGAGCCTGAGGGTGAATTGATCGTCCAGGGCCAGGGCACCGCTGCCCGTGCTTTTCCGACGCGTCGGCCGCTCTCGACCAGGGCGATGGCCCGCAAGAGTCCGTCCGGCAAGTCATAAGCCGCCTCTTCGACTGATTTGATGGATGATAGGCAGGCAGCTTCTGAGCCCGACTGCGGTGTCGACCAGGCGATGTTGCCGAGTGGAAGCAGAAAGAGGGGCAGAGCTGCGGCGAGCCAAAACATCGGGGGTCTCGTTAGGGTAGTGTACGGGGGCCACACATGCTTTCCATAATCATCTCAGACGCAAACAATCTATCGACAACAAACACTTTAGGGTTGATAGGAGCCTGAGCGCAGCTCCAGTGATGGTGTAAGGCAGACGCGCATGTACCTGAAAAGCTTGACCGCTTTTGTCGCCCTTTCGTTGCTCTCCGCCTGTGCGGCGTTGCCCTTTGGCGGGGGACTACTCGAGGCGCCGGCGCCGGCGCCGGAGGTGGACCGTGACGTCACCACGTTCGAGGTGGCGATCGACGAAGGCCGATATGCGGAGGCCGTGGCAGGCCTCAGGCCGGTGGTCAAGGCGCACCCGGACCACACCGAGGCGAAGCTGCTGCTGGCGACCGCCCACCTTGCGCAGGCCGACATCGCGCCCGCCTACCAGCTGTTCACCGAGGTGAACGAAGAGACCGGTTCTCCGACGGACCAGCTGGCAGCGCTGAACGGCATGGGCATCGCCGAGCTCTATCAGGGTGACATCGTCACCGCCGAGGCCACCTTCCGTGAGGCGCTGACTTATGACGAGGGTTCGTCGGCGGCCTGGAACGGGCTCGCCCAGAGCCTCGATCGGCAGAACCGGCGCGACGAAGCCGAGGCAGCAGCCCGCGAGGCTGTGGCACTAGCACCTGAGTGGCAGGCGGCGCAGAACAATCTCGGCCTGATCCTCCTGCACGGCGGCAAGTTCGAGGAAGCGGAGCAGACGCTGGGCGCGGCCTACGCGCTGGACGACGCGTCCCAGGTCATCGCCAACAATCTTCGGCTCACCATCGCCATGCAGGGCCGCTACCAGGAGGCGCTTGCCGGCATCGAGCCGGCTGCCGAGCCCGACGCGCTGAACAATGTGGGCTATGCGGCGCTCGTCCGCGGCGACCTGGGTGCCGCCGACCAGTTCCTGCGCCAGGCGGTCGAGACCAGTCCGCGCTACCACGAGCGCGCCCACGACAATCTGCGCTTTCTCGCGAGCCTCAAGCAGCAAGCAGGTAACAGCATTTGAGATGAGCGTCGTCGCGCCATGGGCGTTCATGGCGTTCCTGCTGGTGGCGACCTTCACCGATCTGCGGGCGCTTCGCATCCCGAACTGGCTCATCCTGGTGGGGCTTGCTATCGCGGGCCTACGCCTGGCGGCAGCACCCGCGCTGCTCGGACCGCACCTCTTGGTCGGCGTTGTGGTTTTTGCCCTGAGCTTCGGTCTCTTCGCGCTCAATCTCATCGGTGGCGGTGACGCGAAGCTCTTCCCGGTGGCGGGCTTGTGGTTCGGGCCGTCGGCTACGCCCGACTTTTTCCTCCTGATGTCCCTGGTTGCGGCCCCGTTCGCGCTCGCGCTGTTCGGGCTGCGGGTCTTGCTGGCGCGGGTCGACGCGCGCCGTGAGCGATGGCCCCTGATCCTGCGGCGCGGTGCTGGCGTGCCGCTGGCGGTCCCCAGCTTCGCCGCCGCCGCCATGCTCCAATGAGCGTCGTAAACCGTCGGCTGTCTCGATAGAGTAGAAAATGCTGGTCGGTAATGATCTATTAATGGTTTTGCTTCAGGATCGGCTTGCTGCCATGACCTGATACTCTCTTCGGGCTGGTGGCGACCGTGGACATGTCGTTCGCGGACACCCTGCCGGTAGGGAGTCGAGAATGTTGAAGCTTTTGCGTAAGTTCCTTCAGAACGAAGACGGTGCCTCCATGGTCGAGTACACCGTCCTCCTCGGCCTGATGCTTGCCGTGACCATTGGTGTATTGACCACGGTTGGCGGCAATCTTGATACGATTTGGGACGCGGTCGACGCCGGCGTCCAGGGCACGGTTGACGCTCTGCCTGAGTAATGGTCGGCGATGCCGACACCGTCTCGATCGCAGGATCGGGACGGTGCCGGTGACCGCTGAGATAAAGGAAGCGTCATCATGCTGCTCCGCGCCCTCTTGATCATCGCCTCGGGCTTGGGCCTCGCGGGTGGTGGCGTTTTCACCGCTCTCCAGCTCGGCCAGAGCGAGGCACCCGTCGTGGCGGCCGAGATCCAGACCACGCCTGTGATCGTGGCGGACGGAGCGATCGACTTTGCAGCACCCATCACGGGCGGCGTAGTGCGCGTCCAGGACTGGCCGACCCAGCTGGTTCCGCAAGGCGCCTTCACCTCGCTCGATCAGGTCGTCGGCGACGACGAGCGCGGGTTCCGTCGGGCCAAAAGGCCCTTCGTCGAAGGTGAGCCGATCATCGCCGGCAAGCTCGCGGGCTTCGGCGAGAAGGTCACGATCGCGCAGGTCATCGACCCAGGCAAGCGCGCGCTCTCGATTCGCGTGGACGACGTCAGTGGGGTCGGCGGCTTCGTCACGCCAGGCGATCGCGTGGACATCGTGCTGACGCGCTCGCGTGACGACGATCAAACCGCCACCACGATCCTCCAGGACGTGCTGGTCCGGGGCGTCGATCAGATCGCCGATCAGGATCGCGATCAGCCGGTCGTGGTGCGGACCGTCACGGTCGAGGTTCGACCAGACGAAGCACAGAAGCTCGTCTTGGCTCAACAAGCAGGTCGGTTGAGTCTCACGCTCCGCCCGGTGGGCATGCGCGATGCAACCGTTACTTCAACTATTACGACAAACTCCTTGACATCAAACGCGTTTGGGTCGCAAGGAGAAGGCGGCGCTGATCTGAGCGTCACGATCCGGCGCGGTGCCGAGCAAGAGGTCGTCACCGTCGTCCGGTAGGTTGCCAGTCGACGGGGAAAGCATGCGCCGACTATTGCAAGCGACCAAAGCTCTCACCCTTTCGCTCCTTACTCTCTTCGCGACGGACAGCCGCAGTATGGCGCAAGAGTTCATGGCGCCGCTACGCGGTGATGGTTATGCCGGCGAAGTCGAAGTGCCGTTCAACAAGTCTCGCCTGATCCAGCTCGATCGAGCCTTCGGCGGTGTGACGGTTGCGGACGGCGACATCGCCGAGATCGTGTCGCTGTCCGGCCGCTCGGTCTACGTGTTCGGCAAGGAGTTCGGCAGCACGACGCTCACCTTCAACGCGCCGGACGGTGAGGTCCTGGCGGTGGCTGACGTCGACGTCGTGTACGACGTCGACCGGCTGCAAGAGCATTTCGAGCGGGTGTTCCCGGACGAGAACATCTCCATCTATCCGGGGACGACCGGGATCGTCCTGGACAGCGAGATCTCCACGGCGACGCGCGTCGCCGACGTGCTCGCCGTCGCGGAACGCTACGCCGCCGCCCAGGAACTCGTGCTGGCGCAGAAGAGCGGACGTTTGAGCCTCACGCTCCGCCCGTTGGCCATGCAGCGTGAACGTGATGCTTCAACTCCAACGCAAAACTCCTTGACAAACCTCGCGTTCGAGTCGCAAAGACACAATGACGCTGACATAAGCGTCATTATCCGGCGAGGTGCGCTTCAAGAACGTGTCCTCGTCGTCAGATGAGTAGGCAGTCGACGAGGATAACATGCGCCCTCTACTGCAAATGCTCGCCACGCTAGCGATCGCATTAGCTGCGCTCGTCGCACTGCAAGCACCTCTAGCCGCTCAGGAAACCACCATATCAATCCGTGGTGGCGGCTATGCCGGCGAGATTCTGGTTCCACTCAATAAGTCCAAGGTGATCGAGCTCGACCGTGCTTTCGATAGCGCGTCGATCGCCAATCCCGAGATTGCCGACATTGTTCCGTTAACCTCGCGGTCTGTGTATGCGTTTGGCAAGAGTCTCGGCGGCACATCGCTGACCTTCACTGGGCCGAACGGCCGGGTTATCGCCGTGGCCGATATCGCCGTGAGCTACGACATCGATCGGCTGAAGCGGCACCTTTTCCAGGTCTTCCCCGACGAGCGGATCGCCATCTACCCGGCGGATACGGGGATTGTGCTCGACGGGCAGGTCTCGAACTCGGCTAGGCTCGCCGACATTCTAGCGATCGCGGACCGCTACGCCCCGGAGGCGGTCACCAATCTGCTCGCCGTCACGAAGAACGAGCAGGTGATGCTGCACGTGCGTTTCGCCGAGATGCAGCGGGAGCTGGTGAAGCAGCTCGGGGTCAATCTGGACGTGTTGTTCGATGATGGGACGACGGCCTTCCTGTTTGCCTCGGGCAACGGTCTATCGGTCGATCCGCTGTCGTTCATCGCGGCTGGGTACGGCCTCACCGAGGGCTTTTGGAACGTCGATGCCCTGATCGATGCGCTCGAGCAGAAAGGCGTCGTGCGCCTCTTGGCCGAGCCGAACCTGATCTCCCGTTCAGGCGATACGGCGAGCTTTCTTGCCGGCGGCGAGTTCCCGGTGCCGATTTCGAGCGAGAACAACGCCGGCTTCTCCGAGGTCACGGTCGAGTTCAAGGAGTTCGGTATCAGCCTCTCGTTCACGCCCACGGTCATCGGCGAGGACCTGGTCAATCTCGAGCTCTTCACCGAGGTTAGCGACCTCGACGAACGGAACAGTGTCAGCACGGGCCTGGGCCTCGAAATCCCCGGGCTGTCGGTGCGGCGCGCCAACACGACCGTCGAACTCAGAAACGGTCAGAGCTTCGCCATCGCGGGTCTGCTCTCGGACGAGTTCCGCGACCGTGTCCGGCAGGTGCCGGGCGTTGGCGACATTCCAGTGCTGGGCGCCCTGTTCCGCAGTGCGGACTATCGCTCCAACCAGACGGAGCTCGTGATCATCGTCACCCCCTATCTGGTCCGGCCGACGACGGCCGCGCAGCTCAAGACCCCGCTCGAGAACTATCTGCCGCCCAGCGAGGTCGATCTCTTCCTACTGGGCCGGGTAGGCGATCAGACGCGCACGTCGCGGCCCGCAGGCGACCTGGGCGCAGCGGCGGCCGGGGGGATCGCCGGCCCACACGGCTACATCCTTCGATGAGGTTCGCCATGCTCCGGACTTTCGCTGCGGCCGTGACCGCGTGTTTCGGTCTGGCCGCCTGCCAGAGTGCCACCTATCCGCCGGGCAGCACCGACACCTTTGGTGACGCGGTACGTCACAACATGGCGGCGCAAATCGTCACGCCGAAGGTTGCCGACCCCCAGCTCGAAACACCGGCTGACGGTTCGCGCGCGGCCGTCACGATCGACCGCTACCGGACCGACACGGTGGAGCCACCGGCGACGACGTCGTTGAGCGGCGTTGCCGGTTCGAGCTCGCAATAGGGCAGTGGTCGCTGGTCGGCGGAGGTGCCATCGACGGGTTCCGGGCCGTCCATTGCCGTCAACCAGAACTTAACCAGCCGCGTGCAGAGTGGAAGCACGGCGAGTTGGACGTTCGGGCATTGCTGCCAGAAGGGTCCCTCGGCGGTTCCGGTGCCGCGGGCTCCGTGCGGCGCCTCCTTCAACTCGATCGCAAGTCCAACGATCGACGACGGCGTAGGGGAAGGCGAGGATGGCAGCAAACGCACCCGTGACCGGCGTAGCGATTGTCGGCTCGCACGAGCTCCAAGTGGCGGTCAACGAAGCGGCGGCGGCCATTCCGGCGCTTGTCCTTCACGTCGAGACGGCCCGTCCGGAGGCCGCTTTGACGCAGGTCGGTGAGCGCGCCGAGAGCGCCGACATCCTGCTCATCGACGTGCCCAACGATGCGACGTCAGGCCAGGGCCCGCTAGCGGAGCTCTGCACCCGACGTGCCGGCAGCAAGGTCACCATCGTCAGCGCTGCCGAACTGGACTTGAATGACGCACGCCGCCTGCACCGATTGGGCGTGTTCGACGTTCTCCCACAACCCGTCTATGCCGACGACGTCCGGGCGACCTTCGCCGCTGCAGTGCGCTCCTTCCAGGCAGGTCGCCGACACACGGGGGCGCTCGCGCCGGTGATCGCCTTTACACGGGCAAAGGGCGGGATGGGCGCGACGACGCTTGCGACGCACGCCATGCTGAGCCTCGCCGGGGTGGGTCGCCGTGGGTTCGCCGGCCATCGTGTGGGCTTTCTGGACCTCGACATTCAGTTCGGCGATGCGGGCATCAATCTCGACATCCCTGCATCGTCCGGCTTGCTCGATCTGCTGAACGATCCGGCGCGCCTTGATGCCGCACTCTTGAAGACCTCGATGGCCGAGCGACCCGAGGGCGTTTCGATCCTGCCGGCGCCCTGCGACCTGTTGCCTTTCGAGGTCCTCGATCCCGAAGTCGTCGGCCGCATGATCGACGTCGCGCGCGAGGAGTTCGACGTCGTCGTGCTCGATCTTCCGCTGGCGATCACTGCTTGGACTCGAGCGGTGCTGGAGCGAGTCCACGAGCTGGTCATCGTGACGGCGCTCTCCGTCTGCGGGATCAGGCGATCTCGGCGGCTTTCCGAGCTGCTCGATCAGGAAGGCATCTCGTCCCTCAGGATGTCGTTCGCGCTCAACCGCTTCGCCAACACCTTCAGCGAGCGCGGCCTCGTCAAGCAGAGCGAGAAAGCGCTGGGCCGCGGCTTCGACTACCGCATTGCCAACGACTATCCGCTGGTCGCGCAGTCGCAAGACCGCGGCGTTCCCGTCTTCGCCCTGAAGCCCAGGTCACGGCTCGCGCGGAGCCTCCACGAGATGGCCGACGGCTGCGTCGCGCGCGCCCGCGAACAGATGACCAGCCTCGAGCAGGCCGACGCCCAGCTCCAGGCGGCCGAATGACCGGAAGCGTATGATGTTCAAGCACTTCCAGCCGGCCAGCAACGTCCGTCCGCCCGTAGCCGAGGTTCCGGCCGCCGCGGCACCGCGCAAGGCCGGCGGGCCGACCGCCGGCACTTGGAACGAGACCAAGACGCATCTGCACAAGCGCCTGCTCGAAGAGCTGAACCTAGCGGCGCTCGACAAGGTGGGCGCCGAGCAACTGCGCCACGAGGTGACGGCGATCGTCACCGAGATCGTCCAGTCCGATCAGCTCTCTTTGAACGCCAAGGAGTTCGGCCAGATCGTCGACGAGCTACTGCACGAGGTGCTGGGGCTCGGACCGTTGGAGCCCTTGTTGCAGGACCCGACGATCAACGACATCCTGGTCAACACGCACGAGCAGGTCTTTGTCGAGCGCAAGGGCATGCTGGAACTCACCGAGGCGCGCTTCCAGAGTGAATCGCACCTTCTGCGGATCATCGAGAAGATCGTCTCCAATGTCGGTCGGCGCGTCGATGAATCGCAACCCTATGTGGACGCCCGTCTCGCCGACGGCTCGCGCGTCAATGCCATCATCAGGCCTTGCGCCCTCGACGGACCGCTGGTCTCGATCCGGAAGTTCTCGGCGACCCCCTTGACGGTCGACCGGCTGATCCAGTTCGGCGCGATTACCGAAAGCATGGCCGCCTACTTCCGAGGCGTCGTCAACGCCCGGCTGAACGTCATCATCTCGGGCGGCACAGGTTCCGGTAAGACCACGATGCTGAACGCGCTCTCAAGCTATATCGGCTCGCGCGAGCGCATCATCACCATCGAGGATGCCGCGGAGCTGCAGCTCCAGCAGATCCATGTGGTGCGCATGGAGACCCGCCCGCAGAACATCGAGGGCAAGGGCGAGGTCAGCATGCGCGACTTGGTCCGCAACGCTCTCCGAATGCGACCCGACCGTATCGTCGTGGGCGAGGTGCGCGGCGCCGAGGTCATGGACATGCTGCAGGCGATGAACACCGGCCACGATGGCTCGATGACCACGATCCACGCCAATACGCCGCGCGACTGTCTCGCCCGCCTAGAGCACATGCTGATGATGACCGGCATCGACTTTCCCGCGCGAGCAATGCGCGGCCAGATCGCTTCCGCCGTGCACGTCGTGCTGCAGCTCAACCGGCTCAGCGATGGTAGTCGCAGGGTTACCGCTGTCGAGGAGCTCGTCGGCATGGAAGGCGAGGTCATCACCACGCAGTCGATCTTCAAGTTCGAGCAGACCGGTGTCGATGCCAACGGCAAGGTCATCGGCCAGCTCGAAGCCACCGGCATTCGCTCGAAGTTCTACGAGCTGATGTGCGCGCACGGCGTAGACCTGCCTCCGTCCGTGTTCGGGGCGTCCCAGAAGCGCTTCGGTGCCATGTAGCCATGGAGCCGCTGCTGCTGATCATCTACGGGTTGTTGTTCGTCGCCGCGATCATGCTGATTGAAGGCGCCTTGCAGCTCAAATCCGTTGTCCACAACCCGCAGAAGCGGGCTATCAACCGCCGTCTCCGCTTGCTCGATTCCGGCTATGATCCGGACGAAATCTATCGCCTGCTGCGCCGCAAGCGCGACGACGGTGGCTGGGCGAAGTTCAGCTTGCTGCGCCTGGCGAACACCTTCCTCCAACAAGCCGGCATCACCGCCTCCGTGCCGGTCGTCGTCGTCGTCATGCTTGCCGCGGCCGCGTTGCTAAGCGGCGCCGCTGTCATCTTCTTGCGCCTGCCCATACCGCTAGCCGTCGGCGGTGCCAGCCTCGGCATCGTGGCACTGGCCTATCTCTACGTCTCGATGAAGCGCAAGGCCCGGCTCGACGCCCTCGAAGCGCAGCTGCCGGAGATGCTCGATCTCGTCGTGCGCAGCGTCCGTTCGGGGCACCCGCTCAACACCGCCTTGCGTCTGGCGGCCAATGAGTTGCCGGAGCCTCTGGGCAGCGAAGTCGGGCTCCTGGTTGACGAGACGACCTACGGCACGTCCTTGATCGACGCCGTCGACAATCTCGCCGAACGTGTAGGCCTCAGCGACTACAACTATTTCGCAGTAGTTTCCAAGATTACCAGCAAGACCGGTGGCAATCTTGCCGACATCCTTGGCAACCTCGCGAGCGTGATGCGCGATCGCAACCGTATGAAGCGCAAGATTAAGGCGATCTCCGCCGAAGGTCGTGCATCTGGCCTGGTCATGTCGCTGGCGCCGCCGGGCATCGCGGGCATGATCCTGCTCATTTCTCCCAGCTTTTTCATGGACGTCGCGGACGACGTGCTGTTTCCCTACCTGATCGGTCTTGTGGGTTTTCTTTGTCTCGCCAACTTCCTGGCACTGCGCAAACTCGTGAGCTTTGAGTTCTGACATGTTAAGCGAACTCGACCACGCCTTGCAGAATATCGGCGGACTGTGGGTCGGCGCCGCTGCGGCGACCTGCATGCTGGCCGTCTTCGCCACGGCGGTCTGGGGTCTGGTGGCGAACCCACGCTCGTCCTCGCGCTACGCCCAGGAGCAACCGAGCGGCCAGGCGCCGGTCGCGAGCCTCCGCGCCAACACGCGCGAGAACGATGAGGGTCTGGAGCGATACCTGATACCGCAGGCCAAGGCCGAGCGGTCGCAGGCGCGACAGTTGCTGCAGCGTGCCGGTTTTCGTCACCCGGACGCCTTGCGCAACTTCTACTTGGTGCGCGTCGGACTGGCGCTCGCGATGATGGCTTTGGCCCTGTTGGTGACGCCGCTGGTCCTGCCGAGTGTGTCAGAGGGAGGTCTGTTCGGCGGCCGTCTGAACGGCATCCTGATTGGTGTCGGGATGGCTATCGCGGCCGGGTTCTACGCGCCCCTCTATCTTGTCCGCTGGCGTGCAGAGCAGCGTCAGCAACTGATCCGCCGGTCCTTTCCCGACGCTCTCGATCTGCTGCAAGTCACCATCCAGGCAGGGCTTGGCCTCGATGCGGCGCTGCAGCGCGTGGGCGACGAGATGCTGCGCGCGTGCCCACCTCTTGCCGACGAGATCAATCTCATGGTGTTGGAGTTGCGCGCCGGTAAGACGCGCGAGCAGGCGCTGCAAGACTTCTCAGAGCGCCTTGATCTCGACTACGTCCGCGCTTTCACGACCGTCCTCAGCCAATCACTGCGTTTCGGCACGAGCATCAGCGACGCGCTCGAGGTGTTCTCGACCGATATGCGGAATGCGCGAATGATGGCGGCCGAGGAGAAGGCGAACAAGTTGCCGGTCCAGATGTCCATGGTGCTGGTTCTCTGCATGCTGCCGGCGGTGCTGGTCGTGGCGCTGGGGCCGGTCGCGATCAGAGCGATCCGGGTGATCATGCCAGGTTTGGGATAGGGAGAGCCCATGTCTTCACGCTGGGTTACAGCGCCAATGGTTGGTTTGGCCGTCACGCTGATCGCCGCCTGCCAGCCTTACGTGGATCGTGGCGTGCGCCTCAACGTCGATCCCGTAAGCGTCAGTCCCTTCGAAACACCGCCGACGCTCGCGGATGCCGCCTGGGATCATTTGGTCGAGAAGCGCTACGGCTCGGCCATCCAGCTCTTTCATCGCCAGCGCGCGGTAGAGCCCGATTCCCTGGAGCCGATCTACGGCCTTGCACTCGGTTACAACGCCATCGGTCAGTCAGACATCAGCGATCAGTACTTCGCGGTCGCGCAGCAACTCGACCCGCGCCGTGCGCGGCTGCTGACCAACCTCTCGTATCGCGACCGTCAGAACCGGCGCTACGATCTCGCGTATGCGCGTGCGCTCGAAGCCTACAAGCTCGAGCCGGGCAATCCGGCCACCCGCGAGAACTACGAGCGCACCAAGCTGTTGAAGAGCTACGCCGACCTGTAGGTCGTCTTGGACCACGCGGCCGGGTGAGCGAGCATCGTCCGTTCATCTCGGACCAGCGCCACCCTCGCGCCCGCCCTACCGCGCGCGAGCGTTCGGTAGCATCGGGCGTTAGGGCGGGACGAGGGTGGTTCCAGCCAAAAAAACTGTTCTAGACGCCGTGCATTCGCAGGAGCACCTGCATCCGCGACCGCGCCAAGTCTGAGTCGTCCGGCAAGCCCGCCTGCTCCCCATAGGCGGCGACTAAGGCGTCAAGCGTCGCCGGGGCCTCGTCCAGCTGATCGGTACTCCCCCGGTCTACGGTTGCCTGAGACGTCGCGCTTCCATTGTTGAAGGGTAGCTGGGAGATCGCGATGACGGACGAGATGGTGGCGAAAGCGCAGCGTCGCATCCCAGTCGAAGACCACGTCCGCTGGGCTTGTCGTGCGCCGCGGGTCGATAGTCACGTGGGCCGCGTAGACGCGGCGCGAAACTGGGGGTCCGGTGGTTCGAGGGAAGGGCGGCCGGCCGCTCAGCCGTTAGGGTTCCAGGCGCCCTGCCGCCGTCGGCAGATCAATCATCGTCATGTCCCCGATCTCTCAGGTGTTCTTGTCATCCGGTGATGGCTGTCGACAAGAACGGTCAGCACGCCCTAGGACAGCGAATAAAGGCTACACGCGCGACAAGCGGTACGAAACCGCGGTGGATCGGGGAAAGATGGGGTTCGGCAAGGTGATCTCGGCCGCCGAGGCGGCGGCGCTCGTCAAGGACGGCGCGACCGTGACCGTCAGCTCGTCGAGCGGTCTCGGCTGTCCGGATGCGGTGCTCGAAGCGATCGGCTTGCTTTTCGAGGCCGAGGGACACCCGCAGGCGCTCACCACGCTGCACCCGATCGCCGCAGGCGACATGTGGGGGATCAAGGGCATCGATCATCTGGCGCGCACCGGCTTGCTCCGCCGGGTCCTGGCCGGCTCCTACCCGTCGGGGCCGTCGAGCGCCCCCCCACCGCGCATCTGGCAGATGATCGAGGAGGACGCCGTCGAGGCGTTCAACCTTCCCTCGGGCGTGCTCTTCGATATGCATCGCGAAGCGGCGGCGCAGCGCCCCGGCGTCCTGACCCAGGTCGGCATGGACACCTTCGTCGATCCGCACCGCCAGGGTTGCGCGATGAACGCACGCGCGGCCGCCTCACCCCCGGTGGTCCGGCGGGAATCGTTCGCCGGGTCCGAGTGGCTCTTCTTTCCCGCCGTCGTACCCGATGTAGCCGTCATCCGTGCCACGTCGGCTGACGAGCGCGGCAATCTCTCCTACGAGCGTGAGGGTGCCTATCTGGGTGTGCTCGATCAGGCTCTAGCCGCCCGCAACAATGGTGGCGTCGTCGTCGCGCAGGTCCAGCGGCGGGTGCAGGCGGGCTCGATCAAGCCTCAGGCGGTGCACGTACCGGGCGTGCTGGTGGACTACGTCGTGGTCGCGCCCGAGCAGATGCAGACGACGCAGACGCACTATGACCCCGCCATCTCCGGTGAGATCTTCAGGCCGCTCGCAAGCTTCGAGACGCCGCCCTTCGATCCCGGCAAGGCGATCGCTCGGCGGGTCGCGATGGAGCTGCGTCCCGGCACCGCCGTCAACATCGGCTTCGGCGTCTCGGCGAACGTGCCGCGCATCCTCCTGGAGGAGGGCCTGCACGGCGCGGTCACCTGGGTCATCGAGCAGGGCGCGGTCGGCGGCGTGCCGCTCTTGGATTTCGCCTTCGGCTGTTCCGCCAATGCCGATGCCATCGTTCCTGCGCCGCACCAGTTCACCTACTTTCAAGGCGGCGGGTTCGACACGGCGCTGTTGAGCTTCCTTCAGATCGATCGCGAAGGGTCGGTGAACGTCTCTCAGCTTGGCGCATGCCGGCACGTCACCGCCGGCGCCGGCGGCTTCGTCGACATCACGGCCCGTGCGCCCAAGATCGTCTTCTCGGGCCTGTTCGGCGCCGGTGCGAAGGTTAGAGCCGGCGACGGTCGCCTGGCGATCGACGCGCCCAGCAGGGTTCGGAAACTGGTGCACGCGGTCGAGCACGTCTCGTTCTCTGGCAGCCGCGCGCAGGCGCAGGGCCAGCAGGTCACCTATGTTACCGAACGTTGCGTGATGCGCCTTCTGCCCGAGGGCGTCACCGTTACCGAGATCGCTCCCGGCGTTGATCTGGAGCGCGACATCCTCGACGAGGCCGCGTTTCCGCTTCGTGTCGCGGCGGGCCTGCGGCAGATGCCGGCAGCACTGTTCCGGCCGGAGCCGATCGGGCTCGACCTGGGCGAGCCCGCCCGATGAGCGCGGGCATCTTGCCCGTTGCCGTCGGCGACGGCGTCCAGCTCTCCAAGACGCTTACCGAAACCGACATTGCCTTGTTCACCGCGCTCAGCGGTGACTTCGACCCAATCCACCTCGACGAGCACTACGCCCGGCGGAGCGCGTTCGGCCGGCGAATTGCGCACGGGCTTCTCGCGATGGCGCTGCTGTCGGGCACGGCCGCCAAGATGAGTGCCAAGGCGCGTGACAAAGGCTTTGCCGGCACCTCGCTGTCGCTCGGCTATGACCGCGTCCGCTTTGTCCATCCGGTGTTCATCGGTGATACGTTGACGGCGACCTACGTTATCGAGGCGCTGGACGAGCCGAAGTGGCGCTCAATCGCCCATGCGGAGGTCAGGAACCATGACGGCACGCTGTGCGTCGTCAGCCAGCACCTGATGACCTGGCGGCAGCCGTGACCAATGCCGGTCGCCGGCTCGAGCCCGGCTTCTACATGCATCAGGACCTCATGGTCGGTGATTGGTTCCAGACCGGCGGGATCAAGGTCACGGAGGCGCATGTGGTGAATTTCGCGGGGCTTGCTGGTGACTTCTTCGATCTGCACATGGACGACGCGGCGGCTGAGGAACTGGGCTTCGCCGAGCGTTTGGCGCATGGGCTTCTAGTGCTCTCGCTCGTCGATGGCCTCAAGAACCGGGCGCCCGTGCGGCTCGACGCCGTGGCCTCGCTCGGCTGGGACTGGCGTTTCAGCGCGCCCGTGCTCATCGGTGACAGGATCGCCGCCCGCGTCTGTGTGGCGGAGGCGCGAAGGACCCGACGGGCGGACAGGGGCGTCGTCAAGCTGGCGTTCGAGGTGACCAACCAGGCGGGAACCAAAGTGCAAGAGGGCACCAACACGTTGATGATGCGCCGACGCGTTGCGGGCTGAGGCGTGCCAACGGCAATCGGCTTGACCGGGCGCGGTCATGCCCCCAATCGTTCGTGGATCAGGAGAGGCGGGTAGGAGCGGGCGCGCGCCCGTCCCGCGAGGCGCCATGCTGCCGTTGCCGACGTACGACCAAGAGACCTACGCGCACGTCAAGGACACCGCCCGTCGGTTTGCCGAGCAGGCGATACGCCCGATCGTCGAAGATCTCGACCGCGAGGCGCGGTTTCCGAGCGAGCTGTATCGCGAGATGGGCGGCCTGGGGCTGTTTGGGATCACCGCCGGCCCTGAGCACGGCGGCGCGGGCCTCGACGTGTTCGCCTATGCGGTCGTGATGGAGGAACTCGCGCGTGGCTACGCGTCGGTGGCGGACCAGTGCGGGCTGGTGGAACTCATCGCGACCCTGCTCTCGCGCTACGGCTCCGGCGCCCAGCAACGGCGTTACCTGGCGCCGGTGCTGCGTGCTGAGCTCAAGGTCGCCTACTGCATCACCGAGGCCGAAGCCGGCTCCGACGTGGCGGGGATCAAAACGACGGCACGGCCCGACGGCGACGGCTGGCGGCTCGACGGCAGCAAGCTCTGGATCCACAACGCGCCCGTCGCCGACATCGGCTTCGTGCTCGCCCGCACCGATCGGGCCGCCGGCCACCGTGGCATGTCGATCTTCATCGTCGATCTGCACGCGCCGGGCGTGAGCCGTGGGCCCAAGGAGCACAAGATGGGCCAGCGCGCGAGCCAGGTGGGGGCACTCACTTTTGCAGGCGTGCGGCTCGGGCCCGACAGTCTGTTGGGCGAGGCGGGACGCGGCTTCCACATCATGATGAGTGTGCTCGAGAAGGGCCGAGTCGGAATCGCGGCGCTCGCCACGGGCATCGCCCAGGCGGGCCTTGATGCAGCGCTTGCCTACGCCCAGACGCGCCGGCAGTTCGACCGTCCGATCGCGGACAACCAGGGTATCCAGTGGATGCTCGCCGACATGGCGACCGACATCGAAGGCGCTCGCGCGCTGACCCATCGCGCGGCACTGCTGCTGGACAACCATCAATCCGCCAACGCCGCATGCTCAATGGCGAAGCTGCGTGCCGGCGACGTGGCGGTCGCCCAGACGGCCAATGCCGTGCAGATCTTCGGTGGAGTTGGTTACATCCAGGGGGTCGAGGTCGAGCGCCTCTACCGCGATGCCAAGATCACCCAGATCTACGAAGGCACGCAGCAGATCCAGCGGACGGTGATCGCCCGTGAGCTGCTAAAGGCCGGCAACCGGAGATGAGCGGTGCGGCGCTGGTCACTGGCGGACGCAGGGGGATCGGGCGCGGCGTAGCCCTGGCCCTGGCCGATGCCGGCTTCGCCGTCGCCGTCAATGCCGAGGTCGACGCTGCCGACCTGCAGGCGACCGTTCGCGATTTGGAGGCGCGGAGTGTCGCAGCGGTTCCGATCATCGCCGATGTCGCTGACCTCGGCACGCACGCGGCGATGCTGGATCAGGCGGAAGCGGCGCTTGGCCCGTTGACGACGCTCGTCAACAACGCCGGCGTTAGCGCGCAGCACCGGGGTGATCCGCTCGACGTCACGCCCGTTAGCTTCGATCGTTGCTTGGCGGTCAACGCGCGTGCGGTGTTCTTCTTGAGCCAGGCATTCGCGCGGCGGCTGCTCGAACGCCCGCGGGCCGACGACGCGCACCATTGCATCATCAACGTCACCTCTGCGAACGCGCACACCGTGGCGACGAACCGCGCCGAATACGCAGTCTCGAAGGCGGCAGCCTCAATGGTGACCAAGGCCTTTGCGGTCAGGCTCGGCGCTGTCGGCATCAACGTCTACGAGGTCCAGCCGGGCGTGATACGGACGGACATGACGGCGCCGGCGCTCGCGCGCTACGCGGCGATGATCGACGAGGGCTTCACGCTGACGCCGCGCCTCGGCGAGGTCGAGGACGTGGGTGAGGTCGCAGTGGCCTTGGCGGCGGGGCGCCTCGCCTATTGCACGGGACAGGCGATCCAGGTGGATGGCGGACTTTCCGTCGCGCGCTTCTGATGGCCCCTTTAGGCGCGCTCGCGCCAACCTCGCTCCAAGGCAGGCTTGACCGCTGTGCGATCAACACGGCCACGCTCGGTTTCCAACAGCCGATTGGGGCCACGATCGACGCCGTTGCGCGCGCCGGCTTCCGTGGCATCGGCCCCTGGCGGCGCGAGCTGGAGGGCGAGCCCGTCGCCCGCGTGGCACGTCATATCCGCGACGCCGGGCTCGCCGTGACCGGCTATTGCCGCTCCACCTATCTGCCGGCTGGCGACGCGGCGGCGCGGGCCGCGGCCATAGACGACAACCGCCGGGCCATCGACGAGGCGGTCGCGCTCGGCGCGGGCTGCTTCGTCGTGGTTGTCGGCTCGCTGCCGGCCGGCTCAAAGGATCTTGGCCGCGCCCGCGCCGAAGTCGCTGACGGTGTCGCCCGGCTCTTGGAGCACGCGTGTGACGTCGGCGTGCACCTGGGCCTCGAACCGCTGCACCCGATGTATGCCGGCGATCGCGCGTGCCTCAACACACTGGCGCAGGCGCTCGACCTCGCGGACGTCCTCGAACCCGAACCGGCGAGTGCGCCCATGCTCGGTCTCGTCGTCGACGCCTATCACGTGTGGTGGGACCCTGATGTGGCGGCCCAGATCATGCGCGCAGGCGCCCAAAGCCGCATCTTCGCCTATCACGTGTCGGATTGGCGCGTGCCCACCCGCGATCTGCTGAACGACCGCGCGATGATGGGCGACGGCGTCATCGACCTGCCGGCGTTGCGCGGTCAGGTGGAGGCCGCCGGCTATCGAGGGCCTATTGAGGTCGAGGTCTTTTCGGCGTCGGACTGGTGGCGGCGGCCGGTCGCCGCCACGCTGGCGGCGTGCGCCGAGCGCTTGCAGACCGTGACGTGAAGCGAGGATAGTCATGAACCCGCACGTAAAGATCGAGCGCGACGGCACCGTCGCCATCTTGCGGCTCGATCGGACCGCGAAGGCGAACGCGCTCGATGCGGACATCGTGGCGGCGCTGCACGCGGCATGCCTTGCGCTCGACCGAGACGAGGCCGTGCGCTGCGTCATTCTCACCGGCAGTGGCGGCGCCTTCTGCGCCGGCGGCGACATCGAGGCGTGGAGTGGGCTCGATCCTCGCGACTTCGCCCTACGCTGGGTCCGCGACGGCCACGCGGCGTTCGATGCGCTCGCGCGCCTGCGCCAACCGCTCATCGCCGCGATCAACGGGCATGCGCTCGGCGGTGGCCTCGAGCTTGCCGCCTGCGCGGACCTGCGCGTCGCCGAGGCGCACGCCAAGTTCGGCCAGCCGGAACCCGGCCTGGGCGTGGTCGCGGGCTGGTCGGGCACCCAACGCGCCGCCCGCCGGTTCGGCGCAAGCGTCATCCGACGCATGACCCTCTTCGGCGAGGTCTACACCGCGGATCAGGCGCAAGCGCTCGGTCTCGTCGATCACGTGGTGGCTGAGGGCGAGGGGCTGGCGGTGGCACGCAAGCTCGCGGCCCGAGCGGCAACCCGCGCGCCGCTCGCGGTGCAGCTCAGCAAGCTTGCCATCAACGCGGCCGAGGGCGAGGAGGGCGCCCGCCCGCTCGACGTGCTCGCGGGCGGCTTCGTCGCGCACAGCTCTGACCTAAGGGCAGGCGTCGAAGCCTTCCGCGGGAAGCGCAAGCCCGAGTTCGAGGGCCGTTGAGGCCGCGCCGAAGCGTAGTGAACAGAAATAGTACAGAACAAGACATGGTGAGAACGACGGTGCAGGTGCACATTTCGGAAGATCAACGTCTTGATGCAGAACCGATGGCAGACGGCCGAATGTCGGTGCGCTACTCAAATCGGCGCGGCCGCGCTGGGGTCACGGCTCGGATGCGTCCGTTGCTGGTCGCCCTGGCGCTGCTGTTACCGACCGCGACTTCAGCGGATGAGGCGTTGCCAGCGATGCTCGATGCCGTCGTCGGCACGCTTAAGGTGGACGTCTTTGCTTCCGGGCTCAGCTATCCGTGGAGTGCGGTGGTGCTGCCGGAAGGGGACCTACTCGTATCCGAGAAGTACCCTGGAGGCCTTCGCCGCGTCGGTTCGGATGGCACGATCTCAGAGCCACTGGCGGGTCTGCCACCCATCTATGCGGCGGGCAATGGCGGGATGTTGGGCTTGGCCCTCGATCCGGCCTTCCCCGACAACCGGCTGCTGTACTTCGCGTTCTCGGAGCCCGGCGGCGATGACCTGGCGGGCCTCAGCGTCGCGCGAGCCGCATTGGGGCCTGGTGGCCTCAGTGGCCTCGAGGTGGTTTTCCGCCAGACGCCCAAGGTGGACGACATCCGCAACTCGGGTGGCAGGCTCGTCTTCGCGACCGACGGCACGTTGTTCGTGACGACCGGCGATCGCTTCGCCCAGGATCTCGTGCAGCCGCTCGACAACACCATTGGCGTCGTCGCCCGGATTGCGCCCGATGGCAGCATTCCGGCGGACAACCCATTCGTGGATCAGGATGGTGTCGATCCGGCGATCTGGTCTTCGGGGCACCGCAACGTCGCGGGCGCTGCGCTGCACCCCGTGACGGGTCAGCTTTGGATCCACGAGCTGGGACCTTGGGGCGGCGACGAACTGAACATCGTCGAGCCAGGTCGCAACTATGGTTGGCCGCTGGTCAGCTGGGGACATCACTACACCGGCGAGTTGATCCCCAAGCCGTCGTCGCGGCCGGAGCTGGCGCCTTCGATCTATCATTGGAACCCGGTGATCTCTCCATCCGGCATGGTGTTTTACACCGGCAGCGCCATCCCCGACTGGTCCGGCAATCTCCTCATCGGCGGGCTGTCGTCCCAGGCGCTGGTGCGGCTGACGCTGCGTGACGATCGGGTGATCGCCGAGGAGCGTTTCGATCTCGGCACCCGCATCCGCGACGTGCTGGTCGGCCCGGAGGGCGGGGTACTGCTGCTGACCGACGAGGAGGATGGCAAGGTCCTGCGGCTGACGCTCGCCGAGGACTGACGAGTAGAGCCGACGGCGTGGGTCTCCTTGTGTGGCCGCCGACGCCTCGAACCGCACGACGGACCAGCCATCGCCGCCTGCTATTTCGGACCGTCTAGAGGCCGGAGCGACTGCTTCGCGGGCTCTGACGGCTGGCGCGTGAAGCCCTCCAGATCGGCGACCAGCTTGTCGTCCCGGGCGATCTCGACGTCGCTCAAGGCGAAGCTCGTCAGCAGCTCCGAAAGCGAGCGGAGCGCGTGGAGATGGATCCGCTCATGGCCGTGCGAGGCGTCGACGCCAAAGGTGATGAGAGCCGTGCGCACATCTGCACCCGCTTCGAGCGCCGAGGCGCTGTCCGAGCGGTAATGGCGAAACACGTCCTTTTGGTAGCGGATGTCGTTGGCGCGGCACAGGTCGACGAGCTTACGGGTCAGGTGGTAGTCGAACGGGCCCGTTTGATCCGCCATCGAGATCGTAACGCCGAACTCAGAGGAGTTCTGACCCGGTGCCGAGGTGCCGTTGTCTACGGCCACCATCGAGGCGATGTCCGGCAGCAGGATCGAGGCGGCACCGTGCCCAACCTCTTCGGCGATGGTGAACAGCCAGAAGACGTCGACCGGCGGCACCGGCCCGGCGGTCAGCGCCTTCAACGCTGCCAACATCACCGCGACGCCCGCCTTGTCGTCCAGATGGCGTGCGACGATGAACCCGTTCGGCAGGAATTCCGGCTGCGGGTCGATGGCGACGATGTCGCCGACGTCGATGCCGTGGCGCACCAGGTCGTCGTGGCTATTCGCGAGCGCATCAATGCGCAGTTCGACGAAGGGCCAACCGACGGGCAACGTATCGACGTCGTCGCCATAGGTATGGCCGGATGCCTTGATCGGCAGAACCGTGGCGCGGAACGCGCCTCTCTCTGAAAAGAGTGTGGCGCGCGCGCCCTCGGCGAAGCGCGCCGACCACGTGCCGATGGGCACGAGCTCGAGCCGACCGTTGGGCTTGAGCGCCTTCACCTGCGCCCCCAGCGTGTCGACGTGCGAAACGATGGCGCGGGCGCCGGCCGACTGGCGCCCCTTGATGAGGCCGCGGACAGCACCCCGTCGGGTGAGCGCGAAGGCGACGCCAAGCCTCTCCAACTCCTCGCACAGGTAGCGAACGACGCTGTCGGTGTAGCCGGTCGGGCTCGGGATACCGAGGAGAGCGCGCAACTGTTCCTTGAGATAGACCGTGTCGATCTCCAGGCGGATGGCGTCGGTGGTCATGCCGAGACTGTGCGCGCGGCGGCGCGCGCCACCTGCGGTCGCGACAGCGGAAACAGGAGATCGACGAACCGCTCTGCGGTGGGTTGCGGCTCATGGTTGGCGAGCCCAGGCCGCTCGTTCGCCTCGATGAAGACGTAGTCGGGTCGGGTCGGACTCTTGACCAGCAGGTCGACGCCGACCACCGGGATGTCGATCGCGCGCGCGACCTTGATCGCTGCACTGATCAGCACCGGATGGGTCGCGGCGGTGACGTCGTGGATCGTGCCGCCGGTGTGCAGGTTCGCCGTCTTGCGCACGACGAGCGTGGCGCCACGTTCCGGCACGGTCTCGTAGTTGATGCCTAGCGCCGCGAGGCAGCGCTCAGTCTCAGCGTCGAGCGGGATTGAACTCTCACCGCCGGTCGCGGCCATGCGCCGCCGGCTCTGCGCCTCGAGCAGCGCGCGGACGTTGGACACCCCGTCACCGACAACGCGTGCCGGCCGGCGGAGCGCGACGGCAACGACCTTGTAGTCGATCACCACGAGCCGCATGTCCTGGCCTTCGACGCACTCCTCGACCACGACCTCGGGGCAGAGGACGCGGGCGCGCTCGACCGCCGCCTCGACCTCGCTCAACTGGTCGAGACCGACCGCGACGCCGCGGCCCTGCTCGCCCCGCGCCGGCTTGACGACGACCGAGCCGGCCTCGCGGAGCAGGTGTGCGCGGGCCTCGCGGTCGTCCGCGTCGCACTGGGTCGGGACGCGAACGCCCGCCCGCTCGACGAAGCGTCGCGTCACCCGCTTGTCGTCGCAGATCGACAAAGCCACGGCGGTGGTCAGCTCGCTCAGCGATTCCCGGCAACGAATCGACGTTCCCCCGGAGGTCAGGCGGAAGAAACCGCCTTCGCCATCGATCACCTGAACGAAAATCCCGCGCCGCCGCGCCTCGTCGACGATGAGCCTGGCGTAGGGGTTGAGCCCCTCGTCGTCCGCGGGACCCGCATAGAGCTTCTCGTTGATCGGGTTCTTCCGCTTGAGCGCGAACACGGTGACCCGCCTGAGGCCGAGCTTCTCGTAGAGCGTGATCGCCTCCGCGTTGTCGTGCAAGACGGAGAGATCCATGAAGCTCAGGCCGCGTGCCTGGAACTGCTCGGCTAAGCGACGGACCAGCGCCTCGCCGATGCCTGCGTGCGGCGCTTGGGGGGAGACGGCGAGGCACCAGAGCGAGCAGCCGGCCTCCGCATCGCCGAAGGCGCGCACGTGGTCGACGCCCATGACCGAGCCAAGGATCTCGCCCGTGCGGTCGTCTTCGGCGACGAGTACGGTCAGCGCCCGCGCATCGCGCCGGGACCAGAAGAAGTCCGGTGAGACCCGCACCATGCCGCGCGCCGCGTAGATCGTGTTGAGCGCCTCGGCGTCCTGACGTGTCGAGAGCCGGCGCACGGTGAAGCCGCGCTGACGCCTGGCGGCAGCGCGATAGCTGGCGAGGTCGAGCCGATAGGTGTGCGACGGGTCGAGGAAGAGCTCCTGCGGCGCCACTGCGAGGACGACCTGCGGATCGTAGGCGTAGAGCGCGATGTCGCGCCGGTCCGGTCCTTCTGCGCGCAGCGCGTCGGCCACCGCCTCGGGCGTCTTGAACGTGTGCGCGAAGATCAGCCGACCCCACCCGCAGTCGATGCTCGCGTCGGGTTGGGCCGCCTGCTCGGGTGTGGGCTGTGCACGCTGGGCCTCCCGCCGCATGCGACGCACCGGTTGCGCCTGTGCGCGTCGACGGTTGGCACGCTCGCGGTTCCTCATCGTCATACTCCGCGCGTCTGTAGCCACATCTCCAAGAGCGCCACCTGCCAGAGCTCCGAGCCGCGCAGCTTGGTGATGTGCTCGGCCGGGGCGGCCATGAGCTGCTCCAGGTAGGCCGGCTGAAAGAGGCTCCGCTCCCGCGCCGCCTGGGAAGAAAGCGCGTCGCCGACCATTTCGAGATATGGCCCCTCGATGTACTTCAGAGCCGGGACCGGGAAATAGCCTTTCGGACGGTCGATCACCGCCGCTGGCACCACCTCGCGCGCCACCTGCTTCAAGACGCCCTTGCCGCCGTCAGCCAGCTTGTGGGTCGCCGGAATGCGCCCCGCCAGCTCCACCAGCTCGTGATCGAGGAACGGCACGCGCGCCTCGAGTCCCCACGCCATCGTCATGTTGTCGACGCGCTTCACTGGATCGTCGACCAGCATGACGCCGGTGTCGAGGCGCAACGCCTTGTCGACGGGGTCGTCGGCGCCGGGAAGCGCGAAATGCGCCTGGACGAACGCGCGACTCTCGTCCCGCTCCGCTAGGTAGTCGGGGTTGAGATGCTGGGCCAGACGTGTGTGGTCGCGGTCGAAGAACGCATCCGCGTAGGTGTCGAGCGGGTCGTTGGCTGCGGCGAGCGGTGGATACCAGTGATAGCCGCCGAAGACCTCGTCGGCGCCCTGGCCCGACTGCACGACCTTGATCGTCTTCGCCACCTCGCGCGAGAGCAGGAAGAACCCAATGTTGTCGTAGGAAACCATGGGCTCCGACATGGCGGCGATGGCTGCGGGCAGATTGGCGCGCATCTCGCTCGACGGCACGACGATCTTGTGGTGGTTCGTGCCGTAGTGCTCGGCGATCAGATCCGAGTAGACGAACTCGTCGCCCGATTCACCGTGGGCCGCCTCGAAACCGATCGAGTAGGTGGCGAGGTCGCGTTGGCCCTCTTCGGCGAGCAGGCCCACGATCAGCGAGCTGTCGACGCCGCCCGAAAGAAGCACGCCCACAGGCACGTCGGCGACCATGCGTCGGCGCACTGCCACGCGCAGCGTTTCGAGGATCAGATCGCGCCACGCGTCCGCGGGTCGCTCCATGTCCTCGACGGTGCGCTCGAAGTCCTGGCGCCAATAGGTTTCGTCCGTGCTGCTGCCGTCCGCCTCGACGATCCGCAGCGTGGCGGGCGGCAGCTTGCGCACACCCTCTAGGATCGTTCGTGGCGCCGGCACGACGGCGTGCCAGCTCATGTAGTGATGTAGCGCCACACGATCGATCGTCGTGTCGATACCGCCCGCGGCCAGCAACGCCGGCAGGCTCGAGGCGAACCGGAGGCAGCGACCATCTTGCGCGAGATAGAGCGGCTTGATGCCGAAACGGTCGCGGACGAGCACGGTGCGGCCGCTGTCGCGCTCGTGGAGCACGAAGGCGAACATGCCGAGCAGCCGGGGAACCGCGGCCGGTCCCCAAGCGTGCCAAGCCTTCAAGATCACCTCGGTGTCGCCGTGCGAGGCGAAACTGTAGCCCAGGCGCTCCAGTTCAGCACGCAGCTCGGCATAGTTGTAGATGCAACCGTTGAAGACGAGCGTGAGGCCCAACGCCGTGTCGACGAACGGTTGCGCGGAACTCTCGGACAGATCGATGATCTTGAGGCGGCGATGACCAAAGCCGACATGGCCGCGCACCACGACGCCGGCCCCATCCGGCCCGCGTGAGGCCATCACGTCGGCCATGCGTTCGACCCGTGCGGCTGCGACGCGCTCGCCGTCGAACCTGATCTCGCCACAGATTCCGCACACGTGGACTGTCGCTCCGTTGCGTTACAAGTTGTTGGGGAAGGGCCTCGGCTCGTTCTTGTCTAACGACCTTGTAGCGAGCGGTCCACGCCGGCGCGGGCAACCGTGGCGCGCGCGTCCGCCGTAGTGGCGCGACAAATCGCACCATAGGCGCATATCGACGAACAAGCCCCTTGTGGCACTTCGGCTCTGCCGGCTCATTCGCGCCGATGTAACGCCTTGGGAGGCTCCGACGTGACTACCCTATATCTCGACACGCTTGTCTGGCGTGGCGGCGCTGCCGCCGCTGCCCTTGCTCTTGCCCTGACGGCGACGGCAAGCTCACCGGCCGATGCGCAAGAGCGGGTTCGTTGGCGCGTGCCGATCGCTTTCCCCTCATCCCTTCCGGCTCTCGGCGACAACATGCCGTGGGTGGCGGAGCAGGTTGCGGCAGCCACCGACGGCCGCATCGAGATGCGGGTCATCGAGCCTGGTGAGATGGTGCCGGCCTTGGAGCTTTCCGAGGCGGTGGGGCAGGGCCAGGTAACCGCCGGCTACAACTGGCTCGGCTACGACCAGGGCCGCATCGCGTCTTCGCCCCTCTTTTCGGCGGTGCCGTTCGGCATGGAGCCGGTGGAGTACATCGCCTGGTGGCGGCACGGCGGTGGCCGTGAGCTCGGCGAGGAGATCTACGGCGAGATCAACGTCATGCCGATTCTCTGCGGCATGACGGGGCCGGAGACGGCCGGCTGGTTCAAGGAGCCGATCGAGGGCGTGGCCGACATCAATGGCTTGAAGATCCGCTTCGCCGGCCTCGGCGGTCAGGTCCTCGAATCGCTAGGCGCTTCGGTTTCGCTCATCCCCGGCGGCGAGATCTACCAGTCGCTCGAGCGCGGCGTGATCGACGCCAGCGAGTTCTCCCAACCTGTGGTCGACCAGCGCCTGGGTTTTCATCAGATCGCGCCCTTTAACTATTTCCCCGGCTGGCACCAGCCCTTCACCGCGTTCCATCTCGTCGTGAACCTCGACGAGTGGAACGGTCTCAGCGCCTCAGACCAAGCGCTCCTCCGGCTCATCTGCACGGCGGGCACGATCGACAATTACGCCAAGTCGGAGGCGCTCCAGGGCGAGATCATCGCCGGTTTCGAGGACCAGGGCGTAACGGCGACCGCGCTCTCGGAGGAGGTGCTGCGCGAGCTTGAGACAGCGACGACTGCGGTTCTCGAACAGCAGGCGGCTGCCGACGCGAATTTCAAGAAGGTCTACGACAGCCAGACCGCGTTCAGCGACAACTACCAGTATTGGAAGGGTCTCGCCTACCTACCGCGGAACTTCTGACGCGCTTGGCGTCCGGGGCGCCGAGCGCGCCCTGGGCGCAACGCGCCGCCAGCAAGCCGGACGCGTGTCCAACGAGAAGAAGGGGGGAGATCGCATGGCTGCGGACAGCTCGCCGAGCGGCGCCGTCGAGGTGCTGCCGCATACGCGGCTCTCCGCCGCGATCGACCGCGTCATCAATGCCTTCGGCGCGGTCGCCTCGTGGCTTTGGGTGATGATCATCGCGGCGATCGTGATCAACGTCGTCTACAGGTACGCGCTGCGCAACAACATCGGCCAGTTGGAAGAGCTGCAGTGGCATCTCTATGCAGTTGCCTTCCTGGTCGGCCTCTCGTTTGCAGTCGTCTCCGACCAGCATGTACGCGTCGACATCATCTACGGCGGCCGCTCGCTCAGATCGAAGGCTTGGATCGACCTGTTCGGCATTCTGATCTTCGCCCTGCCGTTCGTGCTCTTGGTGATCTGGTACGGTGTCCCGTTCGTCGAAGCCGCGTACGTCGCAGGTGAGCGCTCGGACCAGCCGAGCGGCCTGCCGCACCGCTTTCTGATCAAGGCGGCGCTGCCCCTGTCGTTCGTGCTGCTGCTCTTTGCGTTCCTCTCCCGACTGTCGCGGGTCACGGCGCTGCTCTTCGGCTTTCCGCGGCCGATCGACTATGTCGGGAGGTCGTGAGCCATGGAATTCAATGACATCCTGAGCATTGTGCTCTTCGGCACGTTCATTCTCCTGTTGTTCACGGGCTTTCCCATCGCCTGGCTCCTGGGTGGGCTTTCGCTCATCGTCGCCTGCGTCGCGATCTTCGTCGACACGTTCATGCAGGATTGGCTGGTCGAGAACTTCCCCGACACGTGGATGGACATGACCTGGCCCTATGTTTCGGCGATCGTCCGCAACATTTGGGACCAGGCGATGGCCAACGAGGTGCTCGTGGCCCTGCCCATGTTTATCTTCATGGGCTTCATGCTGGACCGTTCGGGCATCGCCGAAGTGCTGATGACCAGCTTCGCGCAAATCTTCGGGCGGTTGCGCGGTGGCTATGCCATCACCGTGGTGATGATCGGCGTCCTGCTGGCCGCGTCGACCGGCGTCGTCGGAGCGTCAGTCGTGCTGCTGGCGCTACTCGGCCTGCCGGTCATGCTCAACAACAACTACGACAAGGAGATCGCCGTCGGCACGGTGACCGCCGTGGGCACGCTTGGAATCCTGATCCCGCCGTCGATCATGCTCGTGCTGATGGCCGACAAGCTGGCGATCTCGCCCGGCGGTCTGTTCTTGGGCGCGTTGTTCCCGGGGCTAATGCTCGGTCTGCTCTATATCACCTACATCATTCTCACCGGCCTGCTGCGCCCTTCGGCCACGCCGGCGCCGGAAACGGCGGGCGAGCCGGTGACATTCCGCATGGTGCTGGGCCTAGTTTGGGCCGTGGTGCCGCCGGTTCTGCTGATCCTCGCCGTTCTCGGGTCGATCTTTTTCGGCATCGCCACGCCGACCGAGGCATCGGGCGTCGGCGCGCTCGGCGCGACGCTGCTCGCCGCGGCCAATCGCAAGGTTAACCTAGCAGTGCTGAGCGAGGTCTCGCAGGCGACGACCAAGACCAGCGCGTTCATCCTGGCGATTGTGCTCGGAGCCATCGCGTTCGCCCACATTCTCCGGGGTCTCGAGGGCGATCTGTTGATCGAGAATGCGATTCTCGGCCTGGAACTCGGCGAGACCGGCACGCTGCTCTTGATCCTGGGCATCGTCTTTATGCTCGGCTTCGTCCTCGACTGGATTCAGATCGTCCTGATCATCCTCCCGCTCGCCGGTGCCCTGATCGGCGATCCGTCGCTACCGTCGAGCGGCATGTGGCAGGAACTCGGCTTTGCGTCGCCAGAGGAAGCGCTCACTTGGTTCACGGTGCTGTTCGCCATCGTGCTGCAGACGTCGTTCCTGACGCCACCGGTTGGCTATGCGTTGTTCTACGTCAAGGGCGTGGCACCGGAAGGCGTCACGCTCATGAACATCTACCGCGGCGTCGTGCCTTTCATCATCGTTCAGGCGGTGGCTGCGCTGATCGTCTTCAACTGGCGCGATCTCGTCTTGTGGCTGCCCAATCTGGCGCTCACACCATCCTAGCAGGACGGCGCGAGGGGCACCGCGCGGACGTCTTCTGATCAGGGAACCGCCACGATGCGCGACAAGACCGTTTCCGCCGAAGAGGCCGCCGCCCTCGTGCAGGACGGCGACGTCATTGCGACCTCCGGTTTCATCGGCATCGGCACCCCGGACGCGCTGCTCACCGCGATCGAGAACCGCTTTCTGGCGGACGGTCATCCGCGCGACCTGACGCTGCTGTTCGCCGGTGGGCAGGGCGATGCCGCCGATCGCGGCCTCAACCATCTGGGCCATGACGGCCTGCTGAAGCGTGTCGTCGGCGGGCATTTCGGCCTAGCGCCGAAGGTGGGGCGCCTGGCCGTCGAGAACCGCATCGAGGCCTACAACATTCCGCAGGGCTGCGTGTCGCACCTCTACCGCGACATCGCCGCCGGCAAGCCCGGCACCATCTCCAAGGTGGGCCTGGATACCTTCGTCGACCCGAACCTCGAGGGCGGCAAGGTCAATGCGGTCAGCACCGAGGATATGGTCGAGCGGATCGAGATCAACGGCGAGCCGTTCCTGCTCTACAAGGCGATGCCACTCAAAGTGGCGCTCCTGCGTGGCACGACCGCAGACCCGCACGGCAACATCACGATGGAGCGCGAGGCGCTCGTGCTGGACGCGTTGGCGATGGCTATGGCCGCGAAGAACTCGCACGGGATCGTGGTGGTACAGGTCGAGCGTCTCGCTGCCGCCAACAGCCTCAGCTCGCGGGCCGTGGTGATCCCCGGCGCGCTCGTGGATTGCGTTGTCGTCGCACCACCCGAGCTGCACCCGCAGACCTACGTGACACCTTACCACCCCGCTTTCTCGGGTGAGCTGCGGGTGCCGCTGGAGGGCCTGCCACCCTTGAAGCTCAACGCGCGCAAGGTGATCGCCAGACGCTGCGCCTTCGAGTTGCCCGTGAACGGCATCGTCAATCTCGGCATCGGCATGCCGGAGGGCATCGCGAGCGTGGCCAACGAGGAGCGCTTGCTGGACTACCTGACGCTCACGGCCGAACCCGGCGTGATGGGTGGCATGCCCGCGTCTGGCCTCGACTTCGGCGCGGCAGTGAACACCCAGGCCATCATCCACCAGAATCAGATGTTCGACTTCTACGACGGCGGTGGGCTCGACATGGCCTGCCTCGGGATGGGTGAGGCCGATCGTTTCGGCAACGTCAATGTGAGCCGGCTGGGACCGAAGCTCGTGGGCGCGGGCGGTTTCATCAACATCTCGCAAACGGCGAAGAAGCTCGTCTTCGCCGGTACCTTTACCGCCGGTGGCCTCCAGGTCGGGTTCAAGGACGGCCAGGTACGGATCGTGCAGGAGGGCCGCGCCCGCAAGTTCATCGACGACGTGCTGCAGGTGACGTTCTCGGGCGATCGGGCGGCGCGCCTCGGTCAGCCGGTGCTCTACGTAACCGAGCGCTGTGTCTTCAAGCTCACCCCCGACGGCCTCGAGATCATCGAGGTCGCACCTGGCGTCGATCTGGAACGCGATATCCTGGCGCTGATGAGCTTCAAGCCCAAGGTCGTCAACCCGCAGCCGATGGATGCGTCGATCTTCCTGGACCAGCCGATGGAGCTCAAGACGCGGCTCCTCGACCTCGACCTCTCGAGCCGTGTCTCCTTCGACGCCGAGCATGAACGCCTGTTCCTCAACTTCGAGGGTCTGGAGATCACCACGCAGGAGGACGTCGAGCGCGTGCGCGATGCCGTCGTGGGCGCATGCGAGCGCATCGGTCGGCGCGTCCCGGTGGTCGTCAACTACGAGGGCTTCTACCTCGGTGCCAGTGTCGCCGACGACTACGCGGCGCTCGTGCGCATGCTCGAGGATCGCTACTACACCGAAGTGTCGCGCTACACGACCAGCGCCTTCATGCGGCTCAAGCTGGGCCAGACCCTCTCGCGCGTCGTGGCTCCGCACATCTTCGAGCGCCGTGAGGACGCCCAGGCGTTCCACGAGCACCACGGCCGTCCGTGAGGGCGCCTTCCGCGGGTCGAATGCTCTTGGTACACGCGGCTGGAGCTTGGGCTGTGGCTCCCTAAGCCGCCTCGCACCGGCCCCGTGGGAGAAGCCCAGGGGCGCCCGTCATGCGCACTCACTTCCCGTGGGTGAGGCCTCGGACGTAGTCGGGGATCTGGGCGCGGGTAATGCCGATGGCAGCGAGCTGCTTGTCCGACAGCTCGTGCATCACGGTGGTCATTTTCGCGTGCTGGTACCGCCGGAGGAGGCTCAAGCACTTCCGTCCCACGATCGAGAAGAGGCGCGTCACGCCATTCGAAGAGGGGCGGCCAGCCTTACGCACCGGGGCCGGCCTAACAGGAATCTGCGGCCGCATCTGTCGTGCGTCAGTTTGG
Source organism: Geminicoccaceae bacterium (assembly GCA_028279345.1). GTDB lineage: Bacteria > Pseudomonadota > Alphaproteobacteria > Geminicoccales > Geminicoccaceae > JAAAPF01. The sequence goes on from JANQNY010000056.1 coordinate 35,068, forward strand.
ATCGGCTCGAGTAGGGACAGGTCGGACATGCTGTGGCGTGGCTCCTCGCCTTGATTGCCGCGCCCCGTACGTCGGTGGGCGGTCAATCGTGTTGCAGTCTGGATCGGCGCGCTTCGCATCGCCGATCAGCCCCCCTGACCATCGCTAGCTTGAACGGCGCCAGAGCAGGACCGGCGCGCGTTGGACGCTCTGTTGCAGTGCAGCATGTACGCTCCGCCCTCGCCGTTGCGAACCCCAAGCTCACTCATGCCCGCCCTGCGGCTGGCGCATGGGCGGGAGGAGTGGCGGCGCGATCGAGTACGATCCCGCTGAGCGTTCGGCGACTGCTATAGGTGGCTGGCGGGGTCGCCAGATGACGTGCAAGTTGATCGCCGGACCGCTTTCGCCGGCACGCTGAATAGGGACCATTGCATCTCGGCGTTGGAGATTTCCGTAGCGACTGCGAGAGCCTCTTGAAGCCCACGACGCCGGGTGCCGATCACCATCCGTCGAGGAGAAACGGAAATGCAGTTCAGAGGATTGGCCGTAGCGCGCGTTGCCCTAGGAGCGGCCGCGCTCATCGCGTCTTCCGCGCTCGTCACCGATGCGGCTTGGGCGCAGGACCCGCCCGCGGGTGCGGCGGACGAGATGGTAAGTCGTGGCGCTTACCTGGCGCGGATCGGGCTTTGCTATGAGTGCCACACCCGCGAGGGTGGGGCAGACCTCGCCGGTGGTCGCGCCATCGCGTCGCCGTTCGGCGACATCTACAGCGCCAACATCACCCCAGACCCCGAACATGGGATCGGCTCTTGGTCCCAGGACGACTTCACCAGAGCGCTGCGTCAGGGGCTGCTTCCCGGTGGGAACCATCTCTACCCGGCGATGCCCTATGTCAGCTTCACGAAGATGGCCGACGAGGACGTGGCGGCGCTTTGGGCGTTTCTGCGGACGGTTGACCCGGTCGCCTATGCTCCGCCGACGACCGAGTTGGCATTTCCGTTCAACATCCGCACCGGAATAGCGGCCTGGAACGCGCTCTACTTCAAGGATGGACGGTACGTCCACGACGCGAGCCAGTCGGACGAGTGGAACCGTGGCGCCTACGTGGTCGACGCTGTCGCGCATTGCGGCGCCTGCCACACGCCGCGCAACCTCCTCATGGGGCGTGAAGAGGACCGCCATCTACAGGGTGCCGTCATCGACTATTGGTACGCGCCCGATATCAGCGGCGACGACTATTCGGCGATCGCCGACTGGACCGTCGAAGACATCGCCTCCTACCTCCGGACCGGTCACAACCCGGACAACGTCGCTGCCGTAGGCAGCATGTTCGAAGCCGTCGAGGGCGGGCTCGACCGTTTGACCGACGCGGACGCTCAGGCGATCGCCGTCTACCTGAAGGCTCAGACGTCTGAGCCGCCGGAGACGGTCGGCACGACCTTGACGATGTCGACGACGCAGATGGAGGCGGCCGGCACACTCTATGAGGTCAACTGTCAGGGCTGCCACGAGGCAGATGGCGAAGGTGTGGCCGGTCTCGCGCCCACGCTGGTGGGTACGTCTTCGGTCGACGGGCGGGAGCCCGACACGGTGATCCACGCAGTCCTGGAGGGGTTTCTGCCCCGCGACGACTGGGGCCCGATGCCGTCCTTCGCGCATGCGCTGAGCAATCAGCAGATCGCCGAGATCGCGAACTACGTCCGCACGAAGTGGGGCGACGGACTTCGGGCGGCCGCGACGGCGTCGCTGGTGGCGCAAATCCGCGCCCATGACCACATCGCAGAAGGCGATGCTCAGGCGATCGTCTGCCCCGGTGTGCCGTCGGCCCAGATGACGCCCGAGATCCGAGGCGAGGTCGCCGACCTGGCCGGCCAGGAACCGACGGCCGAAGCGCTGACGCCAGTCGTCAGCGCCTATCACCAGCAGTTTCCCGATGTCGGCAAGGGCGTTGCCGTGCAGCGGCTGACCGGGGTCTACTGCCAAGCGCTCCTGGACCAGGGCCGTCGCTCCTATGACGATGTCCTCGGCGCCTTCGTCGCGTTCATGGGCCGGGTGGCGGCCGCGGCCGAAGAGGTCTTCGGCGACGACGCCACGAGCCGCGGTTGATCGAAGGGGCACCGGACGGTCAGAGGCTTTGGCGCGCGCTCTGCGGCCACCAAGACATGGTGGTCTGGGTCTATCACGGCGGTTGGTGAGGGAGCCGGGCTGCCGACGCGCACGGCGGTCGCAGACCGCGCCCGCCTCGTTCGTATCGGGCGGAACCGCCCAGCGGGGAACTGGTGGCAGGTAGCATCAAATTGCATAATATATGGGAGATCATATAGTGAACTCATGAACCTGAATGACCTTCGCGCGTTTGTCGCCGTTGCGGAGACCGGTTCCGTCAGCCGAGCCGCGTCCAGGCTGCATCTGACCCAACCGGCGCTGACGCGACGCGTTCAGAACCTCGAGGCGCATTTGCGCGCGACGCTCCTCGATCGAACGACCAAGCCACCTACGCTGACGCCGACCGGTTACCGCGTTCTGGACCATGGCCGCCACGTGCTGCTCGCACTGACGGAGCTCGAGGACACGTGCCGCGGCGTTGGCGACGTCGTGGGACCGCTGCGGCTCGGGGTCGCTCATGGCTTGGCTGAATGCGTGCTCGCGGAACCGTTGGCGGAGCTGCAGCGCACCTTCCCGAAGCTGGGTTTGTTCGTCAGGGCCGGCTGGACCAAGGAACTGCTGGAGGGTTTGGGACGCGCCTCGTTGGACGGCGTGGTCGGTCTACTGCCGCCCGACCGTCCGGCGCTTTCCTTTCCGCTCGAAACGCTCGGCCAAGAAAAGGTCGTCGTGGTTGCGCCACGAAACTGGGCAGGATCCGACCATGCCGGACTGATGGATCTTCGAGACGCGTCATGGGTTTTGAATCCGAAGGGCTGCAGCTACCGAACCGCGCTGGAGGAGGCCTTCGATCGTCAAGGCGTTGCCGTCCGCGTGTCGATGGAGGTCCTAGGTCGCGAGCTGCAACTCTCTCTCGTAGCACGTGGTGCTGGGCTCGGGTTTTGCCCGGTCAAGGGGCTGCGAGCGAGCCCGCAGGCAAGCGAGGTCCGCATCCTCAGGACCCCGGGGCTCAGCTTCCAAGTCGACATCGCCTGCATCCGCGCGCCAGGAACGTCACACTTGGCGCGCGCGTTCACGGTGTTTTCGCAGCAGGTCGGACAGGCTCTCCAGGCCGGAGGCGCCGACGAGCACTGATGCACGAGAACCTGCGGCACACGCTGCATAATCGATATAGATACTATGCATTTCACGGATCATTCTGCTGGCGCTACCGTGTAGCGGAGACGGTCAGTAGTGGCGCCGCAGCGAGCGAAGTTGGCGCTGAAGGTCGCGTTCCATGATAGATCACGTCTCGATCGCGGTTTCCGACCTGCAGTCCAGTGCGGCGTACTACCGGAGCATTCTGGAACCACTCGGTCTGAAGCAACTCGTCGAGCGCGACAGGACGGTCGGTTTCGGCAAGACCTACCCAGAACTCTGGTTGAACGCGCGTCCGGGCATGCCTCCTGCGCCGGCCGACACCGGCAACCACATCTGCCTGCGCGCGCCCAGCCGAGAAGCGGTCAGACGCTTCTACGAGGCGGCGCTCGCCCATGGCGGTACCGGCGATGGCGCGCCGGGTGACCGCGAAGCGACGCTCGGGACCTATTTCGGCGCGTTCATCCGCGACCTCGACGACAACAAGATCGAAGTCGCCACCTTCCTGCGTCCCGATCCCGCGTGACCGCCAGCGTTCCCGACTGGCGCGACGGCGTTCTATACGGCGTGCTGGGCATGCTCGGTTTCAGCGGCACGCTCGTTGCCACGCGGGTCGCCGTGAGCGATTTCTCGCCCCTGAGCCTGACGACCGGACGGATCATCATCGCGGCGATGCTCGCCTTGCTGGCGCTTACCGCCACCGGCAAGTGGCGGTCGCTGGAGGTGCGTTTTCTGCCCGGTCTGCTCTGGATGGGGCTGGGTCTTGCGATCGGCTATCCGTTCTTCCTGGCCCTCGCCTTGGAGAGCGTTCCGGCCGTCCACGGTGCCGTGGTGACGGGGCTTGTCCCCGCGGCGACGGCCATCATCGCTGTCCTGCGCACGGGCGAACGTCCGCCGGTGACGTTCTGGATCGCCTGCTTCGTTGGCTTCTGCGGCGTCCTTTACTTCGCGTTGGACGCCGGTGGTGGGCAGGTCGGCGCCGCCGACGCTTGGCTGTTCCTTGCCATGCTGAGCCTCGGAATTGCCTACGTGGAAGGGGCGCGCGTTTCGGGCGAACTCGGTGGCACGATCGCGCTCAGCTGGGCGATGCTGCTCATGGCGCCGTTTGCTGCCGTCCCGTTTGTCCTGTCGCTGCGCGATGTCAGCTTCGGCACGGTTGCGTGGACCAGCTGGGCGGCGTTTGCCTATGTCGGCGCCATCAGCATGTTCCTGGCGTCCGTGTTCTGGTACCGGGGGTTGGCTGCGGGTGGCATCGCCCGCATCGGCCAGATCAACCTGCTTCTTCCCATGGTGGCGTTGGCCTGGTCGGCGCTTCTGCTTGGTGAGCAGATCACCCCCACCGCCATCGTGTGCGCGTTCGTCGTCTTCGCTTCGATGGTTGCCTGCCTGAGGTCACGCAGCCGGCCGTCGTGAAACGTCGAACCTGCACGTCGGGGCCACCCAGTGCGCGTCCATCTATATTCGGCGAGCGGCTGCTGCCGTGCGGGCAAGGTGCTTCACGCATCCTCAACCTGGCCCGCGCGCTCGCGGCGGGTGCCGCCCATCTCGCGTGCTAGCTGTTCGAGGATCGTTTCCAGATCGAAGCGCTGCGCCCGAAACTGCTCGACCTTGAGCTGGCCCAGCGTGGTCGCAGCGACCGCTTCGAAGGTGCGGGCGGCTCCGGTGTAGCTGAGGCCGGTGATGCCGCTGGCCTCGAAGGTCTGGGCGATCTCCTCCATCTCGCCGGCCCAGCGGAAGGCCTTGGGCACCGCGCCTGGGATCGCCGCATCCATCCGTGCCCGAAGCTGCGGCTGGCTGAGCGCCAGCTCGGCGTCGAGCGCGCCGCGCACGTCCAGGCGCTCCGCTGCCACCATCAGCTGGACCATCAGCGCCGCGACGCCCTTATTGAGCGCGGCGTAGCACATCTTGAGGGCCGAAGCCTCGCCGATGCCGGCACCGATGGCGCGCACGTCGAGGCCGAAGCCGTTGAGCGCCCCCACGGCCTCGGTCGCAGCACCCGAGACGTAGAGGCGCGTCTGCGTGCTGTCAGGCACGGGCGGCGGGCCGACGATGCCGCCGTCGACGAACGCCGCCCCCGCCTGTTCGATCAGCGCACCGATGGCCCTGGTCGTCGCCGGCGCTACGGCATTGCACTCAACATAGACGGGTGGGCGGGCGGACGCGGCGAGCGCCGGCGCCAGCCGCTCGGCGAGTGCTACCGCCTGGTCGGGCACAACGACTGCGAGGAGGAGGTCCGCCGCGTCGACGAGGGCGGCGTCACTGCCCAAATCATCGATAGCCGCCGCTTGTGCGAGCGCGCGCGTGCGCGAGCTGCGGCCAGCGAGACTGGTCACGACGCGAAGATCGTTCCCTGCGAGAAGCTTGCCGGTCGCCTGACCCATCTCGCCTGTCGACAGGATGGCGACGGTCGGTGCCGTGGCACTCATAGGAGCGCCTGCACGGCAGCCGCCCGCTCGGTCGCGGCCTCCATCAGAAGCGCGTGGTCGCTGCCGGCAAGCACCAGCCGTACGCCCATTTCGACGTAGCGTGACATGACGGGCGGCCTGTAGACGCCGCCCATGCCGGCATACTTGCCATGCCGCGTACAGGCACCGACAACCGTCTCGTAGGCGCGGATGATGTCCGGGTGCTCGACCTGGCCGGGAATGCCCATCTCCAGGCAGAGATCATTCGTGCCGACGAGCAGGGCGTCCACGCCCGCGACCGCCGCGATCTCGTCCGCCTCGGCGATCGCGCGCGGGCTCTCCAGCATCATCACGACCAGCGTCGAGGCGTTCACCGCTGCCGCCGCCTCGCCGATCGGAACGGCCTCGAAATCAAGTTGCGGCAGTGTGCCCGTCATCGAGCGATGCCCGTCGGGCGGATAGCGCATGGCGGTTGCCAGGCGCTGGGCGGTGCTGGCGTCGTCGACATGCGGCACGACGATGCCTTGCGCGCCGCCGTCGAGCGCGCGGGTGGCGTGGTGGTGCGCGAAGCCGGGCACGCGCACCAGCGGCGCGATGCCGGCGTCCTGGGCTGCCACGGCGATCTGGCAGGCCACGTCCAGGCTCATCGTGTTGTGCTCTTGATCGATGAAGAGCCAGTCATAGCCGCAGGTCTTCATCGCCTTGGCGATGTCGGCCGTCCGCGCGTTGCGAAGCCCGACGCCCACGGCGAGCCCGCCCGCTTCGAGCTTCTCTTTTGCCACGTTGCGGATGGTCGCCATGTGTCTCTCCCGTCGCGCGTGCCTCGCAATCCTAGGCACGGGCGACCGAGGCGTCATCCGTGGTGCGCCACGACGAGCTTGGTCCGGGCCCGACGATCGTGCTTCTGTGGCTGGGTCGATGCAGGAGGAGGCGCCGCCGTGGACGCTACGCCCACCAACTCGCCGATCATTGCCGCCTATTTGGAGCGCACACCCGGTTCGGCCGCGGCCTATGCGCGCGCGCTCAACGCGTTCCCGTCCGGGATCACCCACGACAACCGCTATTTGCGCCCGCACCCCTTGTCGGTCACGCACGCTCGCGGCGCCCGCAAGTGGGACGTCGATGGCCATGTCTATGTCGATTACGTCGGCGGCCACGGCGCCCTCCTGCTCGGCCATGCCCATCCGGCGGTGACCGCACGCGTCACCGAGCAGCTCGCCAAGGGTAGCCATTTCGGCGCGAACCACGAGCTGGAGGTGCGTTGGGCGGAACTCGTCCGGGAGCTGATGCCCTCGGCCGAGCTGGTGCGGTTCACTTCTTCGGGCACCGAGGCGACGCTGATGGCGCTCAGGCTCGCCCGCGCAGTGACGGGCCGCACCAAGATCCTGCGGGTGCGCGGCCACTTCCACGGCTGGCACGACCACATGGCGATGGGCTTTCAGAGCCATTTCGACGGTAGCGCCACCCCAGGCGTGCTCGACGAGGTCGCCGCGCAGATCGTCCTGGTCGATCCGAATGACGAGGCGGGCCTCATTGCGGCGTTGGACGCGAGCGACGGCACCATCGCTGCTGCGATCCTCGAGCCCACCGGCTCGGGCTATGGCCAGGTGCCGCTAGAGCCTGCGTTCGTCGCAACGCTCCGCCGCGAGACCGAGCGGCGGGGCATCGTCCTCGTCTTCGACGAGGTGGTGACCGGCTTCCGCGTCGCCCGCGGCGGTGCGCAGGCAGCGCTCGGCGTCACGCCCGATTTGACGACGCTCGCCAAGATCCTCGCGGGCGGGCTGCCCGGTGGCGCCGTGGTCGGCCGGCGCGATCTCTTGGAACGGCTCGACTTCGAGCGCGCGCGTGCGCTGGGTGTCGAGAAGATCGCGCATCAGGGCACCTACAACGCCAACCCGGTTTCTGCGGCCGCCGGCCTCGCCACGCTCGAGCTCGTGCGCGATACCGACGCGATCGAGCGCGCGCACGCTTATGCGGCACGTCTCCGCGAGGGTGCGCGTGCGGTGCTGCGCGAGGAGAGCGTGGGTTGGCTCGTCTATGGCCAGCACACCGGGCTCCATCTTTTCCTCGATGCCGATGGCCACGGTCGCCGGCCGACGGGCCTCCGACCGTCGGAGGTGAAGGCTAGGGCCGCGACGGAGATTGCCCGCAAGCTGAGGCCCGCGATGCTGGCCCAGGGCGTCGACCTGGCCCCATGGCCTGGTGGGCCGGCTTCCGCCGCGCATGACGACGACGACCTGGACGTCACGCTCGTGGCGCTGCGCGCCGCCGTTCGCGCCCTCAAAGAGGAGGGTGAGCTGGGCTGAACTGCAAGCCCGCCCGTCCGGCGTACCGCGCGCAACGGTTCCCACTGGGCCCGTTCGGGCCTAGTGTCCGGCCGCGGGGGCCCACAGGAGGACACATCAATGAGCAGCGACCAGCCGGCGCTCCAGGCTTGGCTCTTCGATCTCGATGGCGTGGTGACGGATACGGCAGCCATCCACGGCGTCGCCTGGAAGGCTTTGTTCGACCGCTTTCTCGAGCACCGGGCCGGAGGCGGCGAATACGTGCCGCTGAAGCTGCCGGACGACTATCTCGAGCACATCGACGGCAAGCCGCGCTATGAGGGCGTGCGCGACTTCCTCGCCTCACGGGGCGTGACCCTTCCCTGGGGCACGTCCGACGACGGGCCGGGTTTCGAGACGTTCTGCTCGGTCGGCAACATGAAGAACGACCTCTTCAACGAGATCCTCGATCGCGACGGTGTGCCGGTCTTCGAGGGTGCCGTGCGCCTGCTCGACCACCTCAAAGCCGCAGGCATCAAGACCGCGTGCGTCTCCTCCTCGCGCAACTGCCGGCCGGTCCTGAAGCGCTCCTCGCTCGACGACCGCTTCGACACCGTGATCGACGGCATCGACCTCGAGACGCGCAACATCCGGGGCAAGCCCGAGCCCGAGGCGTTCCTCACCGCCGCCAAGGAGCTGGGCGTTGCGGCGGAGAACGCGGTCGTCCTCGAGGATGCGCTCGCCGGCGTCGAAGCTGGTAAGCGCGGCGATTTCGGGCTTGTCGTCGGCATCGATCGCGGTGCAGGCCGGCAGGCGCTCTTGGATGGTGGCGCCGACGTCGTCGTCGAGGACGCGGGCGAACTGCTCGATCAGCCGGCGGTGATGGAGCGGGTCCGCTAGAGCGGTTTCCGTCCACGTCGGTGCAGCACCACCCACGCCCCCGCCCTTCCGCCCGATGGCATCTTGAGCTCGCGGGCGGAAGGGCGGGGGCGTGGGTGGTTCCAGTCGAATTAAAACCGCTCTAGATCCAAGCCAACGCGTCGGCGATGACCTTGGTGGCGCCGGTCTCCACGCAGGTTCCGTGCGCGATGAGCAGGCGGTCCGCGTTCCATCCCAGGATCTTGGCGCGCGCCTCTCGGGCGGCGTGGTGGCTGAGGAAGCTCAGGCGCCAATCCAGCGGTGTGGTCCCGTGCTCGCCGACGACGCCGCCGAGGCGCATCACGGCGCCCTTCCAGCCGGCGAACTGCTCGGCGGGATTCCGCTCGATCAGGTCGCCCATGATCACCGTCCGAGAGGGGCGGTGAAAGAACACGACCTCTTCTAAGAGGACCGAGCCGCGGAAGACGACTTGGTCGATTTCGCCCGCCCACGCGGGGGCAGGCTCGTCGCCGAGTTCCGCGTCGACCCGGAGTTTGGGCTTCTTCGCAGCAAGCCCGGGCGGCAGGTAGACACGGGCGTCCGGCCACCGGTCCGCCCACTCGGCCAGGAAAAGGTAGTGGATCTTGTTGGGCGAGACGAGGTGCCCAACGGGTCCGATGCTCTCGACCTCGCGAGCCAGCTCGTCGCTGAGCGCTACGGGCGACCAAACCCACACGCTACGGTCGGCGAGGTGCGCCACGGCCATCCGTGTCTGGAGGGGGAGGCCGTAGAATGAGACGGTCGGCCCGTCGGCGAAATAGAGCGAGGATCCGAACGGCTGCAACATCACCGAAGTGTAGCATCGCTGCGCCTGGGCCGTAACCGTCGGCGATCACCGGCGGCGGCCTAGTCGGCGCCGTTAGGGGCGGTGCGAAAGAGATGGGTCACGCGGTAGGTCATCACGGTCGCTTGCGCTTGGTTCTTAACCGCGTAGGCGATGATGACTGTGCCGCGGTCGGGCTTGGAGCGCGACGGCCGCACCTCGATCACCTCCGCCTCGACGTGCAGCGTGTCGCCGGGTCTGACGGGCGCGCTCCAACGCAGCTCGTCCATCCCCGGCGAGCCCAGCGACGCCGCGTTGATGACGCCTTCGGCGTACCAGAGTCGGAACGAGATCAGGAGCGTTTGGAAGCCACTGGCAATGAGTCCACCATAGGGCCAGTCCTCGGCCGCGAGCTTGTCCAAATGAAAGGGCTGTGGGTCGTAGTGAAAGGCGAAGTCGAGGATTTGCGCCTCACTGATCGTGCAGCCGCGGGTGGTGAAGCGCTCGCCCAGCGCGAAGTCCTCGAAATAGCGCGCGCTCAACGGGCGGCCCCGTCGATGGGCCAGTCCGGCCGCTGCATCGTGAAGACGTCCAGCACGGGCGCGTAGTCCATGTAGCCGAGCCGCGACACGGGCCTCAGCTTGGCCATGTCGACATGACCTTCGGTCAGCAACAGGTCGTCGATGTGGATGCCCACGACGCGGCCGACGACCATTCGGTTGGGTGCGTTCACGGGGTCAACGGTGGCGAGGTCGACGATCTGCTCGAGCTCACATTCGAGGTGCACCGGACTCTCGGCAACGCGTGGCGGTTTGACGAGATGGCTCGGCGCCTTGGTCAGCCCTGCCAGGGCGAACTCATCGCTATCGCGCGGCGCCGCCGCGGAGGTCAGGTTCATTGCTTCAGAGAGTGCGACGGTCACCAGGTTGCAGACGAACTGCCCCGTCTGCTCGATGTTGTGGATGCTGTCCTTGAACCCGCCCTCCGCGTGCGGGCCGGTGCCCGAGAACATGACCTGTGGTGGCGTGTAGGCGACCGCGTTGAAGAACGAGTAGGGCGCCAGATTGGAGCGGCCCTGCGCGTCCAGGCTCGAGATCCAGCCGATCGGCCGCGGCACGACGAGCGCATTGAAGGGGTTGCGTGGCAGGCCGTGCGGCTCGTCGGTGCGGTAGAACATGGCCCCTCGATGAAGCTGATCGGTGCGATGAGCTTTAGGCGGCACCGCGCTGGGCGTCACCCGCTGTCCGCGTGTGCGATGCGCTTGACCCTTGCACTGCAACGCGCTGCGCGCGACGGTTTGGCGATTCGCTCGGGAGGAACGGTCCATGGCCACTAAGGATACCAAACGCGAGGCGGTGGCCGTCTTCGAGGACGCGGAGGACCTAGACGAGGCGGTGCGCGGGCTCCTGGAGGCGGGCTTCGTCGAGGCCGATCTGAGCCTGCTGGCCGGCCGTCGGACGGTCCAGCGCAAGCTTGGGCACGCCTATGACGCCGTCGAGGAGCTGGAGGACCGCCCGGGCGTGCCGCGCGTCGCCTATCGCCGTATGGCCGATCCGGCCGCCAGCGAAGGCGGCTTCATCGGCGCCATAGGCTGGGCACCGCCTTTGCTCGCCGCTGGGGCGGTGGTGGCCTCGACGGGCCTGGTCACCGGCCTGATCATCGGGGCCGCGGTGGCCGGCACGCTCGCCACCAACGTTCTCGCACACGTCTTCGATCGGCGTCATGCGGACTGGCTCCAGGAACAGCTCGACGCCGGCGGCATTCTCCTCTGGGTGCGGCTCGAGGACGAGGCGGCGGGCGAGGTCGCGCTCCGCATCCTCACCCGCTACGCCGTGCACGATGTGCACATCCACGACGTGCCATCTGCCGAGGGAAGCTGACGCACGACCTCCGTCAAGGTTCTAGACCGTCCCGCGACCCTGCACTGCGCCGCGCGACGTGGCGCCGCTTTCTCGCCTTCGCTAGGCTTGTTTCGACAAGTAAGAGGCGATCGAGGAGGCAGGCATGGAAACGCTAGAAGCCGGCGGTCACCGGCTGGGCTATCGGCACGAGGCCGGTGCTACGGGCATCACGTTCGTCTTCATCAACGCACTGACGGGGGCGGCGGCCCAGTGGGAGCAGGCGATCGCGCCCGCCCTCCGCGGCCGCGGTCATGGCACGCTGAGCTTCGACTTGCCGGGCCAGGCTTGGAGTCCGCTCCAGGCCGAGCAGCAGCTGACGCCCGCCGATCTCAGCGCCGCGGTCGTCGGCGTCGTCCGAGCGCTCGGCCCCTCGCAGCCGGTCTATGTGGGGCTCTCGATCGGCGGCCTCTTCGCCCTGCAGGCGCATTTGACGCACGGCTCACCGGCAGCAGGCTTCGTGCTCGTCAACACCCTGCGGAAACCGAGCGCGCGGCTCGCTTGGATCAACGATGCGGTCCTGCGCCTCGCCGAGCTGGGCGGCACGCGCCTCCTAAAGGATGTCTACGGTCCGCTCCTGCTCGGTCGCAGCGGGGCCGAAGGGGCGCGCGCCGAGGCCTTGACCTCGGCACCCTACGAAGCGCTGCCGGCGACGGCAGCCGAGTGCAAGCTTCTTGCGGCCGGCGCCAAGGCCGACTGGAGCTTCGCCTACGAGGACGTGCGGGTGCCCGTGGTCGTGCTCAGCGGCCTCGACGATCACGTCTTCTTCGACGCCGCGGACGTTGCCGAGCTGGCCGTTCGCCTGCCCGACGCCGTGCGCATCGATCTGCCCCGCGGTGGACACCTGCTGCCGGCAGAGGCGCCTGACGCGGTGGTCCGCGCGTGTCTGTCGGTGGTCGGCCGTATTGGAGAGGCCTGATGGCGGAGGGCCTCTGGCAACGCTATGGCTGGGTCGCCTACGCGGCTGTGTTCCTCGGCGTGATCGGCCATGCCACCACCGAGTTCGTGGCGGTCCTGTCCGGCGTGAGCGGCCCCGAGCTGTCGGTCTGGCGCTTCACGCTGGGCGGCGTCGGGCTCGTTGTGCTCGCCCTCGCGCTGCCGGGCTCGCGCAATCTGCTGGAGCCGTTGCGGCAGGATTTCTGGCCTATCGTAACGCTGTCGCTGATTGGCTTCGGGGTAGCCTACCTACTGTTCCACTGGTCACTCGACTTCGCGACTGTGCCGCAGGTTGCGACGACCGTGACCTGCATCCCGATCTTCATCGCTTTGGTGAATCTCTGGCGGAATGGCGAGCCGATCACACTGGCCAAGTGGATGAGCGGGGTCGCTGCTGTACTGGGCATCGGCATTCTGGTCACCGACGGGGCCTTGAGCCAGCTCGCCGGCAGTGGGCGTGAACTCATCGGTATGTTGCTGGCCCTGGCCTCGGCCTTCTTCATCGGCGCCTTCATGATCCTCGCCAAGCCCTACTTCGCCAAGTACGGCGCGCTCCGCATGACCACGCTGGCGATCGTCATCGCCGCGCTCGGCCTCTATGTGGGCGTCGGCCTCTTCTTCGGCGTGTGGACGGACTTCAGCTCCTTGTGGGAGCGGCCGTCCGCGCAGGTAGCGGCACTGCTGACCATCGGCCTCTACAACACGACGCTGACGCAATGGCTCTGGCTCGGCGGGCTCGCCGCAGCGCCGGACATCACGCGGGCGTCTTACCTGTTCTTTTTGAAGCCGGTGATCGCGGCGCTCCTGGCGCTGTTCTTCCTCGCGCAGAACCCGACGCCGATCGAATGGCTCGCGATCCTCATCATCTGCGGTGCCGTGGCGGCCGAAGCGCTCGTCAATGAGCGGTCCAAGCGCCGCGCGGCGGCGCGTGCCACAGCCTGAGCGAGTGTCGTCCGCGTCAGCGTCCGATCTGGGCTAGCCAGCTCTCGACGCGCCTGCGGTTGGCGCCGAAGTCCGAGTAGCCGTAGACCGAGCGGCTGTAGAGGCAGAGCGTCGAGGTCTCGTCCGTGACCTCGTAAACCTCGAGCTGAACCACGTCGGGAAAGCGCAGGAAAGGCGTTCGCTGGACGACGAGGAGGCGCCGTCCCGGGTCGTCGCGTGCGAGCGTCGCGACGCGTGGTTCCTCGGGCACGGCGGTGCTCCAGCGCTGCCAGAGTGCCGCCGCGTCGACCGGATAGAGCGGCGGCTCCTGGTCGATCTTCGCGGTTGTGCGGTCCGCCGGGCAGACGAGGTAGGTGTTCGGGCTCGACGGTCGCTCGAGATTGGCAAGGTCCGTGAAGCCGGGGTTGCCGGCGCTGCAGCCAGCGAGCCAGACGAGCATGAGCAGCACTCCGAGACGGCGCACGTCAGGTCCCCACGTGGAGTTGGTCGATGGCGCTGGCGAGGCCCGTCGCAGGGTCGACCTCCACGACGACGCCCCAGAGCTCCGCCGGCCCGTTTGCCGGCTCGAGCCTGGGCCCGGGCAGCTCGCTCGTGAAACGCCCGACCGAGGCCGCCTTGTCCATGCCGATCACGCTGTCATAGGCGCCACACATGCCGAGGTCGGTGATGTAGGCGGTCCCGCCGGGCAGGAGCCGCGCGTCGGCGGTAGGGCAATGGGTGTGGGTGCCGGCGACCAGGGTCGCGCGGCCATCGAGATAGTGCCCGAGCGCCTGCTTTTCCGCGGTGATCTCCGCGTGCACGTCGACGACGACGGCGAGCCTGGGGCCGAGCGGAAAGCGGCGCAGCACGTCGTCGACGACGCGGAACGGATCATCGCAGGGCTTCATGTGGATGCGGCCGAGCACCTGGACCACGACGACACGCGCGCCGGTGGGGGTCTCCACGAGCGTCCAGCCTCGACCGGGCGTCGCGGGCGCCATGTTGGCGGGGCGGACGAGGCGTGCATCGCTGTCGATATATGCGATCAGCTCCCGCTGGTCCCAGACGTGGTTGCCGGTGGTGATGACGTCGATGCCGACACGATAGAACTCCTGGCAGATCTTCGGCGAGATGCCGAAGCCGCCTGCGGCGTTCTCGCCGTTGACGACGACCACGTCACAGCCATGGTCGCGGCGCAGGTCCGCGATGTGCTCGAGCAGCAATTGGCGGCCACTGCGGCCCACGACGTCGCCGAGGTGCAGGATCCTCAAATCGGATCGTTGCGGTTGAAGGTCACGATGCCGCTCTCCGTCGCCAGATGGGTCAGCGGCAGATCGTGGTGCCCCCGAGGCACGGCGTCGACCCGCTGCGTGTCGAAGCCGACGCCCACCGCAGGGACGCGATGCAGGGCTGCCAAGGTCCGGTCGTAGAAGCCGCCTCCATAGCCGAGCCGATAGCCCAGGCGATCGACCGCCAGGAACGGCACCAGCACGACCTCCGGAAGGTGCTCGGGCGCGGTCATGGTCGGTTCTTCCACGCCGAGCGCGCTGCGGTCGAGGCGCGTCGTTGGCGTCCAACGATGGAAGCGTAGTGGCTGATCCGGGCCAACGACGCGTGGAAGCAGCGCCGTACGGCGCCGATCGTGCCAGTCACGCAAGAGGGGGCGGAGGTCGACTTCACCGCCGAGCGGCCAGAACCCGGCGACCGCCTCGGCGCGTTGTTGATCGAGCCAGGTCAGCAAGTGAGCGCGCAGCCGCTCGCTGGCTTCGGCATAGGTCTGTGGCGAGACCGCGGCGCGCCGGACGCGGGCTCGGCGCCGTGCGAGGCATTTCTCCTGGTGAAGCCTGGTCTCGTCCATGGAGGGCAAGCGCGACGGTAGCCACCTCGGCCGTTGGTCAACAATCGTCCCTGGGACCTGCTGCGCAGGTGGGCGCCGTAATACCGTGGCCAGGGCCGCGGCAGGGACAGCTCCCGTGGGAACGACTTAGGCCCAGGTGCATGATCAGCGACCTGACGTACCAGCCAGCCACCGCCGCTCACGACGAGTTAGGTCGCTTCGATCCGGTGCGCAAGGTCCTCGATCCGGTGTGCCACCCTATCGAGCGCCGTCGACGCGCGTTCCTCCACCTCGTCCACCCGTCGTTTCAGGGCGTCAATCTCGTCCCGCGCATCGGCCAGCTCATCGCAGACCACGAGGCTCGTGAGCACGAGGAGCCGCGCGTCGTTTGTGCCGCCGGCCGCACGCGACGCTTCTTGCAGGCGACGATCGAGATACTGGGCCACTTGGCGCAGGCGATGCTCTTCGCCTTCGTTGCACGTCAGCGCGTGCGTCCGCCCCTGAAGGCGCACCTCGATGGTTGGCATCGCTGGCTCAATCCTCCAACAGCAGGTCGATCTGCGCGATGGCGTCGTCGAGTCGCGTCGCTGCATCACGCGAGAGCTCACGCAGCTCGTCGTTGCGACGCCGAACCTCCGACAATGCATCGCCTAGACGGACGCACTCGTCCTTCAGCGCGGAGCCGGCGTCAGCGCTGACCAGCACATCGCGCCCGCCGGCCTTGGCGAGCGCGGTTTCGAACCGCGCGATCGCGTCGTCCAGACGGCGCTCCGCTGCTTCTAATCGTGACATGAACGTGAGACGAACCCGGGCGCATCACAGCGAACGCACAGTTGACACAAGGGCTTGAAGCCGTCAACCGAACCCCGTCACGGCGTCTTCTGCAGAGCTATTGGCGCCGGCCACCGCACGGTCGAGGTCGCTTAATGCCGACATCCGCGTTCCCGCGCATGGCCAACGCTTTGCGTATGCTAGCTGCCGACGCGGTCGAGGCGGCACGCTCTGGGCATCCCGGCATGCCGATGGGAATGGCCGACGTCGCGACGGTGCTGTTCCAGGAGTTCGTGAAGCTCGACCCGGAAGCGCCGGACTGGGCGGATCGCGATCGCTTCGTGCTCTCGGCCGGGCACGGCTCGATGCTTCTCTACGGCGTGCTGCACCTCTTGGGCTACGCCGACATGACGCTCGAGGAGCTGAAGAGCTTCCGTCAGCTCGGTGCGCGCACGGCAGGGCATCCGGAACACGGGCACGCGGGCGGGATCGAGACGACGACGGGCCCCTTGGCGCAGGGGCTCGCCAACGCCGTCGGCATGGCGCTCGCAGAGCGGCTCATGCGCGAACGCTTCGGCGTCGAGCTGGTGGATCACCGCACCTGGGTCATCGCCGGTGACGGGTGCATGATGGAGGGCCTGAGCCACGAGGCGGCCTCACTCGCCGGGCATCTGCGGCTCGACCGGCTCGTTGTCCTCTACGACGACAACGGCATCTCGATCGACGGCGCCGTCGACCTCGCCTTCTCGGACGACACGTTGGCGCGCTTTACGGCCTATGGTTGGCGCACCCGCCGCATCGACGGCCACGACCCGGAGACCATTCGCGAGGCATTGCGCTGGGCCGAAGGCGGAACGGCGCCCACGTTGATTGCGTGTCGCACCGTCATCGGTCATGGCGCGCCGACCAAGGCGGGCACGGCTGCAACCCATGGCGCCCCACTCGGCAGCGCCGAGGTGGAAGGCGTGCGAACCGCTCTGGATTGGCCCCATCCACCCTTCGAGGTACCGGACGAGGTCGTCGCCGCATGGCGTGCGGCGGGTCGGCGGAGCCAGACTGCGCGGGAAGCCTGGCAGGCGCGGCTCGAGGCCTCGCCGGCCAGGACCGCATTCGAAGCGGCGATCGGTGGACGGTTGCCCAGCGGTTGGGACATGGAGCTCGCAGCGCACAAGGCGAAGCTCGTCGAGACGCGGCCGACGATCGCCACACGGGTTGCGAGCCAGCAGGCGCTCACCGCGTTGACCGGCGCCATTCCCGAGCTGCTGGGCGGGTCGGCCGATCTGACCGGCTCGAACAATACCAAGACGGAACGGCTGGTGCCGATCAGCGGCACGGGCGGTGGCCGCTATGTCTATTGGGGCGTGCGCGAGCACGCGATGGCGGCGGCGATGAACGGCCTGGCGCTCCACGGTGGGTTCATCCCCTATGGCGGCACATTTCTGGTGTTCAGCGACTACAGCCGTCCTGCCATTCGGCTTGCCGCCCTGATGGGCATCCGCGTCATCCATGTGCTGACCCACGATTCCATCGGCCTCGGCGAGGATGGGCCTACCCACCAGCCGATCGAGCATCTGGCGGCGCTCAGGGCTATTCCCAATCTCTGGGTGTTTCGTCCGGCAGATGCGATCGAGACGGCGGAGTGCTGGGAGCTGGCGGTCGCGCGTGACGACGGTCCTTCGGCCATCGCTTTGAGCCGTCAAAACCTGCCGAGCGTGCGCACCAGCGTCGAGGAGAACCTTGCGGCCAGGGGCGCCTATGTGCTCGCCGACACCACCGCCAGCCGGGCGCTGACGCTTCTCGCCACCGGCTCGGAGGTCGCACTCGCGCTCGCGGCCAAGGAAGAGCTCGACGCCGATGGCATCCCCGTCGCCGTGGTCTCGATGCCGTGCTGGGAGCTTTTCGAGCAGCAGCCCATCAACTGGCGGCACGCGGTGCTGGGTGCAGCACCACGCCTCGCCATCGAGGCGGCGTCACCGTTCGGCTGGACCCGCTATGTGGCGAGCGAGGAGGATGTGATGGGCATGCAAGGCTTCGGCGCGTCGGCGCCGGCCGCACACCTCTACGAGCATTTCGGGATCACGGTCGCAGCAATTGTCGATCGGGGCCGCGCGTTGGCCGCGCGCGGCGCCGCTTAGCAACACGCGCCCGAGAGGCGCCTTCGAGGAGGGAGAGACGATGGCAGTCAAAGTAGCAATCAACGGGTTCGGGCGTATCGGCCGCAACGTTCTGCGTGCGATCGCCGAGCAGGGGCGTACCGACGTCGAGGTCGTGGCGATCAACGACCTGGCGCCGCCCGCCACCAACGCGCACCTGTTCCGATACGACAGCGTGCACGGTCGTTTTCCGGGCGAGATCAAGCTCGAGGGCGACACGATGCAGATCAGCACCGGCCAGGGCGCCACGCTGCCGCCGGTCAAGGTCTTGGGTGAGCGCGACATGGCGAAGCTGCCTTGGGGATCGCTCGGCGTCGACATCGTGATGGAGTGCACGGGCATCTTCACTAAGCGCGATGCCGCGGCGGGCCACCTCAACGCCGGCGCGAAGAAGGTCCTCATCTCGGCCCCGGGTGACGGCTCGGATCTGACGGTCGTCTATGGGGTGAACGACGACAAGCTCAAGCCATCGGACACCATCGTCTCCAACGCGTCCTGCACGACGAACTGCCTGGCGCCGGTGGCCAAGGTGCTCCACGAAACGGTCGGCATCGTCCGCGGGCACATGACGACGATCCACAGCTACACGAACGACCAGAATACGCTCGACGTGTTCCATTCGGACCTGCGTCGCGCCCGGGCTGCAGCGCTCTCGATGATCCCGACGTCGACGGGCGCCGCCAAGGCGGTCGGCCTCGTCCTGCCCGAGCTCAAGGGGAAGCTCGATGGTGTCGCGATCCGTGTCCCGACACCCAACGTCTCGCTCGTCGACCTCACCTTCGTGCCGGCGCGCTCGACCTCTGTCGAAGAGATCAATGGCGCGTTGAAGGCGGCCGCGAGCGGTGCTCTCGCGGGCGTCCTCGCGGTCTCCGACGCGCCGCTCGTCTCGAGCGACTACAATCACGACCCAGCGAGTTCGACCGCCGATCTGACCGCGACCAAGGTCATCGAAGGCGAACTGGTCCGCGTTGCGTCGTGGTACGACAACGAGTGGGGTTTCTCCTGCCGCATGTCCGACACGGCGGTGGCGATGGCCGCGCTCTAAGGCGCGCTTGACCTGCGGCCCCCAGGCGCGATGTCATGATCTTCGACATCGCGCCTGGGGCGTTCCGCCATGTCTGGTCGACATGATCCGCGGCTGATCAGATTCCTGGTGCACCATGCGCTCACGGGCGTCATGGTTGCAGCATCCTTGCTCTACGCCATTGTGAAGCTGGATCTCTTCGGCATCGGCACGCTGGCCGCCGCTTCGGAGAGCGGAGCTCTCACACTACTGCTGCTGTTCTGGGGTCTCGCCCTGACCTTCGCGTCGCTGACTATGGCGACGGCCATCTTTCTGTTGCCGAAAGACGAGGACCGCTGGCGCTGACGCGCTCGGCCGCGGCTAGCCTTGGCGAACGATCCGGCGACCGTGCGGCCGGTAGTAGATGTGGTCGTCGATGCGGATCACCCGCCGCATCTGGCTCGCCCAGTCGGGCTGCACATAGACCGCGTGGAAGTGCGTCGCACCGTTGGTCGGGTCTTGGAGCTCGCCGCCCATTGCCTCGACCGAGATCTGCACGACCCGTTTCCACACCTGTCGCTCACGCGGGGTATTCAGCCTTATCCGGTCGGAGAGACCGTCATGGGTCCAGGAGAACTGCTTGGGCTGCCAGACGACCTCGCAGACGTCGTCTGGGTAGTGCTTGTTGGCGACGCGATTGAGGACGACATTGGCGATGCCGACCTGGTCCTTCGCCGAGCTGCCGCGGGCTTCGAACCAGAGGTTTTGCGCCAAGCACGTCACAGCCTCGGTCTTTTCCGGTGGCAGCGAGGTCGTCGACACCTGCGCGGCGACCACAGCCTGCAACAGGCGCATAGCGAGATCACCGATCACGCGCGCTGTCTCCCAGGGTTTCTCGTGTCCGTCTTTATGAACGGGCGCCCTAGCAGGTTATTTCGAGCTTTGCAAAACCACGAGCATCCAACAGTAGGTACATTCCCAGCACGTTTTTCAAATCTCAGATCGGATTATCCCATTAACGCATTGTTATGGAAATGACACGACTCGGTGTTGCTGGAGCGCTACAGGTGCTTGGCGTTTGCCTCGTGACCTGAGTTCAGCCTGAGACGATGGGGAACGTTACGGCGATCGCCCAGGCAAAGGCGACGGCGTTGGCGAGTGCGCCCACCAACGGCTGCCCCGTCCGCCGGTAAGCCCAGCCGGCGAACAACCCGTAGACGACGAAGCAGACCGCGATCAGGGGCGCGATCAGCAAGAGGAAGAATAGCCGTTCGATGTCGAGCGCCGTGGCGAGACCCAACGAGACGAGAAAGCAGAGCTTGGTGAAGGCGTATCGGCCGATCCTGTAGCGGCCGCCGCGGGTCAGCCACTCGTCGGCCAGGAAGTAGGGCAGGGTGCCCGCCAGCATCAGGCCCAAGTAGAGGGTTCGGTCGCCGGTGGGCATGTACGCGGTCACATAGCGGTCGAGCGGCAGGCCGAGTGCGAGCACGCTGTACGCACCGACTGCGACTGCTGCCGGTAGTGCTGCGAGCAGGAGTCCGCCCGAGAAGGGCCGCCGCGGCAGATGACCCGGAGGCGGCCACGCGAGCGTCAGGACGGTGAGGAGCCCGTAGAGCGCGAAGTGCGCGACGAGGTAGTCGGCCACCAGGACAGGCAGGACCTGGAACGGCACGAGCCGCAGCAGGAGTGGCGTCAGGATCATGGGGATGAGCGCGCGCCAGATGAGCCCACGCCAGCCGAGGTCCGCGCCCAAGGGTTCGGACGATAGCTGCGGCAGGAGCCGCGCTAGTGGACGGGCCAGCAGGACGATGCCCAAGAGCGTGGCGACGATTGCCATGCCGCGGGTGTCGACCGAAGGGGTCGCCGAGCGATCGAAGACGAGGTTCAGCCAGTCGCGCGCCGCCTCGAGGCTGTCGCCGCTGTAAAGCACGGCGACGTGCTCGACATTGTCGGCGAAGACGACTCGTCGGCCGGTGCCTCCCTGCGGGTCGCCGTAGGTGACGCCGGCTTCCGCGGTACCAGGTGCCACCATCGCGGCGACGCGGAGCGCTTCTTCCTGGAGCCGCGGCTCCCACTCGCCGACCACGACGAGGAGGTTCCGGGGGCTCGTCGTGTCGACGGTCGGTGCGAACATCGCTACCGCGATGGTGGCAGCGATCGTCGGGTCCTGCTGCGCGGCACGCACGATGATGTCGGACGCCATGGAGTGGCCCAGGAGTGCTACGCGCCCATCGCTGCCGGAAAGCGTCTTGGCGAAGGCGATCACCTCGGCGACCTGTTCGACGAGGCGGACGGTGGCGCCGGTCTCGGCGGTGATACTGCCGCCGAGCGGGTGCGGATGGCGGCCATGGCCGAGGAAGTCGAAGGTGACGGCGAGATACCCGGCGCGGGCGAGGCTCACGGCGAAAGGCTGCATGAGCTGTTGCGAGCCGGCGAAGCCATGGGCGATGACCACGGCCGGGGCGGGCGCCGCGTCTTGTGCCTGGTAGACCGTGACAGGCGTGGCGCCCGCGCTGAGCGTCCGAACGTCCAAGCCTCCCGTCGCACCTTC
Source organism: Geminicoccaceae bacterium (assembly GCA_028279345.1). Taxonomy (GTDB): domain Bacteria; phylum Pseudomonadota; class Alphaproteobacteria; order Geminicoccales; family Geminicoccaceae; genus JAAAPF01. The sequence goes on from JANQNY010000056.1 coordinate 56,707, forward strand.
GAGGTTCACGATCCCCCAAACCAGTGCCGTCAGCGCGAGCGCCGTGAGCCCCCAGTCCCAGGCACGCTTCAAGGCCTTGCTCGTAGACGAAATAGGAAAAAGAGCATATTGTTGGCCCGCATGGTCCTGGTTGAGGAGCTTCACGATGTGCGACAGCAACATAGGTCGCGTCGGCGCGTCCGCCGAGCCAGCCGACGTCGTTGCTCATCTCGCTACTCTCAAAGCGCGCCTGCAGGCGGCCGAGGCGGCGATCGCGATGCTCAACGATCGGCTCGCCTGGGCTGAAGCCGAACTCGCCGCGCAGCCCGTGTCGGCGGCGCACAGCACCCGGCAGATGGCCGTCGCCCGCTGACGCCACGGTCGAGACGGCCTGACCTCCGCGGTGCTATGAGCGGCGGATGGATGCACCGAGCACGACCGCGAGGATCGAACCCCATCGCGATGCGCGCCCAGGCTTCGTCGAGTTCATCGCGCTCGTCGCCAGCCTGATGGCGCTCAATGCGCTGTCGATCGACGTGATGCTGGCCGGCCTGCCGGCGATCGGCGCCAGCTTCGACGTCGTCGGGGACAATCAGCCCCAGCTCGTTCTCGGCAGCTACTTGGTCGGTTTCGCCGCCGCGCAACTGGTTTGGGGGCCGCTCGCCGACAGCTTCGGCCGGCGTCCCACGCTGCTCGTGGGCCTCGCCTGTTTCGTGCTGGCATCGATCGCAGCCGGGTTCGCGCCCACCTTCGACGCGCTTTTGTTTGCCCGCTTCATGCAGGGGGTGACCGCGGCCTCTACCCGGGTGATCGCCGTGGCGCTCGTCCGCGACTGCTATAGCGGCCGCGAGATGGGGCGCGTGATGTCGCTCGCCATGATGGTCTTCATGGTCGTTCCGATCCTGGCGCCAGGCCTCGGCCAGCTGGTGTTGCTCGTGGCGTCGTGGCGCTGGATCTTCGGGCTGATCTTCTGCTTGAGCGCCGCGCTTTTGCTCTGGAGCGCGCTGCGCTTGCCCGAAACGCTGGGTCGCGAAGCGCGCCGCCCGTTGCAGCTCGGGCCGCTGCTCGAGGGCTATCGCGAAACGCTCACCAACCGCATCACCATGGGCTACACGCTGGCGCTCGGCGTCTTTTTCGGCTCGCTATTCGGTTTTCTCACATCGGCGCAGCAGGTGCTGCAGGAGGTCTATGGGCTCGGGCTCTGGTTCGCCGTGGCCTTTGCCGGGATCGCGCTCACGATGTCCGCGGCATCGCTCATCAACGCGTCGCTCGTTCGCAGTATCGGTATGCGGCCGCTCTCGCATGCAGCACTCATCTGCTTTACCGTCGTGAGCCTCCTCCACCTCGGGCTGGCGCTGACCTTGCCGGTGCCGTTCTGGGTCTTCTTCGCGTTGTCGGCGGTCACGTTCATCCTCTTCGGATTCATCGGCGCCAACTTCAACGCCCTGGCGATGGAGCCGATGGGTCATATCGCAGGGACGGCCGCCTCGGTCATCGGCTTCGCCCAGACGTTCCTGGGCGCTGTGCTCGGCTCGATCATCGGGCAAGCCTATGCCGGCACGATCATTCCGCTCGTCGGCGGCTACGCGCTCCTTGGTGTCGCGAGCCTGGCGATCGTGGCGGTCGCCGAACGCGGCAAGCTCATGCGGCCGCAGCCGCGCTGAGCGCGTTCTCGGCGGCGAGCAGACGTCGCTTGCAGTCACCTCCCCAACGATAGCCGCCCAGCGCCCCGCCCTCGCGGATCACCCGATGGCACGGGATCACGAGTGCGACCCGGTTGGCGCCGACGGCATTGGCAACGGCCCGCACGGCGCGCGGTTGATCGATCCGCTGTGCGACGTCGCCGTAGCTCACGGTCTTACCCATCGGCAAGGACAACAGCGCGCGCCAGACTTGGAGCTGAAAGCCCGTACCGCGCAGGTCCAGGCGCATGGGCTCCTCCGCGCCGCGTGCCCAGGCAAAGGCACGTGCGGCGGCCTCGCGGGTGCCCATGTCATCGCGCACGAGCTGCGCCAGCGGATAGTCCTCGGCGACCGCGTCGAGCGGGTCGGCCTCCGTGCCGAAGCCGAGCCAGGCGAGCCCGTTGGCGCTCAAGGCGATGACGACGGGGCCGAACGGGCTCTGGTGCGCGCCCACCCGCAGCACGAGCCCGCCGCCCTTGGCCTTGAAGTCGCCCGGCGTCACCGCCTCGGCAGCGACGAACAGGTCGTGCAGGCGCGAGGGGCCGGAGAGCCCCACGTCGAGGGCCGCATCGAGCACGCTGGCGCCGTCCTCGAGTGCGCGGCGCGCCTGGTCAAGCGTTAGCGCCTGCAGAAAGCGCTTGGGCGACAGCCCGCACCGCGCCTTGAACCGCCGCTGAAAGTGATGCGGTGCAAGGCCTGCCTCACTCGCCAAGTCGTCGAGCGTCGGCTGCTCTTCCCAATGCGCATAGAGATGATCGATCGAGCGCGCGATCTGTTGGTCCATGCCGCGTCTCCTCTGTGTGGCCACAAGATGGCGACGCGCGGGCACTTCGCCCACCCGCTTCTTGCGCTGTCGAGCGGCAGCACCATGCGGCGCCCCGGCGCGTTCGCATCGCTTGCCCGGCTGCAAGCCACGGCCTACCAACTCTTCCGGGGCCGCTGCGGCGCCAAAGGGGACAGCATGGCCGTGCTCATCCGTATCGCCGACTTCCACGACGACATGATCGCTTGGCGCCGGCACCTGCACGCCAATCCCGAGCTCGGCTTCGAAGAGACGGCGACCAGCGCGTTCGTCTGCGAGCGTCTCAGCGAGTTCGGCGTCGATGAGGTGCACGAGGGCATTGCGAAGACGGGCGTGGTCGCCGTGATCCGCGGGCGGGACGGTGGACGGCGCGTCGGCCTCCGCTGCGACATGGACGCGTTGCCGCTCACCGAGCAGACCGGCCTCGACTACAGCTCCAAGGTGACCGGGCGCATGCACGCCTGTGGCCATGACGGCCATGTCGCGATGCTGCTGGGCGCGGCGCGCAGCTTGGCGGAGACCCGCGCCTTCAAGGGCGAAGTGGTGCTGATCTTCCAACCGGCCGAGGAGAATCTCGGCGGTGGCCAGGTGATGGTGCGGGAGGGGCTGTTCGAGCGATTTCCGGTGGACGCCGTCTTTGGCCTGCATAACTGGCCGGGGGCGGCCGTCGGTTCGTTCGCCATTTGCACGGGCCCGATCATGGCCGCGACCGACAGCTTCGTCGTGGGCGTCCGCGGCCAGGGCGGCCACGCGGCGCTGCCGCACACGACCTCCGATCCGTTGCTGGCCGCGGCGGCGACGGTTCAAGCACTGCAGGCGGTGGTCGCCCGTAGCGTCCCGCCGCGTGAGGCTGCGGTGGTGTCAGTGACCCGGATCAGCGGCGGCGACGCCTACAACGTCATTCCCGACGCGGTCGAACTGTGGGGCACCGTGCGCACCTACACGCCCGAGATGCGCAAGCTTTGCCGCGACCGCCTGGAGGCGATCTGCAACGGTGTCGCGGAGACGCATGGTTGCACGGCGATGGTCGACTACCGGCGCGGCTACCCGCCTACCGTCAACAGCGACGTCGAGACCGATTTTGCCGCCTCCGTAGCGGCCGACATCGTCGGCGAGAGCCGCGTCAATCGCAACGCCACGCCGAGCATGGGCGGCGAGGACTTCGCCTATCTCCTCGAACAGCGACCAGGCGCCTACATTCTCATGGGCAACGGGCCCGGCGACGGTGGTCGCGTGCTGCACAGCCCCTTCTATGACTTCAACGACGAAGCGCTGCCGATCGGCGCCAGCTATTGGGTAAGGCTTGCCGAGCGTTTTCTCGCGAGCTGAGCGCCCGATCGCTTGGCCTGCCCCCGCCGGCTCACTATGCTGCGAGAGGGTGGAATAACACGGAGCTAAACCGTCGATGGAGGAGCGCTATCCCGGTGAGCGCCGCGGGCTGCGGTTGTTCCTCGAAGGACTGATCGGCGCGGTCGAAGAGCATCTCGGGCGCGACGCGCTGCTCTACCACCGCATCCGCCTCGCCGTCGAACGAGGCGACCTGGCTTCGCTGCGGGCGGCGCGGCAGATGTTCAACCACCAGGACACCGCCTTGAAGCGACGCCTGTCGCTCGCGCGGCAGGGCGACGGCGGCCGTCGCGCGGTGACAGTCCGGCACTTGGCGCTCGCCGGCTCGTCTGAACCTTCGGAGCGAGATCGACAGAGTGGCGGCGCCTCCGTGCTCGCGATGCCACCGCGCGACCCGGCCAGCTAGGCGAGGGCGCGTCCCGGCGCCACGCTTGGTGCGGGGTCCAAGGCTGAGCAGGGCCCACTCCAATCGAGCGTCATCATTGGCATCACGTTGTTCTCGTCTTCGACGGCTAAGCCAGAAGCGACGGTCGCTCTCCGTGCGGGCGCTCGTTTCTAGGAGGCGGCGACCGCCTCACGATCGCGACGCGATGTCCGCGTCCTGCGGGTCCCCCTGCGTGGCGCTGTTGAGATAGCCTCGCTCGATTTTGTCACCATTGAAGATGAACAACGCGATCGCGCGTGTTTGGAAGTTTTGCCCACTCAACAGCGATTTGCCTGACACGGTGTGCATAGTGAAGAGCTTATCGCCTTCCTCCATCATTTCGATAAACTCCTGTTTCTCCACGATTGCTTCCTGACGCATGCGATCAATTCGTTGCAGGAATACATTTCTGTTCAGCTCTACGCCATCGATGGTCGCTGAGAAATTCGGCGAAAAGTACTTTTCAATAATATCCTCAGCACTCATTTCTCTGGAAAAGACCCAATTGTAAAAAAATTGCTGAAATATAGACTGTAATCGACCATCAAAATCATGAACTATCTGCTTTGGATCTAAATTCATAGTGAGTCTCCGGAAGAAGAGTCATGGTCATAGGCTTCGAGTGTTCATTGCTCGCACGTTCTGTGGCGCAGGGGCTTCGCTGATCAGTCCTCAGGCTCGCCATAGCCGCCGCCCGCGGGCGTCCTTACGACCAGCGCATCGTCAGGCTCAACCCAGCGGCGATCGCGGCCGCCCATGACGTCCACCGTACCATCGCGCCGCTCGATCCACTGCTCGCCGACGGCGCCCGGCGCGCCGCCCGCAAGACCGAACGGCGGCACGCTCCGGTGGTTCGCGAGGAGGATCGCCTCCATCGGCTCGTGGAAGACGAGCTTGCGTTCGGTGCCGTCGCCGCCCTTGTGGTGCCCCGCGCCACCCGAGCCGCGGTTGATCCGGTGATAGGCGAGGGTGACGGGAAAGCGGTGCTCTAAGAGCTCAGGGTCGGTCAGCCGCGAGTTGGTCATGTGGGTGTGAACCGCACTGGTGCCGTCGAACTCCGCGCCCGCTCCTGAGCCGCCGCAGATGGTTTCGTAGTTCTGGTAGTTGGCGTTGCCGTAGGTGACGTTGTTCATCGTGCCCTGGGCTGCCGCCATGACGCCCAATGCGCCGAAGAGGGTGTCGGTGATCCATTGCGAGGTCTCGACATTCCCGGCGCAGCAGGCGGCAGGCCACGCGCAGTTGATCAAAGAGCCGTCCGGAATGACCAGGTCGAGCGGTTGCAGGCAGCCCTCGTTGAGCGGGATGTCGGCGTCCACCAGCGTGCGGAAGACGTAGAGCACGGCGGCGCGCGTCACGGCCGCCGGGCAGTTGAAGTTGTTCGCCTGCTGCGGAGAGGTGCCGGTGAAGTCAACGGTCGCCCGACGCTGCTCGCGGTCAACACTCACCCGGACGCGGACCTCGTGGCCGAGATCGTTCGCGTAGGTGAAGGCGCCGTCCGAGAGTCGCTCAAGCACTTGCCGCACCTGCTCGGCAGCGTTGTCCTGGACATGGCCCATATAGGCTTGCACCACGTCCAGCCCGAACTGCTCCACCATCTCGAGGATGGCTTGGGCACCCTTGTGGCAGGCGGCGACCTGCGCCTGAAGATCGGCGATGTTCTGCTCGGGATTGCGCGCCGGATAGGGGCCGGAGGTGAGAAGCTCGCGCACGGCGGTCTCGCGTAGTTCGCCATTCTCCACCAGCGTGAAGTCGTCGAACAGGACGCCTTCCTGGTCGATGTGCACGCTGTCGGGCGGCATTGAGCCCGGCGTGATGCCGCCGATGTCGGCGTGATGTGCCCGAGCACCCGTAAGAAAGATGAGCGCGCCGTCTGCGCCGAAGACCGGCGTGATGACGGTGACGTCCGGTAGGTGCGTGCCGCCATTGTAAGGATTGTTGAGCGCGATCGCGTCGCCGGCGCGTAAGCGGTCGCCGCGGGCGCGCAGCACCGCGCGCACGCTCTCGCTCATCGAGCCCAGATGCACAGGCATGTGCGGCGCGTTCGCGACCAGGTCGCCCTTGGGATCGAACACGGCGCAGGAGAAGTCGAGGCGTTCCTTCACGTTCACCGAGAAGGCCGTCTTCTGCAGCGTGACGCCCATTTGCTCGGCGATGGTCATGAAGAGGTTGTTGAAGATCTCGAGCATGATCGGGTCGCTCGCGGTGCCGACCGCGGCCCGGCGCTCAGCGGGAAAGCGGCGCTCCAAAACAAGGTGGTCGCGGCCGTTGACGCCGGAGAGCCACTCGGGCTCGACGACCACCGTCGTCGTCTCTCCGGTGATCAGTGCCGGCCCCTCGATCTCGTCGCCGGGCGTGAGCTGGGCGCGATCGTAGACGGCAGCGGTGAACCGCTCGGCCGGAAGATGTGGAGCGGCTGCCGTAAAGAGCTCGACCTCGCGAAGGGGCGGGGCCTGCGCATCCGCAAGCGTGGGTACGAGCGCCTGCTCAGGCTCGTCGATCTGTTCGACGCTGCCGACAGCCTCGACGTCCAAGTGCTCGACCACCAGCGCGCGCCCTTGCACGACAAAACCGTACCGTGCGCGGTGCTCGGCCTCGAATCCCCGCCGCATCGTCGTTGCCGCGCCCAACGGCACCTCGAGCGCCGTCACCGTGCCGTCGTAGCGGACATGCACCAGCGCCCGCGTCGTCATGCTGGCGACGGGAATGTCCTGCGCCCTGAGCTCGGCTTGGGCGTCCTCGGACAGCTCGCCCGCCAACCTGTCCAGGGTCGTCGCCAGCTCGTCGGTGAGCGGCTTCTCGATCGCGCGCTGCTTCAGCGCGCGGACGTCGGCGAGCCCGATGCCGTAGGCCGAGAGCACCGACGCGAAGGGGTGGATCATCACGCGCGTCATGCCCAACGCGTCTGCGACCGCGCAGGCATGCTGACCGCCCGCCCCGCCGAAGCAGACCAGCGTGTAGCCCTGGACGTCGTAGCCTTTCTGGACGGAAATCTCCTTGATCGCGTTCGCCATGTTGGTGTTCGCGATCAGGAGCGCCCCGTGCGCCAGCTCCTCGATCGTGTGGGTCCGGCCTGTCTCGGCCGTAATCGCCGACGCCAACGCCTCGAAGGCGCCACGCGCGGCGGCCGCGTCGAGGGACTCGTCGGCAGCCGGGCCGAACACCGCGGGAAACAGGTCGGCCTGCAGCTTGCCGGTGACGAGGTTGGCGTCGGTGACGGAGAGCGGGCCGCCGCGGCGATAGCAGGCGGGACCGGGGTTGGCGCCTGCGCTCGCCGGGCCCACGCGGAACTTGCCGCGCTCGAACGCCAGGAGCGAGCCGCCGCCAGCGGCGACCGTGTGGATCGCCATCATCGGTGCCCGCATGCGGACACCGCCGACGACCGTCTCGAAGCTCCGTTCCAGCGCGCCCGCATAGTGGGTGACGTCGGTCGACGTGCCGCCCATGTCGAAGCCGATGATCTTGTCGAAGCCGGCGAGGCGGGCGGTCTTGACCGCACCGACGACACCGCCGGCGGGACCCGAGAGGATCGCGTCCTTGCCTTGGAAGCGGAAGGCGTCGACGAGCCCGCCATTGGACTGCATGAACATCAGCCGCGTGTCGCCTGTGTCGGCTGCCACGCGCTCGACATAGCGCCTGAGGATCGGCGAGAGGTAGGCGTCCACGACGGTCGTGTCGCCGCGGCCGACGATCTTCATCAAGGGTGCCGCTTCGTGGGACAGCGAGATTTGGGCGAACCCGATATCGCGCGCGATTTCGCCCAGGCGTCGCTCGTGGTCGGCGACCTCGTAGGCGTGCATCAGGACGATGGCGACGGCCCGAAAGCCCCGTGCGTGGGCGAGCTCCAGGTCGGCGCGGGCCTTGGCTTCGTCGAGCGGCAAGGTGATCCGGCCGGCGGCGTCGACGCGCTCCTGGATCTCGATCACTTGGTCGTAGACCGGCTCGGGCAGGACGATGTGGCGCGCGAAAATGTCCGGGCGCTGCTGGTAGCCGATGCGCAGTGCGTCGCCGAAGCCTTGGGTGATTGCCAGCACGGTCGGCTCGCCCTTGTGCTCGAGGAGCGCGTTGGTGGCGACGGTCGTGCCCATCTTGATCGCGGCGATGTCAGCGGCGGGCAGCGCCTGATCGGCCGCAACGCCGAGGATGCGACGGATGCCCTCGATGGCGGCGTCGGCGTAGTGTTCGGGGTTCTCGGACAAGAGCTTATGGATGGACAGGACGCCATCGGGGTCTTTGGCGACAATGTCGGTGAAGGTGCCGCCCCGATCGATCCAGAACTGCCAGCCGGCCATGTTTTCCCCCGCGCGCTTGCCTCAGGGCCTATAGCCGATCCGGAGCCGCGTGCGCCAACGGCAACCTTGCTTGGTTCCGGAGCCACCCACGCCCCCCTTCCGCCCGCAAGCGTACGATGCCGTCGGGCGGAAGGGGGGCGCGGGTCACCCGCGAAGTGAACCGGCGCTCAGAGCGACCAGCCGCCGTCGACGACGTTACAGGTGCCGGTGATGAAGCTGCTTTCGTCGCTGAGGAGGAAGACGTTGAGCATCGCGACCTCCTCGGCCGTGCCGAGCCGACCCATCGCCTGGCGCGCGATGAACGCTGCGCGGGCCGCTTCCGGGTCGTCAAAAGCGTTGATGCGCTGATCGAGCGACGGCGTCTGGATCGTGCCGGGACAGACGGCGTTGCAGCGGATGCCGTGGCCCACGAAGTCGACGGCGACTGACTTGGTAAGGCCGATGACGGCTGCCTTCGTGGTGCCGTAGATGCAGCGATTGGGCGCACCCTTGATGCTCGAGGCGGCCGAGCTGACATTGACGATGCTGCCGGCGCCCGCCTCCAGCATGGCAGGCAGGAAGGCGCGGATCACCTGATGCATCGAGCGGACGTTGAGGTTCCAGGAGTAGTCCAGCGCCTCGTCGTCGGCATCGAGGATCGTGCCGTGGTGGACGAAGCCCGCAACGTTCACGAGGCCGTCGAGGGCGCCCAGATCCTCGGCCGCCTGGGTGATCGCCTGGGCATCCAGAACATCGAGGGTGCGCGTCGTCACGTTCTCGATGGCTTCGAGCTCGAACAGCAGCGCGTCGTTGATGTCGGTGGCGATGACCAGCGCACCCTCGGCCGCGCACGCCTCGACCGTGGCGCGGCCGATGCCCTGGGCGGCGGCGGTGACGAGGATGTGCTTGTCGGCAAGGCGGTCCATTCTCGCTCTCCCTGGGGCTTGGCATTGTCTGTGGCACAGCCGCGCGCCTCTGTCTCAGCCGTCGAGCCAGCCGGCCTGCGGCAAGTCCACCACCTGCGCGTTGAGAGCCTGCAGCTTGGGCGCCAGATCGTCGGCAACGATCAGGCGCCGTTGGTGCGTGTCGGCGATCGCCAATGCCGGTGCGATGAACGATGTGGCCGTCAGGTAGCCAGTGACGTCACCCGCCAGGCTCGCGTCTGGGCCATGGCACGTCGCGACGCGCAAGCCGGTGGCGCGGTCAAGGCCGAGATCGGCCGCGCTGTCGGTACCCATGCGCGCGATGCCTAGACGTTCGGTGACCGGTTGCCGCTCAATAGGCGCCAACACCGCATCGGCGGCAGTCCGCGGCGTGCCCTCGATCTCCGCTTCGGCGGCGATCGCATCAATGCGACCCACGTGCGGTGAGCCCCAGCGACGCCAGACGTCGACCGCCGTGGGCTCCAAAAGCACGCCCGTGGCGAACGGCGCCAGCCCCCGGATCAGCTCGGCCAGTGCGTCGCCCGTGGCCGCGCGGAGATCGAGCAGCATGAACCGGCCGCCATCGTCGGCGAGCCGCCTGAGGCCCCAATACCGCCCCATGGGCAACGGGCGCACCCGTCTCAGCTCCAGCGCAGGCGATCGGTGATGTAGTCCGGAAGGGCGACACCGTGATGCTCGGCCACCGCGCGGACCCCGCCCGCATTGTCGGATGCTGACGCGGTGAGGTCGAAGTGCGTGCCGTGGATGCCGTCGAGGCAGAAGCAGGTCGCAAAGCCTGCGTCGTGGGCGCCCTTGATGTCGTGCTCGAGGCTGTCGCCGATCGCGATGATGCGGCTCGACGCGACGTCGGGCAACGCCCTCCGGCAAAGTTCGTAGACCGGCGCGTGCGGCTTGCCGACGAAGAAGGGCTCCACATCGGTGCGTTCCGCATAGGCTTGGGCGAGCGCGCCAGGGGACGCAATGTTGCCCGTGGGGCTCACGGCGACGAGGTCCGGATTGGTGCAGATCACCGGCAAACCTCTCGCGATCGCCGGCGCCAGTTCCTCCAGATAGCTTGCGATGTCGCGGGTTTCGCCCTCGATGCCACTGAGCATGATGAAGTCGGCAGCACCGGGATCGTCGACGCGGTCGATGTCGGTGTCGGCAATCACCGACGCGTCGGCGTCGCGGCAGACCAGATAGCAGCGGCCACCGGGGAGTGACCGGCCTCCGATCTCACCCTGGCGAAGGCCTGCGACGGCCGCTTCGCCCGAGGTGACATTGGCACGGAACCGATCCACGGGCAGGCCCATGCGGCGCATCTGTGCGGCGGCGAAATCGGCGCGTCGGCCGGAGTTGGAGAGCGTGACGATGACCTTGCCCTCGGCGAGCAGGCGCTCAACGGCGTCGACGGCCTCGGGATAGGCGCGCACGCCGTCGTGGAGCACGCCCCACTGGTCGAGGATGAAGGCGTCGAAGGGGTCGAGTAGCGGCAGCACTGACGTGATCGGCTGCAAGGACATCGGCGGTCTCCTGGACGAGCAGCCGGGGCTTAGCGGACCGCGGCGGCCGACGCCACTGCTTGACAAGCAGGCGCGCACGGCGACCCTTTCAGCATCGGGGAGGAACGGCCATGCGGCATCTCAGGCGGCATCACGACATGGGTGGCCTCGACGCGGGGCCCGTCGACCACGATCACGGCGGCGCCCTCGCGCACGACTACGCTCCTTGGGAAAAGAAGGTCGACGCCATTCTCCGGCTGCTGTCCTCGTCCGGCGTCATGACCGTCGACGAGCTGCGCCGCGGTATCGAGGAGCTGGGCCCGGGTATCTACGATGAGCTTTCCTACTACGAGCGCTGGATCGCGTCGGTGACCAACATCCTCCTGGAGAAGGGTGTCATCGAGACCGACGAGCTGGGCCGACGGATGGCGGAGATCGAGGCGGGGTGGGGGCATACGCCATGACCGATCGGTTTCGTACGGGCGATCGCGTGCGGGTCCGCACCGCCTTCCCGCCCGGCCATGTGCGCACGCCTTTCTACGTCCGCGGCAAGACCGGTGACGTCGTGTCGGTCGCCGGGCACTACCACGACCCCGAGGAGCTGGCTTACGGCCGGCGCGGCGCACCGGCGCTCGCACTCTACCGCGTGCGCTTCACCCAGGACGAGCTGTGGGGCTCCGGCGAAGCGCCGGGTGACGATCTCGTCGTCGACCTCTACGAGAACTGGTTGGAGGCAGGTCATGGCTGAGGCGCACGGGCACGACCACGCGCATCCTCACCAGCCCGACATCGAGGACGCGGCGCCCTCGCACTATCAGTTGATGACGGAGGCCGTGGCGGGCCTTCTGGTCGAGAAGGGTGTGTTCACAGCCGATGCGCTCCGCGCCATGCTCGAGGCGATCGACGCCAAGAGCCCGGCTGACGGGGCGAGGGTGGTCGCGCGCGCCTGGGCGGACGACGCGTTCCGCACGCGGGTGCTGGAGGACGTCAACGCCGCGGCGAGCGAGTTGGGCATCGACGCCGGCAGCATCCCGATCCGCGCGGTCGCCAATGCCCCCGGCCTCCACAACCTCGTCGTTTGCACGCTCTGCTCGTGCTACCCGCGGCTGCTCATCGGCCTGCCGCCGGACTGGTACAAATCGCGCGCCTACCGCTCGCGGGCGGTACGCGAGCCGCGGGCAGTGCTCCGCGAGTTCGGCCTCGAGCTGCCCACCGAGACAGTCGTGCGTGTCCACGACAGCACGGCCGATCTGCGCTATCTGGTGCTGCCCGAGCGTCCGGCGGGGAGCGATAGCCTCGACGAGGACGCGCTCGCGGCCCTCGTCACTCGCGATTGCATGATCGGCACCGCGCGGCCCCGAGCGCCCGCATGATCACGTTCTGGTTCGAGTTCGCCAGCACCTATTCCTACATCGCCGCCGAGCGGATGCGAACGCTGGGCGAGGTGCCGCCTCGGGTAGTCTGGCGGCCCTTTCTCCTGGGCCCGATCCTCAAGTCGATGGGGCTCGAGACGTCGCCCTTCAACGTCTGGCCGACCAAGGGCGCCTACATGTGGCGCGATGTCGAACGGCTCGCTGGGCGCGAGGGGCTCGTCTTCCGGCCGCCGCAGCCCTTCCCGCAGAACGGGCTCCAGGCCGCGCGCGTCGCCACCGGGTCTGCCCAAGCATCTTGGCTGCCGGACTTCGTCTGTGGCGTGTATCGGGCGCAGTTCGCCCAGGGGAAGAACATCGCCGAACGCGAGGTGCTGAGAGGCGTGCTGGAGGACGTCGGTGCCGATGCCGACGACGCGCTCGCCCGCGCAGAAGCTCCCGAGACCAAGAACGCGCTACGCGCCGCGACCGAGGAGGCCGCGGCGCGCGGCGTTTTCGGTGCACCGAGCTTTCACGTCGGCGACGAACTCTTCTGGGGTCAGGACAGGATCGACGACGCGCTCGCTTGGCGCGAGCGCTAAGCCGTCCTCAGGCAACCGCGCGGAGGCTGGTGGTCGTTCCACTCGCTTGCAGCCAACCCGCGGCCGCACCCACGCCGGCATCTTGGGCGATCGGCAAACCGGCGGTACGGAGACGCTTCTCCGTGTCGGCGATGCGGGCAAGCAGCGCGTCATCGTCCAAGGCGTTCCCATGGTCGATCGCGACGTAGCGCGCCTTGCGCTCTGCCTCGCTGAGCCGCGCCACCGTCGTGCTGGCCGAATAGCAGCGTGGATCGGCTGCGCACGGGGTGAGGCCCCAAGCACGAATGGCTCGACGCGTCGCTTCGGCATAGCGCCCGTAGCGGTGGCGCACGGCGTCGAGACCCTCGGCGAACAACGCGTCGAGGCGCCGCTCGAGCTGGCGGAGGCCGGCGGCCGACACCGCAGCGTCATCGAAAGCGGGAGCGACGCGCAGGCTCGTGGCGCAGAGAACGGTGTCGTTGGGCAGGATGCCACCCGCGGCGATCAGCACATCGACACCCCAATCCTCCTTGCGCATCGCCATGGCCGGTAGGGTATCGCTGGCGTCGATGAGCAGCAGAGCGCCGTGATCGGCGGCATCGAGGGCGTCGCGCACCGCGGCGATGCTCGACCGCACGCCCGTTCCCGGTTCGCTGTAGCGCACGAACACGGCGCGGATGCGTCCTTCGTGATCGGCTTCCAGGCGGTGGCTCACATCCAGCGCCGGCAAGCCTTCGCCGGCAGGCGCATCGAGCGTCTCCACGTCGAGGCCGCGATCACGAGCCTGCGTCACCCAGGTCGCCGACGCGGGACCGACCCGCACGGCGAGGACGGTGTCGCCCGGCGCGAGTGTCTGGGCCAGTACATCCCTCCAGGCGTCGTCGGCGCTACCGGCCAGAAGTGCCGTATGCCCGCGGCGTTGGCCGACCAGCCGGCGCAGTCCCGGCTCGAGGTTCTCGAAGTGCGGTGCACTGTTCCGCTCGAGCGGGGCAATCGTGGCGGCTGGGCGCATGGCTGAAGCTCCGTTCACGTTCATGAGCCTTGAATAAGCCGAGCGCGTTCGACCAAGGAAGCAAAAGCGGGTCGCTTCGTCGGCTTGGTCATTGACGCAGTTACGCTATGTAAATCTGTCAAAGAGGGTGCCTACAGGGGGTATCGCGATGCGCGTGCGTAAGACCTTCATCGGCCCGCGGCTCCGGCAGCTCAGGAAGGAGCACGGCCAGAGCCAGGTGGTGATGGCCCGAGCCCTCGGCGTCAGCCCGTCCTACGTCAACCTGCTCGAGAGCAACCAACGCAGCGTCTCGCTCCAAGTGCTGCTGCGGCTCGGCGAGGTCTATGGGCTCGATTGGCGCGCGCTGGTCGACGACGATGCGCCGACGACGCTGGCCGACATCAAGAACGCTCTCGAAGACCCGGTGTTCGGCGATGACAAGCCCGATCTGGAGGAACTGCGTGCGGCTGTCGATCAGGCCCCGCGGCTCGCCGGCTCGCTATTGGCGCTCCATAAGGCCTATCGGGCGGTGACCGAACAGGTTCTGGTGCTCACCGAAGGCGGCGACGGGAGCGCGTTTCAGAGCGTCGAGACCGTGGTGCACGACCTGTTTCGCCGCCACCGCAACCATTTCGATGCAATGGAGCAAGCGGCCGAGCGCTTCCGAGCCGGGGAAGCGATCGCGCCTGACGAGGTCTACACCTACCTCAAGCGGCGCCTCGCCGACGGGTTCGGCATTGAAGTCGTGCCGACCTCGACCCGTGACCTGCCGAACACGCTTCGAACCTATGACGAGGAGGCGCGGGTCATCCGTCTCTCCGACGCGATGGACTACCCCAACAAGGTGTTCCAACTTGCCCACGTCGCCGGGCTCTTGGCGCATCGCGACGCCATCGACCGCATCATCGCCGACGGCAAGGTGGAAGGAGCCCGCGAGCAGGCCCGCTGCCGGGTGGAACTCGCCAACTACTTCGGCGCCGCGATGCTGATGCCCTACGAGCGCTATCTCGATGAAGCCGAGAGTACGGGCTACGACATCGAGCACTTGGCCGCACATTTCGGCGTCTCATTCGAACAAGCCTGTCATCGGCTGACGACCTTGCAGCGCGACGGACGGCCCGGTGTGCCCATGTTCTTCATGCGCATCGACCGTGCCGGCAACGTGACCAAGCGCTTCAACGCGACCAGCTTCAACCTCGCGCAATACGGGGGCGCCTGCCCGCGCTGGGACATCCACCAGAGCTTCGCCGTGCCCGGGCGCATTCTGCCCCAGTTCGTCGAGCTGCCCGACGGCATCCGCTACTTCACGATCAGCCGGACCGTCGATCGGCCGCGCCTTGATCGCCACACCCACGACCATCGCCTCGCCGTGACGCTGGGCTGCTCCATCGAGCACGCGGCCAAGCTCATCTATGCGCAATCGTTCAAGTTAGGCGAAGCCGACCTCGCGACGCCGATCGGCATCAACTGCCGGATGTGCCCCCGCCAGCACTGTCCGCAGCGCGCGCACCAGCCCTTGCATCTCGACCTGCCGATCGACGAGCATCGGCGCGGCCAGACCCGCTTCGAGAGTTGACGAACGCCGCCCACGTGGGGTGCCGCCAACGTCTTCGCTACATCATAGTGCCAGCGACAGCCTAGAGGACGCATGTTACGCTAGTTCTGATCAGGTGAGGACACGCGTAGATGTTCGCATCAAATAAGAAATATTTTCGATTCCATAGATATATTCACTATCGAAATTGGACATATTGCTTTAGGCTCAGTGCGGTTGTGGTGCTGCTGGCGTTTCCTGCTTGTACCCGCGGCATCCCTGAGTTTCAGCAGTACACGGTAGCCTTTGATGCGCAGCACATGCAGGCGATGCGCGTGTTGGATCGTTTGGCCGTGGCCGAGCGAACATTGTTCGCGCTGCAGCAAGAAACGGTAGAAGAGATTCCGGATTTTGATCCGGACGCAGCGAGCTACTACTTGAGTGTTAGCGATCCGCCGCGGACGGCGGCCATTCGTGCGAGCCTCGACGCCGTGCGCGACTACAACGCAGCTCTCGCGGACCTGTCGACCGGCGCTTCGGCGGCGGAGCTGGCAGCCCGCGCGCGGCACGCAGCCTCCGCCACGGCCGGCGCTACGGCTGCGGCGACGCTGCCTACATTGGGAGTGGGCGCTGCCGCGGTGCCGGTGGCCGAGGGCGCGTTGGCGGCGCTGACGCCCGTGTTCGAGCGGCTGACCGCCCTTGAGGATCGCGCCGCCTTTCGCGACCTGCTGCTCGAAGCCTACGCCGACGTGCGGATGGTGATGGTCACGACGCGCGAGGGCACGCCGGCGATGTTCGAGGTGATCAAGCGCTCCTACGTGCAGCCCGGCGCGCTGGGCGGCGACTTCGTCGAAGGCATCGCACGGCCCGATGTGCTGCGCTTGGCGCAGGACCGGGAGCTGCTCGCTGCATGGGTGGTCCTGCTCGACCGCACCCTGCTGGCGATGGACCAGGCCGTCGCGGTGGCGTCACCGGGTGCCGCCACCGATCCCGCGACGCTCACCGATGCAGCCGTCGACATGCGTGTGATGGCCGGGGCGGTCGGCGGCGTTGGGAACTAGGAGGCGGCCATGCCCAATCCGCAGGAGGTCAAGCGGGCCGAGCTCAAGTTGGAGGCGCTTCGACGCTCGTTGAACGCCCAATTCACCACCGCTCAAGCAGCGAACGATACCAAGGAGATGGACCGGTTGCGCGGTCTCGCACGCGAGATCGATTTGCTGCTCAACGAACTCGCGCTCCTGGGGCTTGCGCAGCTCACGGACGAACTGACGCGGCTCACGGCAAAGGTGGAGCGGCGCCGAGAAAAGGTCGTGAACGAGCAGGCAAGCGTCGGCGACCGGACGCTCACGGCGATCAAGGAGAGCCTGGACGCACTGTTCGCCCAATCCGCGGAAGAACCCCTTCCGCCGCCGACACCGCGGGGCGTCGATTCAAGGACGGAGGAACCGGCTCGCGGTGCGCTTGCTGAGGAGCCCGGCATCTGGCGGCCTGAGGCACCGCTCGCTACTCCCGCGGATCCGATCGTGGCAGCAGACCCGGGTCCCAGCGCGGATGCGCGGCTGATCCTCAAGGAGGCGCATCTGGTCGCGCTCTGGAAGCGCTCGCAATTCCCGATCGACGAGCGGGGCGTCATCGTCTTCGGCCTGCGCGGCTGCCGGCCGGTCGATATGGCAGGCAACGATTTTCGCGCCGAACAGGAGATCAGCCTTACGCCGGTCGACTACAAGACGATGAAGTGCACCCTCGGCCAGTGGCGGCCGGGCCACGGCCTCGCGCTCTTCTGTGGTTCGACGGTGCCGTTCGGCGCCACCGTCCAAGCGCGCCTCCGCCATCAGGGCAACGGCGTCAACCAAATGGGACGCGGCCGCTACAAGCGCTACACCGCCGGCTGGCACAAGCGCAGCGAGGGTCGCAACGGCCACTGGGCACTACTCCAGGATTGCCAGATCACGTTGCAGCGCACCGCCGATGATCTCGACTTTGACGAGGAGGACCGCTGGCAGGCAGGTCGCATTGCCGGGGACAACATCCATTGCGCCTTCCACATGGGCGAGGACGAGGGCCTACCGGACGTCCGCTTCTCGTCGGCAGGCTGCCAGACCGTCGCTGGCACCGTCGACAAGGGCGTGCTGGATAGTGGGCGGGGACCATGGCGCAGCTTCATGGAGCCCTTCTCTCGTGAGCTCGGCGCGCAGGACCGCGCGGAGTACGTGCTGCTGCACGCGGAGGAGGCTCAACAGGTCATCCGAACGCGCCTAGCCGGCAAATCCATCATCCTGCGCATGGGCTCGGCGGGGCCGTGGGTGGAGGATCTGCAGGCGGCGCTCGGCCGCCGCATGGGCATTCGGCTCACCGTCGACGGCGATTTCGGTGCCGGAACGTTTCAGGCGGTGGTCGACTTCCAGAGGGCGGTTGTTGGACGGCATGCCGAGGACGGCGTCGTCGGCCCGATCACC
>JANQNY010000060.1 GCA_028279345.1 Geminicoccaceae bacterium
GTATGCTCCAGCACTTCGACATACCGTCCATGGGCTACAGCGCCGAGGCCGCGCATGTGCTTGCAGAAGCGCAGCGCCTCGCCTTCGCCGACCGCGCGCTCTACATGGCCGACAGCGATTTCGTGGCGGTGCCCACCGCGGGCCTGCTCGACGACGCCTATCTGACCGTCCGCGCTCAGCTCATCGACCGCGATCGCGCCAATCCGGAGGCGCGCGCCGGCAACCCACCCTGGCGCGAGACGGTTCCGCGCGCCCCGCAGGTTCAGCCCGAGGTCGGCGGCACGAGCCACTTCGCGATCGTCGACAGCGCCGGCAACGCGCTTTCGATGACGACCACGATCGAGAGCGGCTTCGGCTCCAGGCTGATGGCGAGCGGCTTCCTCCTCAACAACGAGCTCACCGATTTCTCCTTTCGCGCCGAGGTGGATGGTCGGCCAGTGGCGAACCGGGTCGAAGGCGGCAAGCGGCCGCGCTCGTCGATGAGCCCGACGATCGTTCTGTTCGACGGACGACCCTACGTGCTCGCGGGCTCGCCCGGCGGCTCGCGGATCATTGGCTACACGGCACTGACGCTCATCGGCATGCTCGACTGGGGGCTGGAGCCGCAGGAGGCCGTCGCGCTTGGGCACGTCGTCAACCGCGGCAGCACGACCCAGCTCGAGGAGGGCACCGGTGCCGCCGCCTTCGCCCTGACGTTGCGCGACCTTGGCCACGATGCCGAGGTCCTTAGCCTCGAAAGCGGCTCGAACGTCATCATGCGCACCGAGCAGGGGCCGCTCGGTGGCGCCGACCCGCGCCGCGAGGGCGTGGTGCTCTCCGATTAGCCGCTGTGACGTCAAGTCCGGGCGAGCGAGGCACGCACGCCTCGCCGCCTCGTATATGCTCAAGCGGCTTCGCTCCGCTCGGCGTCGGCACGCATGCCCTCCCAGTCGAGGTCACCGCGATACCGGTGCGAAATCTGTCCTGCATCATCCATGGCGAAGAGATGGAGCCAGCCATTGTCGAAGAGCTGGCGCACCATCTCGTGCTTTTCGATGATCGCGTTCATCGCGTCGATCGGCGCCTCGATGATCACCGAGAGCCGCAGCGGCTCGTGGATGTAGCGCTCACCGTCATGGACGGACTGCCAAGGCAGGCCGGCGCGCAAGAGCCCACCATTGCCCTCGAAGACCCCGATGCCACCGGTGACGTTGTGCAAGAGCTTGTTGCCCGAGCCGAACGCAGCGGGTGCTACCGTCGAGCCGTAGTACTGCAGGCTGATCCAGCTCGCGACGACGACGGGCGCCGTCATGATGAGTTCGAGGACGCCGAAGCCGCGGGGGCCGTCCTGACGCCAATCGTAGTCGTGGAGGAACGCGCGCCCCTCGAGCTTGCGGCCAGCCGTCCGCGCACGCGGCGCGGCGATGAACGCCTTGCACCCAGCCAGCGCCCACTCCGGGCGGACCTCCGCCCAGTCGCGCGCCCGTCCGGGTATGTCGCCCTGGCGCGTCGCCCGGGGCAGGCGCAATGCCCGCTCGCCTCGCGTCACCTGGCCGGCGGCGGCAAGCCATTGGCGCACCTGGTCGAGATCAGACGCATGCGCGGGCGAAGGCGTGTCCTGGTCGTAGAGCGTGACGTCGTCGGTCGTGGTGTCGTGCAAGGCGCCCACGAACCACGTGTCCGCCGGCATCTCAATGCCACGCTCGACGAGCCCCTTGCGCACGTCGAGGTCGTTGAGAAGCAACGCCAAGAGGCGCGCGTTCACCTCGCCCGAATAGCCGCCGCAGGCGCCGCAGTGCAGGCCGCTGGCGTGCGGGTTGTTGACGACGTTGGCCCCGTGACCGGCGAGCATGACGACGCGGCCGAAGCCGCTCGTGAGCGACATCGCGCGCAACACGGTCTCCGCCGCCCCGATCCGCGTCGCCAGATCGAGCGCGGGCTCGAACCGTGGCGCCGGGTCGTTCGGCACCGGCATCGGATTGAGGTGGAATGTGTCGCGCAGGAGCCGCTGGATGTAGACGGGCCCCATCGCCTCGACGAAAGCGAACGACGAGACGGCGGCCAGCTTGAACCGGCCCCAGGCGCGCTTGGCCCGGGCCGCGTAGCGGTAGGCGAGGTCTTCGTTCTCTTCGCTCGCGTCGCCCGAGCACGAGGTCACGGTCGGGTTCAGCAGCACCGGCAGCCTCAACTCCTCGACGTCGGAGGCGAAGCGGCGATGCTTGGTGAACACGCCGAAGAAGCCGGCAAAGCCGATCGTTCGGATCGCCGGATCGACCGCCTCGAGCGCGCGGCGGAAGATCTCGGAGCGAACGTCGATGCAGAAGGCGGCCTGGAGCACCGGCCGGTCGTCGCGGGGCTTCGGCGGTGAAGCCTCGAGCGTCATGGCCAGACCGCGCTGGGCCGACCGCTCCGCAGCCTCCTGCAGGATCGTATCGACGACATCGTCCGGCACCGGCTGCAGCGGCTCGGCGTGCGCCGCCCGTGCCCGAGCCCAGGCGTCGGCAATCGTCGCCTCGTGCTGGACGAAGAGCGCTTCCTCCCACAGCAGGCGAATGGCCAGAAAGTCGGCAATGGTCCGGTCGGTCTCACCCGCCAACTCGGCCCGCCACAGGTAGTAGCGCGCACATTGCGCCCACCCGCCGAGGGAGAACAAAAGCTGGTGGAAGTAGGTGGCCCGCGCCGCCTCGTCGATGCCCAAGCGCCGTGTGGCCCTGGCCACGGTCTCCATCGGGTCCTCGCCCGCGTCAGCAACGAAGCGGGCGAAGCCGCTAAGCCCCATCATCTCCGGCGTGAGATCATGGGTGGCGTAACTGCAGAAGGCAGCCCAGGCGCTCCGACCGCGCGGCGCCGCCCAGAGCGCTTGACCATTGTCGGTATAGCCCTCGGCAAAGACGCCGAAGCGATCGGCGATAAGCCCCGGCCAGTCCGTGCCCGACGCCTCCGCCACCAGATCGGCGACGGTGGGCAGCGCCACAGGCGCCGGGCGCGCCTTGGCGGCCGCAGCCTTGAGCGCCCCGACATCGCCGGGCTTCTCCGCGCGCGGGCAGACGGCGAGCGCAGCGCCGAGGTCGGCGTCGGTGATCTCGCCCGCGGTGATGCGCTCAAGGTACCAGGACCGCTTCATGGTCACGGGCACCCCGCCGACGCGAGCGAGCCGGGCCGCCGTTTCCGCGAGGGTCTCGGCGGTCTGGCCCAGATACGGGTTGACCGCGACGTAGGAGGCGAGCGGCCACACCGGAGGGATCTGACGGGCCGCCGCGTCCACGGCCGCGCGAAGGGTCGAGACGTCGTCGCGCTCGATCGGTGATTCGATGTTCATCGGTTTGGTCTCCTCCAGGACTCAAGCGGAACGACGGACGGACCAATTGCCGACCATTCGATCAAAGAGGGCGTTGGCGTAGAGGCCGTTGGTCAGATGCACGCGGAGCCCCGCCGCCGCCGGATGGTAGGCCCACAGCGGGAACATAGCCTGGGCGATGGCGACCACGCCGAAGGCGACGACGGCCAGCACCATGAGCACCCACTCCAGCGGACCGGGCGCTGGCGTCGCCGGAAGGACACCGGCGGTCGTCCACTCAGCGACCGTCTGCAGCGCGAAGTAGCTCAACGATGCGCCGACGGCGTAGAGCGCCGTACGCTGCGTGACCACTTGCGGCGCCGCGTCGGCGAGGCCCTGGGCCAGGAGGTAGGCGACACCGAAGATGAGAATGCCACCCAGGACCAGCGCCTGTGGCGGCTTGCCGGCGAAGCTGAAGACGAGGGCAATAGGCGCGTAGATCAACAGCGCCAGGCCGAACGCGCGCGTCACCGCCCAGACGTCCGGCACGGCGACGGGGCCGGGCCGGCGGATCGCCGCCACCATGTCGACGGCGGTGCCCGAGGCAAGGAAGGCATGCGCCTTGTAGAGCGAATGCGCGACGATGTGCAGAAGTGCCAGCGGGAAGAGTGCTAGCCCGCACTGCATGATCATGAAGCCCATCTGCGCGATCGTCGACCAGGCGAGCGAGGTCTTGACCGCGGGCTGCGCGAGCATGGTGAGCCCACCGATGAGCGCGGTGGTGCCGCCGATGGCGACGAGTGCGGCGAGAACGCTGGGGCTCAAGAGCATCACGTCGGCGAAGCGGATCAAGAGGAAGCCACCGGCGTTGATGACGCCCGCGTGCAGGAGCGCCGAGACGGGCGTCGGCGTCTCCATGACCTCGGTAAGCCAGCCGTGCGTCGGGAACTGCGCCGACTTCAAGATGGCGGCGAGCGCCAGGAACCCGGCGGCCCACGCGCCACTCACGGACGCTTCGCCCGCGCGCGCCATGGCGAGGATGCTCGCGATGTCGAGCGTGCCGAAACCGAAGAAGAGAATCACCACTGCCAAGACCAGCGCCGCGTCGCTGACGCGGGCCACGACGAACTTCTTGCGCGCGGCACGCTGTGCTTGCACGCGGCCCGGGTAGAAGACGAGCAGGCGATGAAGGGAGAGGCTGGTTGCGACCCAGGCCAGGAGCAAGAGCACCAGGTCACCTGCCTGCACCAGCATCAGGACGGAGGCGAGCGTCGCCGCCATCCAGCCGAGAAACGCGCCCTGCCGCTCCTCGCCGTCAATGTAGGAGGCGGAGTAGCGGAGGACGACCCAGCCGACGAAAGCGACCAGGACGAGCATGGTCGTGCTGACGACGTCGAGACGGAGGCCAAGCCCGGCGCCAGGTGCGCCCAAGAGCGCGATCGTCGTGGCGCCGTGCAGGAAGACCAGCAGGGCAGAGCCGATCGCAGCGACGAGAGCGACGACGGCCGCGGCTTCCGTGAGCTGCGGTACGAATGCGGGGCGCCGGCCCGGCTGCATCGCGGCGAAGGCCGCAGCCAGCAGCAAGGCAGCGGGCGCCAACAAGGGCAGATAGGTGAGCGCCGTCGGCATCGGTGTCTCCCGAAGATAAGACGATATCGACCAAGGTAGCGACGCTTGACCGATCTCTGAAATTCAACGTTTGCAATGCACAATTCGATTTTATAGAACGATGTCATGCCTGGCCTGAACTACAACCACCTCCGCTACTTCTGGGCCGTCGCCCATGAGGGAAACCTGACGCGAACGGCCGAGCAGCTGAACGTGGCGCCTTCGGCGCTGTCGGTGCAGATCGCGAAGCTCGAGGACCAGCTTGGCCATGCGCTCTTCGACCGCCGGGGCAAGCAGCTCATGTTGACCGAAGCGGGCCACATCGCCCTCGACCACGCCGACGCCATCTTCGCCACGGGCAACGAGCTGCTGGGAACGCTTGGGGTGCACAGCGGCAGCATTCGGGCGGTGCTCCAGGTAGGCGCGCTCGCCACGCTGTCCCGGAACTTTCAGATGGAGTTTCTGAAGCCCCTGCTCGACCGCGATGACGTCGAGCTGGTAATGCGCTCGGGCGGTGTCAGCGAGCTCTTGGCCGGGCTCGAGGCGCACCGGCTCGACGTGGTGTTGATGAACGCACCACCGGCCCGTGACGGCGCAGCCCACTGGATCGCCCACGCTATCGCTGACCAACCGGTGAGCCTGGTCGGCACGCCGGCTCGGGT
Source organism: Geminicoccaceae bacterium (assembly GCA_028279345.1). Classification (GTDB taxonomy): domain Bacteria; phylum Pseudomonadota; class Alphaproteobacteria; order Geminicoccales; family Geminicoccaceae; genus JAAAPF01. Next base: position 5,527 of record JANQNY010000060.1, read on the forward strand.
GGCGAACGAGACGGACTTAGCGACGCTGCTGGCGCGCAGCCCGCTCATCGTGCCGACCATTGAGAGCAGCATCCGCCAGGGCTTCGATGCGTTGATGGACCGCCTGCATCTGCGCCCCCAATTCGCCGCCGAGGTCGATGACATGGCGATGCTGCGGCTCTTCGCCCGCGCCGACCGGGGGCTTGCGGTGGTGCCCCCCATCGTCGTCGCGGAAGAGCTGGCCAACGGCGAGCTGGTCGAAGCCGTTCAGCTGCCAGAGATTCGTGAGCATTTCTACGCGCTGACGCTCAGGCGGCGCTTTCCGAACCCGCTGCTCCGCGAGCTGCTCGCCGCCGAAAGCTGAACGGGATGCGGATGCGGAAATGGCGGCGGCTTCGCCCAAGGAAGGATGTCGGCGCTGTTGCATCAGCGCTACGGCAGCGTTGACGTGCGGCGCTGTTCGGCGGCAACGGCGCCGGTTTGGTTGGGAGCAGGGATGGACGGCTTTTCTTTCTGCGGGTGCGACTGATGGCACCCGTCTTTCCCTTCGCCGCCATCGTCGCCCAGGACGAGATGAAGCAGGCGCTGGAGATCGCCGCGGTCGAACGGCGGATCGGCGGCGTGCTCGTGTTCGGCGATCGCGGCACCGGCAAGTCCACCGCCATCCGTGCACTCGCAGCCCTTTTGCCGCCGATGCAGGCGGTCGACGGCTGTCCCTACAACTGCGATCCTGTCCAGGACGCAAGCGCTTGTGTCGGCGGCTGCCCCGCACTGGAGCAGGGCCGCAAGCGGAAGCACAAGGCGCCCGTGCCTGTCGTCGACCTGCCCCTCGGCGCCACGGAGGATCGCGTCGTCGGCGCGCTCGACCTCGAACGCGCGCTCACCCAGGGGGAGAAAGCGTTCGAGCCTGGCCTACTCGCGCGCGCCCACCGGGGCTTTCTCTATATCGACGAGGTCAACCTCCTGGAGGACCACTTGGTGGACCTCCTGCTCGATGTCGCCGCCTCAGGCGAAAACGTGGTGGAGCGCGAGGGCGTCTCCATCCGTCACCCGGCGCGCTTCGTGCTGGTCGGCTCCGGCAACCCCGAAGAGGGCGAGCTGCGCCCTCAGCTGCTCGATCGCTTCGGGCTTTCTGTCGAAGTGCGTACGCCGACCGAGCTGAAGACGCGGATCGAGGTGGTCAAGCGACGCGACGCCTTCGAGCGCGACCCCGAGGGCTTCGCCGGCAAGTGGGGCCGCCAGGACGGCAAGCTCCGGCGGCGGGTCCTGAAGGCCCGCGAGCGCCTGGACGAGGTCGAGGTGCCCGACGCGGCGCTGGAGCGCGCGTCGACCTTGTGCATGAAGCTCGGCACCGACGGGCTTCGCGGCGAACTCACGTTGGTCCGCGCCGCCCGGGCGCTCGCGGCGCTCGACGGCGCTGAAACTGTCGGCAACGACCAGCTCGTTCGCGCAGCCCCGTCGGCGCTGCGCCACCGGCTGCGCCGCAACCCGCTGGACGAGGCCGGCTCCACCGTCCGCGTCGAGCGCGCGCTCGACGAGGTCTTCGCCGCATGAGCGAGCCGGAGCCACCGGCGCCCTCACCTTGGGCCGATGCGCTGCTGGCTGCAGCACTGTTTGCGGTCGATCCTGCGGGCAGCGGCCTCATCGTGCGTGCGCGACCTGGGCCGGTTCGGGACCGCTTCCTTACCGAACTCGACCGTCTGCTACCGGCTGAGATGCCGCGCCGCCGACTGCCCGCGCATGCAACGGACGATCGCCTCTTGGGCGGCCTCGATCTCGCCGCCACGCTCAAGGCGGGCCGGCCGGTCGCGGAGCGCGGGCTCCTGGGCGAGGTGCATGGGGGCGTGCTTACGGCACCCATGGCAGAACGCCTCTCGCCCGGCACCACGGCGCATCTGGCGCAGGCGCTCGACCGCGGCGAGATCGCGCTCGAGCGCGACGGGCTGGGCCTTCGTTTGCCGGCACGGTTCGGGCTTGTGCTGCTCGACGAGGGGGCCGAACCGGATGAACGGACAGCGGCAGCGCTGCGTGATCGGCTGGCCCTCCATCTCGACCTCGACGCCGTCGGCTGGCGGGATGCAGAGGACGAGGCGCCGTTGACGCCCGAGGAAATCTCCGAGGCCCGACAGCGCCTCGCCGACGTCACGACACCGGACGACCTGCCGGCGGCCTTTGCGACCGCCGCGTTGTCGCTCGGCATCTTCTCGCTGCGCGCGCCCTTGCAGGCGCTCTGCGTCGCGCGCGCCTCGGCCGCTCTAGTCGGCGATACGGTCGTCGACGGCGCGGCAGCGCAGGTCGCAGCACGGCTCGTGCTGGCGCCGCGCGCCACCGTCATGCCGACCGAGGAGCCCGACGAAGCCGAGCCGCCGCCTCCGCCAGAGAACGAGCCAGAGGCCGGCGACGAGGAGCAAAAGCCGAAACCCGACCAACCCTTGGAGGACGTCGTCCTGGAGGCGGCCAAGGCCGCACTGCCGGAAGGCCTGCTGGCAGCGCTCGCAGCCGGCCTCGCCGCGCGGCAAGCCTCGGGCGCGCAGGGCCAGGCCGGTGCTCTGGCGCCCACCTCCAAGCGCGGCCGTCCGGCCGGCACGCGCGCGGGCGCGCCGGCGCCCGGCGTGCGGCTCAACGTTGTCGAAACGCTGCGTGCCGCAGCCCCCTGGCAGCCGGTCCGGCGCCGGACGGCCCGTGGTCGGCCTGCCCGGGTGCTGGTGCAGCCGGATGACTTCCGGATCACGCGATTCAAGCAGCGCAACGAGAGCGTCGCCATCTTCGTCGTCGACGCCTCGGGCTCTGCGGCGCTCCATCGCCTAGCCGAGGCCAAGGGCGCCGTCGAACTCCTTTTGGCCGATTGCTATGTACGGCGCGATCAGGTGGCGCTCGTCGCCTTCCGCAACCGCGCGGCCGAGCTGGTGCTGCCGCCGACGCGATCGCTGACCCGCGCCAAGCGCGGTCTCGGGGCTCTGGCGGGCGGTGGCGGAACCCCTTTGGCTACGGCGTTGGAAGCCGCCTACACGCTCGCCGAGGCGGTCCGGCGCAAGGGACAGACGCCGGCGGTCGTGCTGTTGACCGACGGCCGCGCCAATGTCGCCCGCGACGGCAGCCCTGGTCGCGCGCAGGCCGCGAGCGATGCGCTTGCCGCCGCCGCTTCGATCCGCGTTGCGGGCCTCAAGGCCTTGGTGGTCGACGTGGCGCCTCGGCCCGAACCACGGGCCAAGGCGCTCGCCGAAACGATGGGAGCCGCCTACCTGCCGCTCCCCCATGCCGACGCCGCGACGCTGAACGCCGCCGTACGCGCGCAGACGGCGGCGTG
>JANQNY010000073.1 GCA_028279345.1 Geminicoccaceae bacterium
GCCGGTGATCACGAGCCCGCCGATCGTCGACGTGCCGCCGGCCACCTGGAACACCCGGCTCTGACCTTGGGCGTCGACGGTGATGTCCGGCGTGCCGTCGTCGTCGAGATCGCCGTCGATCGTGACGGCCGTGGTGATGCCGAGTTGGCTCCCGTCGAGGAGCAGCGTGTCGCCGGCGAGGGCCGCGTCGAAGGCGATGTCGTCGGCCTCGCCGTTGCCGTTGGCGAGGATCAGCGCCTCGCGCAGGCTCAGCCCGCCGCCGTCCTGGGTCTCGGCGTCGAGATCGCCCGTGACCGTCGCGTTGACGCCCGTGTCGTCGAGAATGGTGACCGTGAAGCTGGCCATTTTGCTGTCCTACCCTTGCTCCAATTCGGCACCGTTCCCGAAGCCGCGAGACGGTGCGCGTCGTGAACCCAGTGCCACCGAGCAGCGTTCGCTTCCGACCCGGACGGGGCGACCCGCACGGCGACGTCGCCCTCACCTGCGCCTGGTGTCAGTGGCTCAGCGTCTCAAACTTGCGACCTCGCACCAGGCGCTCGGCGGTGCTGGCGGGCGCCACGACCGCAGCGTCGCGATCCGCGGCCGAGGGTCCCGGCCGGGCGGCGGGTCATGACTTTTGCTCGTACAGCACGACAACAGGGCACTTCCGAGCGCGCGGCGATCAGAAATCGTGCGAGGGCTCTGGCCATCGTGGCCGGCCGCAGCGTCGACGGGGAACCCGTTCGAGCGGGCGCCTGGAGCGGCACGGGTTTCGGGCCCGAACGGGTGGGCACACAAGCCGCTACAATCGCCCAGATTGATCCGCGGAAACATCATTGCCTGTCTTGCGTCACCGTGCCTCCCGCGCCCGCCCTCCGCCTTGGGCGAGCGGATCGTTGATTTGAAGTACCAGAGCCGCGCCTATAGTTCGTTGCATGAGCGTCCCACGGCGGCGGCCCTCGGCTCGCTCGAGATCGCGGCGCTCTCGCCGCTGTTCTTTCTTTGTTCTTGCACGAGCGTCCCAAAACCGACGTCGCATTCGACTAAAGGTGGTATCCGGCGCTTCGCCGCAACCCGCCGACGGCGAACGCGATGGCGCATGACGCCGCCCGGGGCCTTGACGCGACCAGGATTTGCGGCCACGCCCACATCAAGGTTTGACTTATGCAATTGTATCGAATGGAACGCATTCCGCTGGGGATGCGAGCCACGCATCGTCGGCCTTGTGTGAGTGTGGGCGGTAACTTGAGCGTCATCGAGGTGGTGGCATCGTCCCGTTCTGTCGCCGGCGGATATTGCCGCGCCGGCGGAGTCGACGCGACGCGGCGCGGGACGCCGCTCGCCGGCTCGTTGCTCCGGTGCGCTTGAGGTGGACGGCGAGCCCAGGTGGCCGCGCTCAGAGGGCGCTGCGTCGAGGTTGCTGCAGACCGAGGGCCTGCCCGCGGCCGAGCGCTTTGAACGTTTTCGCGCGTTCTTCGATCGCCTGTTCGACGTCTCGCCGACGTCGAATATCGAGGAATTCGATCGTGCCTACAATCGCACTTGGGCGGTCGAGGGCCTCGTCTTCGGCCACACCATCTGCGGCGCCATGCGCACGCGGACGCCCCCCGGCCATCGATCCGTCCTCAACGACTACATCGCAATCAGGAGCTACGAGCGCGGCCGCATGCTCGGCGCGGCGGCGGAGCAACGCGTCGACATGAGCTCGAGCGCGCTGCATATCGTGGACCTTGCCGAACTCCGCGGCGTCCACGGCGCGATCGAGACCCGAGCGGTGATCGTGCCGCGCTCGGCCGTCCAAGGGCTGCTGGCGCGCGGCCAGTCCTATCGGGGTATCGACGTGGCGACACCGATCGGTCGGTTGCTCGCCGCGACGATCGCTTCGGTCTTCGAGCAATTGCCCAAGGCGACCAGCCGCGATGCCGCGAGGATGGCGTCGAGCATGCTGGGGCTGTTGCAGGCCGCTTCCTCGCTCGGGGCCCCGAGCGAGGAAGCGGCGGCGCATGCGTCGCGCGCGCGAGCGCTCGCCATGCGCCGTTACGTCCGCGCGCACCTCGCGGATCGCAACCTCGGGACCGCGGCGATCACCCGCGCCTTCGGATCGTCCCGCTCGTCCGTCTACCGAGCGTTCGCCGACGTCGGCGGTGTCCAGCGGTACATCGCGGACCTCCGCCTCGACCGGGCTAAGCAGGAGCTGATGCGCCTGCCGCGCCGGCGCGGCGCCGTGGCAGGGGTCGCGGAGCGTTGGGCCTTAGGCGATCACAGCCATTTCACGCGCCGGTTCCGCCGGCGCTTCGGCCTCGCGCCCAGCGACGTCGTCGGCGTGCTCGATGAGGGAGCCGATCCTGTCGCCTCCTCGACCGGATCAGCGGCGGCTCTCGACGAACGATCGCGCGTCGCGGAGCTCTACCTGCGCTGAACGCAGCGCCCCCCAGTTCCCGCCGCCCTCGCCCGAGAAGATCCCGCCGCTCGAGCCCTAGCAGAGCCCGGCCCGACGCGCGCTCGGCCCTGACGAACGCCTGCGCCGTCCACATCGCGACCAAGCCACATGCACGCTCCCGTCGGGCGACATAGGTCAGCAGCGCCGCGGCTCGCCGAGCTCCTGATGGGACTGAGCGCCGACGATGGGAGCGGGACCGTGATCGGGGCGTTTCACCATGCCGTCGGCGAACTCGGCGAGATCGCCAAGGCCGCCAAGAGCCATTCGCGGTCCCTGACCTTCCCGAGCCCGCTGGAGGTGTTGGCGTTCCTCACGTCCTGGCCCGGGTTGGAGAAGGCGGCAAGCCTCACCCTCGCGCGAGCTGCCAAGCTGGACGGTGACCACTGCGAGATCCTGACACCGGCCGCCGAAAAGCTGTTCGGCAAGCGTCCCTTCGCGGAGACGCCTCTGCTTCGCGCGATGATCGACTTCGCGTTGCGCGAGGCTCGCCGACGATGCGCCTCGATTTCAACGTAGAGCGTCGAGGACGCGTGCGCGGCCGATCGAGCGCCGCCCCGGACCATGGAGCGAGCGCCAGGGGCGGCTCAGAGCGGCATTGTCCCGACGAACGCCGGCCTCTATGTGCGATGGCGTCGGCGAACGGAGAGCGCCAATGACCGCGCGCACGTTCCACTTCATCTCGGGGCTGCCGCGCTCGGGCTCGACGCTGACGGCGGCGCTCCTGCGCCAGAACCCGCGCTTTCATGCCGGCATGTCGAGCCCGGTGGCCTCGCTCTTCGAAGCCCTGATCGCCCAGGTCTCGGCTGGCACCGAACTCTCGACCATGGTCGATCAGGAGCAGCGGGCGCGGCTCCTCAAGGGCCTGTTCGACAGCTACTACGCCGACCGTCCCGAGCCCGTCATCTTCGACACAAACCGCGCTTGGACCGCGCAGCTGCCGGCCCTCATGCGGCTCTTTCCCGAAGCCAAGCTCATCTGCCTGGTGCGCGACGTCGCCTGGATCATGGACTCGATGGAGCGCCAATACCGCCAAAACGCCTTCGAGCACACGCGGCTCTTCAACAATCCAGGCGAGCGCGCGACGGTCTACACCCGCACCGAGGCGCTTGCCGGTGCCAACCGGCTCGTCGGCTTCGCCTGGCACGCCTTGAAGGAGGGCTGCTACTCGGAGTTCGCCGAGCGTCTGGTCATCGTCGACTACGATCTCTTGACGCAGCGCGCGCCCGAGGTGGTTCGGCTGCTCTACGAGTTTCTCGGCGAAGAGCCTTACGACCATGAATTCGAGGGGGTGACGTACGACGCGCCGGAGTTCGACGCGCAGCTTGGCCTCGACGGCCTGCATCGCGTCCACCCGAAGGTCCAGGCGCGGCCGCGCGAGACCATCCTGCCGCCCGACCTCTTCCAGCGCTACAGCCAGCTCGCCTTCTGGCGCGATCTGCCGAACTCACGTGCCTTTCGTATCGTCCCCCACGACCAGACCCAGGGCCAAGCGGCTTCGATGCCCACTGGCGAGCAGCCAATCGGCAAAGCTTAGCTGTCCTCTTAACCTCCTTGACTGACGAACAGCTCGATGGTTTCCCACGGCCGGCGGCCCTGCCAGCGACGCCGGCTGGTCCTGTTTTTGGCTTTCTCCGGCCTTAAGCAGTCCAAGCGGCGTCTGGCAGCCTCGCCTCAAGCTGACCCGGAGCGGACTAGCGCCTTCCCGCGCGTATGCCCGAAAGGCGCACCGTCTCGATCGTCGATGATGCGGCCCGAAGGCACTCGACAGGCCCAGAGGCGCATTTCTGGACTGCCTCACCCTGCTGCCGCCCGGCACGAGGAACGGGTTGTTCGCCCTGGTTGCGCGACCTCGGGAACCGCCAGGGTCACGCGCGCCGCGGCCGTCAACTCGATGTGGCTTGCATTGCGGCTCGGACGACCCCCGTGGCGATGTCGAGTGTCGCCGACCCGGGGGGTCGGCGTCTGCGTCGAGCGTAGAGTGCGGCATCGTGGCCGTCGGGCCCTGAGGCTCCGGACCGTCCTGGTGTCGCCGACCGTCTGGTTCGGCCTTGTGCTCTTCGGTGAGGCGTTCACTCGCTTCCTGAAGAAAGATGCCCGCCGGGCGGCCGATCAAGGCCGCATGATGCAACCTCTCGGTCAAGTTGACCTCCGCGCGCGGGCTCGCTAGCTGTTACATTATAACATAACTGGGAGATTCAGAGAGTCATGATGTTTCGGCTTCTGGCCCTTGCCGCGCTTGCGGCCGTCACGGTGCCTTTCGCCCAGCCCAGCGCGGCGCAGGAAGGCAGCCTGACCATCGCCTACCACGCCGGGCCTGCGAACGAAGCGCCTGATCCCCGTGCGCGCCAGTTTGGCTGGCTTTCGAACCAGATGGGCGTCACCGAGACGCTGATGGGGCTGGACCATGATCTGCAACTGTATCCGCGCCTTGCCGAGAGCATCGAGCAGAGCGGTCCAACTACTTGGCGCGTGACCCTTCGCGACGGCGTATCGTTTCACGACGGAAGCCCGGTCACGGCTCAATCTGTAATCGACAGCCTGACCCCCATCGCCGAAGAGGGTCACCCGGCTCACAATGTGCGCCTCGTCGATCTGCTCGACCTTGCGGGCATGAATGCGGACGGCGACCGCGTCGTCGTGTTCGAAACCAACAGCCCGAACGCCGCCTTTCCCTGGACGCTGACCGAGCCGGGCGTGGTCGTGCTCGGCGAGCCTTCTAGCGCCTTCCCGATCAACGCCACCGGCCCGTTCATCTTCCGCGAGGCCGTAACGGACCAGCGGTATCGCGTCGAGGCGAACCCGAACTACTGGGGCGGCGCGCCGGCCCTTGCCGAAGCCGTGGTCCGGAAGATGACAGACCCGGCGGCGGCGGCGCTGGCCTTCGAAGCCGGCGAGATCGATCTGGTCATCAACTACGCCGAAACCGACTACGATCGCATCCTGTCCACTGGCGCACAGGGGTACGCCGCGCCGACGTCGCGCCTGTTTCATTACGCGCTGAATCACCGTTCGGGGCCGCTGACGAACAAGCTGATCCGCCGCGCGGTCTCGCTCGCGATCGATCGGGAAGCCATCGTCGAAGCCGCCCTCTCGGGCGTGGGCGGGACGCCGGCCGGCGCGATTTTCCCTCAGGTGATGAAGGGATGGGCCGCCGACATCGCGCCCGTGTACGATCCGGCGGAGGCGGAACGGCTTCTGGCCGAGGCCGGCGCCGTTAAGGAGAGCGGCCTCTGGATGCTGGATGGCGAGCCTCTGACCATCCGCATCGTCACCTATGCGTCGCGCGCGGCGCTGCCGCCTACGGCCGAACTGACGCAAGCTTACCTTCAAGCGATCGGCGTCAGCGCGACCGTCTCCATTGGCGAGTTTGGCGCCAACAACGAAGCGATCACGAACGGCACGGCCGATATGCACTTGCAGGCTTTCGGCACGGCGCCCCAGGGGGACCCGAGCTACTTCCCGGAGCTCCTGCTCGCGGGACCGGCATTCAACATCGGCGGCAATGTCGGCGGGTATTCGAACCCTAAGCTCGACACGCTCTTGGCCGAGGGTCGGGAGACGTTCGACCAGACCGAGCGCCGCGCGATCTACACCCGCGTGCAGGAGCTGATCGCGGAGGAAGCGGCCCTCATCCCTGTCTTTCATGGGAACCAGACCAGCGTCGGGCGGGCCGGGCTGAGCGGTTTCAAGGTGCATCCCGCAGAGACCTATTGGCTCGACAGCGAGGTCAGCCTTTCCGAGTGACCCTCAGCGTCACCGGCCTGTCCGTTCGTCGAGCGGGCCACACCATCTTGCATCCAACCGATCTGACCATCGAGTCCGGCGAGCGCATCGCGCTGGTCGGCCCGTCCGGCTCGGGAAAATCGACCTTGGGCCACGCGCTCACGGACCGTATCGGCGGTGGGCGCGGCGTCGTGGCGCATGCTCCGCAGAGCCCGGACGAGGCGCTGGACCCGCTCAGGACGCTGCAATTCCATTGGCGCGAGGCGGAACGAGCGCTCGGACTTTCCCCAGATCCGGGGCACCAATCCGACCTGCTCGCGGCACTCGGCCTGTCTCGCGCCGATCTGACGACCCGGCCATGGGGCTGGAGTCGGGGAATGCAGCAACGCTTCGTCATCGCCATGGCCCTTATCGGCGCGCCGAGGCTGCTGATCCTCGACGAACCGACATCGGCGCTCGACCCGGTGATCGCCGCCGCGACGATGGAGCTCGTCGACCGGCATCTTTCGGCTAGCAGCACGGCGATGCTGCTGATCACCCACGATCTCGGGCTAGCGGCGCGCCGGGCGGAGCGCATCTGGGTGCTCGAAGCCGGGCGCATCGTCGAGGACGCGGCGACGGCCGCGTTGCTGGCCCGGCCAGCCTCGCTGGCGGCGCGACGCCTCGTCGCCCATCGCAACTGGGCGGTTTTGCCATGCTGAGGGTTGAGGCTCTGTTTGTCGAACGAGGCGGCAGGCCGGTTCTCCACGGCGTGGACCTGACCCTTGCGCCGGGTCGGACGTTGGCCGTGATCGGCGAAAGCGGCGCGGGGAAATCGACGCTCATCGGCGCGATGCTCGGCATTGTGCGCTCTCGATCCGGCAGCGTCACATGGGACGGCGGTGATTTGCGGACCGCGTATCCCTCTCTCGTGATGCAGGAGCCGCGCGCGGCGTTCAATCCCGCGCTGAGCCTTCGGCGGTCGGTCATGGAGCCGGTCCGCGCACGCCGGCTGGAACTGCCGGACGGCCGGATTGGTCGGCTTTGCGCCGGGCTGGAACTCGACCCCGGCCTGCTCGACCGTCGCCCCCATGAAGTTTCCATCGGACAGGCGCAGCGCCTGGGCATCCTGCGGGCGCTGATCGCCAGTCCGCCGATCGTTCTTTTCGACGAGCCGCTCTCCGCCCTCGACGCAGTGACCCAGAAGCACACCGCCAGTTTGATCGCCGCCCTGCAGCGCGAGGAAGGCTTCGCTGCCCTGGTGGTGACGCATGACCTCGGGTATGCCGCGGCCCATGCCGATGACGTGGTGATCCTGCGCAACGGCCGCATCGAGGAAGCGGCCGCTGCGCAATCCTTCTTCCGCGCGCCCCGGACCGCTTATGGTCGCGCGCTGCGCGAGGCCGCGCTGGCCCTCGGTGCGCTGGAGCGCATCGCGTGACTGCGTTGGTGGATGTCCTCCTGAGGGCCGTGGTCGTGCTGGCGGGAACCGCGCTCGCCACATTCGCTCTGTTGTGGCACGCCCCGGGGGACCCGGCCCTCGCCATCGCCGTGGCGCGCTACGACGCCGTCGTACCGCCGGAGGTCCTCGACCAGATCCGGGCTCAGGCGGGGCTCGATGCGGGCTTCTGGTCCGCCTTCCGGCACTGGATCACGCCCATCCTTACGGGTGATTTCGGTAGTTCCTCGGTCAGCGGACGGCCGGTCTGGCCAGACCTTCGGGACGCCATCGCCCTGACGGTACCGCTTGCGCTGGCCGGGCTTGCCATTGGGCTTGTCCTGTCGGTGCCGCTTGCGGTCTTCGCCACGCGCCGCCCCGGCGGCTGGCTGGATCGGAGCACGGTGGCGGTCGCCTCGCTCGGCGCGGCGATACCGGCCTACTGGCTGGGGCTGCTCTTGATCCTGCTGTTCGCAGTACATCTCGGTTGGCTGCCTGCCATGGGCGCGCAGACCGCGGCGCACATGATCCTACCCGCCCTGACGCTCGGCCTTGGCGTCGCGGCCTCTTTGATGCGTATTCTGCGTTCGGGCCTGCTGGAGGCGCGGGGGCAGCCATTCCTGCCGGCGCTGGCGCGGCGCGGCGTGGCACGGAACCGAATCGGGCGCGACCATGTCGCGCCGCACGCCGCGGTCCCGGTCGTCACGGTTCTGGGGCTGGAACTCGCCTTCCTGCTTGAGGGTGCGGTGATCGTCGAGGTGATCTTCGCCCGGCCGGGTCTCGGGAGCTTTCTCGTGCAGGCAATCTCTGCGCGGGACTTCCCGAAGGTCCAGGCGGTCGTCATCCTGACCGCGCTCCTGTTCGTGACGGTCAACCTCCTGATCGACCTAACCTATCGGCTGCTCGATCCGAGAACCGGGAGCCGCGATGCGTAGCGTCCTGATGCTAACCGCTGTTCTGGGTCTCCTCGCAGTGTTCGGCCCATCGCTCGCGCCCCATGATCCGACTGCCATCGACATCCCCAACCGCCTTGCGCCACCGGGCGGGGTTTATCCGCTCGGCACAGATGCGATCGGGCGCTGCGTTCTCTCGCGCCTGCTCCATGGGGCCAGTTGGTCTCTGGGTCTCGCCTTCCTCGTCTCCGTGATCGGGCTGATCGCCGGCACCCTGATCGGCCTCGTCGCCGCGATGGGGGGACGCTTCGTCGATTGGATCGTGATGCGGGCGACAGACAGCTTTCTCGCGTTCCCTGACTTGGTGGCCGCAGTGGTCATTGCAGGCGTCCTCGGCGCGGGCACCGGCAGTCTCGTCTTCGCGCTGACCGTTACCGGATGGATGCGCTACGCGCGGGTCGCGCGTGGGATCGGGCTGTCGTTCGGTAGCCGCGGTCACGTGATCCAAGCCCGGCTCGCCGGCCTGTCGCCGGTCGCCATCGCCCGCTGGCACTATCTTCCGGCACTGGCGCCTTCGCTCGTGGTGGTCTGGACCGGGATGCTCGCCCGCGCGATCCTCGGCATCTCGGCGCTCGGGTTCCTCGGCTTCGGGGTGCAGCCGCCGACGCCCGAATGGGGCACGATGTTGCTCGATGCGCGCGTGCATCTGCGCTCGACGCCTCTCCTCATGATCTGGCCGGGGCTCGCCATCGTGGCGACGGTCCTGGCCATCAACCTCGCCGGCGACGCGCTCCGCGACAGTCTCTCCCCTCAAGAGCGTTCCGCGTGACCCTCGCCACGCTGCATCGGTCGGAACGGCCCGCCCTCGGGATCGCGCTACGCATCCTATCGGGGTTCCTCTTCGCCGCCATGGTCGTCTGCATCAAGGCGGTGAGCCTAGACGTCCCACTCGGACAGGTCGTCTTTTTCCGCTCCTTCTTCGCGCTAATCCCACTCGTTTTCTTCCTCTCGCTGCGCGGTGAGTTTCCGGCCGGATTGAGGACGCAAAGACCTTTGGGCCACATGCTGCGCTCCGGCTTGGGCGCGCTGGCCATGTTCGCGTCCTTCGCCTCGATCGCGCGGTTGCCGGTGGCCGAGGCCACGCTCGTCGGCCACCTCGCCCCTGTCTTCACGGCCCTCGCTGCGGCAATGATCCTGGGCGAACGCCTGACGCTCTGGCGGATCGGCGGTGTGGCCATGGGCCTCGCCGGCGTTCTGGCGCTGGTCTGGCCTGAGCTTGGACAGAGCGAGACCGACATGCGCAGGCTCGCGGGCTATGGCTATGGCCTCGCCATGGCGGTGCTAACCGCCTTTGCCCTGATCATGGTGCGCTCGCTCAACCGCACCGAAAGCCCCGGGGCCATCGCCTTCTGGTTCGTCGTCGTGTCGATGCTGGGAGGCATCGCCACACTACCCTGGGGCTGGGTCCTACCGAACGCCACGACGCTTGCCTTGCTCGTCCTCTCGGGCCTGTTCGGCGGTATGGCGCATATCGCCATGACCCTGGCCTTCCGCAACGCGGAAGCCTCGCGCCTCGCGCCCTTCGAGTACATCGCCCTGATTTGGCCGGTCTTGGCCGATCTCCTGATCTTCCGCCTCAACCTGGCCCCGGCCTTCTTCCTGGCCCTGCCGCTCGTCCTCGGCGGCGCGGCCTTGGCGGCGCTCGAGCGCCCACCTCGCCGCCATTCACCTTGACCTTGAGAGCAGCTTCATACTGCTGTTGATCCGCGTCCACCTTGTCCGCCTTGGCTTCGCACGAGCGCTCGACGGCGATGCTGCCGGTCCGAACCCCGGCCGCGTCCCGAGCGAAACGGCAGCACAGAACACCCGAGGTCCAACGAGCGATCGAGAACGCCCCTCTGCGTCGGTGAGCCGTATGACCGCTTCTGGCGAGATTGAGGCAAAGCCAACACTGACCGCTTGGACCGCTCCCCGTCCACAACGGAAGTGGAGACGCCATATCGCGGCGGAGGCGCCATTTGTTCCGGTGCCCTACTCGTCGGCGCGCTGCATGACGAAGGCGACGCTGTCCGGCACATCCGAGCGGAGGAGGAGCGTGCCGTCGGCCTGCAGCTCGCCCGTGAGCGATGCTGTCTCGGGGGTCTCGATCGCCGGCTCGAGGCGCACCATGTCGCCCTCTCTGGTCCAGTTTCCGGCCTGCGGCGCGCCCGCGGCGGTTCGCATGACGACGCTGCCATCCTCGGCAAACGTCACGCTCGACCCACGCATCTGGTCGACCAGCGCGTCGACGGCCATGTCGGCATAGGCTGCGGCCTGCTCCTGCTGCTCGGCCGGCACTTGCAGCATCGCCGCGCCGAAAAAGCGCTCGGCCTGCTCGCGAAACGCCCCTTCGTCCAGCACCCAGCGGCCGAGGATCTCATCGGCGGCCGCGGCGGCTGTCGAGACCATGAGGCTCAGCACGAGCGCCCAGCGTAGCGCGCGCGCCCTCATGCCTTGAGATCACTGATGACGGGATAGGCCAGCGTTTCTGGGGCGCCGGTGATCAGGTCCTTGACGAGGTCGTGGAAGGTGCTCGCCTTCTGCACCTCGTAGGTGCGCTCCTGGGATTCGGTGTCCCAGGCCGTGACAGTCACCACGGCGTTCGACATCGGATCGCCCATCACCACCATGCGACGGAAGCCCTCGCTGGCGCGCATGGCATCAAAGGCATCGTGTTCCAGGCGGCTGACAAAGCGATCCCAGTCTCCGGGTTGCGTGGTCCATTGGCGCACACGAACGAACATCCGGCGATCCTCCGACGGGCTGTCTTGGTCTCTCGAGACGGCCCGCGGCGCGCCTCTTAGACGTCGATGAGCGGTGGCGGCCGATTGGCTGGGGCGGCAGGATTCGAACCTGCGGTCATGGGACCAAAACCCACTGCCTTACCGCTTGGCTACGCCCCAACGCGGCCGCGAGCGAACCTAGGCCCGGCTCAGGTGGGGAGCAAGGGTCGCACGGGCGAGCCGATGTCGAGGCGGAACCGCTCTGCCGCCGAGGCTTCCCGCACGCTGATTTCGACCAGGCCGATGGCGTTCTCGTACCAGAACCCGACGGCCCGCGCGTCGTCGGCGAAGGTGCGGAGCCGCCTCAACGGCACGCCGGCGCCTGCGGCCTCGAGCATCGCGTCTGGGCCCAGGGTCAGCGCGCGGCGCCCGGTCATCGCATTGCCGTAGTCGTCGACGCAGATCACCTCGTCGAGCTCGTCGGGCCAGCCGTCGCCTATGGTGCTGGTGGGGACCTCGCGAAGCGTGGCCGCACTGTCGCCTTGCGCCAGCCGAGCGGCGACTGGCGCGAACAGGTCGCGGCCGTGGAAGCTCGCGCTGAGCCGCTCGGGTCGCCAGTCGATCTCGTGAACGACCAGCTTGCGGGCACGTTTGGCGACCAGCGCCGTGAGGCCGTTGTCGGGTGCGACGTACCAGACGCCGTCGGCGTCGATCGCCAGGGGACGACGCTCGCTGCCGACACCCGGATCGACGACCGCCAGCACGACGTCGCCGGGCCGCGCGATCTGCGCCTCTGCGGCGAGGAGATAGGCTGAGCGTCGGGCGTCGAAGGCGGGCGCGTGGGCCGTGAGTGTGACGACGGGTGTCGTGGGTGCCGCACGCCTCAGCACCGCCTCCATCTGGCCCATGTAGGACGCGCGGTGGCCGAAGTCCGTGAACATGAGGATCATGCGAGACGCGTCTCCTCGATCCACCAGGTGGGGCGCTCCGCGCGCAGCCACGCCGCTGCCGCTGCCGCCGCCTCCTCGTCGACGAAGCCTGCGAACACCGTGGCACCACTGCCGCAGAGCCGCACCACGGGCGCTTCGGTTCGCTCCAG
>JANQNY010000008.1 GCA_028279345.1 Geminicoccaceae bacterium
CGCGACAAAGCGCCTCTTCGAGGCCGGCCTCCACGTCAAGTTCACGGGCGATGCCGGCATCATCGCGCCGCCTTTGGTCGCCGAGCGCGCGCATGTCGACGAGATCTTCGACAAGCTCGCCCAGGTGCTCCGGACTTACTGACGCGCGATGGTCGATCGCTCCGCCGCCGCCCGGTTTCGCGCGCTGCATGAGGAGCCGGGGCTTTTCGTCATGCCGAACCCCTGGGACGTGGGCACGGCCCGTGTCCTAGTCGCCGCCGGATTTCACGCGCTCGCTTCGGCAAGTGCCGCGCTTGCGACGACGCTCGGCCGGCCTGACGGCGCCGTTGCGGTGGACCGAGACACGGCGATCGCGCACGCGGCCATGCTCGCGCGCGCCAGCGATCTGCCTGTCAATGGCGACTTCGAGAACGGCTATGGCGACCTGCCCGAGGCGGTGGCGGAGACGATCCGCGCGGCGATCGATGCGGGTCTCGCCGGCTGCTCGATCGAGGACATGACGGGTGATCCGGTACGGCCGCTCTACGACAGGAGCCTGGCGACGGAGCGAATCGCCGCCGCCGTCGAGACGCGCGATGCCTTGGACCCCGCGTTCGTCCTCACGGCCCGCTGTGAGGCCTTTCTCACGGACCACCCCACCCCGCTCGACGAGTGCCTAGCCCGCCTCAGCGCCATGGCGGCAGCAGGCGCCGACGTCGTCTACGCCTGTGGCATGAGCCGCCGAGACGACATCAAGGCGCTCGTGGAAGCCGTCCCGGTCCCCGTGAACGTGCTCGGCGGCACGGGTGCCGCGCCGCTCTCGCTGGGCGAGCTCGAAGCGCTGGGCGTCAAACGCGTCAGCCTGGGGCCCCGGCTGATGCAGGCGGCGATGGGCGGCTTTCTCCGCGCTGTCGACGAGCTGCAGGCGAACGGCACCTTCGGCTTCATGGCGGATGCGGGCGATCTTCGCCGTCTGCAACGCTCGTCGACTACGCCCTAGCGAACACCGCCAGCTGGTCGGTGCGATGCGGCCGCACCAGCTCACAAGTGCGTTTCACCTCTGAAAAGGTGCTCGATGGCGTTGCGCACGGCGCTTCTCACCGCCCTCTGCATGGGGTTGTCGTTCGTCGACCAGGCGAGCGAGACCTACGCGTTCGACGACAGCCACACGCAGATTAGCTTCAGCTGGTCGCATTTCGGCCGACCTGTGCCGCCTGCATCGTTCACCGGCTTTACAGGAACCGTCGTGATCGATCAGGAAGATCTCGCGGCCTCCAAGGTCGATGTCACCATCGACGCGAGGACGCTGCGCACGGGGTTTGTGCTGCTCAACCCGATCATGGAGTCCGGTGCGTTCTTCGACGCGGCGCACTATCCCGAGATCCAATTCCGGTCCACCGGCGTCCGCCCAACCGACGCAACGCGGGCAGAGATCGATGGCGAGCTCACGATGAAAGGGATCACGCGTCCGGTGGTGCTCGATGTGCAGCTGGTGGAGGGTGGCGCCGCCGGGGAGGCGTCTCATTCGGAAGCCGCCGCGAGCACACTTCAGTTTCGCGCCACGACGACGCTACGGCGCACCGCGTGGAAGCTCGGCGGGCAGTTGCCGTTCACTTCCGATACGGTCGACATCACCATTCAGGCGCAGCTCCTGGCGACAAAGGCCGACGGCTGACTTCGTCGCGACAGCGCGTCGGCATTTGACAGCAACGTTTTGCTGCTGGAGGCCGGCGGCGAGGCGAACTGGATCCGGACGACATCCCGGTCGGCTACCTCTTCACGCAGGACAACCCGCGCACGGATTGGTGCTTCAACACGGAGGTCGAACCAGGCTTGGGCGGCCGCGCCCTCAACTACCCGCGCGGGAAGGTCATCGGCCGCCGCTCGGCCATCAAAGGCATGATCGACATTCGAGGACAGGCGCGCGGCGCCGACGCCTTCCACGGCGCGGGCGGCGAGTGGCGCGTGGACGAGATGCGGCTTTCCTGGGAAATCCTGGATGCGTGGCGCGAGGCAGCGGCGGACTGCGGCGTCCCCCCCAACCGAGTACTTCAATCGCGGCGATAACGAGAGCTGCGGCTATCTCGAGGTAAGGCAACGCGGCGGTGTCCGCCTCCATACCGGGACGGCGTCCCTTGAGCCTGTCCGCAAGCGTCCCAATCTCCGCGTTCTCACCAAGGCCCAAGCGACGCGAATCGCAGGCCAAGTCCTGCTCGCCGCCGGCTCGGTGGGCACGCCTCACCTCTTGGAGCTGTCGGGCATCGGTGACGGGGAGCGCCTGCAGGCGTTCGACATCGGCGTTCAACGTCACCGGCCCGACCTCGGCCAGAACCTGCAGGACGATCTGCAGCTCGGTCAGGCCTTCCGGGTCCAGGGGACGCGAACGCTGAACGAGCGGGCACGGACGCTCTGGGTAAGGCGCGCATGGCGCTCGCGTATGCGCTCTACAGGCGGAGCCCGTTGACGATGGCCCCAAGCCAGCATGGGGCATTCGCCAAGAGCGACCCGGCCATGGCCTCGCCGGATCTCCAATACCACGTGCAGCCACTGAGCCTGGAGCGTTTCGGCAAGCCGCTCCACCCGTTTCCGGTTCACGGCGTCGGTGTGCAACCTGCGCCCGACGAGTCGCGGCAGTATCCGCGCGACCGCGGCGGATTGGCTGGCCAAGCCGGCGATCAGGCCGACCTACCTGGCGACCGACGAGGACCGGCGGACGGCCGCAGAGGCCATCCGTCTCAGCAGGCGCATCGCGGCAGCGGAGCCGCTGGCGCGGTTCGGGCGGGGTGCGGCCTTTGAGACCGACGGCGAACTGGTCACGGCAGCCGGTCAGATCGGAGCGACGATCGTCCAGCCCGTCGGCACCGGCCGAATGGGCACCGATCCGGAGGCCGTCGTCGACGCGCGCTTGCGTTTCAAGGGTCTGCAGAGGATCAGAATAGCCGATGCCTCGATCATGCCGACGATCACGTCCGGCAACACGAACGCGCCGACGCTGATGATCGCTGAGAAGGCTGCCGCCATACTGCGCGAGGACAGGAAGAGAACAAACTCAGGCGACTAGCCGAAAGTTCTATGCTGCCACGCAAACGTCATGTTGCGCTGCAGCATAATCAAGCGTAAGCAGAGTGGCGATCAATCGGTCGTCAACCAACGAGGTACCCGGGTCATGAAGCCGCTTACGCTCCCGAATTTCGACATGGACAGCTTCGTCGCGCTCACCAAGGCAAACATGGATGCGCTGATGAAGGCGCAGACCGTCATGGCCGAGGCTTGCCAGGCGGCCGCGAAGATGCAGTACGGCTTCATGGCGGAATACGTCGACCAGATGCAGGCGATGGCGGCCGGCAAGTTTGCCATGGAAAAGAAGCCCGAGGCGTACATGGCCGACATGAAGGCCGCGGCCGAGAAGGCGGTTTCCGTCGCCCAGATGCAGGTCGATCTAGGCATGAAGGCGCAAGCCGAGGCCATGGATCTTCTTACGAAGCGCGCCCAGGCCAACGTCAATGAGCTGCAGAAGCTCTCTGCCTAAACCTAGCTAGGCGCCTTTGCCGAGCGTCGGCGGCTGTCCGCCGACACCGGCCGGAACGAGGCCCCGGACATCGGTCCGGGGCCTTTTCCTTGCGTAGCGTCGCCCGGGCTCGTCTGGCGGCCATTTGGCTGGTGGCCGCCGGAACGGTTGCCGGATGGGAAGGCCAACACTTTACGAAGGTGTTATGTTGCGATGCAGCATTTTGTTGCAGCGCAGCATGAATGGGCGTATATAGAAATCCGGCCCCCAGGAGTAACCAGAATGAAGACACCTCCCCTCTCCACTCCCATGCTCGACATCGACGGCTTGGTCGCGATGCAGCGTGCGAACGTCGACACGCTGGTCCAGGCGCAGTCGATCATCATGCAAGCTTGCCAGGTGGCCGCCGAGGCGCAGTGCAGCTTTCTCGCCGATTGCGCCGATCGCATCGAATCGGTGACGCGCGGCGAACTCGACGTGGGGAAGCGGCCGCAGGCCTATGTGGCCGACATGCACGCCGCTGCCGAGAAGGCCATTGCCGTTGCGCAGTCGCATGTCGACCTGGGTATCCGCGCCAACGCCGAAGCCATCGATCTGCTGGCCAAGCGCGCCCGCGCCAACGTCGACGAACTGCAGCGGCTCGCCGCCTGAACGAAGCACGCATGAGCCGACAGGACGTAGGCCTCCTCCCTACCTATGTTGTCTGAAGGCTGAGCCCCGGGCGCACCGCTCCCGGGGCTCCTTGCGTTTGGCCCCTGCCCCGCCACCTCCAAGCCATGTCGTCCCCGCCGCAGCTCGTCAGCGCCCGTCTCATTCGTCGCTACAAGCGCTTTCTCGCCGACGTCGTTCTCGAGGATGGTCGCGAAGCTACGGCTCACTGCCCGAACCCGGGCCGGATGCTCGGCCTCAACGCACCTGGAGCCAAAGTCTGGCTGCGGCCCGCGCCGCCGGGGAGGAAGCTTCCCCTCACGATGGAACTCGTCGAGGCTGAAGGGACCCTGGTCGGCATCAACACCCACGTGCCTAATCGGCTCGTACGTCGCGCCCTCACCGTGGGGCGCGTGCCCGAGCTGGCCGGCTATGATGCGCTGCGCGGCGAGGTCACCTACGGTCACGAACGTTCGCGGATCGACTTTCTGCTCGAAGACCCTGTGCGCGGTCGCTGTTGGGTTGAGGTCAAGAACGTGCATTGGCGGGTCGGTGATTTCGCACGTTTTCCCGATGCGGTGACCAGTCGTGGCGCCAAGCACTTGCGTGAGCTCGCAGCACAAGTCGCAATTGGCGAACGTGCGGCGATGGTCTACGTCGTACAGCGTAATGACTGCGAGCGGCTCGGGCTCGCCCGTGATATCGATCCAGCTTACGCAGATGCCTGTGCCAGGGCGGCAACCGCAGGTGTCGAGTTCTTGGCCTATGCGTGCCGCGTGAGCTTGGAGGGGATCGAGCTGGCTCACCCGATGGATATCGACCTGGAAGCCTAACGGATGTACCGCAACAGCTCCGGCCAATCCCGATCGCAGGCGGTGCCCCTGCACGGCGCCGCGGCGTTCGATGGCATGCGCCGCGCAGGCCGCCTTGCGGCCGAAATCCTGGACATGATCGAGCCCTACGTGCGTCCGGGCGTGACGACCGGCGAGCTCGATCGGCTGTGTCACCAGGCCATCAGCAAGGCTGACGCGACACCGGCGCCGCTCGGCTATCGGGGCTACCCGAAGGCCACCTGCATCTCGCTCAACCACGTGGTCTGCCATGGCATCCCTGGCGACCGGGTGCTCAGGGACGGCGACATTCTCAACATCGACGTCACCGTCGTTCTCGGCGGTTGGCATGGCGACAGCTCGCGCATGTACTTCGCCGGCAATCCGGCGCTCAAGGCGCGTCGGCTCTGCCGCGTCGCTTTCGAGGCACTATGGAAGGGCATCGAGCAGGTGCGGCCCGAAGCGACGCTCGGCGACATCGGTGCCGCGATCCAGACCCACGCCGAATCGCATCGGTGCTCGGTCGTCCGGGACTATTGCGGGCACGGCATCGGACGGGTGTTCCACGATGCCCCAAGCGTGCTGCACTACGGCAAGCCCGGCGAGGGGCTGACCCTAGAGCCTGGGATGATTTTCACGATCGAGCCGATGATCAACCTCGGCACCTTCGAAACCAAGCTGCTCGGCGACAGTTGGACCGTGGTCACCAAGGACCGGCAGCTTTCGGCACAGTTCGAGCATACGGTGGGCGTCACCGAAGAGGGCTGCGAGGTCTTCACGCTGTCACCCGCCGGTCGACATCACCCGACCTGGTGAGACGCCATGGCCGGCTTCTGGGCCAACCTCCTCGGCGGTCACACGCCGCTTCAACCGGCGGATGAACTCGAAGCCTGCGGCCTCCTGGTACGCGCGACCGATCGGGGTTTCGTCGTCAGCGGTGAGACCTACCGACATCATCAGGCGTTACGCCGCGCGGGCGGGCACTGGCAGGCCGAGGCCAAGAGCTGGCTCTTCGAGGATGGCGAGGCATTGGCCACCGTCGCGGCGCTGATCCGAGCACCCGCGTCCGCCGGCCTCGCCGAGCAGCACGCCCCCTTCGTGGACAAGCCACTCGCGCACGGCACCAAGCACTATCACGGGCATCGCGATCGGCTGCGTCAGCGCTTCCTCGAGGTCGGCGGCGAGGCACTCGCCGATTACGAGCTTCTGGAGCTGCTGCTCTTTTTCTCGATCCGCACGCGAGACACCAAACCGCTCGCCAAGGCGCTGATCACGCGCTTCGGCAGCCTTGCAGCCGTTCTGGCGGTCGAGTCGTCGCGGCTCGCCGAGATCGCCGAGTTTCGAGACGATCAGGAACGGCGCTTCACATCGGTGCTGCTTCGGCTCGTTCGCGAGATCGACGTTCGCGCGCAACGCGCAGGCCTCAGCGGCGCGCCTGTCATCGGCTCCCCCGAGGCGCTCGAAGCCTATCTGGCATCGGCCTTCTCTCACGAGGCGGTCGAGGAGTTCCACGCGCTCTTCCTCGACACGCAGAACCGTCTGATGCGCGACGAGTGCCTCGGGCGCGGCACCGTCGATCACACGCCCCTTTATCCGCGCGAGATCGCGAAGCGGGCGCTCGAGCTGGGTGCCGTGGCGCTGATCCTTGTCCACAACCATCCATCCGGCGATCCGACCCCGTCGCCCGAGGACGTAGCGACCACCCGCCGGGTCATCGAGGCTCTCGAACCGCTGAATATCCTCGTCTACGACCACGTCATCGTCGGCAAGGGGCGCCAGACGAGCTTCCGCGGCGAAGGGCTGCTGTAGCGGCCGCCATCGATCCTGGAGGCCTCAGCGCCGTGGGATCGTAGCTTGCCAAGGAGTGGGCTCGACGCTGATGAGCCGGCGTCCCAAGCCCACCAGCACCAGCGCCGAGGCGTTCATCGCCAACACGTAGAGCACCGCCGGCACCATCAGCTCGGGCACGCCGAGCACGCTGCCGCCCAGGAACAAAGCGAGCGCCACGTTCTGCAGACCACACTCGATGCCGAGGGTGACCGCGACGCGATCGCCAAGGCGGAGCGCCCGCGCCAGGAAGAGCCCGCCGCACACCGCAAGGGCGTTGAAAGCAACGACCGCCGCGCCCACCGACTGCCACCCCGCCTCGACGATGGCCCAGTCGCGGACGAAGGCGGCGAGCACGATGGCGATGAACAGGAGGGTCGCGAGCATTCGCGCCGCCGGCAGCAGCTGCGCCGTCCTCTGCGGAAACCAATGACGGACGATCATCCCCACCGTGAGCGGCAGGAGCGTCACCAGCAGCACCGCGCGCACCGTGGCGATGAGCGAGAGCCGGTCGGGGAGAATGACCCCTTGCGGGTCGAACAGTGCGACCGCCGCGGCGAGCATGAGCGGCACCGTCACCAGGCCCAAAGCCGTCGTCGCCGCGGTCATCACCACCGAGAGTGCTGCATCGCCTCGAGCCAGAACGGTGATGAAGTTCGAGGTGACACCGCCGGGCACGCAGGCCACCAGCACCAGACCGAGCGCCACGACAGGCGGTAGGTCGAACACGACGGCGCAAAAGGCCGCGAGTACAGGCAGCCCCAGCGTCTGGACGAGTACGCCTGCGGTCAACGCGCTGAGTCGGCCCGCCACCGCACGAAAATCCGCGAGCGCGAGGCCCAGGCCCACCGTCACCATGATGCAGGCAAGACCGAGCGGGATGAACCAAGAGGTCAAGGCGACGGGTCCGCGCGAAACAGCTTCCAGGGCGAAACAGGCTAGAGCCGCCCGCGACCTCGCGCACGCATCTGGATCAAAGCCGTGTGCGCCAGGGCTTCGACCTCAGTCGGTGACGAGCAGCGCCAGCACAGTCAGCAGAGCTGCCGCGAGCTGGTAGCGGACAGTGTTGGCCAGCAGGCCATTCAACCTCTCGTCGATTGCCGCCTTGCGAAGCCGGTCCGCCAGCATCCAGGACGGAACCACGAGCGCGAGGCTAGCGACGATGCCAACTCCACCGAAGCCGGTAGCAACCGCCGGTGCCGCCGCCGCCAGGACGACGAGCACGCCGTAGAGCCGGCACGTCGCTCGGGGCCCCAGGACGATCGCCAGCGTGCGCCGTCCTGCCCGTCGATCGCTGAGGCGATCGCGATGATTGTTCAAGAGCAGCACGGCGGCGGCAGGAAGGCCGATCAGCAGGCCTAGGGCGGCAAGCCCCGGGGTGACCGTGCCACCATGGGCCGCCGCCGTGCCGGCAACTGCGGCGACACCGAAGAAGGCCAACACCAGGACTTCGCCTAGAGGCGTCGCCGCGAGCGGTCGAGGCCCCGAGGAGTAGAGAAGACCGCACGCGATCCCGGCGACGCCGATGGCGAGCAGCAGCGGCCCGCCGATCGCAACGAGTCCCAGCCCAGCAAGGACGGCCAGCGCGAACCAGGCAAGCGCCGCCAATCGCACCCGTCGCGCCGGCAAGAGGCCGGCTGCCGTCGCCCGGATCGGTCCAAGACGGACCCCCGCGTCGACCCCACGCTCGCCGTCGAGGGCATCGTTCCAGAGATTCGTGCCCGACTGCATGGCAACGGCACCGAGCGCGGCGAGCACGAGAACCCGCGCATCGAACGCACCCGCCTCGGCCCAAGCCCAGGCGGAGCCGGCGAGCACCGGTGCCAGCGACAGGCTCAGCGTTTTTGGGCGTAGCGCCTGCCACCAGACCTTGAGCCGGTTCGGGGGGGCACCGCTCAGGGCGTCCATACAGGGCCTTTCGCGCCAGTTGTCTTCCGTTCCCGCACGATCCGCTGCTAGCAGGCCGTGCCGCGTGCCGCGATGAGCCAAGGGTGGAATCACGCGAAGGCCGGACGACTTTCACGTCCACATGACCTAGAGTGAGTGCGTGACGCGTCCTCTTGCCGCCCCTTAGACGGAGCCAACCGATGAGCCAGCCGATCGAGACGTTCCGTGGCGTTGCGCATCCCTGGCTCTGCGACGTGTTCGGTCACCTCAATACACGCCACCAGATGGCGATGTTCGACGACGCGGGCTTTCATTTCCTGCACGCGATCGGCCCGGCGGCCGAAGCGATGCGCGCGAGCAGGACCGGCTGGGCGGACGTGCGGATCGAGGTCGACCTGGTCGACGAGGTGCCACTGGGCGGGCTCGTCGTCATCCGCTCGGAGCTGATCAAGCTCGGCCGGACCTCGATCACCTACCGGCACAGCATGCACTCGGCAGACGACGATCGCGTTCACAGCAGGGTGCAGATGATCACGGTGCACTTCGACCTCGAGGCCCGAAAGGCGATCGCGCTGCCCGCCGAAACCCTTGCGGCCGGCGAGCGTTTCGTGGCACCGCCCGCGAGCTGACGCCTTCGCCGATCGCGCGTTGCCGGTGCGACGCTTTGCCTGCGGCTGATTTCGCCCGCCACTTAAAGCAATATATGCGGCTCGATTAAACTCTCGCGGAAGCGCGGAGGATCGATGGCTGAGACCCTTGGCGACTACATCTTCTACGAGGTCGCAGCGCTTCTGGTGCTGGCGTCGGCCGTAGGCTTCATTGGCCTGCTCCTGCGACAGCCGCTGATCGTGAGCTTCATCGCGGTCGGCATCCTCGCCGGCCCGTCGGTTCTCGACATCGCGCGCTCGGACGAGCACATCGACCTGCTCGCCGAGCTCGGCATCGCAGTCCTGCTGTTTCTCGTAGGCCTCAAGCTCGACTTGAACCTCGTCCGTACGCTCGGCCCCGTAGCGCTCGTAACGGGTCTGGGCCAGGTGCTGTTCACGACGCTTTTCGGTTTTCTGATCGGGATCGGGCTGGGGCTCGACGCGACGACGAGCCTCTATGTCGCGATCGCGCTCACCTTCTCTTCAACGATCATTGTGGTGAAGCTCCTCGCCGACAAGCGCGAGATCGATTCGCTGCACGGCCGGATCGCCCTGGGCTTCCTCATTGTCCAGGACATCGTCGTGGTGCTCGCGATGATCGTCCTCTCGGCTCTCGGTGTCGGTGCGGGCGAGGATGCGGGGCTGACCGACGTGCTCCTGGTGTTCGCCTACGGCGCCTTGATGCTCGCGGCGGTGGTCCTCTTCATCCGCTACCTCGCCGACCCGCTGGTCGAGCGACTGTCGCGCGCGCCCGAGCTCCTCATGTCGTTCGCCATCGGCTGGGCGGCGCTGCTCGCGGCCCTCGGCCACTATTTCGGTTTCGGCAAGGAGCTGGGCGGTCTGCTCGCCGGCGTCTCGCTGGCGTCCACACCGTTCCGCGAGGCGATCGCGGCGCGCCTCGCACCTTTACGCGACTTCCTCCTGCTCTTCTTCTTCATCGCCCTTGGTGCTGCACTCGACCTATCGGTGCTGACCGCGAGCGTCGGCCCGGCGCTGGTCCTCTCGCTGTTCGTGCTGATCGGCAACCCGCTGATCGTGATGGTCCTCATGGGCGCCATGGGCTATCGGAAGCGCACGGGCTTTCTCGCCGGTCTCACCGTCGCGCAGATCAGCGAGTTCTCGCTCATCTTCATGGGCATGGCCGTGGCGGTCGGCCATGTCGACGCCGAATCACTCGGTCTCGTCACGCTGGTGGGGCTCATCACCATCGCCGCGTCGACCTACATGATCACCTATTCGCATCCGATCTACGCTGCGCTCGAGCCCTGGCTCGGCATCTTCGAGCGGCGCGTGCCGGCACGCGAGGACGACGGCGCGCATGACGTTGCGCGACCCCATGACGTCGTCGTCTTCGGACTTGGCCGCTACGGGCTCGCGATCGCCAAAGAGTTGCGGCGCCACGACCATCAGGTGCTCGGCGTCGACTTCAACCCGCTGGCCGTGAAGCACGCGCGGCGGCAGGGCTTAGACGTCGTCTATGGTGACGCAACCGACCCAGAGTTTCTGGCGCATCTGCCGCTCGCTGGCGTCCGCTGGGCGGTCTCCGCCGTGCCCGACCACGACACCGGCATCACGCACGACGATGCGCGGCGCTCGCTCATCCAGACGCTCAAGGAGCAGCGCTTCGATGGCCGGATCGCCGTCGCCGACCATGCGCAAACCGCGGCCGATTCCCTGGAGGCCGCGGGCGCCGACCTCGTGCTCCTCCCCTTCCGCGACGCCGCTGCGCATGCCGCCGAGCTGATCCTCAAAGGCGGCGCCAAGCCCGCCCCCATCGAAGACGTGGACCCCGAAGGCCAGCGCGAGTTCGCGAGCTGACGCGGCCGCTTCCGCTTACTTGGCCTCCCAATGGTCTGGGCGCCTTAGGCCGTTCGGTAGGCGCGCATTCTCGTCTCCTAACGCCGTGTTGATCTGCGCCTGAGTCAAATGTCGGCATTCGCCCAGGTTCGCGCCGCGCAGGTTCGCGCGCCTCAGGTCCGCGCCGCGCAGGAACGCGTCGCGCAGGTTCGCGAGCTCCAGGTTCGCATCGCGAAGGTTAGCGCCGCCCAGGGACGCGCGCCTCAGGTCCGCGCCGCCCAGGTCCGCGCCGCCCAGGTCCGCGCCCAGGCTCGCGCGCTCCAGGATCGCGTCGCGCAGGTTCACGCTCTCCAGGTTCGCGTCGCGCAGGTTCGCGCCGACCAGGAATGCGTCGACCAGGAACGCGTCGACCAGGAACGCGTCGACGAGAGAGACGAATGAGAGGTCGGCCTTACTCAACTTCTGGTGTATCGTAGCGGGATCGTTTTCAGGTTGGTCGCCGGAGCGCCGCCAAGCCAGATGATCGAAAGCGAGGGCTAGCGGAAACGTGTCCCGTCCGCGGCGCAATCGCTGCAGGAGTTGCAACAGCGCCAGCGGTTGGGGCCAGTCAAGAGCGATGGCTGCGCCTGCCGTGCCCTCGACGGCCACCTTCCGCGCGCAAGCATTCAAGACCGCAAGCAGCGCGCCCTCCGCATTCGCCTGCTTGGCCTCGATGACCCTAAAGGCAGCACCGCTATCTTCGCGATGGGTCGGCATCCCCACCCGCAACGTCCAGTTCATCAACGCCTGCGAGCCGTTCTTCAGGTCTCTGGCATCGTCGACCCGCTCGAAGCGAACTCGGGCTTCGTCCCGCAGGAAGCGAAGGATCTCGTGCGTGATCTCGGCGAGGCTCGCAACGCGCAGCCACTTCCTCGCCGCCTCGGCTTCACCTTCGCGGTCGAGATCGTCTCGCGCCCGGTGCGCAGCACGCAGCAGCGCTCGTGCGATCAGGTATTCTCCGAAGCTCTTGTGGATGAACTGATAGCCTGGCTCGTCCAGGTCGCGCCGCGCGTAGAATTGTACGGCCACGCTCTCAAGATCGGCGTTGTCGAGAGCGGTGAACTTCCGCTCTTGGCTGCCCGTCGAGTGGATGTCGCGCAGACGTTTGAACTCTTCGTCGCTGCCGGTTCGTCCGCCACCGGCCCAAGTGGCGAGTCCAAGGCACTCCATCAGCGTGAAAAAGTCGTCGGCGTTGAGCTGCGCGACCTGCCACTTGTCCGCTTCGCGGTCCCGTTCGTAGACCTTGTTGAAGATGTCTTCGTAGACGCAGTTCCGGTTCTCGACCGCCTCGCGCCATCGGTTCGGAGCCAGGCGCCCCGAGATGATCAAAAGATGCAACAGGAGCGGCTCGGCATTGAGTTCGCTGAGGTCTTTGTGCGTCAGCCCTTCAGGCACCGGCTCCGATGGGTCACCGCGCACCATCTGCCACTTGCGCCAGTATAGGGGCCGTTGGTCGGGGTCTCGGGTGAGCAAGTCCTCCGCGTCCAACACGTCCTTCTCTGCCTTGGCGTCACCGTCGCCACCAAGGAGCAAATCGCGGCGGGTCGGGGGGCGAAGCGGCAGGACGTGGAGGATGGATCGTAGGTCGAGCTCCGCGTTCGCACATCCCTCCTGTGCCGCAGCCGAGCGCCCAAGGACCACCGCCTTGAGCGATCTATCGCCTGTGCACTGGCGCAACATCCACTTGAGGTTGGCCACAAAGCGGCGAGTGAGGTCGGTGTTTCCAGCCTCGCTACGCGCCAGCTCGTCGAGGCCGTCGAAGACCAGGAGACACGGTCCGCCGCCGTCGGCGTACCAGCTCAGCGGATCATCAGGGAAGCCGGCACCCGAGGCGCGCCGATGATCGAAGTAGCGCGCCAGATCGTCGCGTAGGTCGCCACGCAAGCGGAGGAGCTGTAGCTCGACGAAGACGACCCGCCAGCCCGTGTCGAGGATCACCTCCCGCGCGAACGCCTTGGCGACGGAGGACTTGCCGCTCCCCGGCCCGCCGGCAACGATCCGAATGCGGTCCTCGACGTCGTCGGCATCGAGCCAGCCGTGCAAGCTCTCGTGCAGCCAACCGACGTGCGCGCGACGCTTCTTCCGCTCGAAGCTGCGTTCGCGACGCCCGTCCGTCTCGTCCTCGATCTCCTCATGGTGCACGCATCGAAGCGGCACGTACACGTGCGCGAGCTTGATCCCCTCGTCCCGCTTCTCCGGCGAAAAGACCGGCGCGTCTTCGAACTGGGAGCGAACCCACGCATAGTGCCGCATCCACGCCGCCTGACGGCGTGCACCCTCGGCGATCGGCCCCTGGAGCCTGTCGACGATCGGCTGAAACCGTTCGACGTCATCGGACCATGCGCGGCGCAGGCCGCGACCGAGCGCCGTGTCGAGATGCTCGCGCAACCGGTCGGCCCCGGCGGCCGCGTCGAACTCGGGATCGATCCGACGAACGAACGCCGGGAAGCGCTCGCGGACGGGCGGGTACGCCGCGTAGGTCGTGGGTTCGATCAGCTCGTTTGCGCCGAAATCAACGTCTGGCTGCAGCGCCTCTCCCAACTCCTCGCCAATCGCCTTGGTTAGCTCAGTCTCGCTCTGCTGCACATGCACGCGCGCCGAGCGCAGGGCGTCCGCGAGCGCGAAGCTGAAGGCTCGACGCCACAGGACTTCATCCGGCGAACGCGTATCGGAAGCGAGGCCCGACAAGAGCCTTTGCGCCTCCTCCCCAGCGCTGACGAGGCCGCCACCGCCGCCGAGATGAAGGATGATCTTGGCGACGGAGAGCGCGATCGCATTGGAGGTCGGCCGATCGGCGCGTGCCCTCATTCGAAATGCCTCGTCGGTCTCAATTCAGCGCGAATGTCCTCGCCGAGGCGGCGCCATGTCAAACAGTGCATTGAAGGTAGCGGTCAGCGTCAGCTCGCCACCGCCGTCGGCTCCGCGCTCACGGCCACGTCGAAGGCGGCGGCGAGGAGAGCTTTGGTGTAGGGCTCCTGCGGGCGCTCGAAGATGTCGCGGCCGCTGCCGCTTTCGACGACGACGCCGTCCTTCATGACGATGATGCGGTTGCAGAGAGCGCGGACCACGCGCAGGTCGTGGCTGATGAAGAGATAGGCCAGCTCGTGCTGTCGCTGGAGGTCGCGCAGGAGCTCGATGATCTGGCTCTGCACCGAGAGGTCGAGCGCTGAGGTGGGCTCGTCCAGCACGACGAAGCGCGGCTTCAAGACCATCGCCCGGGCGATGGCGATGCGCTGCCGCTGGCCGCCCGAGAACTCGTGCGGGTAGCGGTCGATCGAGGCCGGGTCGAGCCCGACCTCCTCGAGCGCCTCGATGACCCGCTGGCGACGCTTGTCGGCCTCTGCGGCGAAGCCGTGCACCAACAGCCCCTCGCCGACGATCTCGCCGACCGACATGCGCGGGCTGAGGCTGCCATAAGGGTCCTGGAAGACGATCTGCATCTCGCGGCGCAACGGGCGGAGCTGCTTGAAGCTCCAGCCCTGGATGTCCTGGCCCATGAAGATCACCGGGCCGTCGCTCTTGAGGAGCCGCAGGAGCGCCATGCCGAGCGTGGTCTTGCCGGAGCCGCTCTCGCCGACAACGCCCAGCGTCTCGCCGGCGCGCACCTCGAGGCCGATGCCGTCGACCGCCTTCACGTGAGCCACGGTCCGTTTGAGAAGGCCGCGCTGGATCGGGAAGTGCACCTTGAGGTCATCGGTCTGAACGATCACGGGTGCGTCGGGTTTCGGCTGCAGCGGTTCGCCCTTGGGCTCGGACGCCAGCAGGTGGCGGGTGTAGGGATGCTCGGGCGTGGCGAAGATGCGTTCGGTCGGTCCCTGCTCGACGACGAGGCCGTCGTGCATCACGACGACCCGGTGGGCCACCTTGCGGACGATGGTGAGGTCGTGGCTGATCAGCAGCACCGCCATCCCCAGCCGCCGCTGCAGGTCCTTCAGAAGCGTCAGGATCTGCGCCTGGATGGTGACGTCGAGGGCAGTGGTGGGCTCATCGGCGATCAGCAGCGACGGCTCGTTGGCGAGCGCCATGGCGATCATCACCCGCTGGCGCTGCCCACCCGAGAGCTGGTGCGGGAAGGCATCGAGCCGCGCCTCCGCATCCTGAAGCTGCACGAGCTCCAGCAGCTCGAGCACGCGCTTTCGGGCACTCTCCTTGGTGAAGCCCCGATGCAGGATGAGGCTCTCGGCGACCTGCTTCTCGATCGTGTGGAGCGGGTTCAGGGAGGTCATCGGTTCTTGGAAGATGATGCCGACGCGGCCGCCCCGGACCTCGCGGAGAACCCGCTCGGGCGCGCCGATCAGCTCCTCGCCCTCGAAGCGGATCGAGCCCTTGGGGTGGCTCGCGGTGGGGTAAGGCAGGAGCTGGAGGATCGAGAGCGCGGTGACGGACTTCCCCGAGCCGCTCTCACCGACGACCGCGACGGTTTCGCCCTTGTCCAGGTTGAAGCTCGCGCCCCTGACCGCATCGACCGCACCGTGCTCGACCCGGAAGCGGACGTGCAGGTCCTCGATCTCGACCAGGCTCATTTGAACGTCTTCCGCGGATCGAAGGCGTCGCGCACGGCTTCGCCCACGAAGACGAGGAGGCTCAGCATGATCGCGAGGGTGAAGAAGCCCGTGAAGCCGAGCCAGGGCGCCTGCAGGTTGTTCTTGCCCTGGTTCAACAGCTCGCCGATCGACGGCGAGCCCGGCGGCAGGCCGAAGCCGAGGAAGTCGAGGCTGGTGAGCGTCGTGATCGAGCCACTCAGGATGAACGGCAGAAAGGTGATTGTGGAGATCATGGCGTTGGGCAGCACGTGCTTGAACATGATGGCGCTGTCCGAGAGGCCGAGGGCCTTGGCGGCGCGCACATAGTCGAAATTGCGGCCGCGCAGGAACTCGGCCCGCACCACACCAACGAGCGCTGGCCAGCTGAAGATCGCCATGACGATGAGGAGCGAGAGAAAGCCCGGCGTAATGAGGCTCGCGAGGATGATGAGGATGAACAGCGTCGGCAGGCTCGTCCAGACCTCGACGAAACGCTGGAAGACGAGATCGACCCAGCCACCGCGGTAGCCCTGGACGGCGCCCGCAGCGATGCCGACGACCGAGGCGGCGAGCGTCAGAAGAAGCCCGAACAGGACGGAGATGCGCACGCCATAGATGACCCGGGCGAGCACATCGCGGCCCTGATCGTCGGTGCCCAGATAGTTCGCGCAGAGCCGGGGCGCGCCCAGCTCACAGTCTTCAGGCGTTTGCCACCACCAGCCATTCGGCGGCGACGGTGCCGGCTGCGGCAGGTCGTAGTTGATGGTCCGATAGCTGAACGGGATCGGCGCCCATACGACCCAACCGCCGGCCTCGTGGATCAGCTCCAGGACGAACGGGTCGCGGTATTCGGCCTCCGTCGCGAAATCGCCGCCGAAGGTCGTCTCTGGATAGGCCTGGAGGAAAGGCACGTAGAACTGGCCCTCGAAGCGCACGAGAAGCGGCTTCTCGGTCGCCAGCACGTCAGCGAGAAGGCTCGCACCGAAGAGCGCCAGGAAGAGCCATAGCGAGATGAAGCCACGCCGGTTCCGGCGGAAATTGGCGAGCCGGCGTTCGGTCAGGGGGCTGGGCGCCGGCAGCAGGCGCCAGCGGTGCTGCAGGGCCTGGGCCGC
The DNA here is from genome assembly GCA_028279345.1 of Geminicoccaceae bacterium. Lineage (GTDB taxonomy): Bacteria > Pseudomonadota > Alphaproteobacteria > Geminicoccales > Geminicoccaceae > JAAAPF01. The sequence goes on from JANQNY010000008.1 coordinate 16,798, forward strand.
GCTCAAGACTGCCTGGCCTCGAAATCGATCCTGGGATCGATGATCGTGTAGGTGATGTCGCCGATCAGCCCGAGGATCAGGCCCAGGAGCGTGAAGAAGTAGAGCGTGCCGAACATCACCGGGTAGTCGCGATTGATCGCCGCCTCCCAGCCCAACAGACCGAGGCCGTCGAGCGAGAAGATCACCTCGATCAGGAGCGCGCCGGTGAAGAGAACACCCACGAACGCCGCTGGAAAGCCGGCGATGACGATGAGCATCGCGTTGCGGAAGATATGGCCGTAGAGCACGCGTTGCTCAGAGAGCCCCTTCGCGCGGGCCGTCAGCACATAGGCCTTGTTGATCTCGTCGAGGAACGAGTTCTTGGTCAGCATGGTGAGTGTGGCGAACCCGCCGACCACCATCGCCGTCACCGGCAAGGTGATGTGCCAGAAGTAGTCGAGGATGAGCGCCGGCCAGCTCAGCTCTCGCCAGTTCTCCGAGACGAGGCCGCGCAGGGGGAACCATTTCAAGTACTCGCCGCCGGCGAAGAGGATGATGAGGAGGATGGCGAACAGGAAGGCGGGCACAGCATAGCCGACGATGATCACGCCGCTCGTCCAGACGTCGAAACGAGAACCGTCGCGCACCGCCTTAGCGATGCCGAGCGGGATCGACACCAGATAGGTGATGAGCGTCGTCCAGATGCCCAGCGAGATCGAGACCGGCATCTTGTCGATCACCAGGTCGGCTACGCTTTGGCCTCGGAAGTAGCTGTCGCCGAAGTCGAAGCGCAGATAGTCCCACATCATCTTGAGGAAGCGCTCATGCGCCGGGCGGTCGAAGCCGAACAGCTCCTCAAGCTCGGCGATGAACGCCGGGTCGAGCCCTTGGGCACCACGATACTGCCCGCGTGGCCCGGCTTCAGCACCGGATCCCGCCCCGCCGGTGGGTGATCCGATGTCGCCACCGCCGCCAGTGAAGCGGTCCGTCGCGCCGACGGCGGTGCCGCGCATCTCGGCGAGCATCTGCTCGACCGGACCGCCGGGCACGAACTGCACGATAATGAACGTGATGAGCATGATGCCGAACAGCGTCGGCACCATCAGCAAGATGCGGCGGAGGATGTAGGCGGTCACGGGTCTTGCGTCGCGCTGCTCAGGTCGACGCGCTAGCGCGCCGCTGCCGGATCGACCCACCAGGTCGCTGGAAAGCCCGTGCCGTAGACGGGTGCAATCTCCGGATGCCGCAGCTTCGACCAGTAGGCGAGCCGATTCCGCGCCGAGTAGAAGGTGTGCACGATGTAGTGACCGCGCAGAAGGACGCGGTCGAGCGCGCGGGTGGTCGCCTTTAGCCGCTCGAGGTCCTCGTCGCTTTGCCCGTCGATGCTGACGATCAGCTCGAGGAGCTCATCGACGACGGGGTCTTGGATGCCAGCCCAGTTCGCCGAGCCTTCCTCGCTGGCCGCAGCCGAGCTGAAATAGGTGCGCAGCTCCTCGTTGGGCGGCGGGAAGAAATTGGCGCCGATCGCCACCATGTCGTAGTCGAAGGTGTCGGTGAGCCGCTGGAACTGGGCGGTGTCGACGACGCGTACCGAAGCGTCGACGCCGGCCCGATCTAGGTTCGTAACGAAGGGCTGGACATAGCGCACCGACGACTGCGTCTGCGTCACGATCTGCAGGCGCATCTGCGCGCCATCCGCGTTGCGGAGCTGGCCGTCCTGCACGGTCCAGCCGGCCTCCTCCAATAGCGCCCAGGCCTGGCGCAGCTCACGGCGGATGCGGCCGCTGCCGTCGGTCTCGTTGAGCTCGAACGCCTCGTCGAAGACGCTCTCCGGCACGCGCCCGCGAAACTGCTCGAGTATGTCGAGCTCCTCGGCCGTGGGCATGGGGACGTCGCGGGTGCCGTAATCGGAATTGGGAAAGTAGCTTTGCGCGCGGGCATAGAGCCCATAGAGAATGTTCGCCTGCGTCCACTCGAAGTCGAACAAGAGGCTTAGGCCCTCGCGCACGCGCACATCGTCGAAGGGCGGGCGCCGGCTGTTGAAGACGAGGCCAGCGAAGCCGCGCGGCGTGTTGATCTCGATGCTGTCGTCGCGAATGATCCGACCGTCGGCCACCTGTGGAATGTTGTAGCCCGTCGCCCAGCGTCGCGCTTCGTTCTCGCTCCAGAAGTCGATCTCGCCGCTCTTGAACGCCTCGAACGCCACATCGAGGTCGCGAAAGTAGACGTAGGTGATGCGCTCGATGTGGTTGAGGCCGCGGTTTACCGGCAGGTCGGCTGCCCAGTAGTCGGGGACGCGCTCGTAGGTGATCGAGCGGCCGAGGTCGACATTGGCGATGCGGTACGGCCCCTCATAGACTTCCGGCTCGGTGTTGAACGCGGCCGGGTCGAGGTCGTTGGCCTCGTAGAAGTGCTTCGGCTGCGGGCCGAGGCTCGCGGCGAGTCCGAGGGTCTTCCAGTTGTTGCTGGTGGCGAAATCGATGCGGAGTCGGTCGGGTGCCAAGGCCGTGGCGCTCTCCAGATTGCGCCAGAACTCGCGCAACAGCGGCCGCGCGTGTTGTTGGATGATCTCCAGGGCGAAGACGAAGTCGTCTGCGGTGATCGGCTCGCCGTCGTGCCAGCGGGCGCGCGAATCGAGCTCGAAGATGGCGTACGACACGTCGTCCGGGATGTTCACGGCGAGCGCAATCGACGGGTAGTAGGCCGCGAGCTCGTCGGACGACCCGCTCATGAGCGAATCGTAGACCAGCCCCAGGCCCTGCGGCCACGCCGGGCCCAGCGGGATGGGATTGATGCGCTCGAAGGTGCCGTAGGCGGCAAGGCGAACATGCCCGCCCGTGGGTGCATCGAGATTGACGTAGTCGAAGTGCTCGAAGCCCTCCGGATAGACCGGCTCGCCGAACTCGGCGAACTGGGTGAGCCGCGTGAGCCCCGCCTCATCCGCCGTCGCCACGGTGAGCGTGAGCCCGGACGCGAGGAGGGCTGCGGCGGCGAGCCGGCAGCCGTCGGCAAAGCTCCGCACGAACATCAGCGGTCTCCCATCAAATACGCGGGCAAGGTGGCATCCAGCGTTGCGGCAGTGAACCATCGCTGGTCTGAACGGCGGCTCAACCGTTGAGCGCCTTGAGCGCCTGCTCGTGCAGCAGCGCGCTTCCAGCCGCCAGGATGCGTCCATCACTTGCGAGCGAGAGCGGGCGTCCCTGCCAATCCGTCACCTTGCCGCCCACCGCCTCGATGATCGGTGCGAGCGGCGCCAGGTCGAAGGGCTTCAGGCCGGCCTCGACGACGATGTCAATGCTGCCCAGGGCTAGCAGGCCATAGGCGTAGGCGTCCCCGCCCCAGCTCGTGTAGGCCGTTGCTCGCTGTAGCCGCGCGACGGCTGCGCGATCCGCTTCATCCTGGAACATCTCCGGAGCGGTCGACGAAAGTACAGCGCGCTCGAGCGGCGGCGGTGTTTTGCGAACGACTTCGCGGCCGCCGAACGTCGCGTTCTGACCATCGCCGATCCAGCGCTCACGTAGGAACGGCTGGTCGATGCAGCCGAGCCGCGGTCGGTCCTCCTCGACCAGGGCGATCAGGGTCGTGAAGAGCGGCTTGCCGGCGGTGAAGGCCTTGGTCCCGTCAATCGGATCAAGCACCCAGAGCCATCCACTGGTGCAGGCGACGGGTTCGAACTCCTCGCCAAGAATACCGTCCGCAGGTCGTTCACGAGCAAGCAGCTCGCGCATGGCAAGCTCCGCTGCCTTGTCGGCGACGGTAACCGGGGTTGCGTCGGCTTTGAGTTCGATTGCGTCCAACCGCCGGAAGTGCGGCCGAATCACCTGTCCGGCTGCATCCGCGAGCCGCTCGACGAGTTGCCAGTTGCTCGCGGCGGATGGCGCCACGCGCGCGTCAGCCTTCCGTCGCCGATGACCCGTCGGCGGGCTCGGTTTCGGTCGCAGGTTCCGCGTCGGACTCGGGTTCCGTATCCGCGGCAGGCTCGGCGTCCGATGCGGGCTCGGCGTCCGATGCGGGCTCGGCGTCCGATGCGGGTGCCGCTTCCTCTGAGGTCGCTGCTGCCGCCTCCGGCTCTGGCAAGGGTGGCGGATCATTCGACAGCGACCGCAGGAACGCGATCATGTCGGCGCGGTCCTCAGCTTCCCTGATGCCCGCATAGCTCATGCTCGTCCCGGGTGCCCAGTCCTGAGGCGCCTTCAGGAATTGGTAGAGGTGCTCGTAGCTCCACTCGCCGTCTTTGCCGGCGAGGGCATCCGAATAGGAGAAACCGTCCTTTGACGCGATATCGACGCCCACGATGTCCCAGAGGTTCGGACCGACCCGATGTGCGCCGCCTTCGTCGTTCGTGTGGCAAGCCGCGCAGGCGCGAAACGCACCCTCGCCGTCCTCCACCGACGCGTCGGCGAGCAGCACAGGCAGAGGCACTGCCGCAGGCTCGGCTTCGACGACCTCCGTCGCTTCCTCGACAACAACCGGAAAGGCGTTCTCGGCCACGGTCTTCGGATGATAGAGCAGATCGCCCAGGACGCCGGCGCCGACGACGATGATCCCGCCGGTGAGCACGCCCCCGATGAGCTTGTTTGCTTCGAGCGATCCTGCCATTGCTTACTTTCCGCTGTCAGTCACAAACGGGAACGTGCTGCTCAGCCCCCCGCGACGCGGGCGGTTTGGGGACCACCCCGAGCAGTGTCAACCGAGAAGTCTAGACGGCAGTTCCAGGAACCAACGCCCTGAAGCCCGGTCACAAAGCCGCATGCCCGCCGATCCCAGCGTCCTCATCGTCATTCCCGCGCGGCTCGCGGCAACCCGACTGCCGCGCAAGCCACTCTTGGAGATCGGCGGCGCCGCGATGATCCTGCACGTCGTCCAGCGCGCGCTCGAAGCGGGGATCGGTCCGGTCGTGGTCGCCGCAGCGGACCTCGAAATCGCCTTTGCGGTCGAGAGCGCGGGTGGCCAAGCGGTGCTCACCGATCCGGCGCTGCCATCCGGAACCGATCGCGTCCTCGCAGCGGTCGAGGAGCTCGACCCCGGGCGCACCATCGATCTCGTCATCAACGTGCAAGGCGACATGCCCGAGCTGGACCCCAAGGCCATTCAGCAGTCGTTGGCGCCTGTGATCGAGGACGGCTGCGACATCGGGACCATCGTGGTGCCGACCGAAGATGCCCGCCACCGCGATGACCCGAATGTCGTGAAGGCGATCGTCAGCTTCGAGGACGCCGCCGAGTCGCGGGGCAGAGCGCTCTATTTCACGCGCAGCTCGTCCCCGAGCGGCACGGGCCCGGTGCAGCACCATGTGGGCGTCTACGGCTTTCGGCGAGATGCGCTCGAGCGCTTCTGCGATCTACAGCCGAGCGCACTGGAGCGGCGCGAGCGGCTGGAGCAGCTGCGCGCCCTGGAGGCCGGCATGACCATCGGCGTCCGCCGCGTCGCCGTTGCACCTCCGGGCGTCGACACGCCGGAGGACCTCGAAGACGCGCGGCGCCGGCTCGCGCACCGCCCCCTGAGCCTACCCTTCGGCGGAACCGAACCTTGAGCCCCCTCGCCCGAGCTCGGCGCGTCGCCTTCCAAGGCCATGCCGGGGCGTACTCCCATCTCGCTTGCAGGCAGACCTTCCCAGAGCTCGAGGCCCTGCCCTGCCCATCTTTCGAGGACGCGTTCGCCGCCGTCCGCGACGGCAGCGTCGAACTCGCGATGATCCCGATCGAGAACTCGGTCGCCGGCCGCGTCGCCGACATTCATCTCCTCATGCCGCACGGCAATCTGCACATCGTCGGCGAGACCTTCCTCCGGGTGAACCATCAGCTGTTGGCACCAAAGGGAACGCGGCTCGATGAGCTGACCCACGTACACAGCCACGAGCAGGCGCTAGGCCAGTGCCGGCGCTACCTGCAGCGGCATGGCTTGTCGCCCGTCGTCCATGCCGACACGGCCGGAGCAGCGCGGATGGTCGCCGAGGAATGCCCGCCCAGCCACGGCGCCATCGCTTCGACGCTCGCAGCCGAAGTCTATGGGCTCGCGATTTTGGACACCGGCATCGAAGACGCCGACCACAACACGACTCGCTTTGTCATCCTTGCCGCCGAGCCCTACCTCCCCGACGCCGGCGACAGCACGTTCGTCACCAGCTTCGTCTTCCGCGTGCGCAACGTGCCGGCCGCGCTCTACAAGGCGTTGGGCGGCTTCGCGACCAACGGCGTCAACATGACCAAGCTCGAAAGCTATGTGGAGCCGGACTTCAACCAGGCGTTCTTCTACGCCGACGTGATCGCGCATCCGAGCGAGACGCCGCTCGCCAACGCCCTGGAAGAGCTGGCGTTCTTCTCCGAGGAGTTGCGGCTCTTGGGCACCTACCCGGCGCACACCTTCCGCGGCTTGGGTCGACGCTCCTAGAGCGCCATCGTCAGCGCTCGTTCCGGTCGAGCGTAACCCATACCCGCGCCCTTCCGCCCACGAGCGTATGGTGCCATCGGGCGGAAGAGTGGGGCGCGGGTGGTCCCAGCCAAACCGGACCGGCTCTAGCGGCGCTGCGTCCAGTCCACGCGATAGAGGTCGAAGCGGCGGTCGTTGAGGTTCTGCACGGTGCCCGAAGCGCGCGCCTGCTCTATGTCGGCAAGCCGCACGTCGGCGAACGCCACCATCTCGGCGTTGGGCGTGGTGTCGGCAGCGACACCGTCGCGCGCGAAGGGGAAGTCGCAGGGCGTCACGATGCAGCTCTGGGCGTACTGGATATCCATGTTGTCGACGCCCGGTAGGTTGCCGCAGTTGCCGGCGAGCGCGACATAGAGCTGGTTCTCCACGGCACGCGCCTGGCAGCAGTACCGCACGCGCAAATAGCTCTGTCGCTCGTCGGTGCAGAACGGGACGAACAGCAGCCGCGCACCCTGGTCGGTGAGGTGCCGCGCCAACTCCGGGAACTCCGCGTCATAGCAGATCAAGACGCCGATCGGCCCGCAATCGGTCATGATCGTCTCGCAGGTCTCGGCGCCGTCGATGTTCCACCAGTAGCGTTCGTTGGGCGTCGGGTGGATCTTGGGCTGCTCGTGGATCGAGCCGTCCCGAAGGCAGACATAGGCGATGTTGTGGATGGCTCCGGATGCGACCCGTGTCGGGTGCGAACCACCGATGATGTTGATGTTGTACTCGACGGCCAACCGCGACAGCAGCTCCTTCAGGGGCTCGGTATAGCTGTCGAGCCGCGCGATCGCCTCGGCGGCCGGGATCGGCGCGTTCTCGATCGAGAGCAGCTGTAGCGTAAACAGCTCGGGAAACAGCACGAAGTCGGCATTGTAGTCGGCAACCACGTCGACAAAGTACTCGACGTTGTGACCGAACTCCTCGAAGGTCCGGACGCGCCGCTGCTGATACTGCACCACGGCGATCCGCACGTGGTCCTTGACGATGCTTGAGCTGTAGGTGTCGCGGCCGGCGGCCTCCGCGAGCCAGCGCGGGTTGTACCAGACGAGGTGGACGGCATAGCCGAGGCTCTCGCGATCGCTCGGCAGATAGTTGGGAAGAATGCCTTTGACCTCGAAGCCGTTCCTTAGCTGGAAGCTGAGCACTGGATCACGCGCACGACCCTCGGCGATGGCTGCGACATAGGCCTCGGGCGAGCCGAAGGTCTTGAGCCTCCGGTAGAGCGTCGGCAGCCGACCGGCGAAGACGATCCCCTTGCAGCCGAGCCTGATGCACAGCGCCTTCCGCGCCGCGTAGAGCCGCTGGCCGATCCGCGAGCCGCGCCGGTCGGGGTCGACAAAAACCTCGGCGCCGTAGAGCCAATCACCGGCCGGCACGTGGCGCGAATGGTAGCCGCCGCCGGTGATCTCGGACCAGGTGTGACGCTGGAACGCCACGCGCTCCGACACGCGGAAGGTGGCGCAATAGCCGATGACCTCACCGTCGAGCACCGCGACGAGCTGGCCCTGGGGAAAGTTCTGGAGCTGGCCTTTGAGCTGCGCCGTGCCGTAGATCTCGGCCTCACCATACACCTTCGCGGAAAGCCGCCGGACAGCCGGGATGTCTCCGAGATCTGCTTGGCGCACCTCCAGGCGCCGGGTTCCGTCGGTCATTGGCACTCCGTGCTGAATGGGTCGTGGCGAAGCCCGTCGCCGTTCGCTCCGGTCGTTCTACTGGCATGCACGTCGACATATGGCCAACGCTGCGATCACCGCTCGCGGGATGTCGATCGGCCGTGCCGCCGAAGACCTCCGCGTCGACGCGAAGCGCAGCCCGCTACGTCCGCCTGCACCTTTCCATTCGTTAACCATAGGACGTGAGCCCCGGCGTCGCAGGCTTCCGCTAGGGTACGGCGCTGGGAGGCACGCGGGAGACGGCCAATGGCGGATGGCGACGAGATCATCCTTCCGGATGGGAGGGTCCTGCCGCTCAAGGGCAGAAGAACCTCGCCGGAGCCCGTGACGGCGAGCGAGGAACCGTGCGCCATGCCGGCCGGCAACACCCGTGACCGGCGCAGACGGCCCCGGAGCGACACGCACCGGGGCGGCCTCTTCGACCAGCTGAGCTGACGGCGGCCCTCAAGCCTGCGCCTCGTCGTCGCCGAGAGCCAGGCGCAGCTTCTGCATCGCCAGCCGTACGCGCGATTTCACCGTGCCCAGCGGCAAGTCAAGGCGCTCGGCGATCGCGTTGTGCGAGGCCTCCTCGAAGAACGATAGTCGGATGAGGTCTGCCTGCTCGGCGGGGAGCTGCTCCAGGGCAGCACGAACACGCACCGCCACCTGCTCGGTATCGAAGGCGGCATCAGGGATCGGCGATGCGCTCGGCAGTAGCGCCGGCTCCTCCGGGTCCAGCTCGGGCCGGCGCTCGCGGCGGATGAGGTCGATCTGCCGGTTGCGGGCGATCGTGAAGACCCAAGTACTGACACCGGCCTGGCCGCGATCATACTGATCCGCACGCTGCCAGAGCGCGATCATCACGTCCTGAACCATGTCCTCGGCGCGAGCATCGTCCGTACCGCGGCGTCGGTAGAAAGCCTTGAGGCGCGGCGCGTAATAGTCGAACAGGCCTAGAAAGGCGTTGCGATCCCGGCCGTTCGCGACGCGCTCGACGAGATCGGCGAGCCGGCCGGGAGACATAGGCTCCGAGGAAGGATCGTCCGCCGACATGGATTGCTTCTAGCGGCCCCGTTCCTGGCTCCACAAGCGGAAAGCCACCTCAGCGCGCGGCCGCGCAGTCGCGGCACAAGGGCGTCGCCGGGTCGACCCCGAGCCTGCCCGGTTCGATCGGCTCCTCACAGCGGGTGCAGTAGCCGTACGCTCCACTTTCCATACGCGCGAGCGCGGCGTCGATGCGGACCAGGTCACGCGTCCGTCGCCGTCGGGCGTCCCGCGCCATCTCCTGCCTCGCGATCGCGTCGATCCGAGAGAGCCTGCCCTGCTGCGTCTGGTCGAGCACGACCGGACCGGCGTCCTCTTGCGTTCCATCGAGTAGCGCGCATATCTCAACCCGGTGGGCTTGGAGGGCGGCGCGCAGCGCCTCCAGATCGGCGTCGCTCATGATCTCCGTTCCAACCTCCGGGGCGTCGCCGCCCGGCCCCAGACTTTCGGAGGTATCGTTGGACGACGCAACCGTCCAAAGCCCGGCTGCCGCCGCGGCCGCCCGTCGTCGCACCTTCGCGATCATCTCGCACCCCGACGCCGGCAAGACCACGCTCACCGAGAAGCTCCTGCTTCGCGGCGGCGCCATTCATCTCGCGGGCGAGGTGAAGGCGAAAGGCGAGCGTCGGCGCGCGCGGTCGGACTGGATGAAGATCGAGCAGCAGCGCGGCATCTCGGTCTCGACCTCGGTCATGACCTTCGATTTCGACGGCTGCACTTTCAACCTGCTCGACACGCCGGGCCACGAGGATTTCTCGGAGGATACCTACCGCACGCTGACCGCGGTCGATTCCGCCATCATGGTGCTCGATGCCGCCAAAGGGATCGAGGCACAGACGCGTAAGCTCTTCGAGGTCTGTCGCCTGCGCGACATGCCGATCGTCACCTTCATCAATAAGCTCGATCGCGAAGCCCGTGACCCGCTCGAGCTTCTGGACGAGATTGCCAGCGAGCTCGCCCTCGATACCACACCGATGGTCTGGCCCGTCGGCATGGGGCAGAACTTCAAAGGGGTCTGGGACTTTCGCGAGCATGTGTTCCGCACCTTCGAGCATCCGAATGAGGAGGCGCGCCTGCAGGCCAACCCGTTGCCGGACGGCACGGCGCTCGCGGAGATTGCCGGCACCGAGGCCGCTGCGCACGCGCTCGAGGGTATGGAGCTGGTCAGCGCGGCCTGCCCACCCTTCGACTTGGAGAGCTACCGCGAAGGTCATCTGACGCCTGTCTTCTTCGGCTCGGCACTCCGCGATTTCGGCGTCGACCAGCTCTTGGAGGGGCTGGCCGCAGTAGCACCGTCGCCCCGTGCGCAGCCGAGCAGCGAGCGGAATGTCAACCCGGGCGAGGAAAAGGTCTCGGGCTTCGTCTTCAAGGTCCAGGCCAATATGGACCCGAAGCATCGCGATCGCGTCGCCTTCGTCCGCTTGTGCTCCGGGCGCTTTCAGCGTGGCATGAAGCTCAGGCAGGTGCGCACCGGCAAGCCGATCACGGTCTCGTCGCCGATCTTCTTCTTTGCCGACGATCGGGGCCTCGCCGATGAGGCCTGGCCGGGCGACATCATCGGTGTGCCCAATCATGGTGTGCTCAGGGTCGGTGACAGCCTCACCGAGGGTGAGGAGCTGCGCTTCACCGGCATCCCCAACTTCGCCCCAGAACTCCTTCAGCGCGTCCGGCTCGACGACCCGATGCGCCAGAAGCACCTGCGTCGCGCCCTGGAGGACCTTGCCGAGGAGGGCGTGAGCCAAGTCTTCAAGCCGATGCTCGGCGCGCAGTGGGTCGTTGGCGTGGTCGGTCGTCTGCAGCTCGACGTGCTGCAGACCCGTATCGACAGTGAGTACGGAATCAAGATCGGCTTCGAGCCCGCCCCCTTCGTCACGGCGCGGTGGGTCGACGGCGAGCGGGCGGAGCTTGAGCGATTCGTCGACGCCAAGCGCTCCGTCCTAGCCGAGGACCGCGACGAACAGCCGGTCTACCTCGCGCGGAACGCTTTCGATCTTCAGCGGACGACCGACGAGTGGCCGGGGCTGCGCTTCACCGCTACCCGCGAGCGGGCTTGAGGCCGGCCGATGTCCGGCGAAACACGTAGCGGTTCCCTGCGCATGGTCGAAGTCTGGGACGGGCTGGGCGGTCCCGATGACATCGAGCACGTGGTCATCACCAAACGTGTCGACACGCGCTGGCAACGCTTTCTCGCGTGGCTCGACATGATGGTGCTGGATCACGGTGCGCTGCGCACCATCCGCCTCAACTGGGGGGAGGTGGCGCCGGGGATGTACCGCTCGGCGCAGCCGCGTCCGGGCCAGCTGCGCTATCGCATCAAGCGCCACGGCATCAAGACCGTCTTGAACCTGCGCGCCGAGCGCGACTGCGGCGCCTTCGTGCTCGAGGAACGCCTCTGCGCCAAGCTCGGCATCAACCTCATCAACGTCCGCGTAAGGTCGCGCGACGTCCCGTCGAAGGAGCTCATCGCGCTGCTCGACGAGCTCTACGCGACCATCGAGTATCCGGCGGTGATGCACTGCAAGTCCGGCTGCGATCGCACGGGCATCGCCGCCGGCCTCTACCTGATGCTGCGCGAGGGGCGACCGGTCGAGGCCGCCATGGCCCAGCTCTCCAAACGCTGGGGCCACATCCGCGAGGCGAAGACCGGCATCCTCGACTTCTTCTTCGAGACCTACGCTGCCGACAACCGACTCCGACCGATGAAGCTGCGCGAATGGGTGCGCGACGTCTACGACCCGGACGCGGTACGCGCCGCCTTCTTCAAGCGCTGGAAAGGTAGCTGGCTGGGCGTCGATCTCGCCTTCTGGCGCGAATGAGCCCGTCGTTCGGTCAAGCGTCGGCGCCGGCGCCGACAAGCTCCCAGGCCACTTCAGGGTCCAGCGACGCCATCAGCATGGCGAGCGCCGTACGATCCCCGTCGAAGCTGTCCAAGAGCCGCACCGCAGCACCACCGGGCTTAAAGAGACGGTCCGTGGGGGTGCTGCAAGCGATGCGGCTGACACAGCCAGCGGCAACCCGAACACCGTAGGTGATCCGACCCGAAGAGGTCAGTGCGGTGCCCATCCCGTCGGCCTCGACGACCGCGGGCAGTGCCGGCTCCGAGCCGAGCGCCCGCAAGCGCCGCGGTAGCTCGCCGTGCAACCGGGCCAAGAGCTCCTCCGGCGCACCAGAAGCCGCTTCGACGACAGCGCGCGCTTCCGGTAGGAGTGGGTGGAGCCGCGGCGGCATCATCGCATGCAGACCCGCAACGAACGCGGTGAACGTGTCGGCGAGCCGGCTCACCGCTTGCTCGCACCCGGCAGGGTGCGGTGCGAGTGCGGCTCGTGGGCCGTCTTCAATGCCCAGTTCCCGCAGGAGCGCGTCGGTCGCCTCCAGCACCGGCTGTGCAAGCTCGTTCACGCGCGTGCCCGCCGCCAGCTCTGGTTGGAACCGCGTGACCTCGGCAGCGATGTCCTCGGCGAGCAGGACGATCTCCCAAGCGGCCTCGCGTGCCTCGCTGTGCGCACCTCGGCCTAGAGCCCGCGCCAGCGCAATCTGATGCGCCATGCCTGAGAAGCCGTGCCAGTATCTCACGGCCCGCAACGCATCGTCACTCGTGCGCCCCAAGAGGCACGCCGTCGTACCTGCAGGCCGGTAGTCCACGTCCAGACCGCGACGGTCGTCACGGGCACGCAGCACAATCTCGTCCAGTGTCAAACCGCGCTCCGCGAAAATGATTCGCGCCGGAGTGAGCCATGAGGTGTTGGCCGCGGCTACGAGCGAAAGGTCGTGCGACCGTAGTACGCGGCCGCCTAAGCCAGTCTACGCCTCAAGTCGCGCGCACGACTAGGACGAAAGCGCTAGCCGCTTCATTAACGTTCGGGCAAGTCTCCGCTGGCATAGCGATCGAGAAACGCTGCCGCAGTGCCCTCCGCATCTGCGCCGATGATTGCGGCGCGGAGGCGCCGCATAAGTTCTTGATAAAAGAATAGGTTGTTCCAAGTCAGTAGAATAGCTGCAAGAATCTCGTCGCATTTCGCCAAATGATGCAGGTAGGCGCGGCTATAGTCCCGCGCGGCCGGGCAGGCACTCTCCTCATCGAGCGGCCGCGGGTCGTCGCGGTGGCGGGCGTTCCGCAGGTTCACCGGCCCTCTCGCCGTGAATGCCTGACCGTTGCGCCCCGACCGGGTCGGCAGCACGCAGTCGAACATGTCGATACCGCGCAGGACGGCACCCACGAGGTCCTCGGGCTTGCCGACACCCATGAGGTAGCGCGGCTGATCGGCCGGCAGGTGCGCGCAGGTCGCTTCCACCACCCGCAGCATGACGTCTCTGGGCTCACCCACCGCGAGCCCGCCGATGGCATAGCCCTCGAAGCCGGTCTTGCGGAGCGCCTCCGCGGATGCGCGGCGCTGATCCTCGAAAATGCTCCCCTGCACGATCCCGAACTGGCCATATCCCGGCCGTACTTCGAAGGCGCGCCGCGAGCGCTCGGCCCAGCGCAGGGAGAGCTCCATCGACGCCCGCGCCGCCTGCTCCTCGATCGGCCACGGTGCGCATTCGTCCAACTGCATCGTGATCGTCGCATCGAGAAGGTGTTGCACCTCCGTCGCGCGTTCTGGTGTCAGCCGATGTCGTGAGCCGTCCAGATGGGAGGCAAAGGTCACGCCATCGGCGTCGAGCGCGCGAAGCTTGGCGAGCGACATGACCTGGTAGCCACCGCTATCGGTCAGAATCGGGCCGGGCCAACGCATGAAACGATGTAGCCCACCAAGCCCGGCGATGCGCTCCGCCCCTGGGCGCAGCATCAGATGGTAGGTGTTCGCGAGCACGATCGGGGCGCCCGTGGACGCCACCATCTCGGGCGTCATCGCCTTCACCGTTGCTTGCGTCCCAACGGGCATGAAGACAGGCGTCGACACCGAACCGTGCGCCGTCTCGAGCCGACCGGCTCGCGCTTTCCCCGAGGTCGCCTCGACGGCGAAGCCGAACGCGCTCACCGCGCCGCACGCTCCAACAAACACGCATCACCGTAGGAGAAGAACCGGTAGCCCGCGCGCACGGCATGCGCGTAGGCGCGACGCATCCTCTCCAGACCGCCGATCGCCGCGACGAGCATGAACAGCGTCGACCGCGGCAGGTGGAAGTTGGTGAGCAGCCGATCGATCGAGCGCACCGGGACGCCTGGCTGGAGGAAGATGTCGGTGCGGCCACCGCCCGGACGGTAGGTGCCACCCTCATAGATCGTCTCGAGCGTCCGCAGCACGGTGGTGCCAAACGCGAAAACGCGCCCGCTCTGCCGGCGATGTGCGGCGAGGATTGCCGCGGCATCGTCTGACACTTCATAGCGTTCGGCGTGCATCGCATGCGCCCGTGTGTCCGCAACCTTGACCGGCAGAAACGTCCCGGCGCCGACATGTAAGGTCAAGCGCACTTGCCGCGCGCCGCGCGCCAACATGGCAGCGAGCAGCGTCTCCGTGACGTGCAACGATGCCGTCGGCGCCGCGACGGCCCCGGGGCGCGCAGCGAAGATGGTCTGATAGTCTCGGCGATCGCGTTCGTCGCCGCCGGGCCCGCGCTTGATGTAGGGCGGCAGCGGCATGATGCCGTGCCGCTCGATCGCCGCGCCGACATCGGCAGCGCTCGCGAGCTCGACCTCCACCTCGCCGCCGCCCAGCTTGTCGAGCACGTGCGCCTCCAGGTCGTCGCCGATCGCGATCCTATCGCCGGCGCTGAGGCGCTTCGCCGGCCGCGCGAAGCAGCGCCACCGATCGCGACCCAAGGGCTCGTGCAGTAGCAGCTCGACCCCGGCGTTGCCGCGGCGCCCGCGCAGCCGGGCGGGGATCACCTGCGTGTCGTTGAAGACCAGGAGGTCGCGATCGTCGATCAGCGACGGTAGATCGCGGACATGGCGATCGCGTAGCCGCCATTCGATGTGGAGGAGGCGCGCGGCTTCGCGCGGGTCGAGCGGGTGCTGAGCGACGTTGTGCTGCGGAAGGGCGAAGTCGAAGGCGTCGACCCTCATTGCTGGAGGGCTCGCTTCTCCTCCAACTTAGCCAACACGTCAGTATAGACCTGGGGAGAAACGAAGCTCGATACATCCCCGCCCAAGAGCCCGATCTCCTTGACGAAGCGAGACGAGATGAATTGCGTCGTCTCCGCCGCCATCAAAAACAGGGTTTCAATATCGGGGCTGAGCCGCGCGTTGTTGGCACCCATCTGAAACTCGTACTCGAAGTCGGAGACTGCCCTTAGACCACGGATGATGATCTGCCCGCCCTGATCCTCGACGAAGTGCATGAGCAGGTTCGAGAAGGACTTGACCTCCACTTGGCAACCGTTCGTGCGGTTGCCAGCCATCAGCATCGCCGCCTCGCGCTCGACCAGGCGTGTCCGTTCCTCGAGCGTGAACAACGGGCCTTTGCCGGCGTTGCGGGCGACGCCGATGATCAGCTTGTCGAGCATCCGCGTGGCGCGACGGATGATGTCCGTATGGCCGTTGTGGATCGGGTCGAAAGTGCCTGGGTAGACGCCCACGCGCACGCCCATGACCGCGCTCCCTCAGCTCTCTTGTTCATCCTCCTCGGCAACGACCGCACCGTTGCCGTTTTCACCTACCCGCGCAACCGAGACAACGCGCTGCTCGTCGCCAACATCGAAGATGGTCACGCCCTGTGCGTTGCGACCGGTGATGCGGACGCCGTGCTCGCCGTGGACCGGGGTCCGCAGCACCTGGCCCCCGCTCGTCGTGAGGATGATCTGATCGTCCTCGGCGACGGGGAAGGTGGCGACGACTGGACCGTTCCGCTCCGAGGTCTCGATGTTGATGATCCCCTGCCCGCCTCGGCTCGTCACGCGGTACTCATAGGCCGAGGTGCGCTTGCCGAAGCCGCGCTCGGTGACCGCGAGGATCATCTCCTCGTTGGCGGTGAGTTCGGCCTCGCGCTCGGGTGCGAGCGTTGCGTCCTCGAGAGGCTCCTCGTCGCTGCGTCGGCGGCTCCTCAAGAAAGCGTCGCGCTCTTCGATCGACAACGGCATGTGCTTGAGGACCGACATCGAGACGACCTCGTCCCCCTTCTGCAGGTCCATGCCGCGGACGCCCGTCGAGCCTCGCGACTGGAACACGCGGACGTCGGTAACGGCGAAGCGCACACATTTGCCGCCGCGCGCGGCCAACAGGATGTCCTGCCCGGCGTCGCAGACCTCGACGTCGACGAGGTGATCGCCCTCGTCCAGGCCCATCGCGATCTTGCCGTTGACCGGCACGAAGGTGAAATCCGAGAGGTCGTTGCGGCGCACCCGCCCGCGCTTGGTGGCGAACATGACGGTCAGCTCGGCCCAAGTCGTCTCGTCCTCGGGCAGCGGCATGACAGCGGTGATCGCCTCGTTCGCCGACAGATGCGGGAACAGGTTCACCATCGCCTTGCCGCGCGATTGGGGTTGGCCCAGGGGCAGGCGATAGACCTTCAGCTTGTAGACCTTGCCGAGGCTCGAGAAGAACAGCACCGGCGTGTGTGTGTTGGCGATGAAGAGCCGCGTGACGACATCATCCTCGTACGTCGCCATGCCCGAGCGGCCCTTGCCGCCCCGGTGTTGCGCACGATAGGTCGAGAGCGGCACGCGCTTGATGTAGCCGTTACGCGTGACCGTCACGATCATGTCCTCGCGGGCAATCAGCTCCTCGAGATCGATGTCGACATCGCCGGTTTCGTCGATCTCGGTGCGCCGCGGGTTCGCGAACTTCTGCCGAACCTCCAAGAGCTCGGTGCGCAGAACCTCCAACAGCTTCTCGCGCGAGCGGAGGATCGACAAGAGCTCCGCAATGCGCAGGCCCAGCTCCTTGACCTCATCCTCGAGCTTCTGACGCTCCAGTGCTGTGAGCCGCTGCAAGCGCAGATCGAGGATCGCGCGCGCTTGGCGCTCGGACAGATGATAGGTGTCGTCCTCCGGCGTCGGTGCCGCCTCGACCAGCGCCAGCAGCGGGGCGATGTCGGCGATCGGCCAGCCGCGCGCCATCAGCCGGCCACGTGCCTCCTCGGCATCGGCCGAGGTGCGGATAAGCTCGATGACCGCGTCGATGTTGGCGACCGCGACGACCAGGCCGATCACGAGGTGCGCGCGCTCGCGGGCCTTCAGCAGATCGAAAGCGGAGCGACGCAAGATGACTTCCTCACGGAAGTCGAGGAACCGCGTCAGCACCTCCTTCAGGCCGAGCGTCTGCGGCCTCCCGTCGGCAAGCGCCACCATGTTGATGCCGAACGAGGTCTGCAGCGACGTGAACCGGTAGAGCTGGTTCAGGACCACGTCGCCGTCGGCATCCCGCTTGAGTTCGATGACGACGCGGATGCCACGGCGGTCGCTCTCGTCCCTGAGGTCGGAGACGCCCTCGACCTTCTTCTCGCGCACCACCTCGGCGATGCGCTCGACCATCTTCGCCTTGTTGACCTGATAGGGGACCTCGGTGACGACGATGGCGAAGCGATCCTTGCGGATCTCCTCGACGCCCGCCCGCCCGCGCACGACGATCCCGCCCTTCCCGCCGGCATAGGCCTGCGCGATGCCGCCCCGCCCCATGATGATTCCGCCCGTCGGGAAGTCCGGTCCGGGGACGATCTCCAGAAGGTCGGCCGTCTCGAGCTCGGGATCCTCGATCAACGCGATGCAGGCGTCGATCACCTCGCCAAGATTGTGCGGCGGGATGTTGGTCGCCATGCCGACCGCGATGCCGCCCGCGCCGTTGACGAGCAGATTCGGGAATTGGGCCGGAAGGACGACGGGCTCACGCTCGCTCTCGTCGTAGTTCGGGCGAAAGTCGACCGTGTCCTTGTCGATGTCCGAAAGGAGCGCCATCGCCGACTGGGCGAGCCGCGCCTCGGTGTAGCGCATGGCAGCCGGCGGATCGCCGTCGAGCGAGCCGAAATTGCCCTGCCCGTCGACCAGCGGCAGGCGCATCGAAAAGTCCTGCGCCATGCGGACCATGGCGTCGTAGATCGCGCCGTCGCCGTGCGGATGGTACTTGCCCATGACGTCGCCGACGATGCGTGCGGACTTGCGGTGCGGCCGGCCGACGCCGTAGCCGCCCTCCTCCATGGCGAAGAGGATCCGCCGGTGAACCGGCTTGAGGCCGTCGCGCACGTCCGGCAGCGCGCGCGAGACGATGACGCTCATCGCATAGTCGAGGTAGGAGCGCTTCATCTCCTCCTCGATAGGCACGATGTCGAACGTGCGGGCGAGCGTCTCGTCGACCAACTCTCGTATCACCTCTGCGGGTTGCCCGGCGCGTTGCCGCAGCGCGGGAAAGAAGCGTTGCGTCTAGCAGAGCCACTAGGTGCGGTCGAGGGTTGCGGCGCCGTAATAATGCCAGAGAAGCACTGCTGCGCAGCCGCGCCACGGCGCCCAAGGCTCGGCCAGCGTGCGGGCTTGTTTGGCCGTCAACGGCATCGGCAGCCCCTTCAGGCGCTGCAAGGCCAGCCTTACCGCCAGGTCGTCGGCCGGAAACGTGTCCGCGCGGCCGAGCGCGAACAGCAGGTAGATCTCCGCACTCCAGCGCCCGAACCCCTTGAGCGCCGTGATCGCCCCGATCGCGTCCTCTTCGGCGGCCGCGCCCAAGGCGGCAAGATCGAGACGCCCCGAGATGACCGCGTCTGCCAGCCCATGGGCGTAGGCGATCTTCTGCCGGCTCAACCCGCAGCTGCGGAGCTCTTCCGCCGAGCTGCCGGCTACGGTCGCGGGGCTGATGTCGCCCAGCCGCTCCGCGAGCCGCTTCCAGATAGCCGCCGCGGCGTGGGTCGAGACCTGCTGCGCCGTTACGATCTGCAGCAGTGTTGCGAAGCCGGGCTCGCGCACACGGGCCGTGGGCGGACCGATTTCGGCGAGTGCACGCGCGATGTCCGCATCGGCCTGCGCCAGGACTCGGAGCCCCTGCTCGAGGCGGTCTTGATGGAGCGGTGTGGTGCGCATGCGGGCTTCGGTCCGATCGGGGGGCTTCACGCTTCTTCGTTCACGGCCCACCTTGCGTCGAGAGCCTCTAGCCACTCAGGTTGCCACGTGGTCGGTGCCACGATCCAGATCGACGCTGAGGTTCAAGAGCCGCCCTGCCGCCGCGGCACCGGATAGGAACGCGGCTTCGATCCGACCGCCCAGGCACCAGTCCCCACAAGCCGCGACGCCCGTTTCGGCGTCGAACAGGCACGGCTCGCCGAGCGGGGCGTCGGCCAAGGCGTAGCGCCAGCGGTGCGCCGCCGCGTAGGTCGTTTCCGGCAGGGGCCCAGCGAGCGTCCCCAACGCCGATCGCAGATCCTCCAGGACCTCGTCCACGTCACGCTCCAGATTGGCTCGAGACCAAGGGTGGCTCGCGTGCACGACCCAAGTCTCGCCGGACGGGCGCTGGGGCTTGGCCGCGTCGCGGGTAATCCACGCGAGTGGCCCCTGCCCGGGTCGCACCACATCGGGAAGGTCGAGCGGTGCCTTGAACGCGAACAGTCCCGCCCAGCAGGGCGCCATGCCAGCCTCACCTGCGCGCCCGGCGAGCGCGGGAAGCGGCTCCAGAAGCGCTGCCGCTTGTGGTGCCGGCACAGCAACGACGACGCACCGGAACGGACCGCGATCCTCCAGTCCGTCACCCACGAGGCGCCACCCACGCGAATCGGGCAGCAGCCGGCGGATGGTGGTTTCATTGACGACTTCGAGGTCCGCCGCGAGATGCCGGCCGAGCGCGCTCATGCCCGGGACCGGTACCTGCCAGGGCGCGGCGTCCCCAGGAACGGCCCCATCCGCCGGTGTCCAAGCGGCGACGAGCCCTTGTTCGGTCCAGGCCTGCACATAGCGTTGGAAACGGAGATCGCGAGTCGTGAAGTACTGCGCGCCATGGTCGAACGCGACATCACCGACGCGCCGCGTAGCTATGCGACCGCCGACGCCGCGCGACTTGTCGAACACCGTCACGGCGAGGCCGTGGTCACGGAGCGTGCGGGCGCAGACGAGGCCGGCCATCCCGGCCCCGATCACCGCCACCTTGGGCGGCCGGCGCAGATTGGCGCGTGTCACCCTCGCCCTGTAGGCATCGACATCGAGCCGCTTCGCGTGCCCCACAGTCGACCGCGCGCGCAGCGTACCGGTGACCGGAGACGGCGGCTCGAAAGGGCGGTCGAAGAGGCCGAGACACCAAAAGAGACCGCCATAGGAGTTCGGGTCCCGGCCATCGAGCGCGAAGCGGTGGTTGAGATCGACCAAGAGGCGCATGGCCGCCTCGGGCGTGGCCGTCCAGGGCGGGAGCGCCTTGCCCCAGGTCATCCGCAGATTGTTGTGCAGCTCGCCGTGCACCATGAGCGAGGTCTGGGCGGCGTCCCACAGAGCGTCACCGGTGCGCCCGCGCGCCAGCGTTTCCCAGTCATAGGTCCGGTCTCGCGTATCGTCGCGGTGCGCTTCCAACGTCGCCTGGGCCCACCTGGGCAGTGCTTCGAGCGTTTCGATCTCTTCGGTGTGGAAACACCAGGCATGGGCGAGCTCGCGCCAAACCAGGAGCTCGTCGAGGAACTTCGCGGCACCCGGCCCGCCGACGGCCATAGCCTCGCGCGCGATGGCGAACGGCGAGACGTGCCCGAAATGCAGATAGGGCGAAAGGCGGCTCACCCCGTCGCGATCGAGGGCATCGTTGCGGCGCCGGGCGTAGGCGTGCAGGCGCTCGTCACGGAAACGTGCCCAGCGTGCGTAGCCTGCGCGACTGCCGCCCGGCGTGTCCGCGACCGGGCCCACCATGTGGTCGATGTCGCAGGCGGCGACGAGCGCGCCGAGGTCGGCCCCCGCGAGGTCGACTGGCTCGAACGGCAGCTGACGTGGCAGCGCGCTTAGTATCCGCCCAGCGAAGGGCGGCCACGGCAACGCCAGCCGTTCGAGCCTCGCCGCCTGCGTCTCCTGGCGAAAGCGGAAGGCGCGCTCAGGGCGTCGCTTGACCAGCCGCATCGGGAAGACGCAGGCGGTATCCACCGCCAGCAGCGGCGCCGGCGACGATCGGGCGAGGCTTTGCGTCGCCCGCCGACTTGGCGGCGTAGGACAATCCTCACAGACGATCGCCGCGGCTGCCTCGGCGAGTTGCTCGATCACCGGTCGGTCGCCCGAATGCTCCAGATGAAAAGCGTAGGCGATGCGCTGCTCCGAGAGCTCCGCGGCGACGTCGCGCGCGCCCTCCAGAATGAAGCGGTGGATGCGGTCAGAGGCGAAGGGATAGCGCGGGCTCAGACCATGGTAGACGAAGAGCGGCCGTTCCAACGCGTCGGCTAGGTGCAGCGCCGCATCGAGCGCCGGGTTGTCGTGGCCACGGGCGGCGTTGCGCATCCAGTAGAGGACACAGGCGCCATCGGCCCGTGCGTCGGGCCCTCGCGCCCGCGTCCGCTCGATCAGGTGGTCGGGAAGGTGCCGGAGGATGGGATGCATCTTAGCGGGAGGCCATGCGTTGAGCGTGGGGAGCTAAGGCGGCAACGTTGTGTGTCTACCCAACGATTCGACGTAGCGTTCTTCGTCGCCTAGGTTTTGTGCAACTGCGAACTGTAGTGAGGAGACGGTGGTGGAACGCGAGGCCATGGAGTTCGACGTCGTCATCGTGGGTGCCGGCCCGGCCGGTCTCACCGCGGCGATCCGACTGATGCAGCTGGCCGAAGAGGCCGGCCGCGAACTCACGGTCTGCGTCCTCGAGAAGGGCTCCGAGGTCGGCGCGCACATCCTGTCCGGTGCGGTGATCGAGCCACGCGCGCTCGACGAGCTGCTCCCCGACTGGTGCGAGCGCGGCGCACCACTCAAGACCGAAGCGAAAGACGACAGCTTCTACTTCCTGACCGAGAAGCGCTCATTTCGCTTGCCGACACCGCCGCAGATGCACAACCACGGCAACTACATCATCTCGCTGGGCAATTTCTGTCGCTGGCTCGCCGAGCAGGCGGAGGCGATGGGTGTCGAGATCTACCCGGGCTTCGCCGCCGCCGAAGTGCTCTACGACGACGACGGCCGGATCGCCGGCGTCGCCACCGGGGACATGGGCGTCGCCCATGACGGCACGCACAAGCCGGACTACCAGCCTGGCATGGAGCTGCGCGCCAAGGTGACGCTCTTCGGCGAGGGGTGCCGCGGCTCGCTCACCAAGCAGCTCGAAGCCAAGCACGACCTGCGCCGAAACGCCCAGCCGCAAAGCTACGGGATCGGCATCAAGGAACTCTGGGAGGTGAGCCCTGAAGCCCACCACCCCGGCAAGATCATCCACACGATCGGGTGGCCCTTGGACCGCAAGACCTATGGCGGCTCGTTTCTCTACCACCTCGAAGATCGGCAGGTAGCCATCGGCTTCGTCATCGGGCTCGACTACGAGAACCCTTACCTATCGCCCTTCGAGGAGTTCCAGCGCTTCAAGCACCACCCCCTCATCAAGCCGACGTTCGAGAACGGCAGGCGCGTCGCCTACGGCGCGCGCGCGCTCAACGAGGGCGGCTTCCAGGCCATCCCCGAACTGGCATTGCCCGGCGGCGCGATCATCGGCTGCGCCGCCGGCTTCCTCAACGTGCCCAAGATCAAGGGCACGCACACGGCGATGAAGTCGGCGATGGTGGCGGCGGAGCAGGCCTTCGCCTCGATCGTCGAGGACGATCCGCAGCAGCTCCTCGCCTTCAAAGACAAGCTCAAGGAGAGCTGGGTTTGGGACGAGCTCTACCGCGTGCGCAATGTTCGCCCGAGCTTCCGTTGGGGCCTCTGGCCGGGACTAGCCTATGCCGGGCTCGACACCTACCTGCTACGCGGCCGGGCGCCCTGGACGTTCGCCAACCACGCCGACCACACACAGCTCAAGAAGGCGAAGGACTGCACGCCAATAGAGTATCCGAAGCCGGATGGTGTGATCAGCTTCGACCTCCTCTCCTCCGTCTTTCTCTCGAGCACCAACCATGAGGAGGACCAGCCGGTCCACTTGACGCTCAAGGACCAGAGCGTCGCGATCGATGTCAACTACGATGAGTACGCGTCGCCGGAGAGCCGCTACTGCCCTGCGGGCGTCTACGAGATCGTCGAGGAGGAGGGCAAACCGCGCCTGCAGATCAACGCACAGAACTGCGTGCACTGCAAAACCTGCGACATCAAGGATCCGACGCAGAACATCAACTGGGTGGTGCCGGAAGGCTCGGGCGGGCCGAACTACCCCAACATGTAGGCCGTCCGCGCAGGCCTCGTACAACCAAGTGCGTCGCGATGGCCGCCATGTCGCGGCCGCGATGCTGTCACCTGCATCGATTGAGCACTAATGTAGAATCGTTCGCCCATAGTTTGCGATCAGTGATGTATTGATGATTCCCGACATCAACTCGTTGCGCGATCAAGGAGAGATCAACCTTACGTTATATTAATGGGACGGGCGTCAATACTTGGTGATTGCAGCATCACCAAACGGCACGAACGTGTTATTATTAGTGCAAATCGTATTTCACCGGTCTCGTAGCGATCGGCGCATTTTTTTTGCCTGTTCACCAACACAAGCTCAGGGAGATGGTCATGCAGAGAAGCCGCTCATCCGCCCAACCGTTGGTGCAAGACGTGATGCGCGCGGACGTGATCGTGACCGACACGCAGGCCACGTTGGCAGCGGCCGTGAACCAGATGGACCGCCACGGCATCGGCTGCATGCCGGTTCTCGAAGGCAAGGGGCTGGTCGGCATGGTGACCGACCGCGACATCCTGGTTCGTGGCTTCGCCCGGCAGCTCGACTTCAAGCGCGCCCACGTGAAGGACGTGATGTCGGCGGGCCTGCTGTCCGTGCGAACGACCGACAGTCTGGACGCGGCGGAAGAGCTCATGCTCGACTGGGGCGTCCGCCGACTGATCGTCGTCGATCGACACGGTGAGCTCGCCGGCCTCTTGTCGGCGCATGACCTCGCCTACGGACGAAACGCGAAGCCCGAGGCGCGCGAGGTGTCGTTCTATCGGTGGCTCCTGGATTCGCACGGTCACGCGCACAAGGTCGAAACCTGCCGCTTCTACATCTCGCCCGGCGTTCCCCAGGACGTGGCAGAGCCCCTGGCGATCGAACGGTTCGAGCAGGCGAGCGGCGGACACTCCTGGCGCTCGCTGGCCGAGGGGTACGAGGTCTTCCGCGCCTGACCCCGCCCGATGGCGGGATTGCTCCCGCCGGGCCACCGCGCGAAGACGGTTCTGCGTCGTGCGCCATGCGTGCGACCAGGAGGAGGACCATCAACTACGAGCGCGAGTACGACAATCGCGGGCGCGTTCCGGAGCACCCCGCGATCATCGACGGCTGGTACACCGAGGCCGCCGCCTTTCGCCAGCGACAGAGCGGCGAGTTCGACCTCGCCTATGGCGACCATCCGCGTGAGAAGCTCGACCTCTTCCGGCCGCCGCGCGACGCGGGCCGCCCGGCACTCCTCTTCATCCATGGTGGCTATTGGCAGGCGCTCGACAAGAACGGCTTCAGTCACCTGGCGGCGGGCATGCTCGCGCACGATGTTCCGGTGGCCGTCGCGGGCTATCCCCTCTGCCCGGAAGTGCCAATCGCGTTCATCGTCGAGGCCATCCGCAAGGCCGTGCTGCTGACCGCGGAGCGCACCGGCCGCCGGGTCGTTGTGGCCGGACACTCCGCCGGCGGCCATCTCGCTGCGGCGATGCTCGCGACCGATTGGAGCAACCGCTCGGCCGACGCCGATCTGGTGCCTTCGGCACTCGCCATCTCTGGCCTCTTCGACCTGGAGCCCCTGACCCACACCTCGGTCAACGCGGCGCTGAGGCTTGATGTCGAGACGGCACGCGCGCTCAGCCCGCTCTACTGGCCAGTGGCGCGTGACCGGCGTCTCGATGCCTGGGTGGGCGCGCATGAGAGCGACGCCTACCATCGCCAGAGCGTCGACGTGGTCCGCGTCTGGGGCGAAGCGGGCGTCGACACCGAGTATCACGTGGTCACTGACGCCGACCACTTCCGGGTGATCCAACCGCTCGTCGACCCCACCAGCCCGTTGACCACGCGGCTCGCGAGCTTCTGCACGGCGGCGCCTCTCGCTTGACAGCTTCGTCAGGCTCCTCGATCCCTCCTCGCGATCAAAGAGCGCTGACGCGCCCGAGCACGAAGGATCGACAAACCATGCAGCGCAGCGTCCTGGCGGCCCTGACCGCCGGCATCGTCCTCTCCACCGCGAGCGTGGCCGTCGCCGAGCCGCTGCGTGTCGGCATGATCGTCACCCTTTCCGGGCCGCCGGCTGCACTGGGCCAGCAGGCGGTCGACGGCTTCCAGCTCGCGCTCGAGGAGAATGGCGGGCAGCTCGGCGGGGTCGAGACCGAGCTTCTGGTCGAGGACACGGAGTTCAAGCCCGAGGTCGCCCAAACCAAAGTGCGCGCGCTGATCGAGCGCGACGGCGCCGAGATCATCGTCGGCACCATCTTCTCCAACATGCTGGCGGCGATCTTCAAGCCGGTGATCGACAGCGACACGATCCTGATCAGCCCCAACGCCGGACCTTCGGTGTTCGCCGGTGCCAACTGTCACCCGAACTTCTTCGCGGTCTCCTATCAGAACGACCAGAACCACGAGGTCTTGGGCCGCTACGCCGAGGATCAGGGCTTCGAGAGCGTCTTCCTGCTGGCACCCAACTACCAGGCCGGCAAAGACAGCCTGGCAGGCTTCAAGCGGCACTACACAGGCAACATCGCCGACGAGGTCTATACGCCGCTCGGCCATCAGGACTTCTCGGCGGAGCTTGCGCGGATCGCCGCGGCCTCACCGGATGCGCTCTTCACGTTCATGCCGGGCGGCATGGGCGTGCGCCTTGTCCGCCAGTTCCGGCAGGCGGGGCTCGCCGATCGCATGGTGTTCCTCTCGGCCTTCACCGTCGACGAGACGACGCTCCCCGCGCAGGGCGCCGATGCGCTGGGCTTCTTCGGCGGTGGCGCCTGGGCGCCCGACTTCGACAATGAGCAGAGCCAAGCATTCGTCGCCGCGTTCGAGGGGGCCTATGGCTACATCCCGGGCGTCTACGCCGCCTTCGGCTATGACGGGGCGATGCTCATCGATTCGGCCGTGCGCTCGGTCGACGGCAATGTCGAGGATACCCAGGCGCTGAGCGCGGCCATCGAGGCCGCCGAGTTCACTTCCCTGCGCGGCGACTTCACCTTCGGCAGCAACAACTTCCCGGTCCAGGATTTTTACCTGCTCGAGGTGGTCGAACGGGAGGACGGCAAGTTCCACACGAGCATCGTCGAGCGGGTCTTCGAAGACTACGCCGACGTCTACGCGACCGAGTGCTCGATGGAGTGAGTGTGGCCGCGGCGCCGAGGACCGCTCGATGTCGACGGCGCTGCTCGTCGTGCAGGTGCTCAACGGGCTGCAACTAGGTCTTCTGCTCTTCCTCATCGCCGCCGGCCTGACCCTGGTCTTCGGCATCATGGGCTGCATCAACCTGGCGCACGGCGTGCAGTACATGATCGGCGCTTACCTGGCCGTGCAGTTCTACGCTTGGACCGAGCATTTCGGCCTCACGATCCTCTTGGCTCTGGCGACCGCGCTCTTGCTCGGCCTCCTGCTCGAGATCGTGGTGTTCAGACGGCTCTATGAACGCGACCATCTCGATCAGGTGCTCGCCACCTTCGGCATCATCCTCTTCGTTAACGAAGCAGTGAAGGTGATCTGGGGGCCTGTGCCGCTCTCCTTGCCAGCGCCCGAGCTGTTGAGTGGCTCGTTCGTGTTGATGGACGGGCTCCTCTATCCGACCTACCGACTCGCCATTCTCGCGGCGGGCTTGCTGGTGGCCTTGCTGCTCTGGCTCGTCGTCATGCGCACCCGCGTCGGCATGCGGCTTCGGGCGGGTGCCACGCATCCGCAGATCGTCTCGGCCTTGGGCGTCGACATCGGCCGGCTCTTCATGCTGGTCTTCGCTTTCGGCGCGATGCTCGCGGGCTTCGCCGGCGCGCTCGCGGCCCCCATCCTCTCGGTCGAGCCGGGCATGGGCGACAACCTCCTGATCGTCGCCTTCGTCGTCATCATCATCGGCGGCATCGGCTCGATCAAGGGCGCGTTCTTCGCAGCACTCCTGGTGGGGCTCGTCGACACGCTCGGACGCTCGCTCGCCACGGACGTCTTGAAGCTCGCCTTTGCACCCGCCACAGCCAACCAAATCGGCCCAGCGCTCGCTTCGATGCTCATCTACATCTTGATGGCCGCCATCCTCTGGGTGCGGCCGACCGGCCTCTTCGGCGCCCGCACCAGCTGATGCATGACGCGCTGGAACTTGCCGCCACCCGGCCGCAGAGCGCGGCGCTCCGGAGCTACGCGCCGGCGCTTCTGATCTTCGTCGTGTTGGCGCTCGTCCCACCGATCGCGCTTCTGGGCCCCGAGGGCTACGTCTTGAGCCTGACGACACGGATGATGATCCTCGCGATCGCGGTGATCTCGCTCGACCTCCTGTTGGGCCATTCGGGCCTCGTCAGCTTCGGCCATGCCGCCTTCGTCGGTCTCGGCGCCTACGTCACCGGCATCCTCATCACCGAGGGCGTGGTCGACGCCTTCACCATCCTCGGCTGCGTGGTCGCCGCATCGGCCCTCTTTGCGCTCGTGACCGGTGCCGTGTCGCTCCGCACTTCGGGCGTCTACTTCATCATGATCACGCTGGCATTCGGGCAGATGCTCTACTTTGCCGCCAGCTCGCTCTCGGCCTATGGCGGCGATGACGGCCTGACCCTCTGGAACAACGCGCAACTCCTGGGCACGGGCGTCCTCGATGACCCGCGTGGGCTGTTCTACGCGGTCCTGGCATCGCTCATCGGCGCCTTTGTGCTCGTCGATCGCCTCAAGGGCTCGCGCTTCGGCCGCGTGCTGAACGCCGCCAAAAGCAATCCGACTCGCGTCACCTGTCTAGGCTTCGATGTCTTTCGTTTTCGTCTGGCGGCCTACGTGATCGCGGGCGTGCTTGCCGGGCTCGCCGGGTTCCTGTCGGCGGTGCAAACCGAGTTCGTGAGCCCCGCGACGATGAGCTGGCACCGCTCGGGCGAGCTCATCGTCATGGTGATCCTGGGCGGGATGGGCTCGCGCAACGGCGCGCTACTCGGCGCTTTGGCCTATGTCGGGCTTGAGGAGCTGCTCTCCACCTACTTCGCGCATTGGAAGCTGATCTTCGGTCCGCTACTCGTGCTGATGGTCCTCTACGCGAAGGGTGGCCTTGGCGCTGTTCTGGCGCCGCTCACCGGCGAGCGGCCGCGTGGCTGAGCCGCTCCTTCAGGTGTGCGGCCTCAGCAAGCGCTTTGGCGCACTCCTGGCGACCGATGATGTCAGCTTCGAGCTATTCCCGGGCGAGTGCCACGCCCTCATCGGGCCCAACGGCGCCGGCAAGACGACGCTGGTCCACCAGATCTCTGGCCTCCTCAGGCCCGATGACGGCAGCATCCATTTCGCCGGCAGCGACATCACCCGTCTGCCCGCGGCCGCCCGCGCCCTCCGGGGGCTCGTCCGTACCTTCCAGATCAGCTCGGTGATCGACAGCTTCACGACTCTCGACAACGTGGCCCTCGCCGCGCAGGCGCGCCATGGCTCCAGCTTTCGGTTCCTCGCACGCGCCGATCGCGAGACCGCGCTCAACGACGCCGCCATGGCCGCGCTCGCCGACGTCGGCCTCGAGCATCGCGCCCAAGTCCCCGCGACGACCCTGGCGCATGGCGAGAAGCGGGTCTTGGAGCTGGCCATGGCGCTGGTGCAGAAGCCCAGGGCGCTGCTCCTCGACGAGCCGATGGCGGGCGTCGGCCTTGAGGAGGCAGAACGCCTCATCACCTTGCTCAACAGGCTCAAGTCAGAGCTGCCGATGCTGCTGGTCGAGCATGACATGCAGGCCGTCTTCAGCCTCGCCGACCGGCTGTCGGTTCTGGTCTACGGCCGGCTGATCGCCACCGGGACACCGGAGGCCGTGCGCGCCGACCCGGAGGTCCGCGCTGCCTATCTCGGCGACGCAGGCTGAGCATGCTGGAGGTGCGCGACCTCGAAGCCGGCTATGGCGCTGCCCGCGTGCTCTTCGGCGTCGACTTTGCGGTGCGTGAAGGCGAGGCCGTGGCGCTGCTCGGCCGGAACGGCATGGGCAAGAGCACCACCGTCAAGGCGCTCTGCGGTATCATCCGCCCCTGGGCCGGCACCATCCGCCTTCACGGTCGCGACCTGAGCGGCCTGCCCTCGCATCGGATCGGGCGCGCCGGCATCGGGTTGGTGCCGGAGGGCCGTCAGGTGTTCCCGACCCTGACCGTGGAAGAGAACCTCCAGGCCACCGCGCGCCCGGGGCTCTTCACGCTGCCCGATGTGCTCGAGCTTTTCCCCAAGCTCGCCGAGCGCCGGCATCATCTGGGCACGCACCTCTCGGGGGGTGAGCAGCAGATGGTGGCGATCGGCCGGGCGATCATGACCAACCCGACCCTGCTGGTGCTCGACGAGGCGACCGAGGGGCTGGCACCGTTGGTGCGCGCGGACATCTGGGCCTGCCTCGATCAGCTCAAATCGCGTGGTCTCGCCATTCTCGTGATCGACAAGCACGTGCGCACGCTCGAGCGGTTCGCCGATCGGCTCGTCGTGCTCGAGCGCGGACGGGTCGTCTGGACCGGGGCTGCCACTGACCTGCACGCGTACGGCGCCGTGGTCGATCGTTATCTTCACCTGTGAACGCGGGAAGTCCGACGCGCCGCGTTCGTGTTAAGCTACGACGTCCAGGATCAATGGAGGCGGAGACATGAGCAGCGAGACCCACGGCGCCATCTGGTGGAGCGAGCTGGCGACGCGCAACCCGGAAGAGGCCAGCATCTTCTGTGCGCGCATCTATGGCTGGGACATCGAGGAGACGGAGATGCACGACGGCAGCATCTACCGGGTCTGCAAGCAGCACGGACGGCCCATCGCGGGCATTTTCGACATCGCCAACGCACCTGCCATGCCACAGGACCTGTCTCCGCATTGGATGACCTATATCGCCGTCGACGACGTCGACGCCGCGGTCGCCGAGGTCGCGCTAGCCGGTGGTCAAATCGCCCAGCCGCCCTTCGACATTCCGATGGTCGGACGGATCGCCATGATCGTCGACCCGACGGGCGCAACCGTCGGCATCATCACGCCGGCACCACCGCCGCCGATGGCCGCCTGAAACGCGGTCGACGGACCTGGATTCCGACCGAATCGCGCAGGCGTGAGTGACCGTCAGGCCTCGTGTGTGTTCTGGCGCCCCGCTCTCCCGCTACGTTCATCGGGTCGTCGCGGAGCTTGCCGCGATCGTCGGGACCGCCTTCCCGGAGCGGACGTCCCGGCAGGTTCTGGGCTCCGGTGGAATGACGCGATGATCAGCCTTTCGACCGCGCGACGCGGGCTCTTCGGCCTCGCGGCAGCATTGGGATTGACGCTCGGCGGCGCCGCTTGGGCCGCGGACGCGATGCCCAAGAACGTCGACGACGACGGCCTCGCGCTGCGCGGCTACGATCCGGTCGCCTACTTTGAGGAGGGTGCACCGACGCGTGGCTCCGCCGAGCACAGCGCGACGTTCGACGGTGCCACCTACCATTTCGCCACAGCCGCCAACCGCGAGGCCTTCGAAGCCGATCCTGCGCGCTTCGTGCCGGCCTATGGCGGCTATTGCGCTTTCGGGACCGCCATGGGCCGCAAGTTCGATGGCGATCCCGAGGTTTGGAAGATCGTCGATGACAAGCTCTACCTGAACCTGAATCCTGGCGTGCAGAAGCGCTGGGAAGGCAACATTCCGGGTTTCGTCGACACCGCGGACCACAACTGGTCGCTCATCGAGAACGTTGCCGACGCAACGCTCGCCACCGAGGCGCCCGCAGGCGTTCGACTCGGTGCAGCGCAGTAGCGGTAGGCATCGTGCCTTTAGCCATCGATCCGAGGAGGGAAGACTGATGAAATCTGCCGCCGCTCTGTTGAGCACCGCCTTCGTCGCCGCTGCCGGAGTGACCGCCAGTGGTGGCGCCAACGCCGAAGACATGGTGAAGTGCTACGGCATCTCGCTCGCTGGTCAGAACGATTGCGCTGCCGGGCCGGGAACGAGCTGCGCCGGCACGTCGACGATCGACTACCAGGGCAATGCCTGGAAGCTCGTGCCGGCTGGCACGTGCGAGGAGACCACCATCACCACGGCCGACGGCCGCGAGATCAAGGGCAGCCTCGAGGAGCTCGACCGCGACCTCCCGTCCTGACGTTCGGTTGCCTACCCGCCGGTGGGCGCCCTGCCCATCGGTGGGCACTTGTTCGACCGCCGGAGAGCCGAGATGGCTGACCGCCTTCCACCGCGTGCCGGCGTAGGCTTCAAGCTGGAACACGCAACAGACGTGCTCGACGGGCGGCCGGAAATCGGCTGGTTTGAGGTCCATCCCGAGAACTACATGGTCGATGGCGGTCCGCGGCATCGAGCGCTCGAAGCGCTTCGCGACGCCTATCCGCTCTCGCTGCACGGCGTGGGGCTGTCGCTCGCAAGCGATGCCCCGCCCGATGCTGGTCACCTCGCTGCGCTCAAGGCGCTCATCGACCGCTACGATCCAGCATCGGTGTCGGAGCACCTCGCGTGGTCGGCGCACGGTGATCTCTATTTCGGCGACCTCTTCCCGGTGCCGCTGACCAACGCCGCGCTCGACCGCGTCGCCGACAACGTCGCGCGCGCGCAGGACGCGCTCGACCGGCGCATCCTCATCGAGAACCCGACGCACTATCTGAGGCCCAACGGCTCGGCCGAGGAGGAGGTCGCGTTCCTCACAACCATCGCCGCGAGAACCGGCTGCGGGCTCCTGGTCGACGTGAACAACATCCAGATCAGTGCCGCGAATGTCGGCTACGATGCGGAAGCCTACATCGACGCGCTGCCGGTCGAGCTGATCGGCGAGGTGCACCTCGCCGGCTACGAGGAGGACGAGGGCGCCGAGGCGCTGTTGATCGACAGCCATGCGCGTCCCGTGCAGAGCGACGTGTGGCAACTGTTCCGGCGCCTCGTGGCGCGGGCGGGCGCGCTACCTACGCTCGTCGAATGGGACAATGATGTGCCCGCTTGGCAGGTCCTCTACGCGGAGGCGCAGAAAGCGGAGCTTTGCCTCCGCGCGCACGCGACCGGGCACGCCGCTTGAGCACGTTGGGCGCATTTCAACAGCGCTTCGCCGAAGCAGCGCTCGACGCGCACGGTGATGCCGCACCGTCCGGCCTAGACGAGGCCGACCGACGCCGGTTCCGCGTCTACCGCAACAACGTCCGCCATGGCCTGATCGAGGCGCTGGGTGCAGCCTATCCGAGCGTCCGTCGCCTGGTGGGCGATGCGTTCTTCAGGGCGATGGCCGGCGCCTTCGTCGTCGCACACCCCCCGACCAGCCGCTCGCTCGCCCTCTACGGCGAAGGGTTCGCCGCGTTCATCGCCGACTTCGAGCCGGCCACGAGCGTGCCCTATCTCGCCGATGTCGCCCGCCTCGAACGGGCGGTGCTCGAAGCGATGCACAGCGCCGATGCGGCACCCCTCGATCCGGGCTCGGTGACGGCGCTCGGCGAGGCGGTCGACGAGGCGGCGTTCGTGCCGCATCCGGCAACATGCGTGGTCGTCTCGCCGCATCCCATCGTCGCCCTCTGGCGCGCCCAGCAGGAGGACGCCGGTCCGTTGACCATTGCGGACCGGGCCGAGACGGCTCTCGTCACCCGGCCCGACGAGCGCGTTCAGGTGCTTGCACTGGAAGCCGCAACCGGCCGCTTCGTTATGGAGCTGCTTGGCGGTTCGCGACCGACCGCTGCACTTGCCGTGGCCCAGCGCGTTTCGCCCCGCTTCGATGCTCTCGAGGCCTTCCAGCATCTGCTCGCGACCGGCGCGCTCACCGCCGTGATCCCGGCAGGCCCCTAGGAGGAATTCTCATGACGGACGCCGATCAGGTCGCTGACGCTAGTGCCGGCGGCCCCATCGCCGGGCTGCGGCACGTTCAGGCGCGCATCGACGCGTGGGCCACGAGCCTGACGCCCTTAGCGCTCCTGCTGCTCCGCCTGCCGGTAGCCTGGGTGTTCTGGCGCTCGGGACGCACCAAGGTCGAGGGCTGGAACATTTTCAGCATCACACCGAGCCAGCCCTTTCTCTTCGAGCACGAGTTCGGCATGCCTTTTCCGGTCCTGAGCGCGCACGTTACCGCCATCGCTGAGCACGTCTTGCCGATCCTGCTCGTGCTCGGGCTGGCCACGCGGTTCAGCGCATTGGGCCTCCTCATCATGACCGCGGTCATCCAGCTCTTCATCTTCCCCGGCGCCTGGGCTAGCACGCACATGTGGTGGGCGGTGACGCTCGTGGCCGTGCTGATCCTCGGTCCTGGCAAGCTCTCGCTCGACTACCTGTTCGGACGCGCATTTGGTGGAGCACGATGATGGTTAGGCTGGCACTCGTTCTCGCGTTGTTTGGTGCGAGCCCCGCGGCGGCGGAGCTGTTCGACAAGCCCGGCTGGGTGATCATGCCGACCGAGCACGACTACGCGACGCTCATCGAGCGTACCAACGCGGCCGTCGAGGCGAGCCCGCTCGGCGTGGTCACGCGCGCGAGCGCCACGGTCGGCGCGCAGAACATAGGCGAGACGATCCCCGGCAACATGGTCGTGGGCGTCTTCGCCCCACCCTTCGCCGTCCGCATGCTCGACGCCAGCGTCCAGGCCGGCATCGAGGCTCCCTTGCGCCTCTACCTGACCGAGAACGACGACGGCACGGCCACCCTCAGCTACCGCACCGCCACCCACGTCTTCGCCCCCTATACCGACGGCGGCTTCGAACTCGAAGACCTAGCCGGCGAGCTCGACGGCATCCTCGCCGCGATCGCGGAAAACGCGGCGGGGAGCTGAGGTGCGCGCTTGATCGTGGCGTGACCGCGCCGCCTCGCGGCAGCGGCCTCGTCGTCGACTGCGACTTGTCGATCGGTTGCAGATCTTTGAGCCCGTCCAGACCCGCTTCCGATAAGGCCGTTTCCAGTCCCGGAAGCCGGTCCGGTCCACCCGGCCCCCGCGGCACGCCTCGCTTGCACTGCCGAGCGTGTCCGTCGGCTCACTGACCTTCGGCCGCCGGTGTGCCAGCTCGGTCCAGAGGCCTTTGAGTTCGTGCGCTTGCGGGTCGTGGTTCCTGACTTCGCTATTCCCGTTTGCCACGAGGTCGACCCAGACCGGGCCGCACGGCAGGGAGGTCAAGCGAGCACATACGTGTTCTATTAGAGGATCATAAATTCATCACACGAGCCATTGATGGAACATCTGCTCTCCGAATCGCTTGAAGTCTCTGCAATGATCTATAAATGATGCATGAAGCGTCTTTGGCGTCTATTCATGGATCGAACGGAGCGATGGCGAAGCCTGCCCACCGAAGCTATTCCCGGTATGCTCGCGAAGCTGCGGAGCTTCTGGGGCTCATGATCCATAACGCGCGCACAGAGCGCGATCTCACGGTCGCCGATGTCGCGGAGCGCGCCGGGATCTCGCGTGGCCTTGTCCACCGGATCGAGAAGGGCGAAATGGGCTCATCCATCGGTGCGGCCTTCGAAGTGGCCGCCATCGTCGGGCTGCGCCTCTTCCAAGCCGAGCCGACAACTCTGACCCGGCACCTGTCGATGGAACGCGACAAGTTCACCCTGCTTCCGAAAGCCGTTCGCGCGGGAAGGACCAAGGTGAACGATGACTTCTGAGCGCCCCGCGACCAAAGCGCCGGAAGAGGCTTATGTCTGGTTGTGGCTGCCCAACGCAACGGAACCCATCGTCGCCGGTCGCATCGCGCGCGACGGCGAGCGGCTGATCTTCAACTACGGCCAGAGCTATCTCGACCGGAACAATCGCGTCTCGATCTATGAGCCGGAGCTACCGTTGCGCAGCGGCGCCATTGCGCCTGAGGTCGGACTAAGGATGGCCGGATGCCTGCGCGACGCGGCGCCCGATGCGTGGGGCCGTCGTGTGATCTTGAACCGAACCTTTGGACGCAAGGGCAAGGACATAGATGCCGGCGCGTTGGACGAACTCATCTACCTGTTGGAGTCGGGATCCGACCGCGTTGGCGCATTGGACTTCCAGCGATCCCCTACCGAGTACCAGCCGCGCGCCGTCCAAGCCGCGACGCTCGAGGAGTTGCTGAGCGCCGCCGAGAAAGTCGAGAACGGTGTGCCGCTGACGCCCGATCTCGATCAGGCGCTCTATCACGGCACTTCGCTGGGCGGCGCGCGCCCGAAGGCCATGATCCAGGATGGCGACACGAAGATGATCGCCAAGTTCGCTTCCTCCACGGACACGTACAACGTGGTGAAGGGGGAGTATCTCGCCATGCGGCTTGCCGCAAAAATTGGCCTCGACGTCGCCCCCGTGCGACTCGAGCGGGCCGCGGGCAAGGATGTGCTGCTGGTCGAGCGCTTCGACCGTATCCGTACCGTTGGCGAATGGACGCGCAAGGCGATGGTCTCGGCACTCACGCTGTTCGGCCTCGACGAGATGATGGCGCGTTACACCAGCTATGAGGACCTTGCAGAAATCGTCCGCCACCGTTTTACGTCGCCGAAGGCGACGCTGCATGAGTTGTACGGACGATTGGTATTCAACATTCTGTGCGGCAACACAGATGACCATGCTCGCAATCACGCAGGGTTCTGGGACGGCGAACACCTGACGCTGACACCCGCCTATGATATCTGCCCGCAAAGCCGCACCGGCAACGTGGCCCGCCAGGCGATGCTGATCGTCGGGAACGATCGGACGAGCAGCCTCGCGACCTGCCTCGAGGCGGCGCCTAAGTTCCAGCTCGATGCAAAGGCAGCAAAGGACATCATCGTTCGGCAGATCAGCACCGTCCGCGATGGATGGAACGATATCTGCGAGGAGGCGGAATTGACTGAGGTTGAGCGCAGCCTGTTCGAGCAGCGCATCTTTTTGAACAGCTTCATCTTCGAAGGCACGCCGGAGGCTTTGCGATGATGGAGAACCCATCTTGGCGATGGCGAAGGCCGACATGTCCCCTCGGCCTCCTTGGCTGCCGAACAGCTCGTTTGTTTCCCAGGGTCTTCGGCACTGAGTGCGGTGGCCGCGATGCGGTCGCTCTCGGTTGTCGTGGTGCCGTGAGCCAGCGTGCTTAGGTTTGCGTGCCTCGACACTGTGGTCGGCCGTCGACCGCGAGCTGGGCTGGAAGAGTTCGGCGAACACGGCGACATGGGATCGTTGGACGAGGCCTTGGCCCTTGATCCCAGCGCCGCGGGGCCTCATCCAGTGCGGCGCGCCGTTCCCGGAGAGCGTCCGTGCCCAACGACCTACTGATCGCGCCGTCGATCCTTGCTGCCGACTTCGCGCGGCTGGGCGACGAGGTGGAGGCGGTCGATCGGGCGGGGGCGGATTGGGTACACCTGGACGTCATGGACGGGCATTTCGTGCCCAACATCACCTTCGGGCCGCAGGTGGTGCGCGCGATCCGGGGGCGCACGGCGAAGCCCTTCGACTGTCATCTGATGATCGAGCCTGTGGACCCGTTCATCGTGCCATTCGCCGAGGCGGGCTCGGACCTCATCACGGTCCACGCCGAAGCATGTCCGCATCTCGACCGCTCGCTGCAGCTCATCCGCTCGCTCGGCAAGCGCGCGGGCGTCTCGCTCAACCCGGCGACGCCCGAGACGGTGATCGAGTACGTGCTCGACCAGATCGACCTCATCCTCGTCATGACCGTGAACCCCGGCTTCGGTGGCCAGGCCTTCTTGCCCTCGCAGCTCGAGAAACTGCGACGGCTCAAGGCGATGATCGCCGGGCGGCCGATCCGGCTCGAGGTCGACGGAGGCATCACACCCGAGACAGAGGGTGCGGTAGTGAGCGCCGGCGCCGACGTGCTGGTGGCAGGCTCGGCGATCTTCGGGGCTGCGGACTACGCAGAGGCCATCCGCGCCCTTAGACGGCACGCACCCGACGCGATCGACGTCTAAGCGCGCTCGCCCTCAGCCGCTCGTCGTGCGCACCCGCGCCACCGCGTCCCGCCACCCTGCGAGCCGCGCCTCGCGCGTGCCGGCGTCGAGCCGTGGTTCGAAGGTTCGCTCGCACTGCCAGGCCGCGCTGATGTCGTCGAGGCTCTTGTAGACCCCCACTTCGAGGCCGGCGAGGTAAGCCGCGCCTAGAGCGGTGGTTTCGATCACCCGCGGGCGCTCGACGACGAGGTCGAGGATGTCGGCAAGCGCCTGGCAGACGAAATCGTTCGCCACCATGCCGCCATCGACGCGCAGCGACGTGGCACCGGTGATCCCCGCTGCCGCGGCATCCGCGGTCATCGCCGCCTGGAGATCGCTGGTCTGGTAGGCGACCGATTCGAGGGTCGCGCGAACAATGTGCGCCCTTGCGCTGTCGCGGCTGAGGCCGATGAGCGCGCCCCTGGCATCAGGGTCCCAGAAGGGCGCGCCGAGGCCGGTGAAGGCCGGCACCAGATAGGCGCCGCGGGTGTCGGGGACCGACTGCGCGATGGCCTCCGTCTCCGCTGCCGTGGTCACCAGGGCGAGCTGATCGCGCAGCCACTGCACGGCAGCGCCGGCAACGAAGATGCTGCCTTCGATGGCGTAGGTGCGCTCGCCACCGAGCTGCCAGGCGACCGTGGTGAGGAGGCGGTTCTCTGATTCGACTGGTGCCGTGCCGATGTTGAGCAGCGCGAAGCAACCGGTGCCGTAGGTGCTCTTGACCATGCCTGGGGTGAAGCAGGCCTGGCCGAAGGTGGCCGCCTGCTGGTCACCCGCAATACCCGTGATGGGCAAGGCCCGGCCGAGATGGGCGGGCGCCATCTCGCCGAAGAAGCCGCTATTGTCCTTCACCTCGGGCAGCATGCTTGTCGGGATGCCCAGCCGCTCGAGCATCACCTTGTCCCACGTCCCCGAGCGGATGTCGTACAGCAACGTACGACTGGCGTTGGCCGCGTCGGTCGCGTGCACGCGACCTTCGGTGAGCCGCCAAAGGAGAAAGCAGTCGATCGTCCCCATCGCCAGCTCGCCGCGCTCTGCAGCCTCACGCGCGCCCGCCACGTTCTCCAGCATCCAGGCGACCTTGGTGCCCGCGAAATAGCTGTCGATGACGAGGCCAGTGGTAGCGCGGACGTGCGGTTCGAAACCGTCGCTGACGAGCTGGCGGCAGAGCGGTGCCGTGCGCCGGTCCTGCCAGACGATCGCTCGGTGGATGGGTCGACCGGTCGCGCGCTCCCAAACCACCGCCGTTTCGCGCTGGTTGGTGATGCCGACGGCGGCAATGTCGTTGACGCCGAGCCCCGCGTCCGCAAGCGCCTCCTTGCACGTGGCGAGCACGCCGTACCAGATCTCCTCGGCGTCGTGCTCGACCCAGCCGCTCTCGGGAAAGTGCTGGGTCAGCTCTTGCTGACCGGTGCCGCGAATCACTCCCGCCTCGTCGAAAACGATCGCCCGTGTGCTCGTGGTTCCCTGGTCGATCGCCAGGACGTGCGTCGCCATGTGCGGCCCCTCCCCTTGCTTGGTCGCACTAGCCGATCACCGGAGATCACCACGCGTCAAGCCCCGCCCGCCGCAGCCGAACCTTCGTTGGCTCGGCCGCCGGCGCTTCGGTCCCCTACCGGGGGACGCCCGCACGCGACCACGGGTACGCCCCGCGTTCGCTCCAAGTCTGCGTTCGCCCAGCGCGTCTGAGGCCGCGAATCTTCCGCAACTGAGACCTGCGTAGGCGCAACCCGCTGAGAAAGCTCGACGTCGGGCCACGCCGGTCGCCCGCTGCCCAATTCATGGTTGAAGAAGCTGAAAGCAATAATCGTAAAGAGGAACTTCAAGAAAGCTCACATAAACTCTACCTGAGCTGAACATATTCGATAAAGAGGGCTTTCTCATGCTTCTTCGACGGTCAGCGACAACGTTCGGCGCCGTTCTGGGCCTGCTCACGGGTGGCGCGCTCCTGGCCGCGCCGACGCAAGCGGCGATCCTGATTGAGCGCACCGACGATTTGTTCTTCAGCCGGCCCGGCAATGTCGAGTTCGCCGTTGCGGAGGGTCGCGCCGGCGTTCCGGGTAATGGCGATTGGGAGGTTGGCATCGGCAACCCATCTCCCGGCGGCGGCCAGGCGCAGTTCAACTGGAGCGGGGACACCCCGTTTGAGCTCGCCTACGACAGCGGCGCGAACGAGCTGAGCTTCACGCTCGGTTCGCTATCGCCAATGACCTTCACCCCTGACCTCAGCAGTGCCGACGCGATTGCGATTCGTGTGCGCGGTGAGAGTGGCAACCCCAACGCGGCGCGAAACGGGACGGTGACGCTGACGGACCTGACGTTCAACGGCCACCTGCTCGACGGGGGCACCGTGGCCAGCAGCGACGGCGTTTCGGTCCTCGCGTTCAGCACGACGGGCCTCGACAGCGATTGGACGCTCTCGGGCATGGCCAGTGTTCTGGGCGGTGTCAGATCGTCGGTCGCCTTCCAGATCAAGGCCGGTGACTTCACCGTCGTGCCCGTGCCGGCGGCCCTGCCGCTGCTGGCGACGGGGCTCGCCGCGCTCGGCTATGTCCGCCATCGCCGCCGGCAGAACAGCGCTACCGCTTGATCGGGAGCATTTCCGCGCAAGAGAAAGGGCGGCTCTCGGGCCGCCCTTGTCTTTGTCGGCCGCAGTCGGAGCCGAGTCCGCCGCGTGCTCAGTCCTTGGTGCCGGCGACGAGCTTGTTGGCGCCGATCCAGGGCATCATGCCACGCAGGCGTTCGCCGACCGCCTCCAGCTCGTGCGCGGCGTGCTTGGCGCGGGTGGCCTTGAACTCGGCTTGCGAGGCCTTGTTCTCCAGCACCCAGTCCCTAGCGAAGCGCCCGTCGGTGATGTCGGCGAGCACCCGCTTCATCTCCGCCTTGGTCTCCGGCGTGATGATGCGCGGGCCGGTCTTGTAGTCGCCATATTCGGCCGTATTCGAGATCGAGTAGCGCATGTTGGCGAGGCCGCCCTCATAGATGAGGTCGACGATCAGCTTCACCTCGTGGACCGTCTCGAAATAGGCCATCTCCGGTGCGTAGCCCGCCTCGACCAGGGTCTCAAAGCCGGCCTGGATCAACGCACAGAGGCCGCCGCACAGGACGACCTGCTCGCCGAATAGGTCAGTCTCGACCTCCTCCTTGAACGTCGTCTCAATGATCCCGGCCCGCGCGCCGCCGATCGCGGCCCCGTAGGAGAGGCCGATGTCGTGCGCGTTGCCGGACGCATCCTGGTGGATGGCCAAGAGGGTCGGCACGCCCGCACCCTTCGCGTACTCGGAGCGCACGAGATGCCCTGGCCCCTTCGGTGCGATCATCAGTACGTCGAGGTCAGGACGGGGCTCGATCAGGCGGAAGTGGATGTTGAGGCCGTGCGCGAACATCAAGGCCACGCCCTCGCGCATGTTGGGGGCGAGGTCCTCGTTGTAGATGTCGGCCTGCAACTCGTCCGGCGTGAGTACCATGACGACATCCGCCCAGGCGGCGGCGTCCGCCCCGGTCATGACGCGCAAGCCCGCGCGCTCGGCCTTGGCGCGCGAGGGGGAACCCTCCTTGAGGGCCACGACGACCTCAGCGACGCCGGAATCCTTCAAGTTGTTCGAGTGGCCGAAGCCCTGCGAGCCATAGCCGACGACGGCGACCTTCTTGCTCTTGATGAGATTGAGATCGGCGTCGGTCTCATAGTAGACGCGCATAATGGTCCGTCCTCATTGTTTGCGTTGGCGCGATCTCTAGGGGCTCAGGGGCGCAGTTCGCTCGCGGTGAGCATCCTCGTGCCGCGGGCCATCGCGACGACGCCGGCGCGGCTCACCTCTTCCGGCTCGAGCAGCCTCAAGAAACTGTCGATGTCCTCGCTCGAGCCGGTCACCTCGAAGGTCAGCGTCTCGAGCGTGCGATCGATCAGCCGGGCACCCATGAAGTCGGCGACGCGTAGCGCATCGATCAGCCGCGCGCGATCGCCCACGACCTTGGCGAGCGCCATCTCGCGCTCGACGACCTGGCCTTCGGTGGTGAGGTCTGCAAGTTGCCGCACGGGCACCTGCTTCGCCAACAGCGCCTTGATCTGCTCGATGATCTGCTCGGTGCCGGAGGTCACGATGGTGATCCGCGACAGGTGCTCGGCGCGGTCCACCTCGGCGACGGTCAGGCTGTCGATGTTGTAGCCGCGGCCGGAGAAGAGACCGATCACGCGCGCCAACACGCCCGGCTCGTTGTCGACGAGAACCGCAATGGTGTGGCGCCGGGTCGTATCCTCGGCAATGCGTTGCTCGTAGAGCACCGGCGTCGG
Organism: Geminicoccaceae bacterium; assembly: GCA_028279345.1. Lineage (GTDB taxonomy): Bacteria > Pseudomonadota > Alphaproteobacteria > Geminicoccales > Geminicoccaceae > JAAAPF01. The sequence continues at coordinate 58,113 of JANQNY010000008.1, forward strand.
CTCCCGTTCAGACGAGCGGCATGCCATCCTCAGATCCCCGAACAGGTTCGTCCGGGTCCTCGGGCGACAGCATGATGTCGTTGTGGGCGGCACCGCCGGGGATCATGGGATAAACGTTCTCGGCACGATCCACGACGATGTCGCAAATGACCGGCCCGTCGACCGCCATCATCTCACGGATCACGTCGTCGAGCTCGTCGGGCGTCGTCGCCCGAAGCCCGACCGCGCCGAACGCTTCGGCGAGCTTCACGAAATCGGGCAGGCTGTCCATGTAGCTTTCGGCGTGCCGGTTGCCGTGGAAGAAGTCCTGCCACTGGCGCACCATGCCCATATAGCTGTTGTTGAGGATGAACGACTTCACCGGCAGCCGGTACTGCACCAGCGTCGACATCTCCTGCATGTTCATCACCCACGACGCCTCGCCGGCGATGTCGATGACGAGGCCCCCTGGCCGCGCCAGCTGCACGCCCATCGCGGCGGGCAGCCCGTAGCCCATCGTCCCGAGGCCGCCCGACGTCATCCAGCGGAATGGGTCCTCGAACTTGAAGTGCTGGGCCGCCCACATCTGATGCTGGCCGACCTCGGTCGTGATGTAGACGTCCTCGTTCTTGGTCAGCTCGTAGAGCCGTTCGATGGCATGCTGCGGCTTGATCGAGGTCTCCGATTTCCGATAGCCGAGCGAGTTCCGCGACTGCCAGCCCCTGATCGTCTCCCACCAAGGGGCGATGCGCAGCGGGTCGGGCTGATGGCCGCGTTCACGCCAACGGGCGAGCATCGCCTTCAAGGCCTCGCCGCAGTCGGCGATGATCGGCAGCTGCACCTGGATGTTCTTGTTGATCGAGCTCGGGTCGATGTCGACGTGGATCTTGACGGAGTTCGGCGAGAAGCCGTCCAGGCGACCGGTCACGCGGTCATCGAAGCGCGCGCCGATGCAGATCATCAGATCGCATCCGTGCATCGCCATATTCGCTTCGTACGTACCGTGCATGCCGAGCATGCCGATGAACAGGGGATCGCTCGCCGGAAAGGCGCCCAAGCCCATCAGCGTCTGGGTGATCGGATAGCCGGTTGCCCGCACGAGCGTGCGGAGGTCCTCGCAAGCCTCGGGACCGGCGTTGATCACCCCGCCGCCGACATAGAAGATCGGCCGGTGCGCACGCGCGATCAGGTCGACCGCCTGCTCGATGCGATCTGCGGCCGGCGTGCGCTTCGGCTGGTAGTGCCGGTGCGGCACGTCCTCGGGGGCGTGGTAGGGCGCCGGGCCGAGCGCTACGTCCTTGGGCAGATCGACGACTACGGGACCCGGCCGCCCGGAACGCGCGACGTGGAACGCCTCGTGGATCGTGCGCGCCAGATCCTCCGGGTCCTTCACGAGATAATTGTGCTTGGTGCAGGGCCGCGTGATGCCGACGGTGTCCGCCTCCTGGAAGGCGTCGTTGCCGATCATGTGGGTGGGCACCTGTCCCGTCAGCACGACGATCGGCACGCTGTCCATGAGCGCGTCGGTGAGGCCCGTTACCGTGTTCGTAGCGCCAGGCCCGGAGGTGACGAGCACCACCCCCACCTTGCCCGAGGTCCGCGCATAGCCTTCGGCGGCGTGCACGGCCCCCTGCTCGTGGCGGACCAGGATGTGCTGCAGATGGTTCTGCTTGAAGATGGCATCATAAAGCGGAAGCACCGCGCCACCCGGATAGCCGAAGACGTGCTCTACGCCCTGATCCACGAGCGCCCGGAGCACCACCTCGGCGCCGTTCAGTTTGGGGGTAACAGGCGGAGCGAGATCGGGCGCGTCGCTCATGGCGCTCTCCGTTGGGCAGGCAGGCGTCGACCTGGTTGGTGGTGGCTTGGCATCATCGGCACTGCTGCACTGCAGCACCGCGGGGACCGCAGGCTAGTCGTGCTCAACGGCGTTGGTCAACAGCGCACCTGCTATCGGCTTCCGTCCTTCGTCAGCCTGCGACATCGCCGCGCAGCACCCGTGCTGCCAGCTCCTCGCCGGGGGTGGCGATCGCTGCCAGTTCCCGCAGCCGATGGCGCAGCCAAGTGCGCTGACGTTTGGCGTAGCGGCGAACCTTCACGACAGTCGCTGCTCGAGCGGAATTGAGACTAAGGTCGCCATCGAGATAGGCGCCGAACTCCCGCACCCCGTCCGCCTTGGCGAGCGGCGACGTTGTCCAGTTGTCGCCGCGGCGCCAGGCCTCCAGCTCGTCGAGCGCCCCAGCCTCCAGCATCGAGTCCAAGCGCCGCTCAATCCGGGGGCGCACCCGCTCCGACTGCAGCGCGAGCGCCAACCCACCGCGGTAGGCCGGCAACGCCGGCGGGGTGCGGCTCGCCTCGAAGCTCACGATCGACCGACCGGTGAGTTCGAGCACCTCGGCCGCCCGCAAGAGCCGCTGCGGGTCCTGCGGCAAACCTCTTGCGGCGAGTTCGGGGTCGTCCTGGCCCAGCGCCTTGGCGAAGCGGTCGCGACCAAGGGTCTCCAGTCGTCCCGCCAGACGCTGACGTAGCGCCGGTGGTGTCCGCGGCACGTCCGGCAGGCCCCGTAGCAGCGCCTCGAGGTAGAACCCCGTGCCACCCACCACGACCGCGCGCCGAGGTTGAGCGAGGCAGACGGCGTCGACCGCCAACTCCAGCCAGTGCGCCACCGAGCATCGCTCTTCGTCGCCGAGCACGCCATAGAGCTCGTGCGGCACCCGCTCGCGATCTGCTTCGGTCGGCTGCGCGGTCAGGATCGGCAGGCTACGGTAGAGCTGGATGCTGTCGGCATTGACGATGACCCCGTTGCACCGTTCGGCGAGTGCCAGCGCGAGAGCCGACTTGCCGCTCGCGGTCGTCCCCGCGACGATGCAGAAGCCGCCTGGCTCGTCTACGCGAAGCAATCTGGAAAGCAGCATGGCCACTGTCGTCTGCCTGATCGCCAACCGCGCGACCATGCCGCTCACCGAGCACCTCGTCGAGCGGGCACGCCGGGCGCTGCCGGAGAGCGAGATCGAGTGGCTCGCTCGCGAGGAGGCGTGCGAGCTCGGCCCGATCGAGATCGAGCCGGCCACGGCGCAACGCGCCGTGCGGAACGCGCTGGACGATGCCCCCGTCGACGTGTGCGCGCTCCCCTTCGAAGGGCGAAGGAAGCGACTGCTCCTTGCCGACATGGACAGCACGATCCTCCAGGTCGAGTGCATCGACGAACTCGCCGATGTTTTGGGGATCGGCGAACGAATCGCCGCGATCACCGAGCGGACCATGAATGGGGAGCTCGACTTCGCCCAAGCGCTCGCCGAGCGCGTCGCCCTGCTGGCAGGCCTCGGGGTGGCGCAGGTCGACGCGGTCGCGGAAACGCGCACGCCGCTCACACCCGGTGCTCGAACCCTGGTTCAGACCATGCGCGCGCACGGCGCCCACACGGTGCTGGTTTCGGGCGGTTTCACTTTATTCACCGAGCGTGTTCGCGCGCGCGTCGGCTTCGATGCGGATGAGGCCAACACGCTCGAGATCGCCGACGGCCGGCTGACCGGCAAGGTCGTGCCGCCGGTGCTCGATCGGCATGCCAAGGCGCAGTCTCTGGCCCGGCATGCCACGGAACTCAGCCTGTCGTCCGACGCGACCCTAGCGCTGGGCGATGGCGCCAACGACATCGCCATGCTGCAGGCCGCCGGCATGGGCGTCGCCTTCCGCGCGCATCAAACGGTTCGCGCGGCGGTGCCGCTGCGGCTCGACGTGGCTGATCTGACCGGTGTCCTGTTTCTTCAAGGCTACCGCCGGGACGAGTTCGCCGCGGACTGAGCATCGTCGAGATGGATGCGCCCCCAAGGGATGGCTAGCCACAGGCGCTCGTAGAAGACGTACGTCGTGAAGCCGATCGCCGCCAAGGAGAGCGACAAGCCGCCCGACTGCGTGATCGAGCCCGTGAAGAACCACCCGAGCAGGAAGCTCACCAGCAGGCCGAGCAGTTGCCAGCCAATCGCTTTGGTCGCCGTGCGAAGCCGCGTTTCACCCATGGCAGCCCAAGGATACCGCCTCACGCGGTACCGCTCGATGCGGAGACTGCGCACAAAACTCGACAACAAGCTCGCGTTTAAAGCAGACTGTCGAGAATGCACACAAACGTTGAAATCTCTCGAACTGCACGTGCTGCGCTGTTCCGTGACCGGTTGGGCGATGCGCTCGAAGCGAGCCGCGAGCCGGCTGCGCGCATCGCGCGCGACGCCGGCATCGACCGCTCGACCCTCGCTCAGCTCTTGGGAGCCCAGACGCCACGGCTGCCTGGGGGCCACGCGCTCGCGGGCTTGGCCAAGGCCCTCGGCGTGACGACCGACTGGCTGCTCGGGCTTGTCGACGCGCCACAGCCGGCGACTGCCATTATCGATGCGTCGGTCCAGATCACCGACGTTCCCTTCGCGCCGGCCGACCAGAACCTCCTGTCCTGGTTGGAGGAGGCTCGCGGCTACAAGATCCGCCACGTGCCCCTTTCGCTGCCGGCGCTGGTCAAGACCGAAGCCGTGCTCCGGCACGAGTACGACGCCGCCGTCGGTCGGACCACCGAGCAGGCCATTGCCGACAGCGAGCGGCGACTTGCCTATGCACGCGAGGACGGCACCAATTTCGAGGTGTGCATGCCTCGGCAGAGCGTCGAGGGCTTCGCGCGCGGCGAGCACATCTGGCGCAACCTCGACGCCGCCTCACGCCGAGCACAACTCCGCCAGATGGCGACGCTTCTAGACGAGCTCTACCCCGGCGTGCGCGTGCACCTGTTCGACTTCCGGCACATTCACGCGGTGCCGCTTACGGTGTTTGGTCCGCTGCGCGCCGCGATCTACGCCGGGCAGAGCTATCTCGTGTTCAACTCCGCCCAACACGTTCAGGCCCTCGCTTGGCGCTTCGATCAGCTCATCAGAGCAGCCGACGTTCAGGCCCACGAGGTGGCGGAGCACGCCGCCGCCTGGGCCGCCCGGGTACGCTGACCACTCTCGGTGGTCAGGCCCGAAAGCGGACCACGACAAACCGCGGATCGCCCTGGCGTTCGACGAGCATCAATACCGACGCTTTGCCATCGCTCTGCGCCTGGTTGACTGCGGCGACCAGCTCGGGTGGCGAGCCCACCGGGTTCTGATCGATGTCGACGATCACGTCGCCCGCACGCAGCTGCTGGGCCTCGGCGGGCCCGCCCGGCTCGACGTCGATGATGACCAGGCCCTCGACATCAGCCGGCAGCTCCAGCGATTGGCGAAGCTCAGGGGTAACCGTCGCCACCGTGATACCCAAGCTGGTGATCTCGGCGCGCGTCAGGGAGGGCTCCTCCCCTTCTTCCCCGCCAGAGCTCAGGCGCGCCAGCTCTTCGTCGCTCGGCAGCTCGCCCAGGGTCACCTCGACCTCTTCGGTCTCGCCACGCCGCCAGAGCTCGACCCTGACCTCTTTGCCGATCTCGGTTTCCGCGACGATCCGCGGCAAACCGCGCATGCGTTCGATCTTCTTACCGTCGAAGCTGACAATCACGTCGCCGGTGCGGATGTCGGATTCCGCGGCGGGGCCGCCGGGCGTCACGCTGGCGACCAGCGCACCTTCGGCATCAGGGAGGCCGAGGCTCTCGGCGATCTCGTCGGTGACCGACTGGATGCGAACGCCGAGCCAGCCACGCGCCACCCGCCCCGATTCTCGGAGGGACGCGATGACCGGGCGCGCCAGATTGCTCGGGATGGCGAAGCCGATGCCCACATTCCCGCCGGAAGGCGAGAAGATGGCGGTGTTCACGCCAAAAACCTTGCCGTCCATCGTGAAGCTCGGGCCGCCCGAATTGCCGCGATTGATGGCCGCGTCGACCTGCACGAAGTCGTCATAGGGTCCGGCGCGAATGTCGCGACCGCGCGCCGAAACGATGCCGGAGGTTACGGTCGAGCCCAGACCAAAGGGGTTGCCGATCGCGATGATCCAGTCGCCGACGCGAACCTCATCGCTGTCCGCCCACTCGAGATGAGGCAACGGCTCGTCGCTCTCGATCTTCAAGAGCGCGAGGTCGGTCTTGGGATCTCGCCCGATGAGGGTCGCCGGAAACTCGCTCTCGTCGCTCATGATGACGTTGATCTCGTCCGCCTCGGCGATGACGTGGTTGTTGGTCACCACATAGCCGTCTGGATCGATGATGAAGCCGGAGCCCAGCGACGAGGTCTCCGGGCGAGGCTCCTCGGGGTTCGGGCGTTGCTCGCGATCGAAGAACTCCCGGAAGAAGTCCTCGAAGGGTGAGCCGGGCGGGAACTGAGGCACAGGGAACTCTGGCCCCTCGACACCATCCGATTCTCTGCTCGTCGAGATATTGACGACGGCGGGAGCCACGGCCTCGACGAGGTCTGCAAACCCTTCAGCGGGTGGCATCGGCTGCGCCTGGACAGCCGGACCCGCGAGCACCAGTACCAGCCCCAAGAACGCGACGAGGGCCGCGCCGCGCCGCCACAACACTTCACCTCGCGGCCGGCGCACGCACTGCCGAAACGCTCCCGACATCACCACGTGTGCTTTCCTCCTTACCTCTTCCGCAGTGACGCAGGCCAATCGCCGGACAAGCCACGCCCGGGCTCGCTCCGCGTTCGCATTAGGCCGCGGCGGCTTCAACCACGGACGAACCAGACCGCCACCACTCCGAACGCCATGGCGACAAGACCACCACGGCGCAAGAGCGCCGACGGCAGCGTCGACGCCTGCGCTGCCGCACGCTTCATACGATCAGGCATCGCCGCCCACAACAGCCCCTCGATCACTAAGACCAGAGCGAGGCCGACGACAAGGTCCGCCACGGATCAGCCGTCCGACGACACCGGGGTCAGTTCGCCGTCGCCGGCGCACCGTTCGTCGGCAGGAGCCCAAGCGCCCGCTCGCCTAGCTGGTTGACGCTGCTGGGGTCGACCTCGGCAGGGCCGCTCTCTGGCGCTCGCGCCTCGGCGTCGCCGCCGGCGCCCTGGTCGTCGATCGGCGGCTCGCCTTCGATAGCCGCGGTCAACCCATCGAGCGCGCCGCCACCGAAGAACTTGAAGAAGTCCGACGAAGGCGACATCACGAACTGCGTGGTGTCGGCTCCCAAGGCGTTCTGATAGGCCTGCATCGACCGGTAGAACGCGAAGAACTCCGGATCTCGGCCGAACGCGTCGGCGAAGATTCGCACTGCTTCGGCATCGCCGTCACCGCGCAGGATCTCGGCATCGCGCTGCGCTTCGGCCAGCAACACCGAGCGCTCACGCTCGGCGCGGGCGCGGATCCGCTGGCCCAACTCGCCACCTTGCGCGCGCAATTCGCGCGCCTCGCGCTCGCGCTCGGTCTGCATGCGACGGAAGATCGCTTGGCTGTTCTCGGCCGGCAGGTCCGCGCGCTTGATGCGAATGTCGACGACATCGATACCGTACTGCCCCAGCGCCACGTTGGCACGCTCCTCGATCCGGCTCATGAGCTCGTCACGGTCCGCAGACAGCACAGAGAACAGAGGTACTTCGCCGAGCACGTTGCGCATCGACGAATTGAGGATCGGCTGCATCTGACCTTGCAGCGCATCCTCCGTCCGCACGCGCTGATAGAACAGCTCGGGATCGGTGATCCGGTATCGCGCAAAGCTGTCGACGACGAGCCGCTTCCGGTCGCCGAGGATCAGCTCCTGCGGTTGGACGTCGAAGGCCAGCACGCGGCGATCGATGTAGATCACCGTGTCGATGAGCGGCACCTTGAAGTGCAGCCCGGCGTCCTGGACCGACCGTTGGACGGCGCCGAAGCGCAGGACCAAAGCCTGCTGCGCCTCGTTGACGATGAACGCCGATGCGAAAGCGGTGACGGTCAGCGCCGCAGCAACGGCGAGCCCGATGAGCGTCCTGCGTTGCATATCTATTGGCTCCCGCTGGCGCTGGTAGCTGTGCCCGTATCCGCGGTCGGCGTGACGCCGCGCGCCGGAGGACGCTCCTGCAAGTTCGGCAATGGCAGGTAGGGAACGACGCCCGACGTACCGCTGGCATCGCCGTCGATCACCAGCTTGTTCATGTCACGGAGCACTGATTCCATGGTCTCCAGGTAGATGCGTTGGGCCGTGACCTCTTTCGCCTTGGCGAACTCGTCGTAGATCGCGACGAAGCGGGCAGCTTCACCGGCGGCTCTCGCGACAACCGTCTCCTTGTAGCCTTCCGCTTCCTGGATTAGGCGCTCCGCCTCGCCACGGGCCCGTGGAATGATGTCGTTGGCGAAGGCTTCGGCCTCGTTCTGCAGCCGCTCACGGTCGGCCTGAGCCCGCTGCACGTCGCGGAACGCATCGATCACCTCCGCGGGCGGATCGGCCTTCTGGAGCTGGATCTCGGTGATCAGAATGCCTGCCCCGTAGCTGTCGAGCAGCTCTTGCAGCTGCACCCGCGCGTCGGTCTCGATAACGCCGCGTCCCTCGGTCGTGGCCTCGGCGATCGGCGTTTTGCCGATCAGCTCGCGCATGACGCTTTCCGCCGCGGCCTTCACGGTCGCCTCCGGATCACGCACGTTGAAGAGGAAGTCCTCGGGCACCGAGATCTTCCACAGGACCACGAAATTGATGTCGATGATGTTCTCGTCGCCGGTGAGCACCAGGCTCTCGCTGGTCACGTCGCTGGTCGACGCGCGTCGACCGGACACGGCACCCGATCGGAAACCCACTTCGACGCGGTTCACGCGCTCCACCTCGGGGCGGATCACCGACTGGATCGGCGCGGGCAGATGGTAGCGCAGCCCCGGTTCGGTCACCTCATGGAAGCGTCCGAACATCAGCTCGACGCCGCGCTCGGCCGGCTGCACGCGATAGAAGCCGGAGAGCATCCAGAGCGCCAGCAGAACGACGACACCGGCAAAGATCATCCGCCGATTGCCGAACGGGTTGCCGCCAGAGCCGCCCGGGAACATTTGCCGCACCCGCTCCTGGCTCTTGCGGATCAGCTCTTCGAGATCCGGCGGTTGCTGACCGCCCGTGGGCCCACCGCCTCCCTGCGGCCGTCCGCCCCAAGGCCCCTGCCCCCCTTGCCAACGTCCGCCTTGGTTGTTCCAGGGCATCCACGGTCCTTTCACGATGATCTATCGACGCGTTATGCACGAGCGCCCAGCATATGTTGGTGCCTATATCGGTTCGTCGACGAAGGGGTTCAACCGTGAGCGTGATCGAACGCGAAGACGTCCTGCGCGCCCTCGCCCGGGTACACCTGCCCGATGGCGACGCCAACATCGTCGATCGCGGGCTCGTGCAGAGCGTCGTCGTGAAGGACACGAACGTCGCTGTCGTGCTTGAGGTGAAGGCCGCGGATGCCGATCGGCTCGAGCCCGTACGCCGCGCGGCCGAAGCGGCCGTCAAGACGCTCCCTGGCGTGACGTCGGCGACCGCGGTGCTGACGGCCGAACGGGCACCGCCGGAACCGCCGAGCATGCGCCAGCAGGGACCCGCGCCGGCGCGACCGCTGGCGCCGAACGTGCGTGCGATCGTCGCAGTGGCATCGGGCAAGGGCGGGGTCGGCAAGTCGACCACCTCGATCAACCTCGCGGTGGGCCTAGCGGCGCTCGGTCTCGAGACGGGTTTGCTCGACGCGGACATCTACGGGCCGTCGCTGCCGCGCATGGCTGGCGTGAGCGGGCGCCCTCAGACTGCCGCCGACGGCAACAAGCTGGCGCCCATGCAGGCCCACGGCGTGAAGATCATGTCGATGGGGTTCCTCGTCGACGAGGACGCGCCGATGATCTGGCGCGGGCCGATGGTGCAGAGCGCACTCCAGCAGATGCTCGGCGATGTCGATTGGGGCACACTCGACGTGCTCGTCGTCGACCTGCCGCCTGGGACGGGCGACGCTCAGCTCACGATGGCGCAGCGGGTGCCGCTCGCCGGCGCCGTGATCGTCTCCACACCGCAGGACATCGCGCTGCTCGATGCCCGGAAGGCGATCAACATGTTCCGCAAGGTCGAGGTACCGATCCTCGGCGTGGTCGAGAACATGAGCTACTTCGTCTGCCCGCACTGCGGCGGCCGGACCGACATCTTCGCGCATGGTGGAGCGCGCGAGGCAGCCGCCGAGATGAATGCGGACTTCCTCGCCGAAATCCCGCTCGATGCGGAGATCCGGACCCTTTCGGATGCCGGCAACCCGATCGTCACGGCGGCCCCGGAGAGCCCGCAGGCGGCCGCCTACATGGCCTTGGCGCGCACGGTGGCTACGAAGCTCGACGTACGCGCCGCCAAGCCACCGCCGCGGATCGTCGTGGTCTGACCGGCAGGTGCCTCGGCGCCTGGACCGTGCGCTCGTCAGTGCATCCACATCAACTGTGCATTCTATTCGTCCAGCAACCTCGGCCCGACACCCTTACGACCCCTTCGGACACGCGCTCAAACCTACTTCGTCGGCCGCTCAGCTCAGATATAAGATCAGACAGAGCGCCCGTCTGGCGAAGAACATCCCCGCCTGTGAGACCTCTATTTGGGCCGAAGCGCGCCATGCGATAGGTCGGTAGGCTGCAATATCGAGAGGCGATTCAGTGTCATAGAACACGCATGGAGGTCATGACATGACTGAGAAGCATTTCGAACCGCGCGATCCAAACTACGTCAGCAAAGTGCGTTCCAGCTTCGATCGGCAACAGGTCATGCGGTCCCTTGGGATCGAAATCGCGCATCTTGAACCGGGCAAGATTGAATTGACGATGCCATATGATCCAAAATTCAGCCAGCAGCATGGATTCTTGCATGCCGGTATATTGACCACCGCGTTGGACAGTGCATGCGGGTACGCGGCTTTTTCACTGATGGATCCGGAGGCGGCCATTCTAACCGTTGAGTTCAAGACAAACCTTCTCGCCCCGGCGGACGGAGCCCACTTCCGATTTTGTGCTGATGTTCTGAAGCCGGGTCGCACACTCACGATTTGCGAAGCCAAGGGGTTCGCCAACAAGGATGGCAAAGAAAAACTGGTCGCCTCCATGACAGGAACTTTGATGGCCATTGGCAATCAAAAAGGCATAGAGCAATAATGCCTAGCGCAGCACCGGTGAGCTGCGGCGTCTGAACATCCACCTGCCGCAGCTTCGCAACAATCTCTTCAGCCTTGTGCCTCTTTCTCGGCATGACAATCCTCCTCGTCCGGCGCCTCATAGCCATACCTCAGGATGGACCACTTCAGTGGGGGGAGGCTTAGTTCGCCGGCAGTTCGACGACTCGGGACGAACAACGGCCCGTTTCGAGCATACGGCGGCCCCGGTGCCGGCTCCCTATGTCCGAATCAGGCCGACAACGGCCTAAGATGCACCACGGCCGTCTACATTCTCTGGCCGCGTCGCTATCCGGTGTCTCCGAAGAGCTGAGCATCCGATTGGCAGGCGTCGTGGCGCGCCTTGCGGCCACCGATAGCGATGCTCCGTTGCTTGCCAGCCGCGCGACCAACCGCTACCGAAACGGCGCCTGAAGCCGGGATCGACGACCCTGCGTATTCTCTTGTGTGGAAACTTCGGTGGCCGGGCGCTGCAGGCGCCCTACTACAACACCGACAACAAACTGCGAAACGGTCTGATCCGCGCGGGACACCAGGTGCTGGCGATCGACGAGCGGGCACGCGCGCACGATCTGGCACCATTGGGCCTCAAGGCCGTCGGCCGGCGACGTCTCCAGGCCGAGATCCTGGAGACCGCCGCGCATTACCGACCCCATATCGCCTTCTTCGGCCACACCGATCTGGTGGAAGGCGAGACCTACGATGAACTACGCCGCCAGACTCCGGGGCTCCGGCTCGTGACGTTCTTCGTCGATCCGTTCACCACCCGGCCGGCCACGGTGGAGCGCCTGCGTGACCGCGCGGCGCACATGGACGTGGTCTTCGCGACCACGGCGGACGCGTCGGTCATGGCGCCCTGGGCTAGCCGACCGGGGCAATTCCGCTTCATGCCCTATCCCGTGGATTGCGGCATCGAGACGGGGAGAGCCGACGACGTGCCAGCCACCGATCTCGCCTGCGACGGCATCTTCCTGGGATCGGACATCGGCACGCGCGGCGCCCAGCTCGACGATCTCCGCGACCGGCTCGACCCGAGCTTCCGTTTGCACGTCGGCGGTCGGCAGCAGTCGGGCGACCGGCTCTCGAGCACGGCCTTCGTGACGACCCTCGCCGGTGCCGCGATGTGCCCTCAGCTACCACTCGACGACGAGGCTGAGCCGCCCACACCCCACCTCTACACCTCGGCGCGCATTGCGCAGACGATGGGTCAGGGTGTCCTGGCGCTGACCCCCACCTCGGGCTGCTTCGAAGCGCTCTACGAGGATGGGGTGGTGGCCTTCGGCTCGCGCGAGGAGCTCGCGGCACGGATGAGCGAGCTGCATGCGGACGACACTCGACGCCGCCGCATTGCGGGCCTAGGACGACGGCTCTCCCACGAGCGCACGGCGGCCGAACGCGTCGTCCGCTACATGATCGAGATCGTCCTCGAACGCGCTCTGACGGAAGCCTATGAATGGCCAACCGAGCCGATCTGCTGAGCGGAGAATCGCGGTGAACGCGCCGAAGCAGCCTGCCCCCCTCATCGACCTCTGCCGCCGCGTGGCGGACCGCACCGCCGTCATCGGCATCTTCGGCATGGGCTATGTCGGGCTGCCGCTGGCGCTGCGCTACAGCGAGATGGGCTTTCCCGTCATCGGTTTCGACGTCGACGACTCGAAGATCGCGCGGCTGCAGAGCGGCGGCAGCTACATTGAGCACATCGGCGCCGCCCGCGTCGCCGCGGCCGTTGCCAACGGCTTGGAAGCGACGACCGACATGAGCCGTGCGGCCGAGGCCGACGCGCTCATGCTGTGCGTGCCGACGCCGCTCAATCGCTATCGGGAGCCCGATCTCCGCTTCGTCCTCGGCACGGTCGAGAGCGTCGCCAGCCACCTGCGTAGCGGTCAGGTCGTGTCGCTCGAGAGCACGACCTATCCCGGCACGACCGAGGAAGAGCTGGTGCCGCGGATCGAGAACCAAGGCCTCACGGTGGGCCGCGACATCTTCGTCGTCTATTCGCCCGAGCGCGAGGATCCGGGGAACGCCGACTATCCCACCGAGCGAATTCCCAAAGTCGTGGGCGGCATCACGCCGGCCTGCACCGAGGCGGGCCTCGCCCTCTACGGTGCAGCGGTGGACCATGTCGTGCCGGTCAGCTCCACACGTACCGCCGAGATGACCAAGCTGCTGGAAAACATCCAACGCGCGGTGAACATTGGGCTGGTCAACGAGCTGAAGCTCGTCTGCGACCGCATGGGCATCGATATTTTCGAGGTGGTGAAGGCGGCGGCGACCAAACCGTTCGGCTTCACACCCTACTATCCGGGGCCGGGCATTGGCGGCCACTGCATCCCGATCGACCCCTTCTACCTGACGTGGAAGGCGCGCGAGTACGGCGTCCACACGCGCTTCATCGAGCTCGCCGGCGAGATCAACGCGCGCATGCCCAATTTCGTCGTCGACAAAGTTGCCGATTCATTGAACCGCCGCGGGCTGCCGTTGAAGGAATCCCGCCTCCTGATTCTCGGGATCGCCTACAAGCCCAATGTCGACGACATGCGCGAGAGCCCGTCGATCGCGCTGATGGAGCGGCTGCGCGAGAAGGGTGCCATCCTCGCCTACAGCGATCCCCACGTGCCGGCATTTCCGAAGATGCGTGAGCACAGCTTCGACCTCCAGAGCACGGTGCTGGACGCGGCGACGCTCGAGGTTTTCGACGCCGTCATTCTTGCGACCGACCACACCAGCTTCGACTATGACCTCATCCGCGACCATGCCCGGCTAATCATCGACACGCGCGGTCGTTTCCAGGAGAGCCTCCCCCATGTCGTCAAGGCCTGAGCCTGCGGCCACCTACGCGCTGATCGGGGCGGCAGGCTACATAGCACCCCGGCACATGGCGGCGATGCGCGAGACCGGCGGCAGGCTCGCGCTTGCCTTCGACGTCAACGACAGCGTCGGCGTCATCGACAGCTTCGCACCCGACGCCGCCTTCTTCACCGACTTCGAGCGCTTTGCCGCCGACCTGGAACGCCGGCGGGCGCAGACGGGTGAGCGGGTGACGCACGTGAGCGTCTGCTCGCCCAACCATCTGCATCACGCGCACGCCGCGGCCGCCATGCGGGCCGATGCCGATGTGATCTGCGAGAAGCCGCTGGTGATCGATCCCGCGCTGCTCGACGACCTCGTCCTACTCGAGCGGGCGAGCGGACGACGCCTGTACACGATCCTGCAGCTCCGCCATCATCCGGCGATCCTGGCTCTGAAGGAGCGTGTCGCCGCGACCGACCGGCACCACGACGTGCTCTTGACCTACATTACCTCCCGCGGCCGCTGGTACGCCGAGAGCTGGAAGGGCGATCCGCGCCGGTCGGGCGGTATCGCAATGAACATCGGCATCCATTTCTTCGACATGCTGAGCTTCGTCTTCGGTCCGCTCGAGGAGAACCGCCCACACCTGGTCGAACCCAACCGTGCTTCGGGCTGCCTCGATTTCGCGAACGCTCGGGTGCGCTGGTTCCTGTCGATCGACCGCCGTGATCTGCCGCCGGCCACCCCGACCGGCCAGACGACCTATCGCTCGATCACGCTGGACGGCGAAGAGGTCGAGTTCTCGGGCGGCTTCACGGATCTGCACACCGTCAGCTACCAGGAAATCCTCGCCGGCCGCGGCTATGGCCTGGATGCCGCGCGCGCAAGCGTCGAAGCCTCGTTCCACGTCCACCATGGACCGCTCTTCGCACCCGCGGACGACGCGCACCCGATGCTGCGGTCAGCGAGCGCCCGGTAGATCGTCCATGCGCCTCGGCTTGATCACCTATCCCGTCGGCCACCTTAAGACGCAGCAGGTGCTGTTCGGCCTCTTGCAGTTGGGCGGCCACGAGCTGCGGCTGCTCATGGCGCCCTTCCAACCGCGACCCGAGCGCGAGGTCCTCATCAGCCATCGCCCGCCTCAGTTCGTCGGTCCACCGGCCCACGCCCTGGCCGAGCGGTTCGGCCTTGATGTCCGGCCGCTCGACGACCCGCACGCGTTTGACGGGCTGGACTACTGCCTGATCGCCGGTGCCGGCATCATTCCGCCGGAGCGCATCCGCCCTGACTTCATCATCAACGCCCATCCGGGATTGCTGCCCGCCGCGCGCGGGCTGGACGCGTTCAAGTGGTCGATCCTCAACGACCTCGATGTGGGCAACACGCTCCACTTCATCGATGCCGAGGTCGACGCAGGTGAGACGATCACGATGCTGAGGACCCCAGACTTTCCGACCGACACGATCGACCTCCTGGCCCAGCGGCACTACGAGCTGGAGATCACGATGCTCGTTAACTTCGAGCATCACCTGGCGAACCGCCGGGCCTGGCCGCTGCCGGAAGCACCGGCGCGCAAGCGCATGGCCCTGGCCACCGAGCGCGACGCCCTCGCCCACTTCCCGGCCTGGCTGCAGCGCTAGCTCGGTTGCCGCTCGGCCGAGAACCCGCTCGACTACGAAAACACTGCAAAGGCGACCGACACGAGCAGCAGCAGCGCGAAGACGATGTTCACGACGCGCGCCTTGCGCTCCTGCTGCAGGAAGCCCGTCATGCCCGCCCCGAGTGCAAGCCAGATGACGTTGACGACAGCGATCGTCGTAAGCAGCAGCCCGACCTTCCAGAGGCCGTCGGCCAGTCGATCGGACTCGATCAGAACATGGCCGGACAACAACGCCGCCATGGCTGCGTAGGCTTTCGGATTCACCAGCGACAGGCCGACGCCTTCGTACCAACGGGGCGCGGTGCTGCGGGCCGAACCTTCCGCCCGTCGGAGCGGCGGTGCGGTGGCAATGCGGTAGGCCAGATAGACGAAGTAGGCGGCGGCGAGCACCGTGATCGCCGGGGCGAGACCGGGTACGGCCCAGACGACACCGGCGACGCCCGTGCCGACGATGGCAATAACCCCGACCATGCCGAGATTGAGCCCCATCATGTAGGCGAACCCACGTCGGCGACCGAAAGAGGCACCGACCGCAGCCAGGCTCAACGTGTTGGGGCCAGGGCTGCCGATGAGGGCAAGAGCGGCAAGCAAGAACGAGGCGACAGCTTCCATGCTGGTGCCCTTAGGCAGGGACGATCCTCGCTGCAACCGCGCCGATGTCGGCGCCAGTGGGCGCTCAGGGCTGCGGCACGCGGCGTGGCCCGGCCTCGAGCACGCGGGCGTAGAGCGCCAGGAGCTTCGGCTCGTGCTGCTCCCAAGATTCCGCGCGCATGAACGCAGCGCACCCGTCGCGTGCCCGGGCGAGCGCGTCGTCGGAAAGCGATGCCACCACATCGCTGAAGCTCTCGGGCGTCACCGGAAAGGGTAGAAGCCATCCACAACCATAACGCTCGACGACCCGCTCGAGCTCGGGGAAGGCCGAGGCGAGGAACGGCACGCCGACCTGTGGATAGGACCAAAGCCGGTTCGGCGAGGCGAACCAGTGGTTCACACTGCCAGGCTCGAGGGCGATGCTGCCAAGGGTGGCGCCTGCCGTCCAGGAAGGTAGCTCGGCCGCGGGCACCGGCTCTAGGACGGCGAGCCAACGCTGCCGGTCCGGCGAGAGCTCGCGACGGATTTCCTGGAGCGCCCCGCGTAGCGGGCCCGGACCGACGCAGGCGACCGCCCAGCCCTCGGGCAGCCGGGCCACGCTCCGGGCCAGCTGGGGCAGGCAGCGCGCCGAGTTCAAGGCACCCTGGTAGAGCAGGACCCGTGTGTCGGGCGGCCAGCCGCAGGCGGCGTGCAGTCGTCCGTCATCGACCACGTCGGTGAGCCGGCGCGAGGCGTTGGGCAGTGTGACCGCCTCCGGCAAGCGCGGAAAGTGCTCGGCGTAGTAGGCCTTGTTGCTATCGTTGACGGCGATGAAACCCGAGATCTGATGTGCCAGCCTGGCAATGGTGTGCGCCTCCCTTTCCGACTTCGCCCGGTGTCGGCGGGAGCTGTTGTCCTGATCGTAGATCTCGTGGGCGTCAAAGATCAGCGGTACATCGTGCGCGCGGGCGAGCCGCGCTCCGAGCGCAAGCGCACCGGCGTCGTGCGCGTGCACCACGTCGTAGGCGGAACGCCGGAGCGCGGCAGCGAAGCGCCGGTCTCGGGTCTCACGGCGAAGATGCGACCAGGCGATCGACAAGGGAGCGCCGCTGTGGCGCAGCAAGAAGGGCATGGCCGCCACGTCCCCACTGCGCTGCCCACGTCGTGTCTCGGGGAAAGGCGGCTCGAGTTCGTCGTAGTGGACGCGATCGGCAGCCGGCCGATCGCTGGCGGCACGTCGCCGAACGGTCCGCCCTCCGCTCGACGGCGCGCCGAGCCGCACGACCCGCACGCCGTCGGCCAGCACCTCCGTCCGGGCGTCGTCCGGCTGGCGCCTTAGGCCCACGATCTGGACGTCGTGACCAGCCGCCTGCAGCGAGGAAGCTTCCCGCTGCACACGCGCGTCGAAGGTGACGGAGTTCATGACGACGAAGAGGATTCGAGCCACGCGGACGGGCGTTCCTGTCGGGGTTGCGATCGAGACCGGGTCGGGCGTGTCGTCCGCTCAGGCCACCTGCTGCATGCGCTGGACCTGCTGCTCGTAGAGCTGCGCGTAGAGACCGCCGCGCGCGACGAGGTCGACGTGACGCCCGCTGTCGACGATACGCCCCTGATCGAGCACTATGATGTTGTCGGCGTCGAAGATCGTCGACAGCCGGTGCGCGATCGCCACCGTCGTGCGCCCCTTCATCAGGCGCGCGAGCGCTTCCTGCACGGCCACCTCCGAGAGCGTGTCGAGTGAGGAGGTCGCCTCGTCGAGCAGCAGGATCGGCGCATCACGAAGGATCGCGCGGGCGATGGAGATGCGCTGACGCTGTCCCCCGGAGAGGCCGGTCCCACCCATCCCCACGTCGCGCTCGTAGCCGCCGATCTCCTCGATGAAGTCGTGCGCGTTGGCGGCTTTGGCCGCGGCAACGACCTCCTCGTCGGTGGCGTTGGCCCGGCCCGCTCGGATGTTCTCACCAATCGTGCCTTCGAAGAGCTGCGGGTCCTGCGTCACCAGCGCGATGTTGTTGCGTAGGCTCTCGGCCGTCACCTGGCGAACGTCCTGGCCATCGATGCAGACGGTGCCCTCGGTCGGCAGATAGAACCGTTCGATCAGCGAGAAGACTGTCGTCTTGCCGGCGCCCGAGGGGCCGACGAGCGCCGTCACCGTGCCGCCGTCGATGGTGAACGACACGTCGCGGAGGGCCGGCGTCTTCCCGTAGCGGAGGCGCACGTTCTCGAAGCGGATGTCGCCACGCGAGACGACGAGGGCCGCTGCGTCGGGGACGTCCATATCGGAGCCGGGATGATCGATCATCTCGTAGAAGTGCTCGAGGCCGATGAGGCGTCGCTGAAACTCGACATTGAACCGCGCCAGGCGTCGCGCCGGGTCGTATGCCATCAGGAAGGCGGCGAGAAAGCTGAAGAACGCTCCCGGATCCGCCGTTCCCTCGGCCACCTGAAAGCCGGCGTAGATGATTGCGGCACCGATCGACAGGCCGGCCAGCACCTCCATCATCGGCACCGTCAGCGCGGCGAAGCGCGCGATGACGAAGAGGCGCTCCTGCATGGTGGCGATCGCCACCGCCATCTCGTCGTTGCGTGTCTCCTCGAGGCGGTAGGCCTTCACCGACTTGATGTTGTCGACGCTGTCCTTGAGGACCGCGTTGGCGCGACCCACGGCTTCCGTCTCGGACTTGGCGAACTCCTTCACCTTGCGCATCAGATGCATCGTGCCGAGCACCGCAGGCACGCCGATGATGAGCGTCGACAAGGACATCAGCGGGCTCTGCATCACCATGACGCCGACCAGGGCGATCAAGGACAGGAGGTCCCGCCAGAGCGTCATCGACACCATCTCGATCACGTGCCGCGCCGCCGCCGAATTGTGCGAGAAGCGGTTCATGATCACGCCGCCACGCTTGCCGTGGTAGAAATCCAGTCCCTGCTGGAGCAAGCTCGCGAAGAAGCGGCGTTGCAGGCCGGCGATGATGCGCATGCTCAGCCGCGCGACGAGCAGCGCGTTGGCGTAGGTGGCAAAGCCTTTGACGGCGAACGCGCCGGATACGAGCAGCGCCACGCCCACGATCGCGCTCGGGTCCTTGGCGACGAACACGCTGTTGACGACATCCTTCATCAGATAGGCGGTCGCCGCCGTCGCTACGGAAACCAAGGAGAGAAGCAGGAACGATCCGAGGAAGCTCGGCCATTCCTTGACCGCGTTCTCCCCCAGGAGCCGCTTGACCAGGCGAATGTCGTTCTTGTCGATCTCCGGGCGCAGATAGCGCGTCCAAGCCATTCAGATGCCTTGATTGTGCGTGGAACCTGGGCTTCTACCCTCTCGCACACGGATTCCACAAGCACCAGCGCTGTCTCATTGCTCCACGCGCGCCGCGTCTCGCGTTCGTCCACGCAGCGGGCCAGTGGCGCGAAACCTCGGTGGAAGACCGATCTTCCTCCTGTGGACCGCGTCACCATGGTCCGAGTCGGAGTCGCTCCCGCGCATGCTTCCCGAGCGTTCCATCGTTCGGCCATGAGCATCTACGTCAGTGACAGATGTCGGGACTTGGTCGAACGGTCTTGCCCGGCTCCGCAAAAGACCGCAGCCTGATCTCTTGGCGCTCAGTTCCAACGACGTTACCGTGTGCACTGTCGCGCTTTGACGTTTGAGCGGCCGGCCAACCGACTGGTAAGCTGACACGCTTGCAACGCTCCGAACGAGTCTCGCACCGTTGATGCCTTCGTCGCTCCGGCCGGTGCCGACGCTCGTCCAAGCTTTCGCCGCATCGTGGGTTCGGCACTCGGGCCACACTCTCGCCTGCCGAGATCAGCCTTCAGCTCACACAGCCAGAGACATCGCCGAGCTAATGAAAAACAAGAGCTCCATTGACGAAGTTATCGCCGACCGCGATCCAATAACTCTCCTCAACCGCTTATTAATTGCAATAAAGATTGCATTTCTCTTTTTCCGAGAATTAGGCATCGACAAGCGAACTCAACAAATTCATCGGCTTGCCATATTGCGCCAGGAAAATTTTTCACAAACATGTTGCCATCTTGTGCAAAGCTCCTTGAATTTGCTACCTTCAAATGCAGATCGCTTAGATTTTGCCGGCAAGAAAGATATTATTTCCTCCGTCAAGACAGAAAAACCCGTTGTTCTAGAAATCAAAACAAAAGACAATCATACGTTTTACGATTGGGAAGGTTCAAAGAAACAATTTAGCACATATTGGCTGCTCCGTGATAAGTCCCGAAAATTCTACACTCCCGTCACTTTTAGCGCAGCGTCAGCAGTCTACCGAAGCTTCACCAAGGGAGATTCCCGCTTCCCTGCGGATCGCTTCCTGCCCCGAGATGGCGGCGTCATCGTCGAAGCCGGCGCCTACGTCGGATACAAGGCAATTAAGTTTGCGCGACGCGTAGGCCCGGCCGGTCGCGTTGTCGCCGTCGAGCTCGATCCTGCCAATTATCGACTCCTGTGTCGCAACGTGGAAGCCAACCACCTGGAAACCGTCATCGGCTGTGTTCAATGCGCCGTCTGGAACGAGGATGCTCTACTGCCCATGCGTGGCCAATCAAGGATGAGCAACACAGTGGTCGACGTCGACAAGCTCGATTTCCCTTATCGAGACGACGTTGTAGCGAAATGCCTCGACACCATCATAGATGAGCAAGAACTCGATCAGATTGATTTTTTGAACTTGCAGCTTAATGGTGCGGAAATTGAAGCCCTAGAAGGTCTTCGAAAAAATTGGTCGAAGGTAAAATATATTAATATTGTTACGAGATATGCTAGAGATGGTTTGCTTGTTGTTGACATAGCACGACAAATGCTTGAGAGACGCGGCGCACGTGTTGTTATAGATGCTCGCTGTGAGCGTTTGCACAATCTTTGTGCAGAACTACGCTGAAGATGTGATGACCGTATACTGATGACATCCACTTCTCAGTGCCCAACTACGATGCGCTCGGTTCATACCGCTCGCCGCATGTTCGACCAACTGCTTGCTCACTCGGTCGACAAGCAGCACGTCGGGAGAGGGCGAGACACGCACAGTGAGAGCGAAGACAAGGATTGGGTGACTGCTTACGCGACGATTTGTGGGGCCTGTCTGCGCATGCAGCGTTATGAAACTACGAAACAGCTCGACGGCCCCGACTTCGAGGCGCTTGCCGAGCAGTCGGCACAATGGCTGATCTCCAATACCGGCTGCACTGTTACGTCGTTGCCACTATGGTGCCTCTATTACGCGCGGCAAATCTGGGAGGATACAGAACCGGTGCCGATCGGTACCGCTTTCAGCGTTCCGTCGGCGCACGCCATGCACGCGTTGAGCGAAGTTGCTTGCGAGCCGAGCGTGTTCGACGAAGATGTTCGCTCAACCGCTCGGCAACGAGTGCACTATGCGGCACGAGCACTTGCTCGGCATTGCTACGACACAACGAACGCGGGCATTGTTTTTTGGTATTCGGCGCTACCACAACATAGCTTTCACGTTTGTAACGCCACAGCGATGGTGCTTGGACTGACGCAGAGGGCTGCCTGGCTTGCTGGTGGGGATGCCTTTCTTGAAAGGCAAGCTACTGCTGCCGCGCGTGAGCTGCTAGTTCTTTGCGAACAGGGCGATGTCGCGCTTGGCTGGAACTATTTCGGGACGAAGATGCCGGGCAATCGGCGCAACCGTCGCAATGACTTGCAGCATGAGGCAATGACCTGCCACGGGTTGATAGAATATAAGAACTACTCGGGAGATCTATCTGCTTCTTATGATTTTCCACAACTAGTTTCTTGCTTAAAAAAATACTACCGCGACGATCAAATTTTTGAATATCCCGAAACAGAAAACAATCCACGACGTCGCGCAAAGATGGCTCGACTGGTAGGTGTCTCGTATGCCATGTTTGTTTTAATTGAAATTTACAATATCACCAAAAATCAACAAGCAAAAAAACTTGCAGAAACATCGATACGTTACATCGAAGAAAACTTATTTGATGCGGGTAAAATCTACGAACGAAAAGATGGCAAGGAAGTTACACAGCACATTCGCGTAACAGGCCAGTTACTACTCGGACTTGCGGCGGCTGGGTCGCTATCTGATACTACCTCCTCAGCCGACGAGCTTTAAAGCCCTATTATCGACACTGTTCAGCCGTGCTTTCGCATCTCCGCGTTCGACTTGAGCCGGCGAGAATTCGAAACCGTCTCAATCGCTATAGCATGCGTCTGCTAATGCAATTTGGCAGGTCGGCGGGTGTCGAGAATTCGCCGCTCAGGCGCAGTCTCAGACCGCAAGGAGTGAGCGCGCTCGTAGAGCGTCCGCCAAGCACCCTCCGCGAGCGGCAGCTCCATTCGGCCCATGTGGGCGTCGTAGTACTCGGGACCTCGTTCCTCGCCCAAAGGTGCATCCTCTCCGTTGGGTCTGGCAGACGTTCATCCTGCGTCCGAGCATGCGCGACCCGCCAAAGACGACCGCTGCCAAAACGCCTGACCCGGTGTGCAAGCAGATTGGCGTTGCCGACGTAGGTCCAGGCGCCGCGTTCAGGCCTCCAAATAGCCCAGTCGCTCCATCTCCGGCCGTGCGGCCTCGACGAACGCGGCCGCTTCGGTCTCCGCGAGGTCCTCTCGCCAGCGACCGATCTTCGACGCGTCGATGGGCTGAGTGATGCGCGAGATCGACAGGTGACCCTGCGGCCGCTGGTAGATGGTCAGGTCCCGCTTGTTGAAGTCCAGCATCTCCCGCTCGAATGGCACGTCCAGAAAGGTGCAGATGCGCTCGACGGTTTCTTCCGGTCGGTGCGCCAAATCCTCGTAGATGACCTCCATGGCATGCACGTTCGGCCGTTCGACCAGCTCGTGAAAGCGGCGGTGCAGCGAGGCCCAGCTCTGGCCAAGCGCTGCAGGTTGCGGCTGAAAGCTGCCGGTCGTCTTCTGGCTCGCAAGCACGTCTCGGCCGTCACGGACCATGTTTAGGAAGCGAGCGTCGGGCCAGAGCTCCAGATAGGTTTCGAAGTCGCTGGAGCACTTGGCACCCCAACGGCTCTTATGTTGCCGCCGCATCTTCTCGAGGCCGACGCGCTCGATATAGCGCAAGCGTCCGGACAGCGAGGCAAGATCATCGCCGTCCCGCCAATGGTCGCGCATACAGTCCAGCAATGTCTGCGGTTCAACGCCGCTCCGCCAGGCGCGCGCCGCGAACGTGCGAAACGCGTGAAAGCCATGCTCCTCGAGCATTTTAAGAGGCTTGCGCGCTCGTCGCCACGGCAGACGCTCGAGGTCCGCCAGCTCGAGCGGTCCCGGGTTCTCGGCGGCGAAGTTCTTGGAGGCCGTCGGACCGACCAGTACGACCGGGTAGAGCTCGTAGGACATCGCGATCGCCGGATGGGCATCCAGCAGCGTGACCATCAGGGTGCCACCCGAGCGGCTCATCCCACGCACGAAGACCGGTCGCGGGTCTCGGGCCGGGGCTCGGCGCCAAAACCGCCTCAGATCCATAGGAAGCGTCCCATCGGTCGCACGTAGACGAAACGCCCCCAGACGGGACACTCGACACCACTCAGGCGCTGCCGGGCCCGTTGCGCCACCGATCGTTTCCCCTCAATCAGCGTGCGCCAGAGATTCTCGTACCAGGGCGAGCCGCTGAAGACGCTGCCGGGACGGCGCGCATCACCATAGTGGTGTGGGTGGATCAGCATCTGGTAGCGACGCCCCGGGCGCCATTTTCGCACGAAGGTCTCGAACTGGTAGTCCTCCTGTGGCCGCCGCCCGCTGTTGATCGCGCCGTCGGTGTAGTTGGCGGCGTGAGCCGGATACCGGCGATTGTGCACCCAGCGCACGTTCAGCCTGCGTTGCAGCTCTTCGCCGATGTCGATCCCGTTGTTGTTGAGGCGGTCTGGCCCCGGCACGCCACCATGTGGTGAAAAAAACCGCAAGTGCGGAAAGGACTGCCGGAGTTCTACAACATCCTCTTCGAACAACTCCAAGGCCCGCGGCATCTCGTAGCGTCCTCGTTCGACCGCGTTCGTGTGATAGCCCACGACGAACGGGTCGGGACTGTTCTGTTGCAGCAGCGCGTAGTCGATCGGGTATTCTTCAGGAACAATCTCATTCGTCGATGACAACAGGCGTCGAGAGACGTGCTTATTGAAGATCATCACATTACAGCGGATGCCGAGCGCACGCATGCGCTCCAGCAGGCGGTTGGTGCATTCGGGATAGCCGTCAACGTCCAGCTGAAGGTTCAGGTAGATCTTGCGCTGCCGTTCGGGCGCCCCGGCAAGCCAAGCCCGCCAGGCGGCGTGCTCCGCCTTGTACATCGTGGCAGGATCGTAGTCGTCTGACGCCCAGTGAAAACGCTCGTAGGTCAACAGCTCGACCACGTCACGATGTCGATGCAGAAACTGCAGAAAGCCGTTGAGGTAGGCTACCGGCATGTAGCCGACGTCTGGTGGGGACGCGGCCTCCGTATCGAGTTCAGACAACGCAGCCATTCAAGTGCCCTGCCCGCGTGAACGCGGTCTTGGTGTGTCCTATGGTCGATGCAGGGCCACGGCTGGCAACGAGCAAACCCACGGGCGGCGCACGCAGCGCCGGGTCTTGCTCGCCTTGGCTCCCGCTAGAGCCTCCTTGCCGCGTTCCGCCGCATGGACCGGGCGAAAGCCTCGTTAAAGGCTGTCGAGCACTGAAGCGCAAGCGTCGCTGCACGTCTTCTACAGCACAGAGCTGGCTCGCGGAGCTAGACGCCGACCGGTTCCGGCATCGACCCGATAACTTTGAACGCAGCGTTCAGACGTAACGGTTGCCCGTGAACGACGCTCCTCCTATTGGTCGGTTAGCCGAAGAACAAGAACGGCGCCGATCGCCGGGAAATTCGACACGCCCTGTAGGCTGAACGCCTGCGCGCATTGTGAGCAGAAGTACTCGTCCCATGGCACGGATCGTCGCAGTCGTTCTCAACGGTGTCACGCAAGATGCCCGGGTGTGCCGCGCGGCGGCGGCCCTGCGCGACGCTGGTCACGAGGTCATCGTCGTCGGTGTGCGCGACTCCGCGGATCTGGCCGAGCACGAAACCTTGCCGAATGGCGCGGAGATTCACCGGCTGGAGCAGCCCGTGAAGCGGCGCCGCACGCCAAAGATCAATACCGACCCGCTGGTGCCGCTCGACGACCCGGACACCGTGCCGATCAGGAGCGCACCTGGCGTCGGCTTTCCCCTACCTTCCCGCAGGCTGTTCCTGCTGTTGAAGTCGGGGTTGCCGCGAAAGATGCTCCGCGAAGACCAGCGGCTGCGCGTCCGTGAAGCCACCTTCGCCCGCGCCATCGAGGCGCTCAGGCCGGACATCGTGCACGCCCACGACATCGACACGCTGCCGATGGGTGCGCAAGCCGCAAAAGCGACTGGGGCAGCACTCGTCTTCGACGCCCATGAGATTTACGATCAGCTCATCGTCAGAAATGCGCTGATGGAAGCGCGGCGCCGTCGCTCATCCTACTTGCTGGCGAGCTTGTCGAAGTCCATCGACGGCTTCATCACACTGACGGAGGGCACCGCCGAATACTACACGTCGATATACAAGCAGTTGCCAGAGCCGACGATCGTCGGCAACGCCGCACCGTGCATCCCGCCTGTACACTATGATGGCAGGCTCCACGCCGCCGCGGGTCTCCCGGCGGAAACGCGAATCCTCCTCTATCAGGGGCGCTACTCACAGCTGCGCTGCCTGGCTGAGCTGATTGCGTCTGCCGAGTACCTACCGCCCGACTGGGGCATCGTCACGTTGGGCTACGCGGCCGAGAAGCATCGCATGGAGTCCAACCGCAACGCGCTGCCACCCGAGGCGCAAGAGCGGATCAAGATCCTCGACGCCGTGCCGCAGACCGAACTCCCCACCTGGACCGCCGGAGCGACCCTGGGCTACCTCGCCCTGCCGAAGACGCATCTGAGCTATACGCTGGCATCGCCGAACAGGCTCTGGGCGTACCCGCAAGTGGGCGTTCCAGTCCTCGGCACCGACTTCGTCGAGCTCGAGCGCGTGAAGAGTGCATACGGGATCGCCTTCACCTTGGCTGGAAAGGTGAGCGGCCAGTCGGTCGCCGCGTCGGTAGCGGCCATCGACGAACCGGCCTTCGACCGTGCGCGAGCCGGCTGCCGCGGCTTTATGGAGGCGGAAGGCTGGCAGGTACATGCACAGCGGCTCGTGGCGATGATGGAGCGCATCGCCGCCCCCGGATATCGCCCGCGTCACGCGAGATAGCAGCCCTATCCCTCGGGTTCTAGGCGGACACGACCTCGGCAAGCAAGTGCCGCTCTTCCTCAGTCGCCAACCTGTTGTCGTGCCACAGCAACGTGAAGTTGCCGTTGACCGCGCGGCACGCCTCCTTGACGTCGCGCAAGGCGGTGAATGCGGCCTCACCGAAGCCCAAGTTCATGTAGATGCGGCTGGTCACCGACACGTCCATGGCGATCAGGGGACGCAGCCGCAGGCGCATCGGCTTGCCTGTCACATGGTCGAAGCCCGGGAACTCATGGCATGTGCCGCACCGAAACCCGATGTGATCCGCATAGGTCAGCGTCGCGTCGTAGTCCAAGCCGGCCTTGTCGAGCGTACGCGCTGTTTCCTTGGGGATCCAACGCAGATAGTGCATCCGCGCGCCCCACTTCGCCTGCCAGATACGCTCGAACGCGCACGCACGGCGGAGCGCCCGGAACTCCCGCCGGATCGCCGTGATGTCGGTTCCCGAGGCGTAGCTGGGATGGAGACCGATTTCGTGGCCTTCCCTACGCAGGAGCACCATCAGGCCGCGTAGGGCTGGATGACCGACCGCGTAGCTCGCATCGCGTTGCGGATCGGTGACGCCGCCCAGAAAGTAGAACGCACTGCGCAGGCCGTGCCGCGCCGCCAGGTCGAGCAGCCATCGAAAGGCGCTCCCGTTCTCGGTGAGCAAGGTACGCCGCCTAAGCGCGAAGTGCGGGTCGACGATCTCTCGGCCTGCTAGCCAGGCCTCTTCGCGCGTCGCCGGGCGGTTCTCTCCCCGCAACGCAGCGTGCACGTCAGTGGCGACATCCTTCAGGCTCTTCAGAGGTTCAAGGTACGGACGGTCGACGTCGTGCGACAGCATTGTCCGAAACGACGTCTCCCGCCGACGCAAATGCGGCCACAACCGATGCATCGCCGCCCACAACAGCTCGATGTAGTGGTCCACGATGGGCTCAGTCAGAAACCCACATCTCCCCGCCACCGATGCGTGGCTCGGAAAGCGCCCATGCTCGTCGCGGTCGGGCAAAACCCATTCCTCGTAGCGCGAGCACATGAAGAAGACGCTGCCCGGCACATCCAGCGGAAGCGACACCTTCAGTCCGTCGTCGCTCCCTACGGGCGAGTGTTTGCCGTAGATGACGGGAACCGCACCATCGGTGCCGGCCCAGGCCTGGTCCACCGGTGGCACCTGCCAACGTGCCAACGGGGTGCGGGGCAGCGACGCTGGCTGCAGCCAGTCCTGGTCGGAGACGCTCAGCAATCGGTCGGGCAAGCGGAGACTGCGGCCCGGGACGCCGGCCACGCTGATGCGGTACGCCCTCCGCGTGCTCGGCCGCCACTTCCACTTCAACCCCAGCCGTTCTTTGAGGATGAGATCCAGCGCATACCGTCGCGCGCTAGGACGGTTCACCGGGCATTCGACGATGATGACCTGCCGGCCGCGCCCGCTAGCCATTCCGGGCACCGGGCCTCCATTGGCCGCGATCGATCTCCTGCAGGAAGGCGTAGGTCCTGCGAAAAAACGCGCGCACTTCGTCGTCGCAGCGCGTCGGTTTGTCGGGCACAATTGCCGAGCGCGGGGGATCGCGCTGCAGCCAGCGGCGCTTGACCTTCTGAATATCTTTGCCGCTGTACCCCAGCCGCGCGGCGGGGCCGATGCTGAGGTTGGCGATCGTGCAGACGAGGCGGTCGCGCAAGCTCGGTCGCACGACGTACGACTCGTTGACCCGACCAGGCACCGGCGGTTCGGGCCAAGCCAACCCCAGGAACTGCGCGATCGCGCGCAGTTCGGCTACTGGCTCGTCGCGCAGCGCCTCGTAGCGCAGGATGTGCAGCCGTTCCGCACCCACCAAATCGACGATGGCAGGCACGTAACGCTCGTAGTCAAACAACAAGTCATAACGAAAAAGGAATCGCCGCCGACACCGACGAGGAAACACGTGTCGCGCACCCTCTCGCCGCTTCAACGAAAGTTGCCAGCATCGACAAAATTCGTCCGAAATCTCACGCAAATCCAAATCTATATACTTCAGTCTCTGTGCCTGCATTGACTTAGCGGCACTAAGCGGATCGCGCAAAGATATCAAGAATTTCGCATCTGGCGAGACTGACAATATATCGTTGATGCTATCCCGCGAGTACATATTGAAGGTGCTGGCGTCGAGGCGATAGGTAGCCGTCGCCGCTTCGGGCTCGGCATAGAAGCCGAGGTAGTCAGCCAGATCTCGCCGCGGGTAGTCTTCCGGATAGTCGTAATAGACCCGCGCGTCGAAATACCTGGGCTCTTTGAGCCTCGGCAGAAACACCGCGGGGTGCTGCGCCAAAGCCTCGGCGAGGGCCGACGTCCCCGCCTTCGGCGCGCCAATGAGAAACAGGTTCGGACGCGTTGCAGTGGCGACGTCGACGACGACTCGCTTCTTTCTCTTCTTGGTCTTCGCGTCCGCCTCGGCCACCGTGGGACCTCAGCCAGGCACCGAGCCGACGACGCCCTCCACATAGGTGGTGAGGCCCAAGAGCAT
The DNA here is from genome assembly GCA_028279345.1 of Geminicoccaceae bacterium. Classification (GTDB taxonomy): domain Bacteria; phylum Pseudomonadota; class Alphaproteobacteria; order Geminicoccales; family Geminicoccaceae; genus JAAAPF01. The sequence continues at coordinate 86,902 of JANQNY010000008.1, forward strand.
CTCGTCGCTGGCGGTCTCGCCCTCCGGCACCAGGATCGAGCCGTCCTGCGCCCGGATCGGCCCGCTGAACGGGTGGGAACTGCCGTCGGCGATGCCCGCCGCGAGGGCTTCCGCCTCGGCGATCATGTCGGGTGTAGCCATCGGGCCGAACTCGGCCAGCACGACGGCGCCCTGGCCCAGCCCGTCCCAGGTGTCGGTGCTGGTCCACGTGCCGTCGAGCACCTCGCCGACGCGCCGCACGTAGTAGGGATTCCAGTCGTCGACCACGGCCGTGATCTGTGTCTCGGGCGCAAAGCGCCGCATGTCCGAGGCCTGCCCGAAGCAGGGAACGCCTCGCTCTTCCGCGACCTGGACGGGTGCCGGACTGTCGGTGTGCTGGCTCATCACGTCGATGCCCTGATCGATCAGCGCACGCGCCGCCTCGGCCTCCTTCCCAGGATCGTACCAGCTATTGACCCAGACCGGCGTCACCGTCGCCTCGGGATTGATCTTGCGGAGGTGAATAGCGGTGGCGTTGATGCCGCGGATAACCTCGGGGATCGGAAACGAGGCGACATAACCCACCTTGCCCGTCTGGGTGAGGCGCCCAGCCATCGTTCCGATGATCGCGCGCCCTTCGTAGAAGCGGCCCGCGTAGGTCGCGACGTTGTCGGCGCGCTGATAGCCGGTGCAGTGCTCGAACTTCACATCCGGAAACTGGCGCGCCACCCGCACCGTCGGGTTCATGAAGCCGAACGACGTCGTGAAGATGATGCCGTTGCCGGCGGCCGCGAGCTGCCGGATCACGCGCTCGGCGTCCGGGCCCTCACTCACATCCTCGACGAAGGTGGTCTTCACCCGGTCTCCGTAGGCCTCCTCGACCGCCTGGCGCCCGACGTCGTGCCGGTAGGTCCAGCCATGGTCGCTCACCGGCCCGACATAGACGAAGCCGACGCCGAGCGGCTCTTGCGCGGCGCTACGCCGTAGCGGCAGCCCAAGCGCGGTGGTGGCACCAGCGGCGGCCAACAGGCGGCGACGAGGCAAGCGGAGTGACATGGACGGCGTCTCCAAAAAAAGCGGCGGGTCCCCAAGGACCGGCCGGTGATTGCCCACTTCGCTCCAACAAGCAAGCGCCGAGCCAACCCCGCAGCAGACGGGAGATTGCAGGCGTGCGAGCTCGCTCGCCGACGAACGCGCAGGTTGGCGCTGCCGCTTTCGCGGGCAATCCTGCGCGTCATTAGTCAGGATGACGATGACGGAAGACCCAAACCTCGACCCGAACACCGAACGGCAACTCGAGCGCATTGCCGAGATCGCGCGGAATGTGCGGGCGACCTGGTTCCTGCTTGTGGGCGTGCTCGCTTTCGCCAGCGTCACGCTCCTGGGTGTCGCGGACGCCGACTTCTTTGCCTATGGCCGGCAGACCTCCCTGCCGCTGGTGGGCGTGGATATCCCCACCCGCTCCTTCTTCCTGACCGCGCCCATCCTGGTGGCGGCGCTCTACGTCTACTTCCATTTCCAGCTCCGCCAGCTTTGGATGGCGTTGGCCCAGCCGCGTGCCGAAACTCTGCCGTTCGTCTATCCGGGCCTCCTCACCGACTGGGGCCTGCGGTTGCGCGCGGACGATCCGGGCGATGGCACCCTGCTCGATGGCCTGCAGCGCGCCGTGGTCCTGCTCCTGGTCTGGTGCGCGGCACCAGTGGTGCTCCTAGGCTTCTGGTGGCGCGCCATGCCGGCGCACGAGGAATGGCTCACGCTCGCCAACGCCGCCGTACTCTTGGTGGCCGTCTTCGTCGGCTACGGCACCTGGGGCGAGGCGCGGCGGCGGCTGCGCGGCACCGAACGGTCACGGAGCGCTTGGCGGAACCTCGCCGGCGCGGTCGCCTGGAGTGCAGTGCTTGCGGGCCTCGCGGTCATCTCCTGGAGCCGCACCGAGGGCGGGCTCGACCACTACGCGCCGCTGGCCGTCGAGCGCTGGGAACAGGCGCTTCCGGCGGCAGACTTTCGCTACGACGAGGACGCCGGTCGCTGGTCGAGCCCCTTGCGGCCCGGTCTGGCGGCGGTCGCCAACGCCATGCAGCGGGTCAAGGCGCGCTATGCGGATGACGAGATGTGGGCCTTCGCGCCGGAACGCCTCTTCGTCCTCGCTCCGGTCGATCTCACCGGCGAGCCGCTCGTGCCGCGCGCCGAGGATTGGCGCGATCATGATGTCGCCCGGGACGCCTTCTTCGACGCCTGGTGCGCGCGCAAGGACCTGCGCTGCGCCGAGCTCAGCGATGACGATCGAGCGGCGCGCAATGTCGCGTGGGAGGAGGAACGCACTGCTACGCTCGCCAGTGCGCCGCAACTACTCCGGCGTGGTGCCGACCTGCGCGGCGGCAGACTGGGGGGTGCCTACGCGCCAGCGGCGGATCTGCGCGGGGCGCGGCTGGACGGAGCGATCCTCGGCTTGGCGAGGCTGGAGGGCGCGGACCTCCGCGGGGCGCGGCTGCAGGGGGCAACGCTCTTCGAAGCGCGGCTGGAGGGCGCGGACCTCAGGGGGGCCCGGCTGGAGGTGGCATACCTCATCAGTGCGCGACTGAACGGAGCGGACCTAGGCGGGGCCCGGCTGGAGGAGGCGTTCCTCATCAGGGCGAACCTCCGCGGGGCGCGGCTGGAGAGGGCATACCTCAGCGGGGCGCTGCTCCAGCAGGCGGACCTCAGCGGGGCGCGGCTAGAGGGGGCGGACCTGGGCGAGGCGCGGCTAGAGGGGGCGGACCTGGGCGAGGCGCGGCTGGAGGGGGCACGCCTAAACTCTGCGTCATTGAACACCGCCCGACTTGCGCGCTCAGTGCTCAACGACGCCGAGTTCGCAGGTGTCGAAGACCTCATACAGGCGCAGCTCGAGGATGCCATCGGCAATCAGAACACGCGCCTACCCCGCGACGCCGAGACCGGCGAACCCCTGTACGTCTGGTCTTGCATCCACGAACTGCCGCAGGTTTGGCAACTACGCTGGACCGAAGAGCAACGCGAGGCGGCACTCTGCAACGGCCGCCCGCGCGAGAAGGTCGGCCGGCTCGTCGAGTAGGCCGCCGACGTGCCCACGAGCGTTCGCCCAGCCGGCCTAGCTTGGCCCGACGGCGCGGCCGGATGGCGGCGGACGCCGCAGAAAAGCCGGAATCCAGCCCCCGTACATGTCGCCAACGCCCGGCTGGGGCGCATCAGGATGCGCGATTAGATCCAATTTTATTAAAACACACGTTCAGACGGTTTCGTTTAAGAACCGTCAACATTAAGTTTGGCTGACCTTATTCGTTTGTGTAACCCGGAGCGGCACATGCGACACCTCATGCTGACGGGCGTTGGCCTCACGGCCCTCCTCGGCGCTTGCTCGTACGACACGACGTCGGCGAGTTGGACCACCCGCGAAACCTGCCTCGAACGCTACGAGCTGGCTGTGGCCAGCAACCCGACCGCCGATCTGCCGCGACGGGATGAGGCTTGCCCGGTGGTGATCGCCGGCGGCGACACGGCCGGCTTCCAGCGGCTGCAGCGGATCAACGATACGCGGGAAGGCAACGACGGCTCGAACGGTGGCGGCTCTTCGGGCGGTGGCTCGGGTGGCGGCGGCTCTTCGGGTGGTGGCGGCTCCTCGGGCGGTGGCTCGGGTGGCGGCGGCTCCTCCGGCGGTGGCTCGGGTGGCGGCGGCTCCTCCGGCGGTGGCTCGGGTGGCGGCGGCTCCTCGGG
>JANQNY010000026.1 GCA_028279345.1 Geminicoccaceae bacterium
CCTCGGCTACGAGCCGACCCGCCCGCAGGGGATCGGGATGGTTGCCACCGCGCGCATTCCGCAGTGTCGCCACGTGGTCGATGTTCACGCCGAGGCGCAAGGTGCCGGTCATCGAGGGAGTATCGTCCGTCTTCGAGGTCGCGGGGTTATAGACGGACCGTCGGGACGGGCCAAGCGACGCGGCGGTATCTCAGGGCTGACAGCTGAGCGTGCGCACCGCGCGGTTGCCCAGGAGCGCGGTGCTCATCGCCTGGACCTGCGGGCGCCCCTCGACATCGACGTCGATGATCATCTCGACCTCGCTGTTGCCGAAGGGCCTGAGCTTTACGTTGACGATGTTGCCGCCGAAATTGCCGATCACCGTGCTGAGGCTGCCTAGAACACCGGGCTCGTCCGCGACGTGCAGGACGAAGCGCTGGGGCGCGCGCGCACCGCTCGCCGCCCATTCGATGTCGATCAGCCGGTCGGGCTGATCGGCCAATCGCGCGACCTGGTGGCAGTCCGAGCGGTGGATGACGATCCCGCGGCCGGTGCGCACGACGCCGACCACGTCATCGCCAGGGATGGGCCTGCAGCAGCCGGCGAAATGGAATGCGAGGCCGGGCGGCAGGCCGCGGATCGGCGTGGTCACCTCGCCAGCGCTTTCGCCGCGCGCGGGCAGGCGCAGCTTCTCCCGGCTGAGCGGCGGCGCCGGCGGCTGCTTCACCTCGGGGTGGATCGCCTCGATCACCTGGCGGGCGGGTGTCGAGCCGTCAGCCACACTCACTAAGAGGTCATCGACGCTCGATAGCTGGAGCTGCGCGGTCACCTTCTCCAGCTGTTTGTCCGTGAGCGTCTTGCGCCTGACCGAAGCCGCTCGCTGCAGGCTTTCCTTCCCCTCCTGAATGTACTCCGCGCGCTTGAGAATCCGCAGATGCCGCCTGATGCGCGAGCGTGCCCGACCAGTCACGGCATAGGCGAGCCAGGAGCGGCTCGGGTTGGCCCGCGGGCTCGTCACCAGCTCCACCTGATCGCCATTCTTGAGGCGGGTCCGGAGCGGCACGATGCGGCCGTCAATGCGGGCGTGCTGCAGACGGTCGCCGATCTCGGAGTGAACCGCGTAGGCGAAATCGATCGGCGTTGCACCGCGCGGTAGCGCGATCAGGTCGCCCTTGGGCGTGAAGCAGAACACCTGATCCTGAAACATCTCGAGCTTGGTGTTCTCGAGAAAGTCGTCGGGGCTCGACGCGTGCTCCAGGATGTCGAGCAGCTCACGCAGCCAGCGGTACTGCGTTCCCTCGTGCGTTCGCTCGCCCTGCTTGTAGGCCCAATGCGCGGCGACGCCGAGCTCGGCAACCTCGTGCATCTCCTCGGTGCGGATCTGCACTTCGATGCGGCAATGCTCAGGCCCGATGATGGTGGTGTGCAGCGAACGGTAGCCGTTCGGCTTGGGCGTCGAGATGAAGTCTTTGAAGCGGCCAGGCAGCATGACGTAGGCGCCGTGGATCGCACCCAGCGCCGCGTAGCAGCTCGCGACGTCCGCGACGATCACGCGGAAGGCCATGATGTCCGCCAGCTGCTCGAAGTCGATGTTGCGGCGCTCCATCTTGCGCCAGATCGAGATCGGCGTCTTCTCGCGGCCGTAGACGTCGGCTTGAAGGCCGGCTTGCGCGAGCACCTCGCTCAACCCATGAACCACCCGCTCGATAAGACCGGTGTCGTCGCGGCGGAGCTGCTCCAGGCGAGCGATGATCGCCGCACGCTCGTCCGGCAGAAGCTCAGCGAAGGCGAGATCCTCAAGCTCCGCCTTCATCTGGTCCATGCCGATCCGTTCGGCGAGCGGCGCATAGATCTCGAGCGTCTCGAACGCGATTCGCCGCCGCTTCTCCGGCTGCTTGATGAAATGCAGCGTCCGCATGTTGTGCAGGCGGTCGGCGAGCTTCACCCAGAGGACGCGGATGTCCTCCGACATCGCCAGCAGGAGCTTGCGGAAGTTCTCGGCTTGCGCGCTGTGCGGCGAGCGCAGATCGAGCTTGTTGAGCTTGGTGACCCCGTCGACGAGGCGCGCAACTTCCCGGCCGAACAGGCGCTCCATGTCCTCGATTGTAGCGCCCGTGTCCTCGACCGTGTCGTGCAGGAGGCCGGTGGCGATCGAGGCGCTGTCGAGCCTGAGGCCCGCAAGAATACCTGCGACCTCGACCGGATGATGGAAGTAGGGATCACCCGACGCACGAAGTTGGTGGCCATGCGCCTGCATGGCAAAGACATAAGCTCGGTTCAGCAGGTCCTCGTCCGCGCGAGCGTCATAGGTCTTGACTTTCTCGACCAGCTCGTACTGGCGGAGAACGGACCGGCGTCTTGGCGCGGGGGCGACCGATGTCTCTGGATCGGACGATCGGTAAGCGCACACCGCGCAAGCTCCTTCTTTGGGATGTTCTCAGCTTTCGGGTGTCGGCTCCGCGTCGGGTTCCTCACCCTCATCCGCGTAGGAGATCTCCGCGGGGAGCTCGCTCTCGTGGAGACCAGGTGGGATGCTCTCCGCCTCCAAGGCGGCGCGCGCCTCGTCATCCTCCTCATCGAGTTCCAGGTGCCGGCGGAGGCCGTGGATGAGCTCGTAACGCAGACGGTCGAGGATCACCGTCTCGTCGGCGATCTCGCGTAGCGCTACGACCGGGTTCTTGTCGTTGTCGCGGTCGATGCTCAACGACGCTCCAGCGGAGATGTCGCGCGCGCGTTGTGCCGCGAGCATGACAAGCTCGAAACGGCTGGGAACGCGCTCGACGCAGTCCTCCACGGTGATACGAGCCATGCGGAATCGCCTCTACGATTTGGAATTGGGCCCCTTGATATACGTCGACCTGTGCGTAAGTGCAATTGTACACTGTCGCGTTTGCGTACTCGCTGATTGACACCCGCCCTTGATGATCCCAAAAGCGCGCCAACAGCGCAGCTTTGTGCACTTCCGGTCACTATGTCACAGCGGCGCAAACACAACCCGGGGGAACCCGTAAGACCATGCCAACTCTCGACGATACCAACTTACTTCCGATACGTACTGACGAGCGCTACGCAGTATTTATTGATGGCGCAAACTTGTACCAGACTGCTAAATCACTTGGTTTTGACATTGACTACAAGAACTTGCGTCGGATTTTTCGCGACCATGGGCGACTCATCCGCCTTTACTATTACACAGCATTGCTTGATGAGCAAGAATATTCACCTGTGCGTCCTCTAGTTGATTGGCTTGATTACAATGGTTATTCTTTAGTCACCAAACCACTGAAGGAATACTCTGGACCTGCTGGCCGGCGTAAATATAAAGGAAATATGGATATAGAAATTGCAGTCGATGTTATCGAAATGGCGCGACATCTTGACCACATCGTACTTTGTTCTGGTGATGGCGACTTTCGACGACTGATCGATGCCGCGCAGAAACAAGGCTGTCGCGTTTCGGTATTGTCGACTTTGCATACAACTCCACCGATGGTGGCAGACGAGGTGCGGCGCCAGGCCGATTTCTTTATCGACCTCCATGATCTCGAAGCCGATATCGCGCGCACCGGCGGGCCGAACCGCGGCAACCAGAGCTTCGACGACTATGACGACGAAGAGGACGAAGAGGATCACGACGAGGACGTGATCTGAACGTACCGAGTGCTACGGCCGGCCGCAGCGTGCCGGCCGCAAACTGCTTCTTATGCCCAAGGTTGGTTGCGTATCGAGAAGCCAATCGGGCGACCGAGCCCGGCTGGCACAACGCGCCGGTGGCGAGCTTCGGCGATCCTGCCGCAAAGCTGGTAGTCGTCGGTCTCGCCCCTGGTCGCGGTGGCGCCAACCGCACTGGTCGACCCTTTACCGGCGACTTCGCCGGCGACATCCTCTATGCCGCGTTGCTGGCCCACGGCTTTGCGCGCGGCAACTACGCCGCCGATCCTGCCGACGGTCTGACCCTCGTCGATTGCCGCGTGACCAATGCCGTGCGCTGCGTGCCGCCCGAGAACAGACCCTCGGCCGCCGAGACGAACACCTGCCGTCGCTTCCTCGAGGACGAGCTCGGCACACCGCCGGCGCCAGAGGTCATCCTCTGCCTCGGCCGCATCGCCTACGACAGCTCGCTCAGAGCCCTCGGACATCGACCACAGGCGCACCCCTTCCGACACGGCGCGCTGACATCGCTAGGCAACGGCCCGACCGTGCTCGCGAGCTATCACACGTCGCGCTACAACGTGAACACAGGCAAGCTCACGGCCGCCATGTTCGATGAGGTCGTTGCCACGGCGCGTCGCCAAATCCCAAGCAGCGGTGCTTGAAGATCAGCGCAGGAAAGCGTCGATTTCCTCGAGCACCGCCAGTCGGGTCTCATCACGCTCCATCAACAGCTCGTGCTCCGCGCCCACGAAGTCGCGCACCTGCGCATGGGGTAGGCGTGCAAGTGCGCGTGCGGCAGCCTGGGCGTCCACCACCCGCTCATTGCCGGCGCGTAGCAGCAGAAGCGGGGTCGCGATGGCCTCCAGCTTGCCGGGCTCCTCGAGCCGGCCAATGGCCGCCAGCGCCGCCCGCAACCAAGCCCAGGTAACGCCGCCGACGAGCAGGTCCTGATGGGCGCGACACCGTTGGCGGTAGAGGCGAAAGCGATCGTGGTCGCTCGTCAGCACATTGCCTTCGGCCACGTCTCCCGCCGCCGGCTCGTCACTATGGCCCGGCACATAGCGCTCGCTGAAGCCCAACCCGCAGATCGCCGCCGCTAACGATGGCGCGAGCTGACGCGCAAGCGGTGACGCATGCAGGCCGAGAAACGGCGCTGCTAGCACCGCACGCTGGACCAACGTCGGCCGTGTCGCGAGCGCGTCGAGCAAGATCAACGCGCCCATGGAGTGCGCCAAGCCGAACCACGGCCGTGGCAGATGCGCCTCGGCGAAGTCGCTCAACCCTGTCAGATCGCGTCCGTAGGCAGCGAAGTCGTCGACATAGCCGCGCCGGCGGTCGGCGAGCAGTCGGTCGGAGCCGCCCTGGCCCCGCCAGTCTAGAGAGGCGACGCGAAAGCCGCGGGCCCGCAGCTCGCCATAGACGTCCTCGTACTTCTCCAAGAACTCGGTGCGGCCGGTCAGGAGCAAGAGGGTCCGGCCGTTGGCCAAGGGTGGCGCCAAACCCAGCCGCAAGCGCAGGCCATCCACGCGCGCCCAATGGACCTCCAGCCCGCCCGGAACCGATTCTAGAGGGAGGTTCACCCCGCCTCGCGATCGCGGCGGAACAGCCGCTCCTTCTGGCGTTGCCAGTCACGATCCTTGATGGAGGCGCGCTTGTCGTAGCTCTTCTTGCCGCGGCCCAAGCCGAGCTCCACCTTCGCGATGCCTCGCCGATTGAAGTAGAGCGACAGCGGGACGAGCGTGTAGCCTTCGCGCTGTACAGCACCCAGGAGCTTGCCGAGTTCGCGTTTGTGGAGCAGCAGCTTGCGCGGGCGCCTAGGCTCGTGGTTGAGCCGATTACCGCCGCGGTACTCGGCGATGTGCACGTTGAAGAGCCACAGCTCTCCCTCCATCTCGCCGGCATAGGCGTCGCCGAGGTTGGCGCGACCCTCGCGCAACGACTTGACCTCGGTGCCCGTTAGGACGAGGCCAGCCTCGATGCGATCTTCGATCGTGTAGTTGTGAAAGGCTTTGCGGTTCTGCGCGACGGAGCGTCGCCCTTCCGCCTTCGCGGTCGCCATGCGCTCAACCGGTCGCCTCGGCCATCGCAGCGTCGACCACCGCCCGGCCTGCGGCGCTCAGCGGCACCAACGGCAGCCGCACCTCGTCGGCACACTTCCCGAGCCGCGAGAGCGCGTATTTGGTGGGAGCCGGGCTCGCCTCGCAAAAGAGTGCCAGATGCAGCGGCGCCAGGCGACGCTGCAGCTCGAGCGCGCGGCTGAAATCGCCATCGAGCGACGCTTCTTGCATCGCCGCGCAGAGCTTGGGCGCGACATTTGCGGTGACGGAGATGCAGCCGACGCCTCCATGCGCGTTGAACGCGAGCGCGGTTCCGTCCTCGCCGGAGAGCTGGCAGAAATCAGCACCGCACGTCCGGGTCTGGCGCAGCGGGCGGGTCAGATCGGCCGTCGCATCCTTGACGCCCACCACATTGGGCAGCGCCGCCAACCGGCCCATCGTCTCCGGCGTCATGTCGATCACCGAGCGGCCGGGAATGTTGTAGATGACGAGCGGCAGGTCGGCCGCATCGTGCACCGCCTTGAAGTGCTGGTAGAGGCCCTCCTGCGTCGGCTTGTTGTAGTAGGGCGTCACGACAAGGGCCGCATCGGCGCCGACCTTTCGCGCATGGCGGGCGAAGCCCACGGCCTCCTCGGTGCAGTTGGAGCCGGCACCGGCGATCACCGGCAGACGTCGGGCGGCCGCCTCCGTGACGAGCCGAACCACCCGCTCGTGCTCCGCGTGGCTGAGGGTCGGGCTCTCGCCGGTGGTCCCGACCGGCACGATGCCGTGCGTGCCCTCCACGCTGTGCCACTCGACGAGGTCGCCCAGCGCGGTCTCGTCGATGGCACCGTTGCGGAATGGCGTGACTAACGCCACGATGGAGCCGCGAAACATCGGCTACCTCTTTATGTTATGTCGCTCGGGTTGGAGCTTATTCGCGTGACGGGATCGCACGCCAGAGCAGCAACCATAGGCAGCACCACGGCCAGCGTAAAGCGGTGAGCCGGTCCGCGAACCCCGCCGTCGCCGTCCGGTCAGACGAGCCCACAGGAGTCCCCATGCCCCGTAGACGAACCGGCTTTCTCCTGCTGGTGAGCGCGCTTGTCTGGCTCGGCTACGGGTCAGTGCAAGTCGCGGCGCAGACCTTGGCGCCGGCCGAACGTCAACAGCTGAGCCGCGCACTCGCCGCCCTCGGCGCCGGCAACCTGACGAGCGCGTCCAGCCTCGCCCAGGGCCTGCCAGCGCCGCTCCCCACCGCCGTCTACTGGTGGGGCCTTGCCCAGCAGGAGAACCCGCCGGCGAGCTTCGACGCGCTGGTCCGGTTCCGCGAAGAGCGGCCGGACTGGCCGCGACCCAACGCGCTCGCCGCACGCACCGAGCAGGCTGCGCTCACCGCACCGCCGGCCGACGTCGCACGTCATCTGAGCCGCTTCGCACCCACCACCCCCGAGGGGCGTTGGGCCGCGGCGCGCGCGCTTGCGGCACTCGGCGACACCGATACGGCGGCAGCCTTCGCCCGCGCGGCCTGGCGCGACAGCGGCTCGTTGAGCGCCGGGGAAGAGACACGCCTGCTCCAGGAGTTTGGCACCTCGCTCCGCCCGGAGGATCATCAGGCGCGCCTCGATGCCCTGGCTTGGCGCGGTCTCAGCCGCGAAGCGCAGAGCTCGCTCCCGTTCGTCGACGAGGGGTACCGGCGCCTGATCGAGGCAAGGCTCGCGCTCCGCGCTGGCCAGCCCGGGGCCGAGGGCCGCGCGAGCGCCGTCCCGCCGAGCCTGCAGGCCGATCCTGGGCTGCTCTACGAGCGCGCCCGCTACCGGCGTCGGGCCGGCGACAGCGTGGGGGCGGCGGCGATCTTGCTCAGCCCGCCGGCAAACTTGGGCAACGAACGACGCTGGTACACCGAGCGCCGCATCGCCTACCGCGAGGCGCTCGACGCAGGCAACTACGCGCAGGCCTACAGGCTCGCCGCATCGAACCGCCAGTCGCGTGGCTCCGGCTTCGCCGATGCCGAGTGGCACGCGGGCTGGCTGGCGCTTCGCTTCCTCAATCGCCCCGCCGACGCGCGGGCGCATTTCGAGCGCATGTGGGACCGGGTGGACACGCCCATTAGCCGCGGCCGCGCCGCCTATTGGGCCGGTCGCGCCGCCGCGGCGCAGGGCGACGAGGTGGGGGTACAGCGCTGGTACGACCAGGCAGCGGCGCACGGCATCACCTTCTATGGACAGGAGGCCACGCGCGAGCTAGGCCGGACGAGCCTGGACCTCGGCCAATCGTTGCCGGGCGGCGGCTCGGCCGTGCGCTCGAGCGAGGTGGGTCAGCTCGCCCTGATGCTCGGGCAAGTCGACGACACATTGATGCTTCCGACCGTTGCCCGGTCGCTGGTCGACAACGCGCAGACGCCTGCGGAGCTGGGTGACGCGATCCGACTGGCCCAAGAGGTCGGCCGCTACGATGCGGCAATCGGCGGCTACATCCCCCTCTACCGTCAAGGCGTCCTGAGCGCGGCCGCGAGCCACCCGGTCCCGCGGGCCTTCGACGGCCTGCTGCAGCCGCTCGACAGCGCCGTTTCGCCGGCCATGGCGCTCGCGATCGCCCGCCAGGAGAGCCGCTTCGTACGTAATGCCGTGAGCCCGGCAGGCGCGCGCGGGCTGATGCAGCTCATGCCGGGCACCGCCCGCGACGTCGCCCGCCAACTCGGCGTCGGCGCCGATATCGGACGGCTCACGCGGGACGGCGACTACAACGCGCAGCTCGGCACGAAATACCTGGGCGATCTGCTGCGCCGCTTCGACGATCCGGCGCTCGCCGCCGCCGGCTACAATGCCGGTCCGGGCCGTTCGGTGCAGTGGATCGAACGCTATGGGGACCCGCGGCAACGCGATCGCTACGGCTACATCGACTGGCTCGAGATGATCCCGTTCTCCGAGACGCGGAACTATGTGCAACGCGTGCTCGAAGGTGAGCGCGTCTACCAGACGCTCGTGGTCGGCGGCTGAGCAACGCTCGCCGCGATGGACGCCGATAGCCGGAAGCGCTACTGGTCGCGCACCAGGCGTCTTGCGCCGAGGAACCTGCATTGTCCGACCGACCGCCGAGCCTCGCCGAGATCGAGGCTGCCGCGTATCGCCTCGCACCTTGGGCAGTGCGAACCCCACTGCTGCACTCGCCACGCCTGGACGCCGCCCTCGGCGGCACGATCCTCTTCAAGGCGGAACCGCTGCAGCGCACCGGGTCGTTCAAGTTCCGGGGTGGGTTCAACGCGGTAAGCCAGGCGGGCGGGCGCCCTGTGGTCGCTTACAGCTCGGGCAATCACGCCCAGGGCGTCGCTGCAGCGGCAGCACTCGTCGGTGTGCCGGCGACGATCGTGATGCCGGCCGATGCGCCTGCCATCAAGATCGCCAATACCCGAGCCGACGGTGCCGAGGTCGTGCTCTACGACCGCGCCCGCGACGACCGCGAAGCGCTCGGCGCCGAGATTGCCGCACGCCAGGGCGCCGTGCTCATCAAACCCTATGATGCGGCGGCAACCATCGCCGGCCAGGGTACCTGCGGCCTGGAGATCGCGGCACAGTGCCAGGACCGCGGGCTTGCGCCGGACGCCGTGGTCGTCTGCTGCGGCGGCGGCGGTCTCGTGGCCGGCTCTGCGCTGGCGCTCAGGGCGTCCTTTCCCGAGGTCGCCGTCTACAGCGCCGAGCCCGAGGGCTTCGACAGTACGAGAAGGTCGCTCGAAGCCGGCAGGCGCACGACCACGCCGCCGGGCGCCGCATCGGTCTGCGATGCCCTCTTGGCGCGCGAGCCGGGCGCGTTGACCTTTGCGATGAACCGCGAGTTGCTCGCCGGCGGCCTCGCGGTGCGCGACGTCGAGGTCGCGGATGCGATGCTGGCGGCCTTCGAGGCTTTAAAGGTCGTCGTCGAGCCGGGTGGCGCGGCCGCGCTTGCCGCGGTGCTTGCCGGTCGGCTCGAGGTGCGCAAGAAAGTCGTTGTCGTCGTGCTGTCGGGTGGCAATGTCGACGTCGAAACCTTCAGGCACCTCGTGTCTGAGGCGGCGGTGCGACGTTCGCGGTCCATGACTTCCTGACCGCGGGCGAAAAAAACGCGCGGCCACGAGGGCCGCGCAGAGTTCGCTATGGGAGAACCATGAAACGTCGCGGCGTCGCCGAAGCGTTTCGTGGAGGGGTATAACTTGAACGAGCGCAGCGGTCGGTGATGTTCATCACCGAGTCGTACATCGGCGCACGTCACGACGGGGCTTGCGGTAATGTCCCTCTCCAAGGCAGCGGTTCGTGAGGCTCTGGCTCGGCACCCCTGGTTCGCCGGCGAAGCAGCGCCGGTGCTTGAATCGCTGATGCTCACGGGGCACACGGTCGCCTACCCGAGGAACGCCCAGATTTTCTCGAAGTCCGAGCCCGGCGACAGCCTGATGATCGTCCTCGAAGGGGTGATCAAGATCTGGACGGTCTCGATGGACGGCCGGGAGTCGGTGCTCGCCTTTCTCGGCAATGGCGATCTCTTGGGCGAGATCGCCGCCCTCGACGGCGGACCGCGGACCGCCAACGCGACATCGATGGAGCCGGTGGAGGCGTTTCTGTGGCGCCGCGGCGCCTTCATGGAGGTCTTACGCGACTACCCGGATTTCGCGCTCCGCGTCGTGACGCTGCTGTGCACGCGCCTTCGGCAAACCAACGTGATGATCGAGGCGACCGTGCAGCTGCCGATGGCGGCGCGGGTCGCACGCGCGCTCGTGGGCCTCTTGCGCCGCGCCGGCCACGAGACCAAGGACGGCTGGAAGCTCGACTTCCGCCTCACCCAGCGCGACCTCGGCGCCTATATTGGTCTCGCTCGGGAGAACGTGAACCGCCAGCTCAAGCTCTGGGAGGCGGATGGCGTGATAAGGCTCGAGCGCGGTGAGGTCGTCGTGATCGATCGCGACGCGCTCGAGTGCCTGGCCGAGCTGGACGAAGGCTGACGCGGGCTCGCTTGACACGCCCGCGCCGGGTTTTTACCTCGCGCTCCACCGCCGTGTTGTCGAGCCACTGTCACCATGCCGATCAAACTGCCGAGTGACCTGCCGGCCTTCCACGAACTACAAGCCGAAGGCGTGCCGCTGATCGACGAGAGCGCGGCACATCGACAGGACATCCGGCCGATGCGCATCGGGCTCGTCAACCTGATGCCCGACAAGCTCAAGACCGAGACCCAGCTCGCTCGCCTGTTGGGCGCGACGCCGCTGCAGATCGAGCTGACGCTGCTCATGACGGAGAGCTACCGGCCGGGCAACACCGAGCCGAGCCACCTGCAGCGCTTCTACACGACGCCGCGGGAGGTCCGCGACGAGAAGTTCGACGGGCTCATCGTCACGGGCGCGCCGGTCGAGTTGATGGCGTTCGAGGAGGTGAGCTACTGGCGGGAGCTCGCCGACTTGTTCGAATGGTCACGCACCCACGTGCACTCGACCTTCAACATCTGTTGGGGGGCGCAGGCCGCGCTCTATCACTTCCATCGAGTGCCCAAGCACACCCTGCCGGTGAAGCGTTTCGGCATCTTCTGGCATCGGGTCGTCGCCGAGAACGGCGAGAACGCGCCCTTGTTGCGCGGGTTTGACGAAGAGTTCCTCGTGCCAGTTTCGCGTCACACCGAGGTGCGCCGCGTGGATCTCCCGAAGGACGTTGGCCTCAAGGTACTGGCAACCTCGCCTGTCGCCGGCCTTTGTCTGGTCGCCGACCCATCCAACCGCCATGTCTTCATGTTCAATCATCTCGAATACGACACCCACACGCTCGATCACGAGTACCGCCGCGACATGCAGGCCCGGCAGGATGTGGACGTACCGTTGAACTACTACCAAGCGGACGATCCGACGCGTCCGCCGATCAATCGCTGGCGCGCCTATGCGCATCTCCTGTTCGGTAACTGGATCAACGAGATGTACCAGACGACGCCTTACGACCCGACGCAGATCGGCACCGGCGTCGAGCGCGACTGGCGCGACGGCAAGCGCAGCTAGCGGCCGGCGCCGTTTGTCATGCGCTTCAGGCCGCTCGCTGCGCGGTGCGCGTTAGCAGGGATTGCCGCGCTGAGTCGGTCAAGGTTCCGGCATCAGAGTAGCTCGACTGCGTTAGCCTCCATTGCGTAGCCCGTATCGATCGCCGCAACGCCGTCGGTGAAGATGACCGTTTGCGCCTCGGGTGCTATTTCCAGCACTCCCGTCACTGTTATGGCTTCGAAGGGGCCTCGAACGACGACCCCCGCGGGCGCGCGAACCACAACCATCTGGTTGGGTGGCGGCGGGGGTGTGTGGACACAGGCGCCCGCGAACGGGACCAAGACGAAGCGGGTGATCCGCTGCTTTTCGACCTCGATGGGCAAGATGAACCCGGCGATGCGGACCACCCGGCCCTCGAGCGCCGTAGCGGTCTCGGTGCGGCTCGCTTCAAGGAGTGGATCGAAGGCCAGCACGCGTTGCGCCAGACTGGCACCTTCCAAACCGACGCTATCGAGCGCTTTCAGCGCAAGGTCTCGTCCGCGACGTTCGAACGGCGAAAGCGTAAGACCTTCGCCCTCGGCTTGTTCAAGTTCGACAAGTTTGCCGAGGAGGATACTCTCGCGCAGGCTGAGCCCATAGAACGGGTTTTCGCGCACGTCGAAGCTGGGCGCCAAGTCCTGCCATTCGATGTCGGCTGCGACTTGCGCCGCGGCTGGTACAGCAAAGACTGCAAAGACGATAGCAATCAAAAACCGGCTCATGACGGCACGCGCCCTACTGCGCGAAAGGATTGGGGATGGTCAAATCTTCCATCAGAGGCCATGAGCGCACGAGGTCTGGTCTCTTTTCCGGTGGGTACCAGAGATCGGGGTCCAACTCGTTCGCCTCGATCGTCTCGTTGATGACGTCATAGACCTGGTGTCGGGGTGCCGGGAACGTGATCTCCTCGGTCTCGTAGACCGGGCGCGGGGTCTGAACGGAGTCGGCGGCAACCCCTTCACGCCACCAAACCTTGCCATCGCCGTGGATGTTGAACACGACGAGGTCTGGCGCGCCAAAGGCGAAAGCGCCTTTGTAGTGATAGCGCACCTCGGCAACCGTCTCGTTGTTGAACACATCGTCGTAGCTGTAATGCGAAGCGACACATACCTTCGGTTGCGCCTGCTCGCAGATGTAGCCCAGGCCGTAAGCAGGGGTGTGCGAGGTGTCTATGGTATAGGCCGCCATCGCGGCGGGCATGCCGAGCGCGCGCGAGGTAACCGACACGGTGGCCGTCTGCACCTCGCTGATCAGCATGTCGACGCCTTGACAATACTCGATGGTGAGGCTGTTCGGTCGGTTGTCCCCAGTGTAGCAGAGGCTGCGCCCATTCCAGTCTAGCCGATAGCTTGTGGCGCCATCCTTGGTGTGTGACGTGGGCCAATGGATGATCTTGACGCCGTCGGCTTCATAAACCGTGCCGCCCTCGTCCATATAGTCGAACTCGACAACATTGGGGTTGTAGCCTTCACCGACTGGCCAGGCATTGAAACTGTCCTGATGCCACGCCGTCATGGCCATCATGCTGTCGACGAAATGCTGCGTGCCGTATTGGGGCTCCGAACCGCTCGGGCCATAAATATTGAGCGGCGTGTATCCACCCTGGATTGGCCTGAACATGGTAAAGTACGGTAGATCGCTCACGTGATCCATGTGTAGATGCGTGACAAAGATATGGTTGATAGTATTGAACGGAATCATAAAGGAGTTGTAATTGCGGAGCGAACCAATCCCCAAGTCAAAGACAAAGCGGTCGCCATTGCCCAGCTCGACCAGGATGCTCATACCCGACTGACTTTGCGACGGATAGTAGGTGGAGCCCATGAAGCTGACGCGGACCTCGTCCTCCTGAAGCTCCTCGGTTCCAGGGTAGTAGAGCATGGCCGCGTTGAAATGGGGCGCCGCTTCGACATGGGGCACCATCGTCTCGCCCTCGATCCAGCGGCCTTCAGGGTTCCCCGCAATTCCGAAGAACTCCATCGCCTCCCGCATCTGCGGCGTGATCGGTTCCTGCGCCCCGACCGCAGCCGGACTGAGAGCGGACAGCGCGGCGAGGGCAGCACCGCTCAAGTTCATGCGCATGTGTCGCATCTCCTGCAGCCCAATCCGGGCGACGCCAGCTTGTGTGAGTCTCGAAAATCCAAACGATCGAGATCACATGATGCACGGGCTCACAACGGGTCCGCGGCCGTCTGCGCGACAGCATGCCCAGTGTCGACCATGCGATGGGGCCTCCAGCACGTGTGGCGCGAGAAGGAAAGAGAGAGGAGGACGGCGATGCACCGCATCAAAAACTCGCCACATGCGGATGTTCGTCGCGCCGTTTCGGTCATCTTGCCCGAGCCCAACATGGTCTCCAGCCTGACGTCGTACGATCTCGACTTCCGCCAGATCCGACCTGGCAAGATGGAGACGCGGATCACGTTTCTTCGTGGCGCGCAGCTCGACCTCATGGATTTCCAGTCTTCGCAAGCGGTTCATCAGGTCGGTGCCGCGCCGACAGGGGCACTCACCTTTGGCATCCCTGTCCTGCGTGACGTGCCGCGCTGGAAGGAAAGGCCGGCATCGTGCGGTGATCTGCTGGGGTTCGGCGGCGGCGAGATGTTCGACGGCGTTACCCAAGCGGGCTTCCGCGGGCTGACCTTCTCTTTTCGGGAGGACGTGTTGGAGAACGTCGCGGCGAAGATCGGCGCGGCCATTCCGCCACGTGCTAGGCAGTTCGGCGTTGTCACAGCTGCTGGAGCGAACAGTCGCCTGAAAGCGCTAGCGGCAACAGCGCTCGGCAGTCTCCACGGCCAAGGACGCCCGCTGTGCGCAGAGCTGGAGGACGAGTTCACTTGCGCACTCCTTCTTGCGATGGCTGACGTAGACCCGCGCCACGCCGACAAGAGCGCCCCGTCCTCGCGCGCGCGCGTTCGAAAGCGCGCCATTGAAGCCATGGACGTGCATGCACCGGATGAGTTGCGCATTAGCGAGGTCTGTGCGCTCGCAGAAACGAGCTGGCGCACCCTCGATCGCAGCTTTCGCGAGTACTTCGGCTTCGGCCCTAAAGCTTATCTGCAGTGCCTGCGCCTCTCCCGCGTGCGGGAAGCCTTGGTACGCGCCGGGCCAGAGACAAAGATCGTCGATGTGGCAAACCACTGGGGCTTTTGGCATATGGGTCAATTCGCGCGCGACTACCACAAGATGTTTGGTGAGCGTCCCACGGAGACGAAGAATTCAAGAATCTGAGCCATCCAGCGTCAACTTGATCACTTCTGCCTATACTTCACTGGATATGCTAAAGAAGAGAGTTGCCAGCGGAGATCGCTTCTCGCTCGGAGGGGGCGACCGGCGCGATGTCCGCTCTCAGATCAATGCTGCTGAAAGCGCCGATCGCGCGCACAGTGCTCAGCCCCAGAAAGCGGACATCGCCGCTTGCCTCACATAGATCCGGCAACCCGCCGTACGCGAAGTGCGGACGCGCGCCCAAGGCCCACTCAGCGGGCACCGAGGCGCCCAAGCGGCAGCCTCCAGCACCTCCTAAACAAGCAGCGCGCGCACCAGCGCCATGATCAGATGTGGCGCAGTGAAGGCAATTCAGCCCACGAATGCCAGCAACCAGTGGCTCTGCGACGTCGCGGGCCTCAACGGCCCGTGGGCGAAGACCGCGAAGGTAGTGGCGGCGACCCGCCCGCGTCAATCCCGTCAGCATGTGAAGGCGCGCTCCGGCCCCCAGCCCCTCAGGCTCTTTGCCGACCGCCCGCACCAGGCACGTGCGAGCCGTACCGGCGAGTACCAGAACGCGCCCAACACGTAGGCGAGGCAGAACTCAAGAGTGTGGCGACAACGACCATCGGCATCCTCTCCAGCCATGAGTGACCGCAACATCGGCCCCTGCCCCTTGTGCGGCCGGCCGATGCTGGCGGGCCCGAGCGTCGACCGCCACCACCTGGTGCCCAAGTCGGCGGGCGGTCGCGAGACGGTTTGGCTGCACCGCATCTGCCACCGCAAGGTCCACAGCGTGCTCGACGAGCGGGCGATCGCGTCCGCCTACGCCGACCTCGACGCCCTGCGCGCGCACCCGGAGATCGCGCGCTTTGTCCGCTGGGTGCGGAAGAAGCCGCCCGAGTTCTATACGCGCACCGAGCCCAAGGGCGGCAGGTGGCGTTGAGCGGCCGCGGCAGCGCCCGACAGAGCACGCCAAACGTCGAACCATATGACAGCACAAGCGCTCGTGAAGTCGCGGGAGGCGAACGCATGTGGCGTCGCATTCGCACCTACGATAGGTCACGGCAGTATTCGCGGCCGAGCAATCGTAGGAAGCCAGGACCATGCGCTTTGCGATCCTCGTCCTCGCCGCGACGCTCTGGCTGAGTGGATGGGCCGCACCGGCACGGGCCGAGATCCTCGTCGGCTTCGCCAACCCGCTTTCGGGACCCTACGCGGCGAGCGGTGCTCGCAACCTGCTGGCGGTCTCCGCCGCGATCGACGACGTCAACGCGCGCGGTGGCCTGTTGGGTGAGGAGCTGCGGCTGGTCGTCGCCGACGACGCATGCGGCATCGAGAGCGCGATGGAGGCCGCAGGAGAGCTCGTCACCGCGGGTGTGCGGATCGTCGTTGGCCATTTCTGCTCGCATTCGTCCATCGTCGCGGCGGCGGTCTACGACATGGCGGACGTCATCATGATCACGCCCGACAGCACCCACCCGCGCCTGACGGAGGAAGAGCGGCCCAACGTGTTCCGGCTCATCGGCCGTGATGACGAACAGGGCGAGTCCGCGGCCGCCCTTATCGCCGAGCGCTGGCCGGACCGGCGCATCGGCGTCGCCCACGACGAAAGCACCTACGGGCGCAGCCTTGCGCGCGAGACCCTGCGGGCGTTGACGGAGCGTCAAGTGGATGTCGCCCTCGTCGAGCCATACCGAGCCAAGAAGGCCGACTATGAGGAGCTCGTGCAGCGCTTGGGGGAAAGCGACGTTGAGCTGCTGTACATCGCCGGCTACGGCCCCGACGCGGGCCGGATCGCCGCCGCCGCCCGCGACGCCGGGCTGGGATTGCAGGTGATGGGGGGCGATGGGCTCGGCATGCCGGGCTTTTGGACCAAGGCCGACATCGCCGGGGAAGAGACCGTCTTCACGACTTGGCGGCTGCCGCCCCCGCCCCTCGCGGAGGGCGACGAGGCGCGCCGACGCGACGCCATCCGCCTTCACTTCCGAGCGGGCGGCATGGGCGCCTATGCCGCTGTCGAACTGTGGGCGGAAGCGGCGGCCCGCGCAGGCTCGCTGGACGTAGCGTCCGTCGCTCGCGTGCTCCGCCGCGCGCAGTTCGAGACGACGGCGGGACTGGTTGCGTTCGACCGCCGGGGCGACCTCGTGGGGGATCGCTGGGCCTGGCAGGTCTGGCGCGACGGTGCGCCCGTCGCGTTCGAGTAGCGCGTTTCCCGCCCGTGCGTGGACGATACGCCCCCGCCCTTCCGCCCGCGAGCGTACGATGCCATCGGGCGGAAGGGCGGCGGCGTGGGTCGTTACAGCCGAATAGACACCGCTCTAGCTGCTACGCCGCGCGACAGCGTCGCTTCAGCCCTCGAGCGTCGGCGATACCGGCCAGCCGCCGGTGAACTCAAGGGTCGTCCCCGTCATGAAGCTGGCTCTCGTCGTCGCGAGGAAGCTCACGAGCTCGGCAAGCTCGCTGGGCTCGCCGAGCCTGCCTGCAGGCACCATCCGGGCGACGAAATCCCGGCCCGCGGGGTCGTCGACGAAGCGCGCCTTTGGGTAGTACATCTCATTGGCGAAGTAGTTCGGCGCGATGGCGTTGACCGCGATGCCGAACGGCGCGAGCTCCCGCGCGAACGACCGCATCAACGCGTTGCCGGCCTCGCGGGCGGCATCAGGAATGCTGCCGCCAGGAACCGGTAGTCGCGCGCGTGGCGAGGTGATCATGATGATCGACCCGCCTCCGCGTTTCTTCAGCCGCGGCACGACGGCGCCGATCAATACGAACGGCATGACCACCAATGCGTCTAGCGTAGCCTTCAGGTCACCGATATCGGCCTCGTCCACCGGTCCGACGATTGCCGGAAAGCTGTCGTTGCTGACGAGGACGGCGATCGAGCCCGCCGCGTCGGTCGCCTCCTCGACGATCCGCGCCGGCTCGGTTGCGGCAAGCGTCTGCACCTGCGGTCTCGTGGCGCCATAGTGCCGCCGAGCGCTGGGCTCGGCGAAGGCCGGGTCGTGGCAAAGGACCCGGAAGCCGGCAGCCACGAGCGCGTCGACGGCGGGTGGTCCCGCAAAGTGCGTGACGTTCGTGACAAGCGCGGACGGACGGTCGGCCATGATCTTCTCCCAGCGCCACAAGACTAAGCTGCGCAGCGTATCGCTCGTCGACATAATACTTGTATACAAGCGAAAAAGAAATGTGACTACGCGGCTTGCCGCAGCTTCTTCAGCAGCATCTTGAGGACCAGGCCCTCCGCCTCGCTGAGGCTTCCGGCCAGGAACGCCTCATTGGCCTCCTGCATGCACGCATAGAGCCCTTCCGCGAGCCGCCTGCCTGCCGGCGTCAAACAGACGAGCACCGCGCGACGGTCCTCGGGGTGCTTCTCCCGCACCACCCATTCGGACCGCTCAAGACGGTCCAAGACCCCGGTAAGCGTCGCGCTGTCGAGCCGCACGCGCCTTCCCAGCTCGACCGACGTGATCCCGTCATTGTCGTGGAGAAAGTTCAGCACAAGCCCCTGGACCGGCGTGACGCCGAAGGCGCCGATCCGCTTGGCCCAGAACTGCTTGGCAAACTGATCGGCCTTGGCGAGGTGGAAGAAGATGCAGTCGTCGGCGCTGACCGGCGCAGCCATGGCAAACTCGCCGTGATTTGCTTGCATGCGTGTATAAGCGCATGGTCAGCACGGCATGGTCAACCGCATCGCCGTCGTACTAGGTGCCCACGATCTCGGTGCCGACACCTTCCTCGGTGAAAACCTCTAGTAGGATGACGTGTGCGATCCTGCCGTCGACCACGTAGCTTGCGCCCACGCCCGCCTCGACGGCTGAGAGGCAGGTCTGGATCTTGGGGATCATGCCCCCGTGGATCGTCCCGTCGGCGAGCATCCGCCGCGCCCGATCGGCGGGCAGCACGCGGATGAACTCACCCGCGCCATCGAGCACACCCGAGACGTCGGTGAGCATGTAGAGCTTGCGCGCGCCGACCGCGGCAGCGATGGCGCCTGCCGCCGTGTCGGCGTTGATGTTGTAGGTCTCGCCGTCGTCACCAAAGCCCACCGGCGCGACCACGGGGATGACGTCGGTGCGGACCAGGTCGTGCAACAGCGTCGTGTCGACCTCGGCGGGCTCGCCGACGAAGCCCAGATCGAGCACCTGCTCCAGGTTGCTGTCGGGATCGCGCTTGGTCCGCTTGACCTTGGTTGCGCGGATCAGTTTGCCGTCCTTCCCGGAGATGCCGACCGCACGTCCGCCCACCGAGTGGATCGCGCCTACGATCTCCTTGTTGATCTTTCCGGAGAGAACCATCTCCACAACCTCGACGGTGTCGCGGTCGGTGACGCGCAGGCCGTCGACGAAGTCCGAACGAATCTGGAGCTTGTCGAGCAGCTGCTTGATCTGCGGGCCCCCGCCATGAACGACGATCGGGTTGATGCCCACCTGCTTCAACAGCACCATGTCACGGGCGAAGTCGTGGGTGAGTTCCGCTGAGCCCATCGCGTTGCCGCCGAACTTGACGACGAACACCGAGCCCTTGAACTGGCGCATGTAGGGCAGCGCCTCGATCAACGTTGCCGCGACTTGGTGCCGGTCGGTGATGTGCACGCTCAACCCTCCGCTGCCATCGGCGCCAGCATTGCGAGCCGCGAACGCAGGCCGGGGATGCCTAGCCCGGTCGTGCTCGACGTCGCGTGCGGCTCAACCAGCGCGCCGATTCGCGTCCTCAGCTCCTCCGCCATCGTCGTCTCGAGCGCCGCCAGCGCCTTGGGTTTCACGAGATCCGCCTTGGTGAGCACGACCAGATAGGGCACCGCCGCCTTGCCGAGAAGCTCCATCACCTCGCGGTCGAGCGGCTTGAGGCCGTGGCGAGCGTCGACCAGGACGCAGGCGAGCCTGAGGGTGCGCCTACCGGCGAGGAACGCGCGCACGAGCGAGGTCCACGCGTCGACCTTGGCCTTGGGGGCCTTGGCGAACCCGTAGCCCGGCAGGTCGACCAACGTCAGGATTCCCGCGAGATCGAAGAAGTTGAGCTCCTGGGTCCGGCCCGGCGTGTTCGAGGTACGCGCGAGCGTCCGCCGGCCCGTGAGCGCGTTGAGCAGCGAGGACTTTCCGACGTTCGAGCGCCCTGAGAACGCCACCTCGGGATGCTCCATCGGCGGCAAGCTCGCGATGTCGACGGCGCCGCGCAGGAAGGTGCAGGGCTGGGCAAAGAGGCGGCGGCCGGCCTCGATCCGTTCGGCCGTGTCGAAACGCTCCTCTGGCGCCAGCGCCGTCAGGTGGTCACCGGCACGTTCATCCGTTTCATGATGAGCCACTGCTGTCCCACCGAGAGCACGTTGTTCCAAGTCCAGTAGATGACGAGCCCGGCGGGGAACGTCGCGAAGAGGAAGACGAAGATCAGCGGCAGAAAGGCCATGATCCGCGCCTGCATTGGGTCCGGCGGGGTCGGGTTGAGCTTGAACTGCAGCCACATTGTGAGGCCCATGACGATCGGCCAGATGCCGATCGCCGGTATCCACTCGGGCGGCACGAACGGAAACAGGCCGAACATGTTGAACAGCGTCGTTGGATCTGGCGCCGACAAATCCTGGATCCAGCCGAAAAACGGCGCGTGCCGCATCTCGATGGACACAAACAAAACCTTATAGAGGGCAAAAAATACAGGTATTTGAATCAGAATTGGTAGGCAGCCAGCCGCCGGGTTGACTTTCTCCCGCTTGTAGAGATTCATCATCTCCAAGTTCATTTTTTCGCGGTCGTTCTCATAGCGCTCGCGAATCTTCATCATCTCCGGCTGCAGGCGCTTCATATTGCTCATGGCCTGATACGACTTGTTGGCCAGAGGAAAGAATACCAGCTTGACGAACAACGTGAAGATAAGGATGGCCACACCGTAATTGCCGACGACCGCCGCGATCCAGTGCAGCGCGTAGAAGAACGGCTTGGTGAGGAAATAGAACCAGCCAAAGTCGACAGCGCGGTCGAACAGGGGCATGCCGAGCTCGGTCTGATACTCGTCGAGCAGGATCACTTCCTTGGCACCGGCGAACAGCCGGTTGGTCACTTGCGCCCGACCGTCCGCGGGCACGGTGATGGCCTCACGGAGATAGTCGGTCTGATAGCGCGGACCCTCGGGGCGCTCGACGGCCTTGAAAGTCGCGCGAAACCGGCTGCCCTCGTCCGGCAGCAGCGCGGCCAGCCAGTACTTGTCGGTGATACCGAGCCACCCGGTCGTCTCGTCAAAGACGACCTCGCCGTCGTCGCGGAGATCACTGTAGTGGAGCTCTTCGAGGGTGTCGTCGAGGACGCCGATGGGACCCTCGTGGAGGATCCAGATGCCGAGCGTATCGGGCGTGCCCCAGCGGCTGATGAGGCCATAGGGGTAGAGCGTGACCGGCACGCCGGTCGTATTGACCACCTCGTCGTTGACCGTGAGGACATAGTCCTGATCGAGCGACACGCGTCGCAGGAAGGTGAGACCCTCCCCATTGTCCCAGCGCAGCTCGACGGGGCTCTCCGGCGTGAGTTCCTGATCAACCGACGTCCAGAGCGTATCGCCGCCCGGCACGGCGAGCGCCGAATCTTGCGCAACCCAACCGAACTCGGCGAAGTAGGGCTGCGGTGCGCCGACCGGTCTCAGCAGCTGGATCAGCGGGCTGTCCGGTTCGATCGTCACGCGGTAGTCGGTGAGTTCTAGATTGTCGAAGCGGCCGCCCGCGAGCGAGAGACTCCCCGACACGCGCGCATTGTTGATATCGATTCGCGGCGCGTCGCGGGCCGCGACGGCGCTTTCGCTCAGGTCAGGCGGCGCTCCCGTGTCGCCAGGACGTGGCACGTCGGTCTGGCCCGCAGGCGGCATCTGCGCCTGTTCGGCGGCCTGACGCGCGGCGATCTCCTGCTGCCGCTGCATCCGTGGCATCTCCACGAACAGCTGGAAGATCAAGATGATGCCGATCGACAGGACGATCGCGAGGAGAAGGTTGCGTTGCTCGGGCATGGTGGGCCGGGCGGCTCAGTCGGGCTCGGGTGGACGAACGGGGGGCACCGGGTCGTAGCCGGAACCGCCCCAGGGATGACAGCGCGCGAGGCGTTGTAGCGTATACAGCCCGCCGCGCCACGCGCCGTGACGATGTAGCGCCTCGAGGGCGAATTCGGAACAGCTCGGGGCGAATCGACAGGGACGACCAAGGAGGGGTGACACGCCGTAGCGGTAGATCTGCACGAGGCCGATGAGCGGCCACGCCAGGAGACGCCCCGTCAGCGCAGCTGCCTGCGCGCCTGCTCGCAAGCCTCTCGAAGGTCGGTCACCAGATCGGCGAAGGGTCGCCACAACGCCTCCCGGCGAGCCACCAGCACGTGATCGCAACCCTTGATCCCGTGCGTGGCGAGATGCAAGCGAGCAACCTCCTTGAGCCGTCGACGGGCGCGATTGCGGTCGACGGCCCTCCCAACCTTCCGCGATGCGGTGAAGCCGACACCGATGTGCTCGTCGTCGTCGCGGGCTCGAACCTGCAAGACGAACGCCGGCTTGACGATCCGGAGCCCCTTGGCAACGCGAACGAAAGCGGCCCGACGCTTCAGGCGCGCGATCGTCGACGTCGTCTCAGGCGGACAGCCGCTTGCGGCCCTTGGCCCGTCGCCGCTGCAGGATCTTGCGCCCCGCGGCCGTTGCCGCGCGGGCTCGGAAACCGTGGCGCCGCTTGCGGACGAGCCGGCTGGGTTGAAAGGTGCGCTTCACCTCTGTTTCCTCTACCGCAATCGTGGAAGCCCGCGGGGTATAGGAGGCACGCCCTCGCGTGTCAAACCGGCCGCGTCTGCGCCCACGCGTACTCGGAGTTCGCCTCGCCATGGCCGCTGCCCCCAGGGTGGAGCCCACCCCGCTACCGACACTGACCCGAGGGCTCGGCGCGCGTCTCCTGGCCATCACCATCGCGCTGGTCCTGCTCGGCGAGGTCTTGATCTACGTGCCTTCGATCGCGCGCTTTCGCGTGCAATATCTGGGCGAAAAGCTGGCGTCGGCGCACCTCGCGACCGCCGTGCTCCTCTCCTATCCGGACACACCCCTCGATATGTCCGCGGAGGAAGCGATCCTAGATCAAGCGGGCCTGGTCGGGCTGGTCGTTGCCGACCAGCGGCGCTGGCTCGCACTCGGCGGCATGCCGCCGGTCGCCGCCGTCTACCGCCTTCCGGACGAGATGGTCATCGACAAGATCTGGTTGGCGCTGCGCACCGTCGTCACCGGCGGTGACCGCCTCGTACGGGTCATCGGCCCCTCCCCCACCGACCCCGATGTCACCGTGGACATCGTCATCAACGAGGCAGGACTGGCGCGAGAGCTGCGCGGCTACTCGAGCCGTATCCTGCAGCTCTCGCTGTTTCTCTCGGCGCTGGTCGCCGGCTCGCTCTTCTTGCTGTTGCGGCGCTTGATCGTGCGGCCCGTCCGGCGGCTCACCGCCTCAGTCGTCGCCTTTCGGGAAAATCCCAACGACCCAGAGGCGTTGGTGCCCAGCTCGGACCGCTCCGACGAGCTAGGCATCGTCGCCCGCGAGACTGGCCGGATGCAGCGCCGTCTCCGCGCCGCACTACGCCAACGCGAGCGCCTGGTGGCGCTCGGCACCGCGGTGGGTAAGATCAACCACGATCTGAGAAACGTCCTGGCCTCGGCGATGCTGGTCTCGGATCGTCTCGAAGCCAGCAGCGATCCGCAGGTCAAGAAAGTCGCACCGCGCCTGATCGAGGCGCTTGAGCGGGCTGCCCGGCTCTGCGCCGAGACGCTGGCGTTCGCCCGAAGCGAGACACCGGAGCTGAAGCTCGAGCGGTTTCATCTGCAGCCCTTGCTCGAGACCTGTGCGGACGCCAACCCCGGCCGCGGCGACCGCTGGCGCTTCCGCAACGACGTGCCGCTGACCCTCGAACTCTGGGCCGACCGCGATCAAGTGTACCGCGTCTTCGCGAACCTCTTTCGCAATGCCGTCGACGCAATGGCCGACCATGGCGGGCTCCTGGCCGTTCAGGCCTGGCGCAGCGACCGTGAGGTGGTCGTCGAAGTTACCGACACCGGCCCCGGCCTCCCGGAAGGCGTCCACGCCCGTCTCTTCGAGGCGTTCATCGGCACCGACCGACCGGGCGGCACCGGGCTCGGCCTCCACATCGCGCGCGACATCGCGCGCCGACATGGCGGTGACCTGTTGCTCGCCAGCACGGGCAAGGATGGTACGACCTTCCGCGTCATCCTGCCTGCCGCGAACTGAGTTGTGCGACGGTCTAGCTGGAACCACCCGCGCCCCCGCCCTTCCACCCGATGGCATCGTAAGCTCGCGGGTGGAAGGGCGGGGGGGCGGGTGGCACCGGTCACACGCAGCGACACCGGTTCGACGCCCAACGGGGCAACGACCAACCGCTGCCGCTCAGCTCTCGGCGAAGGCGTCGTCGCGCAAGAGCAGGATGCGGTCGGTGAGGAAGCTCAAGATGCTGCGCTCGCCGGTAATCAGCTCGACGTCGACCAGCATACCCGGCACCAGCGGATAGCTCTGGCCACCGCGCTCGAGCGCCGGTCGCTCGGTCTTCAAGAGCACGCTGTAGATGACATCGCCAGTACGCTCGTCGGTCGAGGCGTCGGCGGCGATCCGCGCTACCTCGGCGTCGAGCGATCCGTAGCGCAGATAGTCGAAGGCCATCACCTTGACCGTCGCCGACTGGCCGGCGTGCAGCTTGCCGATATCGCGCTGCGGCACCTTCGCTTCGACGACCAGCGGGCCGCCGGTCGGCACCAGCGTGAGCAGCGGTGCAAAGGCCTGAAAGCTCTGCCCAGGCGTGGTGACGGCCAGATCCTTGACGATGCCGTCGGTCGGTGCGCGCACGTGAAGGTCACCGACGATGCGCGTCTGGCGGGTGACGGCCTGCTCCAGATCGAAGGCGGCAGCGCGCGCTGCGGCGAGTTCCTGGCGTACCTCGCTCTCCCAATCGGCAAGCAAGCGCGCACGGGCCGCCGCTACCTCCTCCCGCGCGGCCAGGGCAGCGTCACCGGCGCTCTTGGCGACCGCCAGCTCGCCCTCCGCATCGGCCACGCGGCGCTCGATGCCGACGTGCCTGAGGCGCGGCGCAAGTCCGCGCTCGGCGAGCTGGCCCACCGCTTCGGCCTCTTCGTTGAAGAGCTCGAGGGTGCTCTCCAGTCGATGGATCTCCGCTACGCGCTCGGCATGCTCCATGGCCCGCTGCCGCTCGCTCGTCGCCAGCTCGGCGAGACGGCGGCTCAATGCGCTGCGCTCGGCGGCCAAAAGCGCCGCGGCCTCGGCCATCAGGTCCGGCCGCGCAGCAGACAAGGAGGGGGCTACAACGAGCGGCGTGTCGCCCAGCTCCGCCTCCAACCGGGCCACACGGATCTGCTCTGACGCCAGGCGGGCGCGGAGCTCACTCAGCGCGCTGCCGTCGATCTCGGTGTCGAGACGCACGAGAACGGCACCCGCGGCGACCTCCTCGCCCTCCCGGACGAGCACCTCCGCCACGCGGCCACCACGATCGTGATTGACGATCTGCAACCGGGCCTCCGGCTCGACCTGGCCGGTCGCACGGACCACCTGCTCGACGCGCGCAAGCCCCGCCCAGATGACGATCGCGGCGACAAGGCTCGCGAGTAGCAGGATCAGGAGCTTCGGCCCACGGCGACTACGTGTGTCGGCGAGCGTCGTGCAGCGAGGGAGAAGAGCTGCCACCGTTTCAGTCCTCCGCCGCCTGCGCGTCGGCACTTTGCCGCGCGAGCACATCGGCGACGGGGCCCTCGTCGACGACACGGCCCTCGCTCAAGCGGACGGCCCGGTCGGCGAGCGCCAGCAGCGCCGGTCTGTGGGTCACCATGATCACCGTCCGCCCCTTGCGGATCGGCGCGAGCCTCTGCACCAGCATGCGCTCGGTGGCCGCATCCAACGCGCTCGTCGCCTCGTCGAGGA
This sequence comes from Geminicoccaceae bacterium, assembly GCA_028279345.1. Classification (GTDB taxonomy): domain Bacteria; phylum Pseudomonadota; class Alphaproteobacteria; order Geminicoccales; family Geminicoccaceae; genus JAAAPF01. The sequence goes on from JANQNY010000026.1 coordinate 25,838, forward strand.
CCAGGATTCGTGGATTCCGGACAAGGGCCCTCGACAGTGCCAGGAGCTGGCGCTGCCCCATGGAGAGGTTGAAGCGCCCATCGCCGAGCATCGTCGCGTAGCCGTCGGGCAAGGCTTCGACGACGTCGTGCAGGCCCGTGAACCGGGCGGCGCCAACCACCCGATTGCTGTCGGCACGCTCCATGCCGATAGCGATATTGTGGGCGATCGAACCCCTGAAGAGCTGGGTCTCCTGCGGCACATAGCCGATCTGGCGCAGATAGCCTTGCGTCGGCAGGTGGCGAAGATCGAAATCGTCGATCAGGACCCTGCCCTCAGAGGGTGGCAAGAGGCCCAACAGCACCTTGGTGAGCGTGGTCTTGCCCGAACCTGGCGGACCGACGATCGCGGTGACGCTGCCGGGCTCGAAGCTCAGCTCGATATCGCGCAACGCTGCGGCGTAGCCGTCGTAGCGATAGGCGACGCCTTCCAGGTGGACGCGCCCCTCGAAGACCGGCGCCACCATCGCCTTTGGCGCCGCCGGCTCGGCGCGTGCGAGCACACGGTCGATGGTCGCCATCGCATCACGCACGGCATGGAGCTGGTGCCAAGCGCCCGCAAGCTGACGCATGGGCGCCAGCGCGCGGGCCGAGAGGATCGTCGCCGCGATCAACGCGCCCACGGAAAGCTCGCCCGCGACGATCAGGTGCGCGCCGACGTAGACCAGGACGACCGCGACGAGGTGCTGCAGCAGGAGCCCCACGGTCTGCGACGCGCCGTTGAGCTGGCCTGTGCGAAAGCCTGCTTCCGCGGCGGTGGCGACGCGCTCGTCGAACACGCGTGCCATGACGGGCTCGAGACCGAGCGCCTTGATGGTGAGCGCGTTCTGGACGGTCTCGCCAACGGCCGACGCCTTCTCGGCCGCGGCCTGAAAGCCCTCTGACATGAGCCGGCGTTGGCGGCGCGCGGTCACGGCGGAGGCGAGCACCATGAGCGGCATCGCGCCCATGGTGATCACCGCCAGGGGCGGTGCCAGAACCGCGATCACGCCCAAGAACAGGAAGACAAAGGCGAGGTCGACCCACAAGAGCGGCACTTGGCCCGTGAAGAAGAGCCGCAGATTGTCGATCTGCCTGAGCTGCTCGACCATCTGGCCCGGCGTCAGCCGTTGCAACTCCGTGAGCGGCAAGCGCAGCACGTGCTCGACAACGTCGCCACCCACGGCCGCGTCGATGCGCGCGCCGGCGTGGCTCATCACATGGCTGCGCAGGAGGCGGAGGCCGGCGTCGAACAGGAACAGCGTCACCATGCCGATGGCGAGCACGTCGAGGGTTCTGAGCGCGTTGTGGCCGATGACCTTGTTGTAGACGGTCATCATGAAGAGCGGTGTCGCCAAAGCCAGCAGGTTGATGACAGCGCTGGCGATCCCGATCTCCGCAAGCACCGGCCTGAGACGCGACCGGATGCGCTCGGCGACGCTCGCGCTCTCCTCTGCCTGCGGCTCGGCCATCGCCGTGACCAGCGCCACGTCCGGCCGCGCCACATGCGCGACATCGTCGTTCGCAGCGGTGCCGTCGACGAAGAACAGCTCGTCACCAAGGCGCCCTTCGACACACCGCACGGCCGACTTGCGCGGATCCACGACCAGAAAAGGTGGTGCGCAACGCTCGATGCGCTCACGCGTGGCAGGCTCGACGGAAAGGGTGACGCCCAAGCGCTCGGCGGCGCTCTTCAGCGCGCGCAGCGGATCGCGCTCGGCCTCGGGACCGAGCGCGTCACGAATCTGGCTGCGGTCGCGTGGCAGGCGCGCGCGCTCGAGCAAAGCATCGAGCGCGCCGGCGAGCCCGTCGCCGGCGTCGTCTTCTCCTCCCTTCCGCGGCGCTTCTTCCGCCATCGGACGCACGTTCGTGGGCATTGCCCGTGCCCCGTTGTTGCGGCACGACTCTTTGGAAAGTGAATGCGTTTGGCAACTTCAACGAATGGTTGATGCGACGGTCAGTCCAGGGCCAGCATCAGGAACGCAAGATACCGGCTTTCCGGCAGTGCCGGGTGCAGTGGGTGGTCGGGACCAGCGCCGCCGTCGAACAACAGCCGCGCGCCGCGGCCCGCGTCTTTGACCCCCTGAAATGCTGTCTGCGCCAAGGCCTCGTTCGTCACGTGATGCGAGCACGACGCGATCGCCAAGAACCCCTCGGCGGCGACCACGCCGGCTGCGGCCCGGGCTAGCTTACGGTAGCCACGAAGCGCTGCCGGCACGTCTTTCTTGACCGGTGCGAAGGGCGGCGGATCAGCAATGACGAGGTCGAAGCGCTGCTTCGCAGAGACCAACCTCGCCAACGCGTCGAAAACTTCGCCGGTCTCGGTCTCGAACCGCTCAGCCAACCCGGCGCCGGCGGCGGCGCGGGCGGCAAGGTCGAGCGCCGCCGCCGAACGATCGACGGCCAACGCGTAAGCCGCACCGCCAGCCAACGCCTGCAGGGCAAAGCCGCCGGTGTGGGCATAGAGATCGAGCACCCGGAGCCCGCTCGCCATCGAACGCACGAACTGGCGGTTCGGGCGTTGGTCGAAGAACCAGCCCGTCTTCTGCCCGCGCAGCGGGTCGGCGAAGAACACGAGATCGGCCTCGCGCACCTCGATGGAGGGCTCCAGTTCACCCCGCACGTCCGCTGCCTCCTGCGCGAGGCCTTCGAGCGCGCGCGCCCGGCTGTCCCGGCGGACGACCACCGCTTTTGGCGCCAGGGCGCGGTGGAGCCCCTCCGTGACGGCCTCGATCGCGCAATCCATCCCGGCGCTGTTGGCTTGAACCACCACAGCTTCACCATAGCGGTCGACGACGAGGCCCGGCAGACCGTCACCCTCGCCATGGATCAAACGATAGTACCCGCCGGGCAGGAAACGCTCACGCAGGGCGCGAGCCCGCGCGAAGCGGCGCTCGAAAAAGGCGGCATCGACGGCCGTGTCGGTGTTGCGTGTCAGCAGGCGGGCGACGATAAGCGCGTGGGTGTTGACGTGGGCGAGACCGAAGAGGCGGCCGCCCGGCAGCGCGAGGCGCACGACCGTGCCCGACGGCAGGCGCCTCACCTCGTCGGTCATCTCGACCTCGTTGGCGAAGACCCAGGGCGCGCCCGATCGCAAGCGGCGATCGTGGCCGTTCTTGAGCACGAGTTTGGGCAGGTCGGTCATGGTGGTGGCCCGTCGGGGAAGCGCGCGGTTATAGTCGCACTGCCAGCCGGCGCAAGCTGCGCTCGCCGACGACGGCGAAGGAGTATCCGTTGCGCGCGCTAACCATCACGCTAGCCGTTTGCCTAGCCTTCATCCTCGACAGCGCGCCGACCAAGGCCACCGAGCGCCATATGGTGGTGGCCGCGCATCCGTTGGCAGCCGATGCGGGGCGCGAGGTGCTCCGCGCCGGCGGCAATGCCGTCGACGCCATGGTCGCCGTGCAGACGGTGCTGGGGCTCGTGGAACCCCAATCCTCAGGACTCGGCGGCGGTGCCTTCCTGGTCTACTTCGATGCGGCGACGGGCACGCTGACCACGTTCGACGGTCGCGAGACGGCGCCGGCGGCTGCCGATGGCGACTACTTCCTCGGCGTCGGCGGCGAGCCCCTGCCCTTCTGGGAAGCAGTCGTCAGCGGTCGGTCGGTAGGCGTCCCGGGCACGCCCAAGCTGCTCGACGTGGTCCACGCCCGCTACGGCTCGAGCGACTGGGCGGAGCTGCTGACCCCGGCGATCAGCCTCGCGGAAGAAGGCTTCGTCGTCTCGCCGCGCCTTGCGCAATCGGTCGCCGATGCGCGCGAGCTCGACCGTTTCGCCGCGACCGCCGCCTACTTCTTTCCCGACGGCGAGCCGCTCGCCAGCGGCGATCTCCTGACCAACCCGGACTACGCCACGACGCTTCGGTCGATGCAGGAGGAGCGGAGCGTACCGTTCTACGAGGGCGAGATTGCCGAGAACATCGTCGCGGTCACCAACGAAGCTGGCGGCCTGCTGACGCTCGCCGACCTGCAGGCCTACGTGGTCAAAGAGCGGGCACCGGTCTGCGTCATCTATCGAGGCTTCGACGTCTGCGGCATGGGTCCGCCGAGCTCGGGTGGTCTCACGGTCGGCCAGATGCTCGGCATGCTCCAGCACTTCGACCTGGCGTCCTTAGGTTATGGCGCGGAGGCGGCGCATCTCTTCGCT
>JANQNY010000036.1 GCA_028279345.1 Geminicoccaceae bacterium
CCACCCTGAGCTGATTTCTCATGCCGGTAGCCGGCATCGGAAGGTGCCGCGAGGTGAAACCCTGTCTACGAACCCCACAACTCATGTCCTGCTCGCGCCACAAAAGCGACGCGATGGGCAACCCCTCACCGCACGGCGATGGCCGAGATCTCGACGGCGACGTCGCGGGGGAGGCGGGACACCTCGACCGTGGCGCGGGCCGGCGGCGCATCGCCGAAGAAGGTAGCATAGACCTCGTTCATCGCGCTGAAGTCGTCGAGATCGCTGAGGAACACCGACGTCGAGACGACGTTGTCCATGGTCAGGCCGGCTTCTTCGAGCACGGCCTGGAGGTTCTCCAAGACCATCCGTGTCTGGTCCTCGATGCCGAGGTCCGCCATGAGCTCGCCCGTGCTTGGGTCGATCGCGATCTGGCCGGCGAGGAAGACGAAGCCGCCCGCCTCGATCGCCTGCGAATAGGGCCCGATCGCCTCCGGCGCGTTGGGGCTGGCGATGACCTCCTTCGCCACGTCCTGCGCCAGCGCCGGCGCCAAGGCCGCGACGAGCAGCGCAGCCCCGGCGACGATGTTGACGACTGGCGACGTTGAATGAAACACGACCATCCTCCTCGATTGGACTTTGCGTCCTGCAGGTTCTGCGTGCGACGACGCGCTGCACGGCAAGCAATCGGCAGCACTAGCGCCGCATCGAGCAGGCCGGCAAGCGTCAACGCGCCGGGGCGAAGCCCGCGTGCTGCCGCCTAGCGGATCGCCAGTGGCACCTTCCGCGCCGGCGGGTGGAAGGCCAGATCGATCTCCGCCAGATCTTCGGCCGTGAGCTCCAGCTCCGCCGCGCGGGCGTTGGCTTCGACATGCTCGGGCTGTGCGGCCTTGACGATGGCGATCACCTCGGGCCGTCGCAGCACCCAGGCGAGCGCTACGGCAAAACGATCCGTGCCGTGCCGCGCGCTGATCGCATCGAGGGCGCTGCTGACCGGCAGCCGGCCCTGCTCGATCGGGCTGTAGGCCATGACCGGCACGTTGCGCGCGGCGCACCAACCGAGCAGATCCCATTCCACGCCGCGGCGGGTGACGTTGTAGAGCACCTGGTCGGTCGCGCACGCGGCGCCGCCGGCCGTCGTCCACAGCGCCTCGAGGTCCACGACATCGAGGTTGCTCACGCCCCAATAGCGGATCTTGCCGTCACCCACGAGCTGCTCGAAGCCGCGCACGGTCTCGGCGAGCGCGTGGCTGCCCCGCCAGTGCAGGAGGTAGAGGTCGAGCCGGTCGGTGGCGAGCCGCCTGAGGCTGCTTTCGCAGGCGTCCACCACGCCCACGCGCGAAGCGTGGTGCGGATAGACCTTGCTCACCAGGAACGCGCCCTCGCGGCGTCCGCGGAGCGCCTCGCCCACCACCTCCTCGGCACCCCCTTCCGCATACATCTCCGCCGTGTCGATGAGCGTCATGCCGAGGTCCAGGCCAAGCTGCAGGGCGTGCACCTCGGCCGCCCGGTCGACAGCGCTCTCGCCCATGTACCAGGTGCCCTGCCCGAGCCGCGCCACCTGCTCACCCGACGGCAATGCGATCTTGTCCATCACGTCGGTCCTCCCCTGTATCCTTCTCGCCTGCCCCACTCCGACCATCGGCGCAAGCAGACGCGGTTGGCCGGGGCCGTCGGCCGGTCTATAGTGCAGTGCAGCAAGAGGGCCTCTTCATGACCGAATCCACCCGCGCCGTCGCCCAGCTTCCCGGCCTCGATGTCGAGCTCGTCCACGACCGCACCGAGGATGGCTCCGCCGAGCGGCTCGCCGTCCGCTTCACCGGCCGGCCCGACCTCAAGACCGCGGCGAAGGCGGTCGAGCCGCACCTGATGACCGCACTCCTGGCGGCGAACCCGCTCTTGAAGATGCAGATGGACATGGCGCGGCGCTTCTGGGGCCCCTTGCTTGAGATGAACCCGCTGCTGCGCCCCCTCCTGCCGCCGCCCGACAAGGACTGAGCGGCGCTTTCTCCGGCCCCGCGCGCCTGCTAAGCCTGAGCCACCGACGGAGGTGGCGATGAGCGACACGAAGCGCCTGCGCAGCCAGGACTGGTTCGACAACCCCGACTACGCCGACATGACCGCGCTCTACATGGAGCGCCAGCTCAACTACGGCCTCACCCGCGCGGAGCTGCAGTCCGGCCGGCCGATCATCGGCATCGCCCAGACCGGCTCCGACCTCGCGCCCTGCAACCGCCACCACCTCGAGCTTGCGCACCGCATCAAGGACGGCGTGCGCGATGCCGGCGGCGTCGCCATCGAGTTCCCCATCCACCCGATCCAGGAGACGACCAAGCGGCCCACCGCCGCACTCGACCGGAACCTCGCCTACCTCTCGCTCGTCGAGGTCCTCTACGGCTACCCGCTCGACGGCGTCGTGCTCACCACCGGCTGCGACAAGACCACGCCCGCCTGCCTGATGGGCGCTGCCACCGTCAACATCCCGGCGATCGTCCTCTCCGGCGGGCCGATGCTCAACGGCCATTTCAGGGGCCAGCTCACCGGCTCCGGCATGGTCGTCTGGCAGGCGCGCCAGTGGTACGCCACCGGCAAGATCACCTATGACGAGTTCATGGACTACGTCGCCACCTCGGCGCCGAGCGTCGGCCATTGCAACACGATGGGCACCGCCAGCTCGATGAACTGCATGGCCGAGGCGCTGGGCATGAGCCTTCCCGGCTCAGCGATGATCCCCGCCCCCTACCGCGAGCGCGCACAGACGGCTCATGCCACCGGCCTGCGCATCGTCGAGATGGTCAGAGAAGACCTGACGCCCAGAAAGATCCTGACCCGCAAGGCCTTCGAAAACGCCATCATGGTCTGCGCCGCGATCGGCGGCTCCACCAACTGCCCGCCGCACGTCACGGCCATCGCGCGCCACATGGGCGTCGAGCTGGACGTCAAGGACTGGGAGCTCGGCTATGACGTGCCGCTCCTCGTCAACCTGCAGCCCGCCGGCCGCTTCCTCGGCGAGGACTTCCACAAAGCCGGCGCCCTTCCCGCCGTCATCCGCGAGCTGATCGGCGCAGGCCGCATCCACACCGATGCCATGACCGTCACCGGCAACACCGTCGGCGAGAACGCCAAGGGCCCCCTCGACTATATCAACCGCGAGGTCATCCGCCCCTACAGCGAGCCCCTGAAGCCCGAGGCCGGCTTCCTCGTCATCGGCGGCAACCTGTTCGACAGCTCGGTCATGAAGACCTCGGTGATCGAGGACGAGTTCCGCGAACGCTACCTCTCGGACGGCGTCTTCGAGGGCCGGGCCGTCGTCTTCGAGGGGCCCGAGGACTATCACGACCGCATCGACGATCCGGCGCTGGAGATCGACGCGCAGACGCTCCTCTTCATCCGCAATGTCGGGCCCAAGGGCTATCCGGGGGCGGCCGAGGTGGTGAACATGCGCCCGCCCACCTACCTCCTGGAGCAGGGCATCACGGCCCTTCCCTGCATCGGCGACGGCCGCCAGTCGGGCACGTCCAACAGCCCCTCGATCCTCAACGCCTCGCCCGAGGCCGCCTCCGGCTCCAACCTGGCGCTGCTCCAGACCGGCGACCGCGTGCGCCTCGACCTCACTACGCGCCGCCTCGACGTCCTCCTCGACGAGCCCGAGCTCGCCCGCCGCCGCGCCGAATGGCAGCCCAAGCTCCCCGAGAGCCAGACCCCCTGGCAGGAGATCCAGCGCTCCCTCATCGGCGAGCTGGCCCAAGGCGCCTGCCTGGAGCCGGCCGTCGCCTACCTCAACATCGTCGAAACCAAGGGCAAGCCGCGGCATAATCACTAGCGCCGGCGGCGCTTTCGGCTGGCACCACCCACGCCCCCACCCTTCCACCCGATGGCATCGTACGCTCGCGGGTGGAAGGGTGGGGGCGTGGGTGGCCTTGGTTCCTCTTCAACGGCACCACCACGGGAGCGAGCGACGATGCCATGGGAGGAACGGTTCGTTCGGGCGTTCCATGCGCTCCACCTTCAGCGCCACCACGAGCCCGACCGGCCGCTGCACGAGATCTATCAGGTGTCCACGGTCAATGCCCTGCTCGAGGGCGTGCTCGACGGCCAGATGACCTATGGCGAGCTGTACCAGCACGGCGACTTCGGCCTCGGCACCTTCAACGCCCTCGATGGCGAGATGGTGGCCTTCGACGGCGCCTTCTGGCAGGTCAAGCCCGACGGCAAGGTCCAGCCGGTTGCCGAGAACCAGCAGTTCCCCTTCGCTACCGTGCTGTTCTTCAACGCCAACTACCAGAAGACCTTGGCCGCGCCTATGGACCTTGCCGCCCTCGAGGCGCACATCAACGAAGCGATCAAGAGCCCCAACCTGTTCTACGCCGTCCGTGTCGACGGCACGTTCGAGCGCGTGCGCACGCGCACGATCAAGCGCCAGAGCGAGCCCTACCCGTCGCTCCTCGACGTCGCTGCCAACCAGGTCGAGTTCGAGCTTACCGACGTCGAAGGCACGCTCGTCGGCTTCCGCTTTCCGGACTTTGCCGCGGGCCTCAACCTGCCCGGCTACCACCTCCATTTCCTGACGAGCGACCACCAAGCCGGCGGCCATGTCCTGGCCCTGGAGCTGGCGCACGGCCAGCTCGCCGTCGACGACACGTCATCCATCCACGTCGAGCTGCCGACGGACGCCGCCTTCCTCGCCGCCCGCCTCGACGGCGACCGCCGCGACGACCTGGACAAGGCCGAGCGGTAGGGTGGGCCTTTGCCCCTCCGGAGACGCGCCCTGCGAAGCCGGGCGCCTGTCTCAAACCTGCTGCCGCCTAGCTCGACGTCATACCGGTTCAAGGCACGCCGGGGCACAATCATTGGTGCTGGGCTTGTGGCGCGCAGCTTTCTCCCACAAAAGGTGGGGCGAGGCATCGCGACCATGCGCGTTGAGCTTTAGACGATCGCATAAGCTCATTGGCGTCTCCCTGTTCCGCCTCACGCCTGCATGCCTACCGTGAAAGCAGAGCCACCGTTGCGGATGCGCGACCTGCGCGCCAACGCGCAGCCAGTTCTAAGGTTAGTCCCGGTGAACGCCCGTGCGGGCACGCGAGCCCGTACGCTCAGCACGGATCGTCGTTTGAGCATGGCCCCGTCGGTCTGTCGCCCTCTGTACGGGACAGCTCACCCTGCAACGCGCGACGGATAATGCCGGACAGTTGGGTCCCTTCGCGGTCGGCCAAACGGCGCAGCCTCTTGGTCAGCCCCCAATCAACGCGAATCGTGATACGCTCCGAGAGTTTGGTCATGATCGCTAATGCCTCCTATCAGGCGAACTCGGGGATTTCTTCGACAGCGTTCCCCGATTTCCGCCAGGTCAGCCCCTTCACGGGGCGGCCCTGTGCGAAAGCGTTCCAAGCCTTCGTAATCCAAACTACGCGTTCGACCTCGCTAGCCTCCCGTCGCGTGGACGCTCGCTGGTTTATCAGTTTCTGACGCAGGATGTACGCCGGATGAGACGCATCGACGATCAGCCCGTCCGCCAGTCGATCAAAGAACTCGTTGGCCTTTAGCCGGTCACTCCTGCTGCTCCAGTAGTGGCATGCAACTGCCAGTGCTGGGGCGAGAAAGGGTCTCAGCTTCTTGATGTAAACGAGGCTTTCGCGAACTTCCGGATGACGGTTTAGAACGTCGTCCAACTCGGCCGGTGTAGGCTGGTCAACTCTCGACTGCAGTTTGCCGCCTTCGCGCAACCACAACCACTTAAGCGCGGCGGCCAGTGTCGCCGTGTGAGTTTCGCCGCGCTCCGCCAACACGATATGGTAGCTCTTCTTCGCGCCCAAATCGAACGTGTCGAAGACATCCTCGTCGACACCGTGCACAATGATCGCCGGAAACGATCGGCCCGCACGTGTGCAAGCCTTAAGCCGATGCTGCCCGTCGAGCAGACGACCGGAACTGGCTATCTTGATCGTTTGGCCGTTGAGCTGCCAGTTTCCGGCACGCATGTCGCGCTCGTAGCGCGCGACTACAGCGTTGGCGATCTTGCGGTTCGTCGGGTTATTCGCCAACAGTTGAGCTGCTATCTCTGGCGTGACTTCACGGGCTTCCACGCGCAAGTCCGGCAAGCTCCGAGCCAACACGTCGACCGGCGCGCCATCTGCAATATCCGCAATGCCTGGGGCGTCCGGCAGCCAGTTGTCCAAACCCTCTATTCGCGGGAACCTCTCTTTTGGCAACATCCTTAGGAACGGGAGCGAATTCCCTTCATAGTGTGCATTCCACGCCTTGATTGCGTATGCCAATATCGTCGCGCGAACTCGCCGGCCGCCACCCACCTTCATCGATTCCAGCGCCGCATACAGCACCTCAGCTGCTGTTGCACGGCGCTCTTCCTCAAGCTCGGAAGAGTCCTTCGCCGCGATCATGTCGCCGAAAAACGTGGCGGCCTTTTGTGGGTCGGCTTGGCTGAACAGGAAGTGCATGGCGATACCAACGCCGTGCGGTAGGACATTCGCGACCTGCCTGCTCACGTAGATGCTTCCGGTCGGCGCCTCGTGGTCGCTGAGTTCCGGGTATGCCGACAGGAAATGCAGCATTTCTTGTGTGGACGGCCCGCCGCCTTCGCTCAGTACGTCACCATTCCGGTAGCGCCAGATCAAGTTGAATGCGGCGGCGAGCTGCCGCCCGAATGGCTGCCTGCGGATCGTGAGAACGTCGCCCGCTGTGCGTCGTCTAAGCGTGCCGATTGTCTCGTAAAACTTGCTGTCTATCCCTGACACAACGAGCGTTTGGAAGGGCGCGTTGGCGTTTATGCAAGCTTGTAGCCGATGTCGCCCATCGAGCAGCATGCCGCAATCATCAAATATGATTGGTTCGCCATTCAGCTTCCACGCGCCGCGCGCCATGTCTCTGCCGTAGGTTCCGAGTAGGCGCTTATCCCAACGTCCAACCGTCCGTGCTGACTTCAGCATATCGGCGGCGTCGTCTGGCGCAATCACGCGAGTCTCAGAGGTGATCGAGTCGTCAGCCAATCCAGGTATCATATCCACATCACGCTCCTTCAATGATGATCCGTAAGCCTTATGCCATGCGTCGCGAATAGAACGCCACTGCGATCACGTCGGACACGCACGTAAACGCGTCTGACACGATGGTGGGCCCGTAGGTTGGCAGCGTCAACGTGCAACGGTCTGTTGTCACTTCCTGAGCGCTAACCCGCTGACGTGGCGTTGCCAAGAGCAAGCGATTCCCGCTTTCGCGCGGTTGCTAAACCGACCATCTGACGCTTACGCCTGCCGTGATGTGACCTGTCAGGTATTCGCGCGCCATACGTTCCTTCGCGCCGTGGCCATGTCTGCCGCGAACAGGACAGCTCGAGCGGCAACGGAGGGTTCAGAAGCGGCGCGTTAGAACAACACGGCCCGCGCAAGGCGTATTGCAAGGGATGCACGCTTGGCGGTCGAACCTGCTTCGGATCGCAGGGAGTAGCCGCTCAGCGCTTCGCGTACGCCTGCCCCGAGGGTGTGCTTGTTGTCGCGAACGCAAAACGCATCGCGCAACCGTCGCTGGCTGGACGCTACGTGGGGCCCTTGTGCCCCCATCTGAACTGTGCCACGCGGTATAGTCGAACATTTGAACTAATCTCTCAGGAAGGGCCGACACGAAGTTGTTCGGCGTTTGCTCACGTCCGAGTGAAAGGATGGCGGGGCGGACCAGGATTAGCGCCCTTGTGGCATCCTACGACTCGGCGAGCAGGCCGCGTCCGTCAACGGGTGCGGCGCAGAGGCAATTGGCTATATCAAACCTAGCCTTTGTACGCGCAACGCTTGTGTCAACGGGTTCTCCGGGCTGAGTTGAGTGCCTCACGTCGTCGACGCCTTTTGCGTTTTTCTTGCGCTTGGAAATTGTACAAGCGCAGAAGGAGGGGCATCATAGGCTTTTATTCCTACACGTGCTAATCTCAAGCCAGCCACCGAGGAGATTGATCATGCCCGCACGCGCGTTGACGGGGAAGCAGCTTGCCATTCGGGAGCGCAATCGGGCGAGTGCGCAGAAGTCGACGGGGCCCAGGACCGTGGCGGGGAAGGCGCGCTCGGCCAGGAATGCGCTGACGCATGGGCTCACGGCCGAGAGCCCCAGGGACGAGGCCGATGTCGCGGACCGGGCGCAGCGCGCGGCGCTGTTGATCGAGACGTTTCAGCCCGCGGACGACTTCGAGCTGGCGCTCATCCATCGCATGGCCGCGGCCTTTCAGCGGCTCGAGCGGGCCGATCATCTGGAAAGCCAAGCGCTCGATTCGGCCTTCTCGCTGAGGCCCCGGACGGCGGGTGCCGTGCTCGCCAACCAGACGCGCATGCAGACGGGCTTCAGCGCCATCAACCGCTACCGCGCCACCGCCCAGACCGACCTCTTCAACGCCTACCGAATGCTCGAAGTCTACCGCAGCAAACGCCCCGACGACGTCGAAGCCCAGTTGCAAAACGAACCCTGATCGGCATTTTTTCCTTGCAACTCAAACGCTTGTTAAAGGATGCAAGCTTCGGAATACGAATGGTCAACGGTGCACTTTCGTGGTAGTATTCGTGGCCTCCTAGATGTGTGGAGGCATGAGGATGACCAAGACCCTGACGGGTAGGTACGCGTCCGCCAACGCCGCGCTCAACACTCATGAGGACCTGATCCACACCGGCTTTCCGAGCGAGAAGGTCTACCTCGACCGCCGTAGGGCCGAAGTGACCGTCATGACGCCCGATCCCGGCGCGCGCGAGGTCCGCGAGATCCTGAGCCGCCATCTACCGGCCGAGATCACCGAGAACCTGGTCTTCTAGGGCTTCGTCAGGTCCGAACGACAGCGCCATCGACGACGCGGTGGGTGGCCCCCGTCACCCCAGCCCGCGCGCTTGCCGCGCGATGGCTCGTGGCGGGCATTCGTGATAACAATCAACCACGCACAAAAGTGAGAAGGGAGGACAATGGCCAAGACACTCACCGGCAAGTATGGCTCGGCCAATGCCGCGCTCAATGCCCACGAGGACCTGATCGACACCGGTTACCCGAGCGAGAAGGTCTTTCTCGACCGCGACAAGTCGGAAGTGAAGGTCATCACGTCGGATGATGGCGAGCGCGAGGCCCGCGAAATCCTCGGCCGTCACCAACCGGCGGAGATCACGGAAAACCCGGCCTGACGACGCGCTGAGCTAGGAAAAAGAATCTGTTGACTGCGAGCCGTGCCGACTTCAGCGGAGGTCGGCATGGCATTCATCGGGCTCTCCTCCGCGCGCTATTGGTCGCGCGCACTGACCGGCGCCGTCGTCGTCGCCCTGGCCGCTCCGGCGCTTGCAGAAGACGCGGATCGCCTCACCCCGCCCCTGGTGCTGTATGGCAACATCGGCGACGGGCTCTGGCTCTACGGCCAGCTCGACAAGGGCCTCCTCATCTACGACGACGGCGCCACCACCCTCGCCTACCCGCTGGTCGACAACGCCAACAAGACCTCGCGCGGGGGCCTGTGGTTCACCACCGAAGTCGTCCGCGGGCTCAACGCCTCGATCAACGTCGAGCACGAATGGACCCCCTACTCGACCGACACGGTCAACCGCCTCAACCGCGACGAGGTCGACCTGGAGAGCGGCACGCTGCGCCACGCCGAGCTGATCCTCGAGGTCGACGATTTCGGCTCGCTCTATGTGGGCCAGGGCTCGACGGCGTCCGACTTCACCTCCGAGAACGACCTCTCGGGCACGGACATGGTCACCTACGCGTCGATCTCCGACATGGCCGGCGGCCAGCTCTTCGTCACGGATGACGGCACGATCTCGGACATCGCCGTCGTCGACGCCTTCTCTGACTTCGACGGCCTCGGCCGCCGCCTCCGGGTGCGCTACGACACGCCCGCCTGGCGCGGCCTGGGCCTGCGCGCATCGGCGGGCCGCGACAAGCTCCTGGGCACCGGCGGGGATGGCGTCTTCGAGTGGGATGTGGTCGCCACCTACACGCTCGACAGCGATCTGGTGCAGGTCGCCTCGGCGCTCGCCTACTCGCGCCGCGACGGCGCTTTCGACCGGCTCAACGGCTCGGTCTCGACGCTGCACGTGCCCACGGGCCTCAACTTGACCGTCGCCGGCGGCGCCGACGAGCGCGACCCCACCACGAACGGCGCCTTCCTCTACGGCAAGCTCGGCTGGCGCGCCGACCTGATCGACGCCGGCAAGACGTCATTCACCGTCGACCTCTATGGCGGCCACGACGTGGAGTCCGAGGGCTCGGAAAGCCTCTCGCTCGCCCTCGGCGCCGCCCAAGCCGTCCCCCGCTGGCAGACAACCTTCTACGCGGGTCTGCGCTGGCACGACTTCGACAACGACGCCGCCGACTACCGCAGCAGCCTCGCCTTCCTCACCGGCGCGCTCTTCAGGTTCTGACGGCGGCAACGTGGCCGCTCAGCAACAGGCTTCGCCAAAGGCGATCGCGCCTTGCACCGGTCTTGATTCGAGCCCCAACGCGGTGCCGAACATGGCCCATTCGCAATGGGGTTGCGCATGGCGTTCTTCTGGCATCGGCGCGCGCGCCGCATGGGTCCGGCGGTCTTCGGCACGTTGCTCGTCGGTCTCGCGGCTCCGGCCCTGGCGACGGAAGACCGCCTGATCCCGCCGCTCGTCGTGTTCGGGGAGGTCGGCGACGGCCTTTGGGCGTACGGACAGCTCGACAAGGGCCTCCTGGTCTACGACGACGGCGACACGGCGCTCGCCTACCCGCTCGTCGACAACGCCAACGCGTCAACCCGCCTCGGCTTCTGGCTAAGAGGTGACGTGACGAACTGGCTCAACGCGCGCGCCAACGTCGAGGGCGAGTGGACACCTTACTCCACCGACCAGGTGAACCGCACGAACAGGAGTGACCTGAACCTCGATTCGACCAAGCTCCGGAAGCTCGAGCTGATCCTCGAAGCCGACCGCATCGGCACGCTCTGGCTGGGCCAAGGCTCGATGGCCTCCGACGGCACCTCCGAGGTCGATCTTTCGGGCACCGACGTGGTCGCCTACGCGTCGGTCTCGGACCTCGCCGGCGGGCAACTCTTCGTCCTCGACGACGACACCGTCTCGGACGTCTCCGTGGTCGACGCATTCACCGACTATGACGGCCTCGGCCGCCGCGTCCGTCTCCGCTACGACACGCCCTTGTGGCAGGGTTTCGGCCTGCGCGCCTCGGGCGGACGTGACCGGCTCGACGATGGCAAGAACGCCGCCCTGGAGTGGGACCTTGCCGCCACCTACAACCGCGAGACCGAGCGGCTGGAGATCGCCTCCGCGCTCGCCTTCTCGCGACCTGACGGCGATCTCGAACGCCTCAACGGCTCGCTCTCGACGGTGCATAAGGCGAGCGGCCTCAACTTCACCATCGCCGGCGGCGCCACCGAGCGCGTCGGCTCGGCGAACGGTGCTTTCCTCTACGGCAAGCTCGGCTGGCGCGCGGAGCTGACGGACGCCGGCAAGACCTCCTTCTCCGTCGACCTCTACAGCGGCGATGATGTCGAATCAGTGGGTTCGGAGAGCCTGTCGGTCGGCCTCGCCGCGGTCCAGGCCGTGCCCGGCTGGCAGACCGACTTTTACGCCGGCTTTCGCTTGTACGACCTCGAGGACGACACCGCCGACTACAAGACCGGCCTCGCCTTGCTCACCGGTGCGCGCTTTCGGTTCTGAGCCCCGAAGCGCTGGCAGTTCGGCTAATCTCCCGCGCTCGGGCGAACGCTTGCAGCCTCCAAAGCGGCGAGACGGGCGAGGGCGGCATCGAGACAGCGCTGCTCCGGCTCGGCTCGACACGCTGTGACATAGGCCCGCGCTTGGCGCGTCGCCGGGTCGACTGCGGCGTGGTCCGACATCGTCTGCAGCCTTGGCGCCAGCGCATCGGCCATGGGGACCACGACCCCAGCAAGAACGCCAAGGACGATAGCGGTCGTTGCCGCCTTGATCAGGGAACCGCTCATCAACCAGGCGGCCATCAGCACCGCGACCGCCGCAGCAAGCTCGAACCACATCCTCATCACCCCTTCGAAGCGCAGAACCCAACGGTCCTTCGCCGCGCGACGGCCAAGACCACCGCACCGGACCCTAGGGCTCTATTGCGCACGGCGACTGGTTAAGAAGCGTTGAGCGCACCGACCTACGTCGAGCGGCGCGGAGGCTACTCGAGCGCCAGCGCCTCGATCGCTTCCACGACGTCGGGCGTCCCCCAGTCGGCGTAGCCTGCATGACGAAACCGTTCGCGGCCCTCGCGGTCGATCACCAGCGTCACCGGCAGGCCCCCAGCGCCGAGCGCCCGAGCCGCTGCAGCCGACTCATCGCGAAGGACGAGCAGCCCGCTGGCATCCGCCTCGGCCATGAACGCATCGAGCGCTTCAAAGCCGGCGCGGTCGATCGCGAGCGCCACTACGCGTACATCCCGGTCGGCGGTAGCCTCCTGCAGAGCCGCCAACGTCGGCATCTCGACCTTGCAGGGAGCACACCAAGTGGCCCAGAGATTGAGCACGACGATCTCGCCCGCGAAGTCGTCGAGGCCGAGGCGCGTGCCATCCCGGTCCTCCATGACCAACTCGGGCAGCGGCTGGGGCGGTTCCTTCCAGTTGATCGCCAGCGCCCAGACGGGCACGCTCCAAAGCCACACCGTAAGCGCAACGACGAGCGGCAAGGACAGACGAGGCATGCAGGACCCTTCCGGCTTATGACCGACAAGCTCAGCGCGGCCGATCTCTGGGGCGGCGGCCACTTCGCCGACGCGCAGGCGCCGCTGATGGAACGGCTTAACGCGTCGATCGACTTCGACAAGCTGCTCTGGCGTCACGATCTCGCCGGCAGCCGCGCGCATGCCGCAATGCTCGGGGCCCAGGGCATCATCACCGCCGAGGACTTGGCCGCCATCAGGAGCGGCTTGGACCAGATCGAGCAGGAGATCGAGCGCGGCACCTTGGCCTTCACGCCCGAGCGCGAGGACATCCACCTGAATATCGAGGCGCGGCTCATCGAGCTTGTGGGCGAGCCCGGGCGGCGCCTGCATACCGCGCGCTCGCGGAACGACCAGGTGGCGACCGACCTCAAGCTCTACGTCCGCGACGCCATCGACCGCGCGGACGCAATGCTCGTCGACCTGCTGGCCGTGCTAGTCGGCCGCGCCGAGGAAGAGGCGGCAACCGCGATGCCCGGCTTCACCCATCTGCAAGCCGCGCAGCCGGTGACGCTCGGCCACCATCTCCTCGCCTACGCCGAGATGTTCGGCCGCGACCGCAATCGTCTCGCTGATGCACGTCGCCGGCTCAACGAGTGCCCACTGGGCGCGGCCGCACTCGCGGGCACGAGCTTCCCGATCGACCGGAAAAAGACGGCCCAGGCGCTCGGCTTCGACCGGCCGACCGCCAACTCGCTCGACAGCGTCTCCGACCGCGACTTCGCGCTCGACTACCTGGCCGCCGCCGCGATCGCGGCCGTACACCTGTCACGGCTCGCCGAGGAGCTGGTACTGTGGTCGACCCCGCAGTTCGGCTTTGTGCGCATGGCCGAGAGCTTCTCGACCGGCAGCTCGATCATGCCGCAGAAGCGCAACCCGGACGCGGCAGAGCTGCTCAGGGGCAAGGCGGGACGTGCGTTCGGCAACCTGCAGGCACTCCTCACGACGATGAAGGGCCTGCCTTTGAGCTATTCTAAGGACATGCAGGAGGACAAGGAACCGATCTTCGATGCCGTGACGACCCTCGAGCTTGGCCTCGAGGGGGCGGTGGGCATGCTCCGCGGTGTCACCTTCGACCGCGCGCGCTTGGCCTCGGCCGCGGGTGTGGGGTTCACCACCGCGACCGACCTCGCGGACTGGCTTGTACGCGTCCTGGGCCTGCCTTTCAGGTCGGCCCACGCCGTCGCCGGAAAGGCGGTGCGCGCCGCCGAGGAACGCGGTTGCGACCTGGAGCAGCTGCCGCTCGCGAGCCTCCAGGCTATCGAGCCACGCATCAATGAAAGCGTCTTCGAGGTCCTCGGTGTGGACCGCTCGCTCGCCAGCCGAACGAGCTATGGTGGCACTGCACCGGCACTGGTGCAGGCAGCCGCCCGCACCGCACGATCCAGGCTCCTGGAGCCGAGCTGATGACGCGGGCGGTCCTCACGCTCGTGACTCTCGCCTTCCTGGTCACGGCTTGCGGCAAGGTGGGCCCGCTCGAGCTGCCGCCGGACGAGCCCGCCAGCGACACGGAGGAAGCCGGGTGAGCGGGTTCGGCTATCGCGACGACGCGCTCACCGTCGACGGCGTGCGCCTCGATACCCTGGCTGAGGCCTATGGCACGCCGCTCTATGTTTACGCGGGCGCCGAGATCCGTCGGCGCTACCTAAGCTTGCTCGCTGCGTTCAGCGAGCCGGCCCCCGAAGTCTTTTACGCGCTCAAGGCCAACCCGACGCTGGGTGTGGTGGCCCTGCTAGCCCGCGAGGGCGCTGGTGCCGACGTAGTCTCGGTGGGCGAGCTGGAGCGCGCGCTCGTGGCCGGGGTGCCCCCAGAACGGATCGTCTTCGCCGGGGTCGGCAAGAGCCGCTACGAGATCGACCGCGCGCTTGAAGTGGGGATCCTCCAATTCAACGTCGAGGCGATCGAGGAACTCCGCGTGATAGCGGCCGCCGCAGCAGCCGCAGGCGTCGAAGCGCCGGTAGCACTTCGTTTGAATCCCGACGTCGCGGCGTCGACCCACGACAAAATCACCACCGGGCGGCGCGACGACAAGTTCGGCATCGCCGGCGATCGGCTCGATGAGGCGCTGGATGCGGTCACGGCCCTAGGCGCGCTGCGGCTGGTGGGCCTGCACTGCCATATCGGCTCGCAGGTCACCGCCCTCGACGACTTCGAGCGTGCCTACCTTCGCATGGCCGAGTTCTGGCGACACTGCCGCGAGCGCGGTTTCCGCCCGCGACGTCTCAACCTCGGGGGCGGCATGGGCGTTCGCTATGTCGACGAGGCGGAACTCGACCTCGATGCGTTCGCCTCGATGGTGCGCCGGGTGACGGCGGACCTGGACGCCATGCTGGGCTTCGAGCCGGGCCGCTTTCTCGTCGCCGCGGCGGGGCGGCTCGTGAGCCGCGTGATCCGCATCAAGTCGGGCAGCCACGGCCGCTGCTTCGTCGTCCTCGATGCGGGCATGAACACGCTGCTTCGACCCGCGCTCTACGACGCCGTGCACCGGCTCGTGCCCGTAGTGCGGCAGCGCGACGCGGCATCGATCGTCGCCGACGTGGTCGGCCCGATCTGCGAGAGCAGCGACGTGTTCCTGCGCAACGCGACGCTGCCACCGCTCGTCGATAACGACCTTGTGGCCCTCACCGACGTCGGTGCCTATGGCGCGACGATGGCGGCGGACTACAATTCAAGAGGCAGACCTGGTGAGGTGCTGGTCGACACGGGAGTGGTGACCTTGCTCAAGCCGCCCGTTGGATGGATCGAGCTCGCCGCCAACGAGACGATCCCCGAACATCTGGTCCCGGGTGCCGACCGGGAGCAGCCGCGTGATCGATAACGCCGGAAAGCTGCAACGGAGGCTCAACCAGCGACGGCGCTGGGCGCTCGCGATGCTCAGGCTCGAAGGCGGCCTTGGAGCCTTCGCACCGCTGCTTTTGACCTTATGCGCCTTCCTCGCCCTGAGCCTGTTCGGCGTCTGGCAGCTCTTGCCCGCCTGGCTCCACGTCCTGGGCCTCATGCTGACGATCGGTGCTATCGCGCTCACTCTCCGTCACGGTATCCGGCACTGGCGACAGACGGCACTCACGGGCGTCGATCGCCGGCTCGAACGGGCGGCAGGGCTTCGCCATCAGCCGCTGCTCACCGTCGGCGACCGGCCGAGCGACACCGCCGACGAAGCGTCGCTGCGGCTCTGGCGGGTCCACCAGGATCGGCAGCGCCGCAAGCTCGAACAGGTGGGCTTCATCGGGCCGGCGCCGATCTTCTCGAAGCGCGATCCCTGGGCAGTGCGCGCGATTGTCGGCCTGGTCCTCCTGGTCGCCGTCATCGACGCCGGCCCCAACTGGCGCGAGCGCATGGCTGCCGCCTTCACACCGGCGATGGCCATCACGGCGGATCATGGTCCGATGCGCTTGGATCTATGGCTTACTCCGCCGCTCTACACGGGCGTGTCGCCGGTCGTGAGAGGTGCTGAGCTACCGCTGACCGAGGCCGAGGCGCCGATCGTCGTGCCCGCCGGTAGCGAGCTCGTCGTGCAGTTGCACAACCCTGCCGCAACAACACCAGCGACGCCCAGCTTCGCGCTCACCCCACTGGAGGTCGAAGAGCTGGGACCGGGCAGCATCGAGGGGCGTATCGTGCTCCAGACGAGCGGCGCGCTCGTCGTACCGGGCGCCGGCGAAGACCTGCCGGCCGCACGATTGTCGATCGAGGTCCTGCAGGACCAGCTGCCCACCGTTCGCTTCTTGGGCATACCGCAGACGACGGTGCGCGACGCCTTGAACCCCCGCTATGCCGCATCCGACGACTATGGCGTCACCGCCATCGATTTGGAGCTGGTGCTGGCGGCGCGCTCCGACGCGAGCGAACGTGTGTCGCTGCGCCAGCTCGGCCGACCGGCGACGACGCTCGAGGAGGGAGCGTTCGTCGATCTGACACCGCACCCGTTCGCTGGCCAAGAGGTGGTTGCGCGCCTGATCGCCACCGATGTCGCCGGGCAGGAGGGAGCGAGTTCCGAACTCACCTTCGTGCTTCCCGAACGTCCCTTCACCAACCCGCTGGCGCGCGCGATCATCGCACTCCGCAAGCAGCTGGTCGCGGCGCCCGACGAGCGTCGGCCGGTCGCATCTCAGCTCAACCTGCTGGCACAGAGCCCACGCCTCGACAGCGTCGAGGTGTCGATTCCGTTGGCGCTCCGCGCCGCGTCGACCCGCCTCGTGCTGTTCGAGGACGGCAGCCAGGATCATTCGGTCGTTGACCTGCTTTGGGAGATCGCGCTCTACGTCGAGGAGGGGCAGCTCGCCGTCGCCGAGCGCGACCTGCGTGAGCTCGAGCGAGCGTTGATGGAAGCGATCGAGCGCGGCGCCAGCGACGAGGAACTCCAACAGTTGATGGCCGAGCTGCAGGACGCTGTCGAGGCCTTCCTGGATGCGATGCAGCAGCAGGCGCTCGAGCAGCTCCGCAACATGCAGCCCGGCGAGCAGGCGTTTCAGCCACTCGATCCCAACGCTCAGATGCTCGATCGTCAGGATTTCCGCGACATGATGGAGCAGCTGCGCGAGGCGCTAGAGGGCGGCGCGCGCGAGCAGGCCCAGCAGATGCTCTCGCAGCTACGGGAGCTGCTGGAGAACCTGCAGACCGCCATGCAAATGCCGTCGATGAGCCCGATGCAGCAGAATATGGGCGCGCTACAGGAGCTGATCCGGCGTCAGCAACAGCTGCTCGACGACTCCTTCCAGATGCAGCAAGGACAACAAGGTCAGCAGGGCCAGCAGGGGCAACAAGGTCAGCAGGGGCAACAAGGCCAACAGCCTGGCGACGGGTCGCAAGGCCTCGGCCAGCAGCAGGAGGCGCTGCGGCGCGCTCTGGGCGAGCTGATGCGCCAGCTGGGCGAACAGGGCCAAGGCATCCCACGGGCGCTCGGGCAGTCCGAACTCCAGATGCGTGGCGCCGAGCAGGCACTCAACCAAGGCCAGCCGGGCGAAGCCGTCGGCCCGCAGACCCAGGCGCTCGACCTTTTGCAACAAGGTGCCGGACAGCTGATGGAGCAGATGCAGCAGCAACTCGGCCAGATACCCGGCGAGACCGGTCCGAATGCCGGCATGGGACCGCCGTTGACCGAAACACGCGACCCGCTCGGCCGTCCGCTGCGCAACGACGGCGGCGCCAGCCCCTATGGGGTCGAGGTCCCGGAGCAGCCGGACCTCGGCACCGCACGCGAGGTGCTGCGCGAGCTGCACCGGCGCTCGGGCGACAGCGACCGGCCTGCGCTCGAGCTCGATTACTTCGATCGTTTGCTGCGGCGCTTTTGAACACGTGCGAGTCCGCCATCTCGCCTCACCCAATCACGCGGCGCGGCCGCCGGGTGAGGTCATCGACATGCTCGTCCTACACTATACGGGCATGGTCGATGCCGAGAGCGCCATCGCTCGTCTACGCACGCCCGCAGCAGCAGTCAGCGCGCACTACGTGGTCCTGGAAGACGGCGGTGTCCTGGCGTTGATCGACGAAGAGCGCACCGCTTGGCACGCCGGCATCTCCTGCTGGTGTGGCCGCCAGCTGGTGAACGCGCGCTCGGTGGGCATCGAGATCGTCAACGGCGGGCACGATTTTGGACTTCCCGCTTACCCGCAGGCGCAATTGGAAGCCGTTGCGGAGCTAGCGCGCGATGTCGTGCGCCGCTGGTCGATCGCACCGGCCAACGTCGTCGGGCACAGCGACATCGCGCCGATGCGCAAGCGCGACCCAGGCGAGCGCTTCCCTTGGTCGCGTTTGGCGGCGGCTGGCATTGGCCTTTGGCCAGAGGACGATGCTACAGGCGCGCCGGCGCCTGTCACCAGTGCCCTGACGAGCATCGGCTACGGGCTAGACGACGCGCCGGTACCGACCAGCATCAGCGCCGCCCTCCAGGCGTTTCAGCGGCGCTTCATGCCAGGCCGGCCGATCGACGGGCGCGACGATGAGGCGACGCGGCTGCGGCTCGCCCAGGTTGCCGCAGCGCACGCGTTGGCAAGAGCGGTGGAGCGCGCATACATATAGGTTGAGTCAGGCGACAAGATGGCCGCTTCGGCGCAAGCGCCGGGGAGGAAAGTCCGGGCTCCACGGAAACACGGTGCCGGGTAACGCCCGGCGGGGGCGACCCCAGGGAAAGTGCCACAGAGAGCAGACCGCTCGCCGGGGTCAAACGGCCT
>JANQNY010000037.1 GCA_028279345.1 Geminicoccaceae bacterium
GGGCGACGACTCCTCGCTCCTCAGCTTCACCATCGTGACCACGGCCGCGAACGACGACGTGCAGGCGCTGCACAACCGCATGCCGCTGATCCTGGCGCCGGATGGCTGGGAGACGTGGCTGGAGGGAGCTTCGGACGCGACGCTGCCGCGGGACTTGGGTCAAGGCCACTGATCTCTCAAATTGGCTGCGCGGCCGCTGTCCTAGCTCGGCCACAGGCAGCGCCAAGTGCTCGTTCCGGGATAGCCCGCCGACGCGTCGCCGAGGGTGTGTTCGAGCGGCGCGGCCTAGCGATCCGTCGTGATCACGCTTCGGAATAGCAGCAGGCTGACCGCGAGCAGTGCGAGGCCGAGCCCGACCATCGCCATCAGCTCAAGCCAGATAGAGGCTGGGCCCGCGCCTTTGAAGACCACCGCCTGGCCGAACGAGATGAAATGGCGCGACGGCAAGAGCAGCGTGAGGTGCTGAAGCCAGCCCGGCTGCCCCTCCACCGGTGTCTCGCCGCCGGACAGGAACTGCACCGCCATGATCGCGAGGATCGTCAGTAGAGCGAATTGCGCCATCGACCGTGCCAGCATCGCCAGGAACAGGCCGAGCGCTGCCGCGGAGAATAGGTAGAGGCTCGTTCCGACAAGGAACAATGCCCGCGAGCCCGCGATCTCGACCCCGAGCAAGAGGTCGACGATGAGTAGCATCGCCAGCACCGTCGCCAGCAGGACGATCACCGAGTTGGCAAAGATCTTCGCAGCGGCGATGTCGAGCGGGTCGAGCGGCAGGGCTAGCAAGTGCTCGATCGTGCCGTGCTCGCGCTCGCGCATCACGGCGGCGCCGGCGAGCAGCATCATCATGATCGTGATCTTGTTGACGAGCGACACCACGCCTTGGAACGCAACCGCATCACGGTTGGGGTTGAAGGCGCTCCGGACAATGAGAGCGACGCTCGGGACTTCGCCGAGGTCGCGGCGCAAGGCGAAGCGCTCGATCTCTTGGTCGAGGATCGTCGTCACGTAGCGTTGGCCGATCCCGGCCTGCTCCATTGCGGTCGCGTCGATCAGCACCTGGATCTCCGGGGCGCGCCCGGCGCGGATGTCCGCCTCGAACCGCGGCGGCACGACCACGACAAAGAGCAGCTCGCCCCGATCCATCGCGTCGTCGATCTCCTCGGCGTCGAGATACGTGACGGGCTGGAACTCGGGCGGGAAGAAGGCCTCAGCCAAATTGCGCGACAGGCTCGAGCCGTCCTCGTCGACGAAGCCGATGGAGGCGTTGTTGACCGACGTGGAACCGCCGGTAGCCTCAACGATGATCGCGAAGGAAAACGCCCAGATGAGCAGCGCCAGCATGACCGGGTCGCGACGCAGGCTGACTGCCTCCTTGAGCCCTAGCCAGAAAATCCGTCGGAGCCGCCGCATAGTTCACCGCTCCTGGCTGCGCAAAGCGAACACTGCGATCACCGTCAAGACAGGTCCGAACAGCGCGAGCGCCAGCAGATCGGGTGCCAGCGACGGCCAGTCGAGACCCTTCGTGAACGCGCCGACGCTAGCGTGCACGAAGTAGGATGCGGGCCAGAAGAGACCGATGAACCGCGCGCCGCCTTCGAGGGTCGACACCGGCTGCAGCAGGCCCGAGAACTGGACCGTCGGGATCACCGCGGCGATGGTGGTGGCGAACACCGCAGCGACCTGGCTCGAGGTCAGGCTTGCCATGACGAGGCCGAACGCCGTCGTCGCCCAGACGTAGAGCAGTGCGGCAAGCGTTAGAGCGAGCGCGTTGCCCTTAAGCGGCACGCCAAAGATCCAGATCGTCATCGCGGCTAGGAGCAGGAAGTTCAGGAAGGCGATGGCGACATAGGGCGCCTGCTTGCCCGCAAGGAATTCCAGCCGGGTCGTCGGCGTGACGTAGAAGTTGGTGATGGACCCGAGCTCGCGTTCGCGCGCGACGCTGACGGCCGTGAGGATCGCCGGCAAGAGAAGGAGCAGCATCGCGGACATGCCGGGGGCGAGCGCGCGGACGCTCTCGAAGCTCTGGTTGTAGCGGAAGCGAGGCTCGACCCGTACCAGAGGCCCTCCTTCGCCGCCGCTCTCGCGGGCAAGCTCGACGACGAAGTTGGCATGAATGCCGGCCACATAGCCTTCGACCGTCTCACCCCGGAACGGGACGGCGCCGTCGACGCGCGCAAGGACCTCGACCGGGTCGCCGCCGGCCAGCGCGCGACCGAAGCGCGGCGGGATCTCGAGGACAAGTGCGACCTCGCCGTCGACCAGGAGCTGCTCGGCGTTCGCTGGGGCGACCGGCGGCGGCCGGTGCTCGGCAAAGTAGCGCGAACCCTCGAACGCGGCGACGTAGCTCCGGCTCTCCGGGCTCTGGTCCAGATCGAGCACGGCGAAGCGGAGATCCTCGACGTCGAGCGAAACGCCGAAGCAGAAAAGCACCATCATCACTGCCGAGCCGAAGAAGGCGAAGGCGAGCCGGACGGGATCCCGCAGCACCTCCAACGTCTCGCGGCGCGCGTAGGCGAACCAGCGCTCGACGCTGAAGCGCGGCGGGTTTGGCGGAGTTGCTGTAGTCTCGGCTAGGGCGCTCGACGGCGCTGCAGTCGCCGACCACTCGCGGGGATCACCACCTTCGAGCGC
This sequence comes from Geminicoccaceae bacterium, assembly GCA_028279345.1. Lineage (GTDB taxonomy): Bacteria > Pseudomonadota > Alphaproteobacteria > Geminicoccales > Geminicoccaceae > JAAAPF01. The sequence goes on from JANQNY010000037.1 coordinate 2,632, forward strand.
CGCGATGAAGGCCTCCTCAAGCGTCGCCGCTCCAGCCGCCCGCACCAGCTCGTCCGGCGCGGCACAGGCTAGCACGCGGCCCTCGTGCATAAGCGCTACGCGGTCGCAGCGTGTCGCCTCATTCATGAAGTGCGTCGAGACGAAGATCGTCACGCCCTGATCGCGGGAGAGCTCGACGAGCAGTTCCCAAAAGCGGTCGCGAGCGTCGGGATCGACGCCCGAGGTGGGCTCGTCGAGGATCAGGACACGGGGCTCATGGACGAGCGCGACCGCAAGCGACAGACGTTGCCTCACGCCGAGTGGGAGCTGGTCAGCGATCGCATCCTGATGGCTCCGAAGGCCCAGCCGTTCGGTGAGGTTCGTGATGCGCTCGGTTCGCGTCTGCTCCGGCAAGTCGAAGATCCGCGCGTGGAGGGCGAGGTTCTGAGCAACAGTCAGCTCGCCGAACAGCGAGAAGGCCTGGCTCATATAGCCGAAAGCACGCCGAGCCTCGGTGCCGCTCGTGGCAACCGGCGTACCGAGAAGGCTCACCTCGCCCTCGGTCGCCGTGAGCAGGCCCACGAGCATCTTCATCGTCGTCGTCTTGCCGCAGCCGTTGGAGCCCAGAAAGCCGAATATCTCGCCGGGCTCGATCGCGAAGCTCACATCATCGACGGCCGTGAACGTGCCGAACCGTTTGGTGAGGCTCGTGGCCACGATGACGGGGGCGTCCCTGCATCGGGTGCGCGGGGGGATGGCGAAGCGGACGGGCGGCCCAGCCTTCGGTCGCAGCGCCCGATAGGCGTCGTCGAGCGTCGCCGTTCCGGTAGTCGCGAGCAGCTCGTCGAGCGTCCCGGTCCCGAGCGCGTGCCCACTGTCCATGGCGATGAGCCAGTCGAACCCCTCAGCCTCCTCGAGATAGGCCGTCGAGGCGATGAGGCTCATGCCAGGTCGTTCGGCGCGAACGGCGGCGATGAGCGCCCAGAACTGGCGGCGTGAGAGCGGATCGACGCCGGTCGTAGGCTCGTCCAGGACGAGCAGGTCTGGCGCATGTACGAGCGCACAGCAAAGGCCGAGCTTCTGCTTCATGCCGCCCGACAGCTTCTCGACCGGCCGATCGGGGAACGGCGCTAGCCCCGTCGCCTCCAGCAGCCGCTCGATGCGCCGCTCGCGGGCCGCAGCTTGTGCCCCATAGAGGCGAGCAAAGAACTCCAGATTCTCGCGGACCGAGAGCGTCGGGTAGAGGTTGCGACCGAGCCCTTGCGGCATGTAGGCGATCCGTGGGTAGCTGCGCCGCCGATGGTCCGGATCGGCGATGTCGCCGCCGAGCACCTCGATGCGTCCGGCCTGGAGCCGCTTCGCACCGGTCACCAGACCCAGAAGCGTCGATTTGCCGACGCCGTCGGGGCCGACAATTCCGACGAGCGTGCCGCCAGGGATCATGAGATCCACCTCGGCAAGCGCGATCGCGGTGCCGTACCGATGTGATACGCCCTGCAGCGCAATGGGTGCAGGCGCCGTCATTCGAAGAGCTCGGGCGGTATCCGACGGTTGAGCGTCTCGGGCCAGTCCAGGGATGGGCTTAGCGACACATATGCTAGTCCGCGGACGCCGGTCTTCACGTGCTCGATGCGGGCGCGAACGAGGTCGGGTGGGATCCGCACCCGGACGCGAAACACGAGCTTCTCCCGTTCGCTTAGTGTCTCGACCTGCTTGGGTGTGAACTGCGCCTCGGGCGAGACGAAGCTCACGACCGCCGGGATAGCGTAGTCCGGAAGCACGTCGAGCACGATCCGAGCATCGGCGCCGATGGCGATGCGGCCGGCGTCCGCCGCCGGAAGGAACACCTCCATGTAGACGTCTTCGAGGCTCAAGAGCGTGACGAGCGCGCCGCCCGCGTTGACGACCTCGCCCGGCTCAGCAAGGCGATAGAGCACACGACCGGCGACGGGCGAGACCAGCCGCGTGTCGTCGATGAGCGACTGCACGCGCCTTGCTTCGGCCTCTTGCGCGGCAATGCTACGGTGGGCGGTATTCACCTTCGCCTTGGCTGCACGCAGGGTCGCTGCGGCCACCTCCCTTTCGGTCTGGCGGTCCTCGAAAGTCGATTCGGGAATGTGCCCCTTGGCCACCAGAGACACAGCACGATCAAGCTCGTGATCAGCGCGGCGCAGCTCGCTTTCGCGCTGGAGTACTAACGCCTCGGCTTCCGCAAGTTGCTCTTGGGCTAGCGCCGTCTCGGCTTCGGCCCGGTCGAGCGCTGCCATGAGCTCGGCCGTATCCATCTGGGCGATGCGCTGGCCAACCTCGACCAACGCACCCTCCGCGACGAGGATCGCCTCCACCCGGCCCGAGAGCTTGGCTGCGATATCTACCTGGTCGGCCTCGAGCCGGCCGTTGCCCCAGACGATCGCGTTCGGCAGCTGCTCGCGGCGGGCGTCGAGTAACGTGAAGGCCGCGGCTGCGATCCCCAAGAGCGCAACCGCAATGCCGGCGACGCGGATGGTGCGTTTCGTCATTCCATGTTTCCGCCCGTGACCGGATGCGTCCGATTCCAGTGCTCAAACGCTCAGACACGTTTCATAACCCCTCTGCATCGCCGGCCGACGCGGCAAGCACACGGCGAGCCGTCGGTCGCGGTTTGGCGCGTCTCAGTATGGTTCCGCACTAGGGCGAGCGCGAAAGCTTCTGGGGCTTGGGGAACGCCCGTGCGTAATCGACGTCTTCATGCCCCGTACTAAAACCCGCCTTCTAAGCCTAATCATCTTTTTCAGCGGCCTGGGCGGTCATCTCCCCTCACTCCGCCATCATTTCCCTGTAGACCTCAGCGTTGATGGCGCGAAGTCGCCGTTCGAGGGTTACTGGGTCGATACCTTGTGCATAAACGCCCAGCTTTCTGACGATCCTATCGATTAGCGACGATCTCCCGTCTTCTTCAATGCCGGCTAGCATGCACGCCGCAGCATAAGTGTTAGCTTGGCTGGCAGAATAGCCGACTGATTGCGCCACCTCGAAAGCAAGTCTCTTGAGGCTGCGCGAGCGAACGCGAAATGTGAAATCATCGTCGTGCTGATATCTGCTGAGCTCGGCGCGGAGACGGTCGCGAAAGATCGTCATCACCTACCTCCCCAAACTCGGCCGCTACGCACGTAGCCATCGTGAAAGTCTAACACCAATAACTAGGGGACATCTTTGATCCAGGTCATTGAACGGTAGAGATTGGGGACAATAGTCGCACTCTATCTGCCACGCGCGATGGGCGCGTTGCCGCGGATGTGGCGCGGTATCATGCGATGTCCTTCGCGGGTTAGCTTCTCACCAAGTCGGCGAGAACGGCTTCGACCGCAGCGGCCCGCTGCTGAAACTAAGGTCCGCTGAGCCAAGCTTCCGCTTGTGTCGCAACGCCGGCCGAAGCTCGGGCAACGGAGGCGATCGGTGCGCGCGCGGAAGCCGACCAACCGCATCGCCGCTCGGATTTCAGTTTTCAGTCCGAAGCGCCCATGCGCCGCGCGCTCAGTGCACCCGCCCCGCGGGCTTAGTGGGCCACAACTCCCCAATGGCCACCTCCACCCGGCGCCAGAACGCCACGCTCTGGACCGCCCCTTGGCGCTGGCAGTGCTCTAGCAACCGCCGGGCCTTGGCTTCAGCACCGTCGCGGTCGTTCGCGATGAGCAGCTGAGCCGCGCGCCAGATGTCGACGCCCTTGCGCCCGATGCCATCGTACAGTCGCGGGCAGAAGAGCGGGGGCGCGGGCGACAACGGTCGAGCGAGAGCGAACAGGACCCTACCCCGCGTCCGCGAGCAGCCGCTGGTAGGTCACCTGGTACTTGAAGACGTTGCGGACGTAGTGCAGCGGCTCGCTCGAGACGGTCTCCGCGACCGCGACC
>JANQNY010000064.1 GCA_028279345.1 Geminicoccaceae bacterium
GCTGGCGAGGACGATGTCGGGCTCCGCACCCAGCGCCTGGATGATGGCTGCCGTCGCCTCGGGCACGTGGCCGGCCTCGACGCGTCGGAGAGCCGTCGCGCGATCCGGCGCGCCACCACCCGCCAGCAGCGCTTCGACCTGCGCCTCGACCTCCGGCTCGTGAGCGATGGCCGTTGGCGCGGTGTGCGCGTCGGCGACTTCGGCCATCGCGTCGCCCAGCGCCGCTACTCCCTCGCCGCGCGTCGCGACGACCGGCACAACCGGGCAGCCGAGTCGGGCGCTGAGCGCTCCCGCATCCACCACGGTGTCCCAAGACCGGGCGACATCGACCATGGTGAGCGCCACCACGACCGGCCGTCCGAGCTCCAGAAGCTGCGTCGTGAGGTAGAGGTTCCGCTCGATGTTCGAGGCATCGACGACGTTGAGGACCACGTCGGCCTTACCGTCGAGCAGCTCGGTACGGGCGATCCGCTCGTCGGCGGAAAGGCCGTCAGCGTCGGCCTGAACCGCGTAGACGCCCGGCAGGTCGACGAGCACGAAGCGCCGGCCGCGTTGATCGAAGCGACCCTCCTTGCGCTCGACCGTGACGCCGGGCCAGTTGCCGACGTCCTGGCGAAGCCCGGTCAGCGCGTTGAAGAGGGTGGTCTTGCCCGCGTTAGGATTGCCGACGACGGCGACGAGGAGATCGCTCACGACGTCGCGTCCTCGAGCTCGAGCACCGCCGCTTCGCCGCGGCGGAGCGTCAGCTCATAGCCACGGACCCGCAGCTCAACGGGATCGCCGAGCGGCGCCACGCGGACGACCTCGATCATCGTGCCAGGCAACAAGCCCATGGCCAGCAGGCGGGCGCGATAGCCGCTAGCCCCCGCGTCGAACCCGCGGATGGTGGCGCGATCGCCCGGCGCCAGATCCCAAAGCCGGCGCGTCGCCGACGTGCCTGTCGCATCCGCGACGTGGACCAGGATCGCCTCGGCGGTCACGGCATCCAACGCGACACGGTCGTCGTCGAGCGCCACCACGACACCGCCCTCGGGCCGTCGGTGCAATAGTCTGATGGGGCGATCGGCGACGACGCCCAGGCCACGCAGCTTCGCCGCAAGCCGAGCGCGCGCACGCACGCCCACGACGCGCAACCGCGATTCCAGCGGCGCTTCGCTGAGGCGAACGGTCGGCGCGCGGGAGGATGGTCGGTTGATGGTCGGCCCGGTGCCGACGACGGACTGGCGACTGAAACGCACGAAGGTCGTCCTCTCTCGACGGGCGACGACCTTGCGTCGTCGACCACCGAACGAGGAAACTGGACAAGCCAGGTCCGGATAGCCAGCCCTGCTTTCGGGCAAGCGTCACCGCAACAGACGGCCGGCATGGTACCATCGGGGCTTGCCGAGGTGCCGCTAGGCGACGTACTGCCCGGCGGGATTGGAGAGACAAGGAATGACCAACGTCACCGTCGTCGGCTCGCAATGGGGCGACGAGGGCAAGGGCAAGATCGTCGACTGGCTCAGCGAGCGCGCCGACGTCGTCGTCCGCTTCCAGGGCGGGCACAATGCTGGCCACACACTGGTGGTCGACGGCGTCACCTACAAGCTGTCGCTGCTTCCGTCCGGCGTGGTGCGCAAGGGCAAGCTGTCGATCATCGGCAACGGCGTCGTGCTGGATGCCTGGGCACTCCTCGCTGAGATCGAGGCCTTGCGGGAGCAGGGCCTCACCATCAGCTCAGACACGCTGCGGATCGCCGAGAACTGCCCGCTGATACTGCCGCTGCACGGCAAGCTCGATCGCTTGCGAGAGCGCGCCCGCGAGGGCTCGAACGCCGGTACCGGCAAGATCGGCACGACCGGCCGCGGCATCGGCCCGGCCTACGAGGACAAGGTGGCGCGCCGCGGTCCGCGGCTCTGCGATCTCGCCGATCCGGAGACGCTCGAACGCAAGATCCACGACCTGCTCCTACACCACAACGCGCTCCGGCGCGGCTTGGGTGAGGCCGAGATCGACGGTAGGACGCTGCAGGCCGAGCTGCTCTCCCTGGCGCCGCGACTCCTGCCGTATGCCGAGCCCGTTTGGCTCCGGCTCGCCGAGCTGCGCCGCGCCGGTCGGCGCATCCTGTTCGAGGGCGCGCAGGGCACGATGCTTGATATCGACCACGGCACCTATCCCTTCGTCACCTCCTCCAACACCCTCGCCGCCCAGGCGGCTCTCGGCGCCGGCGTGGGCCCGAGTACCGTCGGCTACGTGCTAGGCATCACCAAGGCGTATACGACCCGCGTAGGCCAAGGGCCGTTCCCGACCGAGCTTGACGACGAGATCGGCAAGCATCTGGGCCAACGGGGCCGCGAGTTCGGTACCGTCACCGGTAGGCGACGGCGCTGCGGCTGGTTCGACGCGGTCTTGGTACGGCAGGCGATCAAGGTCGGCGGCATCGACGGCATGGCGCTCACCAAGCTCGACGTATTGGACGGCATGGAGTGTCTGCGGGTGTGCACGGCCTACACGCTCGAGGGCCAGACACTCCACCACCTGCCGGCCGGAATGGGGGCGCAGGCGCGGGTGCGACCCGTCTACGAGGAGCTCGACGGCTGGCAGGAGAGCACCGAGGGCGCCCGGAGCTTCGTCGACCTGCCGGCCGCCGCCGTGAAGTACGTGAAGCGCCTGGAGGAGCTGGTCGAGGCGCCGGTGGCGCTCTTGTCGACCAGCCCCGCGCGTGACGACACCATCCTCGTGACGGACCCGTTCGCCGACTGACGCAGTCGGCGCCAGCGGGTTTCGGGTGGCTGGGCTGCGCTCACTGCGGTTGCCCGCTCGCCGCTGAAGGGCCTATGCGGGCGCCTTTAGCGGCCCCGTGGCGGGGTGCGCCGCGAACGTGGGAAGGAGCGGATGACGGACTATCTGGCGCACGAGCGGGCACTGCTCGACGAGATGCGCGCGCTCGGCAAGGCCACGCCCGAGACCAGCAAGGCCTTCGGCGCGCTGGTCCGGAGCGTCAACGAGAGCGGCCCCCTGGATCACAAGACCAAGGAGCTCATCGCTCTGGGCATCGCCATCTGCACGCGCTGCGAGGGCTGCCTCCTGTTTCACACGCGCGCCCTCATCAAGCTCGACTGCACGCGCGATGAGTTCGCGTCCGCGATCGACGTGGCGATCGAGATGGGCGGTGGCCCATCCAGGGTGTACGGCGCTCACGCGCTCGCGATCTTCGACGCCATGTCCGAGGCCTGACGCCGGTGGACCACGCGTACGTTCGTGCTAGATGCAAGCCGCAACCATTATGGGCAGGTGAAGCATGACCCGCTGGCGGTTCGGGCACTCGTTTGTCGTCGCGACCTTGTTGCTACTCGCGGGATGCGCCCAGCCGGGCCAACCCGGAAGCCCCGGCCAGGGGACCGCCATCGGCGCCGGCACCGGCGCTGTCGTCGGCGGCGTTCTCGGCAACGTGCTCAGCGCGGACGGGCGACGCGCCGAGAACACCGCCATCGGGGCCGCGGTCGGCGCCGCACTCGGTGGCGGCATCGGCTACGGCATGGACCGGCAGCGCCAGGACTTCGAGCAGCAGCTCGCGGCCGAGCAGGCCCGCAATGATGTGCAGATTCAGCAGCTGCGACAGGACGTGCTGCTCCTGACCCTCGACAGCGACGTCCAGTTCCCCGTGGACAGCGCAACGGTACAACCCGGGCTGCGCGACACGCTGGATCGCGTCGCGAAGGTGCTCCAGAGCTATCCCGGCACGCAGGTCGCCGTCGTCGGCCATACCGACAGTACGGGCGATCCCGCCTACAACCAGAACCTGTCGGAGCGGAGAGCCCAAGCGGTTCGCGACGAGCTTGTGCTGGCGGGCGTGTCGCCGGCCACCCTCATGGTCATGGGCCGCGGCGAGAACGAGCCCCGTGCCGACAATGCGACCAGCGCTGGTCGGGCTGCCAACCGGCGTGTCGAGCTGGTCCTAACGCAACCCGTGTGATGTCGAGCCGCGGCCGCGCCGCGACACCGACCGGTGATGAAGCTGCGGCCGACAACCTCAAGGGCGCCATCTTCATGATGGCGAGCATGGCGGGTTTTGTTGCGAACGACACGTTGGTGAAGTCGCTTGCCGGTGAGTTGCCGCTACCGCAGGTCATCTTCATTCGAGGCGTGTTCGCAAGCGCCCTCCTCTGTGCGCTCGTCCTCCATCAGCGGGCGTTTCAGTTTCGCCCGGACCGAAGAACGCAGTGGTTGATCGCGTTGCGCGTCTGCTGCGAGATCGGTGCTACCCTCTGCTTTCTAAACGCGCTCTTCAACATGCCGCTCGCCAACGCCACGGCGATCTTGATGGTGGCGCCACTGGCGGTGACGTTGGCGGCGGCGCTCTTGTTGGGTGAACCGGTCGGCTGGCGTAGGTACACGGCGATCCTGATCGGGTTCTTGGGTGTTCTCGTTATCGTCCGGCCCGGCGCCGCGGGCTTCAACCTGTTCGCCCTATCGGCGCTCGGCGCCGTCGCGTTCATCGTCGGCCGCGACCTGCTCACACGGCACTTCCAGGCGAGCGTGCCGTCGGCCGCGGTCGCCTTCGCCACTGCCTTCGCGATCATGCTCACAGGCGCAATCCTTACCCCGGCAGCGGGTTGGCAGCCCGTGCCCGGTTACGGTTTCGTCGTGCTGGCAGCCGCCGCCTGCTGTCTGGTCGTGGGTTACCTCTTCGGCGTCATGACGATGCGCGTCGGCGATGTCGGGTTCGTCTCGCCCTTCCGCTACACGGTCCTGCTCTGGGCGCTACTATTGGGCGCGCTGGTCTTCGACGAGTTCCCCGACGTGCCGACCCTTCTCGGCAGCCTCGTCGTCGTCGGCACGGGGCTCTACACACTCCACCGCGAGAACGTCGCCGCGCGGTCGTGGCGGATGCGCCCACATCAATAGCAACAATAGTATGGGCGCCAGCGTGGATGCCACCATCCATAGTAACGCCGACCGTACCAATATCCCCAACGGTAGTCGCGCCAAATATCCAACTGCCGTCGTAGCGCGTTTTCGTCCGCCAAGACTACATCCACTTCTTCTAGACGTGCCGCCGCTTCCGCATCGCCATTCTGTGCAGCCAACACCAGCCACTTCCTTGCCTCTCGGAGATCTTGGCCCATCTCCTCGTAACCAGTCAGGTAGAGTTGCCCTAGCGCTGCTTGTGCCTGCACGTCGCCGTTGTTGCCGGCGCGCCTCAGCATCTGGATCGCGCCGTAGCTGTCACGCCTGACGCCGTCGCCATGAAACATCATCATCGCCAGATTGTACTGCGCGTCGGCGACACCGGCGTCCGCTGCCAGCGTGAACGCACGTGCCGCCGCAGCCTTGTCCGCCGGCACCCGATTACCTTCGGCATGGTTGAGCCCGGCGAAGAACGCGGCATGCGGGTCGCCGGCGCTCGCCATCGCCTCGAGTTCGGCGTGGCTGGCATTGCGGTAGCGGGCTGGATCGCGCGGCGGCGCCACGGCTTCAGGCGGCACGCCCTGATAGGTTTCCGTCGTGATCGGTACCTCGCGGCAGCCGGCCGAATCACACAGCTCAACCGTGTCGGTGGGTCCAGGCGCGCACGCCGCGAGCGCGAGCAATGACGCGCCTGATGCAGCCCATAGGATGTAGGCAGAAGCCTCGCTTCTCGCGCGATTTGACGCTTGCATACTTCACCACCTATGCGTCACACGAAATCTGCGTGGAAGATATCTGCACTTTCATGCTCATGAAACACGTCTCGCGGGTAATCCAGGAGTTGGTTGGATGGAAGCGCTTCATTCTTCGTGGCGGCTGCTGTTGACGGTCGTCGTCCCATTGGTTGCTGTCGGCTGTGGTGGCGTCGTTACCAAAGGCGCAGGCGGCACCGACGTCTCTGGTGCCGCTGGCGGTGCTACGAGCGTAGGCGCCGCAAGCGACCTGCAGCGCTGCTCGACCACGCTCGGTACGCTGGCGTTCGACGACGGTCGCGAGTCGTATTGGTGGGGTCCTTTCACCTCGCGGACGCGGGTCACGGACATTGAGCCGCTGCTGCGTCTGCTCGCCCAGCAGTCGAACTGCTTTGTTGTCACCTCGCTCGGAAACACGCGTCTCGAGGGCCGCATTTCCGAAATCACCCGGCGCACCCGCGAATCCGGCGAGTTCCGCGCCGGGTCGAACTTCCAGGCCGGACAGCGCGTAGCCGCGGACTACTTCCTCGAACCGGCGATCATCATTGAGGACTCTGCCGTCGGCGGGGTCGCAGGCATCGTCGGCGGCATTCTCGGCGGCGCCGCCGGTGCGCTCGCGGGTGGTCTGGACGTCAAGTCGTCGGTCGTCACCTTGTCGCTCTTCGACATTCGCTCCGGTGTCCAGGTGGCGGCGGCTGAGGGCAGCGCCAACTCGACGAACTATGGTGCAGCCGTGGGCGCGCTTGGCGGCGGGGCCGGGGGCGCGATCGGCGGCTACTCCTCGACACCTGAGGGGCAGGCCGTGATCGCGGCCTTCACCGATGCCTTCAACAACCTGGTCATCGCCTCGCGCAACTACGAAGCGCAGACGGTACCGGGCGGCCTAGGCACGGGCGGTCAGCTCAGGGTGAACTGAGGCATTCCCGACGCCGAGCGCCAGCACCGGCGCGCAGTGCACATGGGCCGGTGCTGGCGCGGGATCGCGGGGCTCATCACGCGACGATGGCCGCGGAGGTTCTGAAGGCCTCCACAACGTGTGCCTGCAGCCGATCGAGCCGCTCCGGGGCGGTCCGATCCCGGCGCCGGTGCAGGACGACGGCGAAGGTTGGGAGCGCCGGAAAGCCGTCTTCCTCCGACAACACGCGGTGCGACGCGCGCACGCTCGATCCGGGCACCACGCCGACGGCAAGCCCTTCCTCCACGGCGGCGTAGATCCCGGCAATGCTCACGCTCGAGTAAGCGAGCCAGTACGGCCAGCCCATCCGGTCGAGCGCCTCGAGCGCGGCGTCACGGTGGGGACAGGGCGCAGCGTAGAGTGCCAGCGGCAGCGGCATCTGCTCGTGCGTGCAGTGTTGCTGCGAGCCGATCCAGACCGCCGGCTCACGGCGTAGGACGAACCCTCCGCCTGCGCCGTCGCCCAGCGCTTTCGTGGCGATGGCGAGATCGAGCTCGCCAGCGTCGAGAAGGCGCATCAACTGCGCCTCCTTGCCGGCAACGAGTTCGACGCGGGTGCACGGGTAGGCGAGGCGGAAGCGCGGCAACATGCGTGGCAGGAAGCGCGTCGCATAGTCCTCCGGGGCGCCGATCCGCACGACCCCGTTCGCATCCGGCTCGCCAAAGGCGGCGAGCGCCTCGTGCTGAGCAGCGAGGATGCGACGCGCGTGGGGCAGCAGCCGCTCGCCGTCCAGCGTCAAGCGCACGCCACGTCCGGCCTTCTCGAAAAGCGGTCGCCCGACCACCTCCTCGAGGCGGCGCATCTGCAAGCTGACCGCCGACTGCGTGCGATGGACGGAACCAGCCGCCGCGGTGAAGCCGCCGGTGTCGACGACGGTGGTGAAAGTGCGGAGCAAGTCCATATCGAGCATGGCCAATCATTTCATGCGCTCATCAATTTTTCAAGAATCATTCGTTGGACCGATGAGTTGCGCGCCGCCACGTTCTTCCATGCCCGCCGGTCTTGCCGGCGACAGCTCGAGAGGAGCGCACCGATGCATCAGCTGAGCTACAGCGAACTGGAACTGCGACTGCGCCGCCAATCGATGGACGACGCGCTGCGGCTGGCCAGTCGCCAGGCGGCGCTTGCGCCACGGCGGCCAGCCAGCTGGCGCCGCGCGCTTCGCCGCCTTGGCCGGCTGCTCACGCGGCAGGCACCAACCCTGGCGGCACGCGATGCCTATCCGTCGGCCTCCGGGGACCACGCAAACGCCTGGATGTCGTGCAGCCGGCGATAGTGGCCGTCGACCCTCGCCAGCAGTTCGGCGTGGGTCCCCTGCTCGACAATGCGTCCGCCATCGAACACCAACAGCCGGTCGACATGGCGGACGGTCGACAGTCGGTGAGCGATGACGAGGGTCGTCCGGCCGACCATGAGCCGGGCGAGCGCCTCTTGGATCGCCTGCTCGCTGGCGCTGTCCAAGGACGAGGTCGCCTCGTCGAGGATCAGGATCGGCCGGTCGGCCAGGAGCGCTCGGGCGATCGCCACCCGTTGGCGCTCGCCGCCCGAAAGCTTGACGCCGCGTTCGCCGACGAGCGTGGCGTAGCCGTCCGGCAGGCGCTCGATGAAGGCGTGCGCATTGGCGAGCCGGGCGGCACGGTCGATGTCTGCCGCCGTCGCCGAAGGCCGAGCATAGGCGATGTTCTCCGCGAGCGAGCGGTGGAACAGGACCGGGTCCTGCGGCACGAGCGCGATTGCCTGGCGGAGGCTCACCTGGCTCACCTCGCGGATATCCTGACCATCGATCGTGATCCGGCCGCCCTGGAGATCGTGCAGGCGTTGCAGGAGCTTCACGAAGGTGGATTTGCCGCTACCCGAATGGCCGACGAGCGCCACCTTCTCGCCGGAGCGGATCTGCACCCCGAGGTCTCGGAACAGCGGTGCCGCCAGGCCGTAGCCGAAGGTGACGCGCTCGAAGGCGATCGCCGCACCACGCACCGCGAGCGGTTTCGCCGCGGGGGCATCGAGGACGTCGGGTGTGAGAGCGCCGTAGCGCACCGCCGGCAGGAGGTCGCCCGCCGCCTGCTCGACCGTCCGCACGTGATGGCCGATGTCTGCCAGGTAGCGATTCACGAACAGAAACGCGGTGACGACGTAGACCACGTCGCCCGGCGTCGCGTCGCCACGCGCCCAGAACCAGAGCGCCACACCGAGGACGAGCCCCTCGACGAGCGCCATGCACACCGCCTGGGCGACCTGCGTGTGCACGCTCACGTTCCAAGTGTGGGTGAAGTGCCAGCCCCAGCGGTCGAGGACACGCGCGAGCCGCTGCTCCTCGCGACCTTCGGCCGCGGTCGCCTTGACCAGCGCGTTGTTGGTGATGGCATCGGCGATGACGCCCGAGAGCTCGCTGTCGACACCGACGAGCGCGCGCCGGCGGGGCGCCATCACTTTCGCCGACAGGACGAGGCTCACGGCCGTGTAGAGCAGCGCGCCTGCAAGGAACAAGACGCCCATCAGCGGCCACTGCCACGTCATCACCGCGCCTGTTCCGAAGGTCACGAGCAACGCCGGCAACACGCCGAAATAGAGCGCATCGCCGAAGTCGTCGAAGGCCCAGGTGGCGCGCGTTATGTTGCGCACGGTCTGGCCGGCGAAGCTCCCCTCGTGCCAGCTCGCCGAGAAGCGCTGCACGCGGCCGAAGGCCTCGGCGCAGATCGCGCGCATGGTGCGGCTCGCCACCCTGCACCAGACATAGTCGCCCCCCTTCTGCAGCGCGTGGAAAAGGAGCGTGAGCCCCAAGAGCAGAGCGAAGGCGACAAGCGCAGTACCGGGGACGGCGGGATCGACGAGCGCGTCGATGAGGCGTCCGATCGCGACCGGCATGGCGACCTCAACGACGGTCATGCCGAGCATCAAGAGGCAGGCGCCCGCAAGCGCCAGCGGGAGGCGGCGCCAGTAGCGCCAGGCAAAACGCAGGACGTCGGTAAACCCAGGTTGCATCGGTCAGCTCGCGGGAATGAACCATGCCAGGTTGCCTCTAGGGGCGACCCCGTTCGTCGATCGGCATGTGCGAAAGCGCGGGAGGCGCGCGCGGCGCGAAGGCCGGCGCACGTGGCGACCGCCAGGCGGTCTCAGGTCAATGACTGATGAGGATGCGCTTCATCTGTGACCCTCCCACGGACCGTGGACGACGGGCTTGTACCGCCGAGCGGCCGCGCGAGCAACCCATCGCACCGATCCGAACTTTGCCTACCTACCGCTTCTTGCTACCAACCGCGCACGCGCCCGTAGCTCAGCAGGATAGAGCATCAGATTCCTAATCTGAGGGTCACAGGTTCGAATCCTGTCGGGCGCGCCAAGTTTTTCAGTAGGTTAGATGAAGGCGTGAACGATCTCCGAGTGCCTGGGCACCCACGAGAGTTGATTTCGCCTCGCTGGCTTGCCCGAAGGTGCTACGGTTCCGGTTGCCCGCGAGAACGATCCGACCGTGTGCGGTCGCCACTTTCCGTACGCCCCGTCGAGATGCTGGAGCGCGCTAAGTGCGGACGATGGAAATGTGGAGTACTCTAGTGATGGGCGCGAGACTGGCTGTCGTTATGCTAACGCTGGTGATACCGACACAAGTTTGGGCAAGCAGCGAGCGGACGCTCAACGCCGAGCAGGCGAGCCAGCTTTGGTCTACGCTTGAGAGCCGCGGCTACGCCATCCACTCGGTCAGCCACGAGCGAGACAGGATCGAGGTCGAGGCTTATAGGGATGACATCGAGTACGACGTCGATCTCGATCCGAACACGCTTGAGATTATCCGAGAGCGGCGAGACGACTGACCCGCAACTACGGTCGCGGCAGGCGCCTGGCGTAATGATCAGCGCCACTAGCGATGCGTTGGGTACGCCCTAGCCGACCGCTTCTCCAACCGCCAACCGCAAAGCTTGAGATGCCGGATCACCGCCCGCGCCGCGAGCAGAAGGTGCTCGACGCCGCTGTGGGTCGGGATGCTTCGCAGCGTCTTGCGCTGGCGAGCGAGCGCGTAGGCGATGGCGAAGGTTAGGTCGTCGTCGATATCGGCCATGGGCGTGAGGATGGCCGCGCGAGAACCAAACAGGAACACGACCGTTGTCGGGATTGCCTCCTAGACCCGTCCAGCGCTCCGGATCAGAGATGCTGGCCGCCAGAAACCTCTATGCGCTGCGCAGTGATCCACTGGCTGCTGCCAAGTAGCATGCTCGCGATCGCCTCCCCCACATCATCGGGCCTACCCGCGCGGCCCATGGCGGTGGACGACGCGATAAACCGGTTCACCTCCGGTTGGTCGCGAACGACCCCGCCGCCGAAGTCAGTCTCAATGGCGCCAGGCGCGACCACGTTGACGGCGATACCGCGCGGCCCAAGTTCCTGCGCCAGATAGCGGGTGAATACCTCCACGGCGCCCTTCATGGCGCCATATGCCGCGAAACCCGGCAGCGAGAACCTCGCGAGGCCCGAGGAAAGGTTCACGATCCGCCCGCCGTCCTCGATCAGCGGCAGTAGGCGCTGAGTGAGGAAGAACACCCCCTTGAGGTGGACATTTACCAGACCGTCAAACTGCTCTTCGGTTGTCTCAGCGACCGAAGCGTTGACGCCGTGGCCGGCGTTGTTGACAAAGAAATCGAAGGTCTTCCTGCCCCAAATCTCCTCAAGCGTTTCGGTCAGGCTATTGGCGAACTCCGCGAACTGGGTGACGTCACCGGTATCGAGCTGTAGTGCGACGGCACGCCCTCCCGCGGCCTCGATCTCCGCAACAACAGCGTCCGCCGCGTCCCGGCGCGCAAGGTAGGTTAGCACGACGCCGCAGTCCTGCGCCGCGACCTTGAGGGCGGTGTTGCGGCCGAGCCCGCGGCTTCCACCTGTGATCAGCGCGATCCGCGTCATTCCGTTGTCCTCGCGAAGGGTCGTGAACTTGGACGTATCACAGCGACTATCGGCACGCCTACGCAACACCGCCCAACTCGCTCACGCGCCAACTGATTAATGCGGGCGTCCGGCTGGCTTCACGCTCCGCAGCTCTCCAATACCCACCTCCACCCGCCGCTAGAAGGCCACGCCATCGGTCGTCCCGTTCCGCTGGCAGTGCTCTAGCAACCGCCGAGCCTTGGCTTCAGCACCGTCGCCGTGGTGCTTGAGGAGGAAGTGAGCCATCCGCCACAGGTTGAACCTGCTTGACGCGGCCCGCCAATGCACCGCTAACCATTGCAGTCCGCTGCACCAAGACGGTTCCATACAAAGGAGCGCCCCATGAAACGCACCGCGACCCTTGTTATCGCCGCGGCCCTCTTTGCGCCGGGCGCTCTTGCCCAATCGAGCAACGACGAAGGAGCCGGCAGCGCCTGCGCCGACATCGTGCTCACCAGCCCTCGGGACAGCCGCGTCGTCGCCTACCACCAGATCCGCGAGGACGGCAAAAGCCTCGGCGACCTGCGGGTCGGAAAGCGCGACGTGTTCGATGCGGACAACAATCCGGCCGGCAATCTGCACTGGCGCATCCAACCTACCAGCCCCACCGATGACCCCCATGCCATGCTAGTGAACACCCGCTATTTCATACTCAACGACGGCCTCATCATCACCGAAACGCTGATGCAGCCGCGGAGCGAACTTCAGGATACGAGCCGCATTGCCATGAGCAACGCCGATGCGGTGATCATGGGCGGCACGGGGGCGTACGAGTTCGCCGTCGGCACCGTCAGCGCGTCAGTGGCGGAAGACGGCAGCGGCCTCGTCACCTACACGTTCAACATGGAGTGCTAGTGCAAATAGCGGAGCAAACTCGGAGAGGGCCGCGCCGTGGAACCCTGGTAGCGCCGTTGGCTGCATATTGGACGGCGCACGCGATAGGGGCCGTAGCGCGGCACTTTCGCGGCCGTATTTCTCTGGTGCGTGGATCCACTCGGATGACATAACGCGGAGTGTCGAGCGGCACCCCGGAGGATGGTTGTTGGCACGCCTCGCGCGATTTGACGTCGACGGCAAAGAACGCAAGTTGAGCAACGTCGGTTAGCATGGCTCGCACGCCCGTCCTCGTTGTCGGAGCCGGCCCGACCGGCCTAATGGCTGCGTGCGAGCTTAGCCGTCGCGGTGTCCGCTGCAGGATCATCACCAGGCGGCTGGAGCCATCTGAGCTGGCACGAGCCAGCGTCATTAAACCGCGGACCTTGGAAGTCCTCGCAAATATGGGGATCGTCGATCGCTTTGTTGATAGCGGCTTATTGGTCAACGAAGTTCAGGTGTTCGCGCGTGGGAAGCTGATTTCGCGCCAACCGATCTCAGTCGCTGAGTCTCCTTTTCCATTCTATCTCTCCCTGAGCCAAGAAGTGACGGAGGAGTTGCTCATTGAACACTTGGCTGAGCGCGGCATTGAGGTAGAACGGGGGCTCGAACTCATGGCCGCGTCAGAGAGGAACGGGGAGGTGGAGGTCGCGCTGCGCCACACGAGCGGCGTGGAAACGACGGCGCACACGGCGTGGCTGATCGGATGCGACAGCGCCCATTCGGCCGTGCGCGCAGCGATGGGTGAGGAGGCGGAAGGATTCGACTATCCGAGAAGTGTTCTGCTCGCCCATCTCCACCTTGATGGTTGGTCGCATCCGGAGGGGGCAATCGTCACTTTCCTTGAGCAAGATTGGGGATTCTTGGTTCAGCCGATGCCCGGCGACAAATACCTGGTATCAGGGCCAAGCATCGAAAAAGACTCGAAACGCGGTGACTCCCAGGAGCGAATGCTGGCCGACTGGCAGTGGCGCGTTGACCGGGCGATGCCCGGCGTCACCGCGCGGGCGCCCATTTGGCTGACACGCTTTTTCGTCCATGATCGTCTGGTTCCGCATTACCGCAGGGATCGGATGTTCGTCGCAGGAGATGCGGCTCACCAGATGTCACCGGTGCTTGGTCATGGCATGAACACCGGCATGCAGGACACCCACAACCTCGCATGGAAGTTGGCGCAGGTGCTCAAAGGCCAAGCAACGGAGGCCTTGCTTGATACGTACGACGCGGAGCGCCGACCTGTCGCGCGTCTTCTCGCCGAGCGGTCAGACGTGGCAGAGCGGTCTCGACAACTGATCGAGCCCACTACCGAGATTGAACGTACGCGAGTGGTGTCGTCTTTTCGGCCCGCGCTTCAAAGAGACAAGATCGCCGACAAGACCGAAATCACCTACCACTACCGCGATAGCCCGTTGTCCCGCGGCTACCGCGCCCGACCTACGGCCGCTCACCATCGGCTCAAATGGTGTGGTCCGTGGCCAGGCGATCGCCTTCCTGAGGCATACCCGCTCATCGACGAACAAGGCTGCGAGCGGTCTTTGCATGAGTTCGCGTGGGGCGAAGCGTTCACGCTCCTGGTTTTGGCAGGCGTTCCGGACGGTGCTCGGCTCAAGGTGCTTACAGCCTTCGTCGACGACGTTACCGCGCCATTTAAGGAGATAGTTGATCCTTTAATCGTCGTTCAGGCGGATCAAGCGCCCACCCAATTCCGGATTTCCGCACGTCTTGCCGCGGATCGCGACGACCAAATCCACGCCCGCCTTGGCGTTCTGGAAGACACGGTATTGCTCGTCCGTCCTGACGGTTACTTGGGGTACCGTGGCGAGCCCCCCGATGCGGCGGAGGTCTCGGCATACCTTGCCAGTGTGGCGATTTCACGCTGATCGGTCCGTCGCGTCGGGACGATAGTGCCAGCATAACGCTGTGATGGGCCCAGGTGACCTCGTATCCGAGCTGCGCGCCAAGCCAACGCTCAAGCTCGTGTAACATGGGCTGGGAGTCTTGCTGGCGGCCGCGCCATTGGCTGCATATCGGACGGCGTGCGGGTCGGGAGAGCGAGTGTGAGCCCAACATCTCGGCCACAGGCGGCCTCATGAGCGAGGCCAATGCATCGGTGGTTGCCCCCATGCACCGACCTGATGGATGATCGCGTGGTAACGGGAAGCGACCAAACCTCGCTAAGCCGCGTCTCGCTGAGGGAGATAGGCACCATGTCACTGCACACCACGGCCCTAGGCGGTCTTGTTGCCTTCATTGGTGTTGGGGGTCTCAGCTGCACGGCTTACTCCGCCACGTCGGTACATTGCGGCAACTTCGCGGTCCAAGTGCTGTATACGAACGTCGAGTATCTCGACAGCGGCGCTCCTGGTGTCGGCGTTGGTGACCAGCGATTTGGACACCAACAGCTATCGGATGCAAACAATGAACATATTGGAGATCAGTACTTCCACACGATCGTTGTGCCGGGCGGGAGTGATGAATTCCATCAAGCGATTGTGAGCGGGCATACTGTGTTTGCAAACGGGACGATTGATTGGGCTGGTACGGGTCCGATTGCTGATCCCCAGGCCGAGGCGAACCCGGGCCTCCCTGATGAGGTCCGCCGGTCGGTGGTCGGGGGAACGGGCGATTTCGCGGGCGCACGTGGAACGGTAGTGACCTTCTACGATGATGAGCGGCGTGGTACACGCGAGTTCGACATCATCTGTCTTGAGTAGATCCGGAGGAAGTGTTCACCAGCCCGGTCGGGGCGTACTTTCGCTCGGCTCTTCGGCGCTGGCCTACAACCTGACGGATTTCCTCGGCACGCTGGCACTTCCGAGGCCGCTACTTGCTCCTCTAGCTCTGGCTGAGGCCGCAGTCGTAGTTGCTGGCTGGCGGGCGCCGCTGAGGTGAGAAGACCTCGCGGCGCTGGCGGTTGCCGCTGGCGTGGCTAGGCACTGCCCGCGGTTCAGCGGCGGGCGGTACCGGGAGTACGAGACTGAGGCAGGGCGGCGGCTGGTGTTGCCGGCGTACTGCGAGCCGCGGTGAGGTGGCCGTGATCGTCCGCATCAACGCGTTGCGCGGCCCGCCCGCGTTGGCGGCGAAGGCCGAGCCATGCCGGCGCGAGCGCGGATTGGGATTGGCGTCCCGCCAATTGTGCTCCGAAGCGCCGATCTCACGGCCTGGAGAGGCCAGTCGCGTTCCCATCGAACCAGAAGCAGGCTGACGGCACGCTCTCGCCGCTTGCACAGTGGCAGCGGCGCGGGCACTTGCGGAACCCTGCGACAAAGTTAGGTCGTCTGCATAGCGCTTCGCGGCTCCGTGCGATCGTTTTCCTATTTGGCGTTGCTCGGCGGCGACTGCGGTGATCCGGCGGTACCACGCAACATCATTCGTTTACCTAGGAGCAGCGGAGTGGCGGGTACTAACCAACCCTTCGATCTCAACACGTTCCCGTTCACCGTCGGCGACGACGAGGTCAAGATCAACGTCTCGGTCGAAAAGCCGACCAACGATCAGGTCGCCATCTTCAACACGGCACCAGTCAACACCCGCGCAGGCGACGACGTCATCTCCGGTCACCTCTTCGCACGCAATAGCGACGAGAGGGAGCTGACGGCGGTCGCACTCCTGTTTGACCTACGGACGGCGGCAGGCGACGACGAAGTTATCGGTTTCACGCGCAGCACCAAGGGCGTGCGCGACGAAACCATCGGCATCCAGGTCGTCGAGGGCGTCACGCTCGACACCGGCAGCGGCGCTGATCTCGTACGCGGTATCGGCAAGACCGTCGACGGGACAGACGACGTCAGCGCCGACATCACGGGCGCCACCGTCGGCATTCTCGTCACCGGCAACCTTGTTACGCGTGCCGGCGACGACATCGTTGATGGCATTGCCACCGCGGCCGGCAGCGGCGAGCTCGGTCCGAGGGGCATTCGGGGTTTCGACATCGGCACCATTAGCACCGGTGCCGGCGACGACCTCGTGTCGGGCGTGGCCACGAGCACGTTCGACACCGCAACACCGGCGATCGGCATCATCGATACCGACATCGACACGGGCGCCGGTGACGACCACATCGAGGGCGTCGGCACGGCGACAGGCGTCGACAGGTCGCAAGCGCGCGGTCTCGAAGGTGGCGAGCTAAGCACTGGGGCCGGGATGGACACCCTCACCGGCCTCGCGAGCGCGGTGGCGGACGAGACAGGCGAAGCCCTGGCGTTCGGCGTCCGAGCCCTTACGTTCGCATCGGTAGCGGGCGATGATCGCATCGTCGGCGTCGGTGCAGCCGCCGTCGGTGACACCGGGCTGGATGCCACGGGGGCGGAGACGGCCGTCGACGACGATGTGATCGAGGCCAGCGCGGAGGTTGTCGGAGCTGCACTTAGCGGCAATTCCTTAGCCGTCGGCATCGGTACGGAAACCAGTGACACCTCCGGAACGACTGGAGCGGGCGATGACGACGTCGTCGGCGTGGCAGCCGCCGCGGGCGGAGAATCGGCCATCGCGGTCGGCATCGTCAACACGGAACTCCGCACCGGCGCGGGCGATGATCGCGTCGTCGGCGTCGGTGCCGCTGCGGTCGGCGTCGGCGATGCCAGTGCCAAGGTCAGCGTGGATCTCGGCGGTGGGGCCGTCGCGGTGACGGCGGATGCAAACGGGTCTGGCGGCAGTGTTGGGGGAGCCCTTGGCATCTTTGACTCCGACATCCGAACCGGCGGCGGCAACGACACGGTCGTCGCTGCTGGAAGGGCGACCGACGGGCTTGCTGAAGGCGGCATCGTCGACAGCACAATCGATCTGGGTGCTGGCGACGATTTCGTCAGCGCCCGTGGCGACACGCAGGGCTTGAGCGAAGCCACGATCCTCGGCCGCGGCGGGGACGATACGTTCGACCTCCAGAGCGGCACAGGCAGCGTCGATGGCGGCGGTGGTGTCGACCTGCTGATCCTGGAGGGCGATAGCACTGCCTTCGACTTCACCGACAACGGCGGCAGCAGCGGGACCATCACGGGTGGCCCCGACGGCGTCACCGACCTCGCCGTCAATCGGATCGAGGACTTCGAGTTCGACAACGGCACCTTCAGCTTCGGCGACCTGTTCGTCGCCTGATGAGGGAGCGGCGTGGCGTCGGGGTGCGCTCGAACCCCCGCCGCGTCACGTGGGCGCTAAACGTTGCAGCGGAAGTGGAAGACGTCGCCGTCCCTGACGACGTAGTCGCGGCCTTCGAGCCGAAGTTTGCCCGCTTAAAAAAGTTTGATCCTGTTGCCCGCGCATGCGCGCGAGATCGTCGGCGGTCTCGGGCTCAGCTCCTGACGTGGTCCACTCCAGCTTCACCCAAACGCCGCTGACCCTACTCTCGAGAGCGCCGCTCACGCCGGCCGCCCATCCACCGCATCCACCACCTGCCGACGACTAACGCGCCGCCCCTCGCTGGTGGCGGTCTTGACCTCGCGCTCGATCTCAGCGTCGCCGAGCTTGGCGAGGGCTTTCATCTCCGATGCGCGTTGCTTCGGGATTCCGATGTCCGAAAGGGATGCGCGATCAAAGTCCGCAGTTTGGGCCTTGATCGATTTCCGATCTCCGCCGTGGCTCTCGACTTCGCCCCGCGCCTGAGCCGCTTCCAGCTCCCGGCCGATCTTGGCTTCATTAAGCCCGAGGGCTGGGGGCCTACTTCTCGTCGTGAGGCTCCGGTTCATAATAGATGGTCTGCACGACAATCTTCCCATTCTTAATAATGAAGCCGTCGATGCCTTCTTTCACAGATACCTCAGGCGCGTCTCCTTGCCATTCTTCGAATGCGACCTCGCCATGAGTGAATAGGGAGGAGAGCCGATACTTTTCGGTCGGTAACAGCATGTGTAGTAACGAGGCAGAGTGCCGCACGCCTTCGTGACCGAAGAAAGATCCGAAGTTAGATACGATCATCACGTTCTTCGCGTAATTCCGCTTGATATCGTCCTCAAGCCGGCCCGCCTTTCGGAGCGCGAAATGGTCGTTAAAGACCTCCTCAGTCGATCGCTCGGCCAATCCGTTGTCCGGCGCTTTGTCATCTGCATTCATCTCAACTCTCTCCTATCCGGCGTGCGAAGCGGCGATCAGCTCCTCGGGATTGGTACCGGAAGCCCCTTCGAAGCGCGTCTGAAATGAGTAGGGCGTGCTGCTCAGCGTCCCGCTA
>JANQNY010000081.1 GCA_028279345.1 Geminicoccaceae bacterium
GCGCTGGGCTGGCGCAGGCGGTGGCGACCTTGCGCGCCCTCGAGGCGGCTGGTCTGGATGCAGGCGACGCTGCGGCGCAGCTAACCTGGCTGGTGCCGATCGATGCCGACGTCTTCATCGGCATCGCCAAGCTTCGAGCGCTGCGGCGTTGCTGGAGCACGGTGGCAAAGAGCGTCGGTACGGATGCGGCGCCGGCGATCACCGCCGAGACCTCCAGGCGGATGCTCACGCAGCGCGATCCCTATGTGAACCTCTTGCGGAACACGGTTGCCGCCTTCGCCGCCGGTGCCGGTGGGGCGGAAACGGTGACCGTCCTCCCCTTCACCGCGGCGCTCGGCCTCCCCGACAAGTCGGCCCGCCGGATGGCCCGCAACATCCCGCTCGTTCTGCAGGGCGAGGCCGGCCTCGATCACGTCGCCGATCCCGGCGGCGGCAGCTGGTACATCGAGGCGCTCACGGACCAGCTCGCCGCGGCCGCCTGGCAGAGCTTCCAGGAGATCGAGCGCGACGGTGGCTTCTTGGCGCTGTTGGAGAATGGCGGCTTGCGCGAACGCATCGACGCGCAGTGGGCGAAGCGCACCAAGGGATTGGTGACGCGTCGGGAGATGATCACCGGCGTCTCGACCTTCCCGCTGCTCGACGAGCACGAAGTCGAGCTCGACGCGTTCGACGCGACGAAGCTCCTCTCCTCCTTGCCGCGGCCGACGGCCGCCGTGAGCGTGACGCCGCTGCCGCGCCGGCGCCTGGCCCAGACGTTCGAGGCGCTGCGCGATCACGCTGAGGCGGCGGGCGACAAGGCGTCCGCGCTGCTTCTCCAGCTCGGCACGCTCGCCGAAGCCAATGTCCGCTCGACCTGGATCAAGAGCCTAGTGGAGGCGGGCGGGCTTCGCGCCATGGAGAGTGGGGCGCTTGCCGACGACGCGGCGGTGACCGCAGCCGTCAAGCAGCATGGCGCTCGCTTCGTCGTGCTCTGCTCGACCGACGCGCGCTACGAGGAGCTTGCAGCGCCCGCCGCGAAGGCCGCCCGCGAAGCGGGTGCCGAACTCGTCGCGCTCGCTGGGCGTGGCGGCGAGGTCGAAGCAGCCTTGCGCGACGCCGGCGTTGACGTTTTCCTCTATCAAGGCATCGACGTGGTGCAGGCGCTCGAAGAAGCGCATCAGCGACTGGGGATCGCCGCATGAGCCGCTTACCGGACTTCACGACGATCGATCTCGTCACGCCCGCCGCGGGCACCGTCGAGCACGGGCCGATGTGGGACACGCCCGAAGGCATCGACGTCAAGTCCGCCTACGGTCCGGCGGACCGAGACGGGCTGGACTTCGTCCAGAGCCTGCCCGGCTTCCCGCCCTATCTGCGCGGGCCGTATGCGCCGATGTACGTCTACCAGCCGTGGACGATCCGCCAATATGCGGGGTTTTCGACGGCTGAGGAATCGAACGCCTTCTACCGGCGCAATCTCGCTGCCGGGCAGAAGGGCTTGTCGATCGCTTTCGATCTGGCGACGCACCGCGGCTATGACAGCGACCACAAGCGCGTGGCGGGTGACGTCGGCATGGCGGGCGTCGCGATCGACAGCATTCTCGACATGCGGCAGCTCTTCGACGGCATCCCGCTCGACAAGATGACCGTCTCGATGACCATGAACGGCGCCGTTCTGCCGGTGCTGGCGCTCTACATCGTCGCCGCGGAAGAACAGGGCGTGCCGCTCGCGAAGCTGGGCGGGACCATCCAGAACGACATCCTCAAGGAGTTCATGGTCCGTAACACCTACATCTTCCCGCCCACGCCCTCGATGCGGATCATCTCGGACATCTTCCGCTTCACCTCGGAAGAGATGCCGCGGTACAACTCGATCAGCATTTCCGGCTACCACATGCAGGAAGCCGGAGCGACCGCGGACCTGGAGCTCGCCTACACGCTCGCGGACGGCGTCGAGTACATCCGTGCCGGGCGCGCTGCGGGCCTCGACGTCGACGCTTTCGCGCCGCGCCTGTCATTCTTCTGGGCCATCGGCATGAACTTCTTCATGGAGGTGGCGAAGCTCAGGGCGGCGCGGCTCCTCTGGTCGAAGCTGGTCAACCAGTTCGAGCCGAAGAGCCCCAAGTCGTTGAGCCTCAGGACCCACAGCCAGACCTCCGGGTGGTCGCTGACAGCACAGGACGTCTTCAACAACGTTACGCGCACCTGCGTCGAGGCGATGGCCGCCGTGCACGGCCACACCCAGTCGCTCCATACCAACGCCTTCGATGAGGCCTTGGCGCTGCCGACCGACTTCTCGGCGCGGATTGCCCGCAACACCCAGCTGCAGTTGCAGCAGGAGTCGGGCTCGACGCGCTCGGTCGACCCGTGGGGCGGCAGCTACTATGTCGAGCGCCTCACCGCAGAGCTCGTAAAGAAGGCCTGGGCCCACATCCAGGAGGTCGAGAGCCAGGGCGGCATGGCCAAGGCGATCGAGGCCGGCATCCCCAAGCTCCGGATCGAGGAAGCCGCGGCACGCACCCAGGCGCGGATCGATGCCGGACGGCAGACCGTCGTGGGCGTCAACCGCTTCCACCTCGACGAGCCCGAGCATGTCGACGTCCTCAAGGTCGACAACACGCTCGTCCGTCGCGCGCAGATCGCCAAGCTCGAGCGGCTCAAGGCGGAGCGCAACCAGAGCGACGTCGATGTAGCGTTGGCGGCGCTTACCAATGCCGCCGAGACCGGCTCCGGTAACCTGCTCGAGCTCAGTGTCGCCGCCGCGCGCGCCAAGGCGAGCGTCGGTGAGATGACCATGGCACTCGAGCAAGTCTTTGGTCGCCACGTCGCCGAGATACGTTCGATCTCGGGCGTCTATGCGAGGGAGGCCCAGAGCATGCGCAGCGTCGATACCGTTCGTCAGATGGTCGAGCGCTTCGAGCAACATGACGGCCGGAGGCCGCGTATCCTGGTCGCCAAGATGGGCCAGGACGGCCACGATCGCGGCCAAAAGGTCATCGCCACGGCCTTCGCCGATCTCGGCTTCGACGTGGACATCGGCCCGCTCTTCCAGACGCCGGCGGAGGCCGCACAGCAGGCGGTCGACAACGACGTGCACATCATCGGCGTAAGTTCGTTGGCTGCCGGCCATCTGACGCTGGTGCCGGAGCTCAAGGCGGAGCTGGAGGGTCTCGGTCGCGCCGACGTCATGATCGTTGCCGGTGGCGTGATTCCGCCGCAGGACTACGACGCGCTGCTGCAGGCCGGTGCAGAGGCGATCTTCCCGCCGGGCACGGTGATCGCCGATGCGGCCGTGGATCTGCTAGCCAAGCTCAACCAGCGGCTCGGTTACGCTTCCGAGGCGGCGTGAGCGAAGCCGCCCTCAAACGGCGGCCCGCACCCGTCGCCTACGATATCGATCGGCTCGAGGAGGGTGTCCTCGCTGGCGAGCGCGCTGTGCTCGCCCGCGCCATCACGCTGGTCGAAAGCCGGCGCGAGGACCACCGGGCGCTGGCGCGCGCGCTGCTGGAACGCCTGCTGCCGCACACGGGCGGGTCGCACCGGGTCGGCATCACAGGCGTTCCGGGGGTCGGCAAGAGCACGTTCCTGGAGGCGCTCGGCACCGGCCTCACCGCCGAGGGTCACAAGGTTGCGGTCCTGGCGATCGATCCGTCGAGCCGGCGAAGCGGCGGGTCGATCCTCGGCGACAAGACGCGGATGGCCGATCTCGCCGCGGACCGCCGTGCCTTCATCCGGCCTTCGCCGTCCGCCGGCACGCTCGGCGGCGTCGCGCGGGCGTCGCGTGAGACGATCCTGCTCTGCGAGGCCGCCGGCTACGACGTCGTGTTCGTCGAGACGGTGGGCGTAGGCCAGTCTGAGACCGTGGTCGCGGAGATGGTCGACCTGTTTCTCGTGCTGATGCTGCCTGGCGCCGGCGACGAGCTGCAGGGCATCAAGAAGGGCATCCTCGAGCTTGCGGACCTCCTGGTCGTCAACAAGGCCGACGGCGAGCGGTTCCCGCTGGCACGCCGGGCCGCCCGCGACCTCTCGTCGGCGTTGCGCATCCTGCAGCCGGACGTCGGCCCCTGGCAGCCGCGCGTGATGACCTGCTCCTCGGTCGATCGCACCAACATCGACCAGGTCTGGCTGGCGGTGTGCGAGCATCGCGCCGCGCTCGAAGGCGCAGGCATGTTCGAGCAGCGCCGCGCCAAGCAGCACGTCCGCTGGATGTGGGCGCAGCTCGAGGACCGCCTCATGCAGCTGCTCCAGGATGCGCCAGCGGTGGCAGAGGCGTTGCCGATGATCGAGGCCGACGTCGAAGCGGGCAAGCGGCCGCCAACGGTGGCCGCCGAAACCTTGATCGGGCTGTTTCTCGGCCGCTGAGGCGGCGCGCGACCGGCCGGTCCGAGCGCTATCGGACGCTGGCGGTGACCACGCCGATGCCATAGGCGCCAACCAGGGTGCAGACCGCCGCGCCGATCACGACGCGGTCGACGCCACGCGCCTGCGCCCACTCCGAACACAATCCCCAAATGACGACTGCGTACAGCGCCATGTAGCCAAGTGGTGATGTCATAATGTTGCTCCCCGGCTTGCCGAGAGTTGGCAAGGTCGATGGGTGATTTCCCGACGAGGCACGAGGCAAATTCGCCCAATAGGCGAGCACTACCGGAATCTGCGCACTCTAACATCTTGCGCCGCGACCGTCATGCTCCATGGCGGCGGCACGCCGCGGCGGCGATCGCGTTGACTTTCGCGGGGCGCGAGGCAGGTTACCGGCGGCGCCGCCGAAAGACGCGGCGCCGAAGGATCAGGGAGAACCAAATGCACAAGACGATTGCGCTCGCTGGCGCGCTCGCCGCCTTGGCGGCGACAGCGCAGGCGGAGACGCTCCGGCTAAGTCACCAGTGGTCCACCAGCGACGTGCGCCACGAGATCGCGCAGATCGTCGCCGATGAGGTGGCCGCAGCGGACGTCGATCTGGAGATCCAGATCTTCCCATCTCAGTCCTTGTTCAAGGCACGGGAGCAGTACAACCCCTTGTCGCGCGGCCAGCTCGATATGGCTGTCTTCCCCTTGTCCTACGCCGGTGGGCAGCGACCCGCCTACAACCTCACACTGATGCCTGGACTGGTGAAGAACCACGACCACGGCGCGCGGCTTTCCGAATCGCCGTTCATGGAACAGATCGAGGAGATCATGGCCGAGGACGACGTGATGGTACTCGTCCACGGCTATCTGGCGGGCGCCTTCGCGAGCAAGGAGAACTGCGTCCGCGCGCCGGAGGACGTCGATGGGCTCCAGATGCGCGCCGCCGGCAAGGCCTTCGAGCAGATGCTCGCGGCGGCCGACGCCTCGATCACCTCGATGGCCTCGTCGGAACTCTACTCGGCGCTGCAGACCGGCGTCCTGGACGCCGCCAACACCTCGTCCTCGTCGTTCGTGTCCTACCGGATCTACGAGCAGGTGGACTGCTTCACGCCTGCCGGCGACGTGGCGCTGTGGTTCATGTATCAGCCCCTTTTGATGAACAAGAGCACGTTCGAGGGCCTGTCGGCTGAGCAGCAGGACGCCCTGCTGGCCGGTGCTGCCAAGGCGCAGGCCTACTATCTCGAGGAGGCCAAGCGCGCCGACGCCGAGGCGACCGAGGTGTTTCGCGACAACGGCGTCGAGATCGCCGAGATGAGCGAGGCGGATTTCGACGCCTGGCGCGAGGTGGCCAAGCAGTCGTCCTATGCGAGCTTCGTCGAAGAGACGCCCAACGGGCAGGAACTGCTCGACATGGCACTGTCTGTCGAGTGATCGGAACGCCGCCCGGCATCATCCTGCCGGGTGGCACGCCACATCGTTGGTGAATTGATGGCCGCAGCGCCTCCCCAGCATCCGATCCTGCGCCTGATCTCCGGCCTTTCGCTGATCGCGGGCGTCATCGCAGCGCTGTTGATCTTCGCGTCCGTCTTGATCACCTGCCAGATGATCTTCGTCCGTTTCGTCCTCAACGAATCGACGATCTGGCAGACGGAGGCGGTCGTCTACATGATGATCGGCGCGACGGTGGTCGGCCTGCCCTACGTGCAGATGCTGAAGGGGCATGTGAACGTCGACCTCCTGCCGCTGCTGTTGCCGAAACGGCTGCGGATGGCACTCGCCCTCCTGGTCCTCGTCCTCAGCATCGTCGTCGCGGCGATCATGGCCTGGTACGGCTGGGAACTCTTCCATATCGCCTTCGAGCGCAATTGGCGTTCCGACACCGTCTGGGGCGTGCCGCTCTGGATTCCCTATTCGGTCGTGCCCTTGGGCTTCGCTCTCTACATCGCCCAGCTCGCGGCCGACCTCTTCGAGCTGCGCCGGGGGCACACGCCCTTCGGCCACGGCCGGCTCGAGGACGAGCGCTGATGGATCCGCTCGCGCTCGGCGCGCTGGTCGGCATCATCACAATCGTCGTCCTCTTCTCCGGAATCTCGGTGGCGATGGGGCTCCTGGTGGTCGCCGCAGGCTTTCTCCTGGTGTTCGACGGCATGCGTTCGCTGGAGTTGCTGCCTGAGGTGTTCTTCGGCAAGCTCAACAACTTCGCACTCCTGTCGATCCCGATGTTCATCATCATGGGTGCGGCGATCGCTTCGACCCGCGCCGGTGCTGATCTCTACGAGGCGCTCGAGCGGTGGCTCACCCGCGTGCCGGGTGGGCTCGTCGTCTCCAATCTCGGCGCCTGCGCGCTCTTCGCCGCCATGTCCGGCTCCTCGCCCGCGACCTGCGCCGCGATCGGCAAGATGGGCATCCCGGAGATGCGCAAGAGGGGCTATCCGGACGGCGTCGCCTCGGGCTCGATCGCCGCCGGGGGCACGCTCGGCATTCTGATCCCGCCGTCCGTGACGATGATCGTCTACGGCATCGCCACCGAGACCTCGATCGGCCGACTGTTCCTGGCAGGCGTCGTGCCGGGCCTCCTGCTGGTCGGTCTCTTCATGGCCTGGTCGATTTTCCAGACCTGGCGGAGCGGCGCCGCCGCGGTCGCACTTGGCCACCAGCGCTACTCGTGGAAGCAGCGGCTCGAGTTGCTGCCTCGGGTGGTACCCTTTCTCGTGATCATCCTGGGTGTGCTCGTCGCGATGTATGGCGGCGTCGCCACACCCTCCGAGACGGCGGCCGTAGGGGCGCTCCTTTGCGTTGTCCTCGCCGTGATCATCTATCGGCTCGTGCGGCCCGAAGCGCTCTGGACCGTGCTCAGGGACAGCACGCGCGAGAGCGTGATGATCCTCTTCATCATCGGCGCCGCCGGCGTCTTCGCCTACATGCTGTCGAGCCTCTTCGTCACCCAGTCGATCGCCGCCTGGATCAGCGAGCTCGAGGTCAGTCGCTGGGTGCTGATGGGGGCGATCAACGTCTTTCTCCTCGTCGCCGGCTTCTTCCTGCCGCCCGTGGCGGTCATCCTCATGTCGGCGCCGATCCTCCTGCCGATCGTCACGTCCGCCGGCTTCGATCCCTACTGGTTCGCCGTGATCCTCACGATCAATATGGAGATCGGCCTCATTTCGCCGCCGGTGGGCCTCAATCTCTACGTCATCAACGGCATAGCCCCCGACATCCCCTTGAAGACCATCCTTCTGGGCTCGCTCCCCTATGTAGCCTGCATGATCCTCGCGATCGTGATCCTGTTGGTCTTTCCCGGCCTGGCATTGTGGCTACCGGAGTTTGTCATGGGTCCCACGCTCTCATAGGGAACTCATCCTATGGATGCGGCGATGCACGGTTTGGAGCGTTCAACATGAGCGATCCCGCGATCGATCTACGCCCGCTCGACGAGCTCTTCGCTGAGGCGGCCGCTCGCAAGGGCGGTGCGGACGCCTTCGAGGCCTCGCTGCCGGCACCGGCAAGCGCGGAGGAGCTGGCGCAGGTTCCCGACGATCGCTGGCTCGCTGGCATGACGCGGTCGGTGTTTCAGGCCGGCTTCAATTGGAAGGTGATCGACGCCAAGTGGCCGCGCTTCGAGGAAGTGTTCGAGGGCTTCGACGTCGGCCGGATGGCGCTCATGTCCGACGACGATGTCGACCGCTACCTCAAGGCCGAGGGCATCGTCCGCCACGCCAAGAAGCTCCTGTCGATTCGGGAGAACGCAGCGTTTCTCCAGGGATTTGAGACCGAGCGTGGTCGCCGTGGTGCTGCCATAGCGCGTTGGCCGGCCGACGATTTCGCGGGGCTCCTCTGGACACTCAAGCAACGCGGCAGCCGGCTCGGCGGCACGACCGGGATGTACTTCCTGCGTGGGATGAGGGTCGACGGCTTTGTGCTCTCCCGCGACGTGGTCCGCGCCTTGATGCGCGAGCGCGTGCTGCAGAAAGAAGCGACGTCCAAGCGCGATCTCGACGCCGTACAGAAGGCATTCGATGCCTGGCGCGCGGCTTCGGGCCGACCACTGACGCACATCAGCCGCATCCTGGCTTGCTCGATCGAATAGCCGCGCCCCGGTGGGCCGCCGAAGATCCGCCGCGCCACGCAGGTGCTTCAACCTCAGAGCGGCGGCTGATCGGTCAGACGGTGACCGCCCACCCAGGCGTCGTCCCGCAGCTCCGCCGACCGCCACAGCCTTGGCGCCGCTAAGGACCGATCGCGGGGAGGGTATGGCGCTCACGAGCGATAGCACCAAAAGCGTCACGGATCGGCACCAGACGGTTGAGCCTGTACGTCACCGCCAGCTCGAAGCCGTCGGAGCTCCAACAACGCACCGCGGTACTGGTCGCGGGTTGAGGCGCCTGTGTCGACGGCGGCTTCGAACGCGGCAATCGCCGCATTGCGAGCGCCGCGTTGGCGGTGGAACTGACCAATGAAGAAATACGCGTCGCACGCTCGCTCGCGGCGAGTCACTGGATTGGCTTCCTGATCCACGAAGTTCAGGAGCTGCGTAGGTGTCCACTCTCCATTATAGATGTTCATGATCGGCCCTGGCCATTCCAGTCGAGCCGAGTTGGGAACTCGGTCGACTAGCAATGTCGGGCCTGGTTCGCCCACAGAAGCCATCCACAATAAAGGATATCGAGCTACGGGACTTTCACGCCACGAACTCTCAAAAAGACGCAAAGCACTCTGTTTTTCACCCAAGAAAAAAAGCATCTTGGCTTTCACAAAACAACCATGGCACTTCTCTCTTTTGAGTTCCGTTAATTTCTCCTCAGACTCTCTTGCAATATTTTTTGCCGATTGCATGTCATCAAGCATCAGATAAAGAAAAAATCTGGTAAAAATAAGATCATCGTCTAAAGAATCTAGCAAAGATGCTCTTTCAATCTTCTCCATCGCTTCACTAAACCGACCAGTCGCTATGAGAACGTCTGTCCAAATCGCCAACACGCGCACATTGTCGTCAAGCAGATCAGCCGCGTTCGCTGCCTCATACGCGGCTTCGACGTATTGGCCGAGACCTAGGAGGGCCCGGGCAGTAAGTGCCTTCGCGAGGCTGCCTGCTGGCCCGTTTGCCATTCGGTTGAACTCAAGCCGAGCGGCCTCCCACTCGTCGAGACCGCTCGCCAACGCGGCGCCCGCATACATATGGCTAAGCGATCCGTCTTCGATCTCTACTCCTGCCGGAAATCTGTGGGCCTTGAGGTCGCGCGCTGCAGTCTCGCCTCGGTCGAGAAGACGCATGGTCGCCGCCCAAGCCGACAAGCCGTGGTTCAACTCGTCACCCAAGCCGCCCGCAGCCAAAGCCGACTCGTACTCCAAGAGGGCGTCTTCATAGTCGCCGAAGTGCCGAAGCCAGCTGCCGATGGCCAGCTGCTCTGCCCCGGACCTGCCTCGAACATCCTTCGCTTGGAGAACCGCCGCTTTCGCCTCGTCATGCGCACCCAGCACGGTGAACCGACTCGCCGCATCCAGCAGGAATTCTACGCGTTCTGGATCCTCCGTTTCCGCCGCAATAGTGCGCGCTCGCCGCAGTTGCGCCACGGCGGCCCCGACATCGCCTCTTCGCTCCTCCGCGAAACTCCACTGAAAGTGCATTTCGGCACGGTCGAGCGTTCCATCCTCGACCTCGCTGGCGATCGCGGCGGCGCTCTGGAAGCGCTCGATGGCTCCCTCTTCGTCGCCTTCGGCGAGCCGGACGCGGGCCTCAAGGTCGTAGACGAGCGCTTGCGCCATCCCCTCGGTCAGGTGTAGCGCGGCGGCTGTGGCGCGTTTCGTCTCCGTGAACTCCGGCGGCTCACGCTGCCTTTCCTCCTCGAAAACCTCTCGAGCGAAGAGCAGAGGTGCTGTCATGTAGCCGGCGAGCCGACCGCCTTCGGCGAGCAAGCGCTCGATCTGACTAACGGGACAGAGGAGGGTACTCTTGAGCGCTTCTCCACCCTCAGCGTAGCGGATCACGAGATGGAGGTGACGGCCGGTGTTGCTAGGGCGACACGCGTGGCTGTCCTCGGAGCCGAGGGCGGCCGAGGTGTCCGTCGTCGGCGCCGGCACGAAGGTCACATCACCAGACACCCTCCTTCGCGGGATCTCGAGCAGCGTTTCGCGCACGTACGTGGCCAACGTTCGGATCGAGATGCCGACGACCGGGACGGGTGCGTCGACGCCCTCGGCATCGTCTGGCAACCACGCCTCGAAGGCCGGCGTGTCCAAGGTCTCCCGCATTTCATCACGGATACGGTTCGCCACGACGACAGGCGTGTAGCCGTCGGCGATCAGCTCTTCCGGGACAGCGAAAGGCTCCACAACAATCGTGTTCTCAAAAACCTCCCGCAGAACACCGGTGCCGACAGCGCCGACCGCCGCAACGAGCAGAAGCGTGGTGATCAGCGTCCGCAGCATTGCGCTGCGCCGCGGCTAGAACCGATGAGATGCTGGATGGCAATCATATGAACTTTCGTGTGGTCGAGGTCTCCGATAGGCGCACGTGGCACGGTAACCAACTACCGTCCTCTAGAAAGATCAAACAGACGGTCTACTGAGTGGACGGTGGCAACTAATTGCTCGAGAGTTACCGCTGCATTTTAGCGTGTACACCACAAAACACCCTCGATTCACAGTCGGGCATTCGATCTTAGAATCTATTCCTATTGAGGACTCATATCACCGATGATTGATAGTTTTTTGACCAAACGCTCTTCGTTTTTCTACCCCAACTTATGGGTCTGGCCAGGCATAGCTAGTGGCACGCCGGGCGTTCCGAAAGCACGAGCATGTCCGACTGCACTGGGCCACCCCCAAGCCATATCAACCGGGTCCTCGCCTGCTCGATCGAGTAGCTGTGCGCGTAGCACCACCATGCGGGGCGCCGCGTGCCGAAATGGCCGCGGCGCCCCGCCCCCCTCGCCTAGAGTCGCGCACGATCGAGTAATGCGTCGTCGCCGACCCAGGCCTCGTCGAGCAGCTCGGCGGTCGCCGCTGCTCCGAGATCGTCGCCCTGCGCCGCCATGGCTTGCTTGAGCCCCCACAGGGTCCAGGCGTTGTTGGGCGCTTCGAGCAGGGCTGCTTTGTAGGCCGCTTCCGCCTCGGCGTGGCGACCCGCCTCATCGAGCACGGCGCCGAGCGTCTGCCGTACCGGGTAGTACCAGTAGGGCGGCTCCATATAGGGCACGGTGTCCTGCAGGGTCGCCGCCTCCTCGAGAAGCGCCACGGCTCGGTCGGTGTCGCCCCGTGCGGCCGCGATGCGTGCGTCGACGACGTTGCGCGCGATCGTCAGGAGGTCCGTCCCCGGCACGTATTGATCTTCCAAGTCCTGAAAGTCGTTGGCTTCGAGGATCGCGTCGATGGCGTCGCGTTCCGCCGCCGCAGCCTCGAGGTCGCCGGCACGCACCTGGGCGATGCCTCGGGCGTAGTGCCGGAAGCCCTCGACGAACGGGAAACGGTCGCCCGCTTCGGGCAGCGCCAGGATCGTTTCGGGATCGCTGAACTGCACATGTGCGGTATAGGGCGCTGTCTTGATCGCCTGGATCCAACCGACTTCGGCCGCCATGTCGTCCGACATCACGCGTGCCAGCTTGTCCGCCGCGCCGAGCGCATCGTCTGCGGCACCTGCCATCTGCGCCGACACGAGCAGGTAGTGCACGTTGTGCGGGTAGTAGCCGTAGGCGTAGATGTCGCTGCCGTCTGTCTGCGCGAGGAACGCCTCGTCGGCCGCCACCGCGGCGCGGTTGGCCGCCAGCGAATCGTGGTAGCGGCCGACGCGGTAGTAGATGTGCGACGGCATGTGCACGAGGTGGCCCGCCGTCGTCACGACCTCGCCTAGCCGGTCGGCATGCGCCTCGCCCCGCTCTGGCGTGGCGGACGCTTCGACCGCGTGGATGTAGAGGTGCATCGCACCCGGATTGTCCGGCTCCAGCTCGAGCGCGCGCTCGAGCAGCGCCACGATCTCCGCAGCCCGGCCCTTGGGCGTCCGCTTGTCAGCCTCCCAGTAGTCCCAGGGCTGTGTGTCCATGAGCGCCTCGGCGGCGAGCATCTGGACGACACTCGAACTGTCGTGCTCCGCCGCTGCGGCCACCATCGCGTCGGCGTAGGCCGTGTCGAGTGCTGCGCGGTCGTCCGTCGTGGTGGGCGCGTAGCGGGCCACGACCGCAGCTATGAGCGACCGCTCGAGCGGGGTAGCGCCGTCCGCGAGCGCCCGGGCCTGCGCCGCCGCGGCGAAGGCCGGACGGACGGACGCTTCGTCCATAGGCGTGTTGATGGTGGGGCCGAGCGCGTAGGCTTCGCCCCAGTAACACATGGCGCAGGCAGGGTCGGCATCCTGGGCCGCGCGGAACGAGCGCACGGCCTCCGCGTGGTTGAAGCCCATGGCGAGCCTGAGCCCCTGGTCGAAATAGCTTTGCGCGAGCGGGCTCGTGGTGGTGACGGTGAGCGAGAGTTCCCCAAGGCCTTCGTAGAGCGGTACGTCGGCGGATGTCGCCGCTGTGGCCGCAGCAGCCTTCGCGAGGGCCAGGCGCACCCCCGGCTTGAACAGCTCGTTGCGGTCGTTCGCGATTGAACCGCAGCCATTCGCGGCAACGAAACGCGGGTCGATGAGGTCACGCACACCTTCCGCGTTGGATCCCGGTGCGCTGACAGCGGCGGCCATCGCGCCCACGGCGGCGGCGCCGGCAAGTAGCAACAGCTTCCTCGTACTTCGCATCGCTTGCCCCCAGTCCAGTTGGCCGCGCGGCCCGACCACGGACCGTTCGCAGCGAGGGCGTCCTAGACCGGGCGAGCTCACCAGCCTGTGACTGCTGTCACCGATCGCCGCGCCGCAACCCAGCCATGCTCGATCGACCGAGTTTGTTCGTCCGAAGAGACGATGGGAGCTACTGGCGACCGAGCGCGCTCAGTTCAGCTCGGCCTGCCGCGCGCGGATGTCGGGCGGCCATTGCGCCTTGATGTAGGCGAGCGCGGCCCAGATCTCGCGATCACTGAGGACGTTGCCGAAGCCCGGCATATTGCTCTGGAAGCGGGGGCCGACCAGCGCTTGGCCGCCCTCCTTGGTGTAGCGAAAGAGGAGCGTGTCGGGATGATGCCAGGTGTGGCCGCTTGCGTCGTGCGGTGGGGCCGGCAGGCCACCCGAGGGCAATGGCCGTCGCCAGTCGGGCTCGCCCTCCAGCCGGACGCCGTGGCAGGCCGCGCAATGCGCCTGGTAGACCTCGCCACCAAGGGCCACGAGCGTCGGATCGCCGGCATCGGCGGAGCCTGCGCGGTGGTTCCAGGTGACCCAAGCCACCATCAGCGCGGATGCGACGAGCACGCCAATTCCGGCAAGCATGGTGCCTCTCACGCTTCGCCCTCCGCTAGCCCTTCGAGGATCGGGCAATCGGGGCGCTCGTCCCCGTGGCAGCGTTTCGCGAGTTCGCCCAGCGTCGCCTTCATCGCCTCCAGCTCGGCGACCTTGCGGTCGATATCCGAGATGCGGGCGAGCGCGATCGCCTTGACGTCGGCACTAGCTCGGTCGCGATCGCCGTAGAGCGCCAAGAGCTCGCGGCACTGTTCGACCGAGAATCCCAGCGAGCGGGCGCGGTGGATGAAGTGCAGGAGATGGACCTCGCGCTCGCCATAGCGCCGATAGCCGTTGGCGTCGCGGCCAGCCGCGGGCACGAGACCGATGTCCTCGTAGAAGCGGATGGTCTTGGTGGGCAGGCCGCTGCGGCGGGCGGCCTCACCGATGTTCATCGGCGATCTCAGGCGTCCAGCGGCGCAGGAGCAGCGCGTTGGTGACCACGCTGACGCTGGAGGCTGCCATGGCGGCGCCGGCGACCGCCGGGCTAAGCAGGCCCAGCGCGGCGATCGGGATGCCCACGACGTTGTAGGCGAAGGCCCAGAAGAGGTTCTGGCGGATCTTCCTGCGCGTGCGAGACGCGACGTCGAGCGTGGCGGCAACCAGGCTCGGCCGGGGCCGCATCAACGTCACCCCGGCGGTCTCCAGCGCGACATCGGCGCCGCTGCCCATGGCAATGCCGAGGTCGGCCGCCGCCAGTGCCGGTGCGTCGTTCACGCCGTCGCCCACCATCGCCACTCGTCGGCCTTCGGCCGTGAGCGCCTGCACCTTCGCCGCTTTTTCGTCGGGGCGCACCTCGGCCATCACCTCGTCGATGCCGAGCTGCGCCCCGATGCGTTCAGCCGTGCGGCGGTTGTCGCCCGTGAGCAGGAGAGCCGGGACGTGGCGATTGTGGAGCGCGGCGATGGCCGTTGCCGCATCGTCGCGGACCGTGTCCGCCAAGCCGATCAAACCAAGGACGTGGTCGTCGCTGGTGACCCACACCATGCTGAGGCCAGCCGCCTCGCCGTCGGCCGCCGCCGCCTCTAGTCGCGGATCGCTGCCCGCGAGCGTCGACCGGCCTATGCGCATGCGGTGCCCGTCGACGGTCGCCTCCACGCCTTCGCCCACACGCGCGACGAAGCTCTCAGGCTCGGCGAGCGTCAGCCCGCGTGCCTCTGCGGCGCTCACCATCGCGCGTCCGAGCGGGTGCTCGCTGCCACGCTGCGCCGACGCTGCGGTACGCAGGAGCTCGTCGTCGCTCACGCCTGCTACGGGCACCAGCCGCTCGACGGCCGGCTTGCCCGAGGTGAGGGTGCCCGTCTTGTCGAGGACCACCACGTCCACGCCGTGCGCGCGCTCCAGCGTGTTGATGTCGCGGATGAGGATGCCGGCCTTGGCCGCAGCGCCGGTGCCGGCCACGAGCGCCGTCGGTGTCGCGAGGCCGAGGGCGCACGGGCAGGCGATCACGAGCACGGAGACCGCGGCGATCAGCGCCAACTCGAATCCGGCGCCGGCCATAAGCCAAGCGGCGAGCGTCAGCGCCGCGATGACAAGGACCGTCGGCACGAACACGGCGCTCACGCGGTCGACCAGCCGCTGAATCGGCGCCTTGCCCGCTTGGGCTTGGGCCACGAGCGCTGCCACCTTCGCGAGCGTCGTTTCCTCGCCGATGCGCTCGGCGCGGATGCGCAGAAGGCCGGGGCCGTTGATGGAACCGGCGACGACCTGATCGCCCACACGTCGCACGACGGGCAGGCTCTCACCGGTGATCAGGCTCTCGTCGACCTCGCTGTCGCCCCTGACGATGGTGCCGTCGACCGGCAGTCGCTCGCCGGGCCGCACGACGACCATATCGCCGATCGCCACCTCGGCGATGTCGACCTCCACCTCGCGGCCGGCGCGGAGCACCCGTGCCCGGGAGGGCCTGAGCGTCATGAGCTCGCGCAGCGCTGCCGAGGCCGAGCGCTTGGCCCGTGCCTCCAGCACCTTGCCCAACAGCACCAGCGTGATGATCACCGCTGCCGCCTCGAAGTACAGATGGCCCGCAGCGGCGGCGCCCTCGGTCAGCACGAGCCACAGGCTGTAGAGGTAGGCGGCGCTCGTCCCGACAGCGACGAGCTGGTCCATGTTGCCCGAACGTTGGCGGAGAGCACTCCAGGCCGCGCGATAAAATCGCCGGCCGATCCAGAGCTGAACGGGCGTCGCCAGTGCAAGCTCCACCCAGGGCCGGAGGTGCCAGTCGAGGCCCAGAGTCATCGCTACCATCTGCGCCAGCAGCGGCAGCGTGAGGAGCCCCGCCACGCCCAGCTCGATGAGATCGCGTCGCGACGCCTCACGCTCGTCCGCACCTGTCTCCGGCGTCGCATCGCCTAACCTGGCACCGTAGCCGGCGCGCTCGACGGCGCGAACGAGCGTTCCGGCGTCGGCAGCTCCGGGCAGGAGCCGCACGTCGGCTGTGTCGAGGGCCACGTTGACCGTGGCGGCGACGACGCCGGGCACAGCGAACAGTGCTTGCTCGACGCGCTGGGCGCAGGTGGTGCATGTCATGCCGCTGATCTGGAGACGTACCACCTGCTCGCGGACGCCGAAGCCGGTCGCCTTCACGGCACCGACCAGCGCCGCGGGGCCGGTGGCATCAGCGTCGTACGTCACATCCGCGCGTTCGAGCGCCACGTTCACGTCCGCTGCCTCGACACCTGCGGCTGCGCGTAGGGCCGTCTCGACGCGGCGCGCGCAACCGGCGCAGGTCATGCCGGTGATGGGCAAGGCCAGGTGCGCGGTCGCTGTGCGTGCGGCGGCGCCGCTGACATGCGAGGTGGCGTCCATGGCCCGTAGATGGCCCTTCCACAAACTGGAAGGTCAATAGCCACGCGACCGCTTTCCTACGGAGACCACCTCATGAGCTGGGAGCATGCCATCGTCCGCACCTTCGCGATGAGCGATGAGATCTGGGCTAGGCATGCTAACCCCTGGAGTGGCTGGACGAGGGTCGCGACGACGCCGTTTCTGTTCTTGGCGCTTTGGAGCTACGTCTGGATCGGCTGGTGGGCGCTCCTGCCAGTGGCCCTCCTGCTAGTGTGGCTCTGGCTCAATCCGCGCGTCTTCCCGACGCCCGCACATTTTGATCATTGGATGTCGAAGGGTGTGATGGGCGAGCGGCTCTGGACCCGCCGCGCCCAAAGGCCGATCCCGGAGCGGCACGCCAGGGCTGCGCGATTGATCACGCTCGGCTCGGTCGCGTTCATGGTTCCCGCCATCTACGGTCTGATCGTCGAGAACTTTTGGGCGGCACTCCTGGGCTTCCATGCCGCCGCCGCAATGAAGATCTGGTTCGTGGATCGGATGGTGTGGCTATACGAGGAGATGGCCAGCTGAGCCGGTACCGAGCCCCGCAGACGACCGACATCGGCG
The DNA here is from genome assembly GCA_028279345.1 of Geminicoccaceae bacterium. Classification (GTDB taxonomy): domain Bacteria; phylum Pseudomonadota; class Alphaproteobacteria; order Geminicoccales; family Geminicoccaceae; genus JAAAPF01. The sequence continues at coordinate 17,072 of JANQNY010000081.1, forward strand.
AGGCCCTGTGCTTGCACTGAGCGTGGAGCGGACAGCATGCGTGTCTTCCATTTGGCCATCACCTGCGCGATCGTCTGCAGCGGACCTGCTGGTGCGCAGACATGGGACCTTGGCGGCAGCGAACTGCTTGCCAAGGCATCTATCGCGATCCCGCCGAGCCCGGTGGCTGTTGTGGGTCTCACCTGCAAGCGGGCCGGCGTCGAGGTTCGAGATGTGTTTCCGGGCGCCTCGGACGCACTCGTCGCCTATTGGACGGACGGTCTGCTCGAGTTCGGAGTCACGCCGGCCGCGTTTCCAACGGTCGGTCTTTCTGAATACACGCATCCGAACATGCCGTCCGCGGATGGCGGCGCTGACGTCGAGGTGGCGGTGGACGGGCGTCCGATCTGGTCCGGTCGCATGCTGATCGACTTCGAGCGTTCCGAGCTGACCCTGCCGGTCGCGCCGTGGGGGCCGCTGATCGACGCCATGCGCCGCGGCAATCAGCTCGAGCTGAGTCTCGATGGCGAGCACGCGATGGCCGTTGGACTTGGCGGGTCCGCGCGCGCCATTGACGGGCTGTTCGACGCCTGCGGGCTCAATGCTGCATCGCCGGTCATGTCACCGGCTGCCGTGGGCGGCTGACGAGGGTCGGGTAGCCGCTCGAGCCTAGCGATCCAGCTCCGCCTGGCTCGTGATGACCTTGCCGAGGAGTCCGTAGGCGATGGCCTCTTCGGTGCCGAGCCAGAAGTCGCGCTCCATGTCCTGCTGGACGCGATCGACGGTCTGGCCCGTCGCCTCGGCGAAGAGGCGGTAGAAACGGGCGCGCATCTTCACGATCTCATCGGCCTGGATCTCGATGTCCGCGGCTCGCCCGCCGATGCCGCCGCTCGGCTGGTGCAAGAGAAAACGGGTGTTCGGCAGGCAGAACCGACGCTCGAGCGGAACGGAGACGAAGATCAGCGCGCCGGCGCTCGCCACCCAGCCCGAGCCGATGCAGCGGACCTCGGGGCTGATGAACTTGATCACGTCGTGGATCATGTCGCCCGATTCGACATGCCCGCCGGGCGAGCTGACGAAGACGTTGATCGGCTCGTCGCCCGCTGCCGCCAACGCCAGAAGCCGCTCGGTCGTGGCCCTCGCCACGCGATCGGTGATGCCGCCCGTGATGAGCACGTGGCGCCGCTTGAACAGCGCTTCCTCGACCAGACGCGGCGGACGACTGGCGCTGTCGCGGGTCTCGTCGTCCTCATTGGTGATGGGCGTCTGCATCATCATCGTCCCCAAGCGGTGGCGCATCCGGCGTCGGTCAACCAGACCAAGCGGCCGCGCACAAGCCGAGATCGCAAGCGCGACCGTCCTTGAACCCCATCGGCGGAGCGCCCAAGCCGACCGAAGCACGATGAGCGAACGCCACGCCGCTAGCGTCTTGTCGTCATGTAACCATCACACGCCCATCGTCTGTCTGTCACGGAGCGGGGTTACCAGCGGCATGGGGGATCGTCCGAAAATCGGAGAACGCCGGTGCTTGAGGTCGAGGCTTTGACCAAGCGGTTCGGCGACGTGCATGCGGTTGACGAGGTCGCGCTGGTGGTGCCGCGCGGCCAGATGCTCGGCGTCATCGGCAGGTCGGGCGCGGGCAAGTCGACGCTTCTCAGGATGCTCAACCGTCTCAGCGATCCGAGTGACGGCCGGATCAGGTTCGACGGCGTCGACGTAACGGCACTCATGGGCGCCGAGCTCCGACGTTGGCGGGCGCGCTGCGCCATGATCTTCCAGCAGTTCAACCTTGTCGGTCGGCTCGACGTCATCACCAACGTGCTGCTCGGTAGGCTCAACGGCCACGGGCTCTTGTCCTCGATGACGGCGAACTTCACCGCTGCAGAGCGGGCCGATGCGATCCGTGCGCTCGACCGTCTCGACATGGCGCAGACCGCGCTGCAGCGGGCGGACACGCTCTCCGGCGGCCAGCAGCAGCGGGTGGCCATTGCGCGCGCGATGATGCAGCGCCCGGACATTCTGCTCGCCGACGAGCCGATCGCCTCGCTCGACCCCAGGAACGCCACGGTCGTCATGGAGGCGCTGCAGCGGATCAACGGCGAGGACGGGATCACCGTCATCTGCAACCTGCACACGCTCGACACCGCGCGCGCCTATTGCGACCGCGTCATCGGCATGGAGCGTGGCCGCATCGTGTTCGACGGGCCGCCGTCCCAGCTGGATGAGCCGACGGTCCGGCGGATCTACGGCGTCGAGGCGGCCGAACAGCTCAGCGAATCCGTAACGTCGACGTCGTTGTCGGCCGCGTAGTGAGCGGCTGGGCGAGCGACGGCGACCACCACACGACACATAACCATGGGGAACCAGACGATGTTCAAGAGCATGCTTCTTGCAGGCACGGCCGCGGCCGTGCTCGGTGCCACCGCCTTTGCCCAGCAGGAGATCCGCAGCGCCGGTGAAGAAGCCACCACCAGCGTTCGTGACTTCGAGATCCCGACCGAGCTGCCGGTCGCCGACTTCAAGGACGACGGTGTCGAGATCTGGCGCATCGGCATCCTCGGCGGCGAGAACGAGGCCGACCGGTTGCGCGAGTACACCTGCCTCGCCGACCATGTCGAGAAACAGTTCGGCGTGGACGTCGAGCTCTATCCTGCGTCGGACTACGCCGGCGTTATGCAGGGCCTCATCTCCGACAACCTCGAAACGGCTGGCCTCGGCAGCGCCGGCTATGCCGGCATCTACCTCCAGGACCCGGATGCGGTCGAGCCGATCCTGACCAACGAGCAGGTCGACGGCTCCCGCGGCTACTACTCGGTGATGCTGGTCCGCAGCGACAGCGACATCGAGAGCATCGACGACATGGAGGGGCGGAGCCTCGCGTTCGCCGATCCGAACTCGACATCCGGCTATCTCGTGCCGAACTTCGAGCTCAACGACTCGGGCTACGCCACGGAGGGCGACGACGCTTTCTTTAGCCAGACCGGCTTCTCCGGTGGGCATGAGCAGGGCGTCGTCGCGGTCCTCAACGGCCAGTACGACGCGGCGGTGACCTGGGTCTCCGGCGTCGGCGAGCTGGAAAAGGGCTACAGCCGCGGCAATCTGCGTTCGATGTGGGACAAGGGTGCGCTCGACATGAACGACATCCGCATCGTCTGGCAGTCCAACCTCATCACCAACGGCCCGATCGTCGTCCGCAAGGACCTGCCGCAGGAGGTTAAGGACGCCTACAAGGACCTCATGCTCTGGATCTCCTACAACGACCGCGAGTGCTACGCGCTGATCGCCGATGGTGAAGCCAACGGCTACGTGCCGGTGACCCAGGAGTTTTACGAGCCGATCATCAACATGCGCCGCGCGACCATGGAACAGCGCCGCGGCTGACGAGGTAGAGGCGGGCGCCCACGGGGTGCCCGCCTACGCCCGATGGCGACATCGACCCCCACCGCCGCTATCCGCGTCGACCCTGTCGGCGCGTTCGAGCAGCACTATGGCGAGATGCGTACCCAGCGGCGGCGTCGATCGCTGGTGTTCTGGGCCGTCTTCCTCGTCCTGTTGGCTCTCGCGGTCGATATCTCGACGTTCTTTCCCGACCGCCTCGCCGAGGGTTTGCCGCGCATCGGCAGCTACATTTACGACACCCTGCCGATGCTGCGTCCCGACGTGTTGTTCGCCGACACGCAGACCGAGGGGTCGTTGGCCTACTGGTACTTCAATCTGCCCAAATACGCGTCGCTCCTGTTCACTACGATCAACATGGCGTTGTTTTCCACGCTGATCGGCACGGTGGGCGCGCTTCTGCTTTGCTTCGTGGCAAGCCGCAACCTGATGCGGAACTGGTGGCTCTACGCCGCCGCGCGACGCCTCTTGGAGTTCTGCCGGGCGGTTCCGGAGATCGTCTTTGCGCTGATCTTCGTCTATGCGTTCGGGATCGGTCCAGCCGCAGGCGTGCTCGCCATCGCGATCCACAGCGCGGGCGCGTTGGGGAAGCTCTTCTCCGAGGTCAACGAAAACGCCAACCACGGCCCCATCGAAGGGGTGCGTGCCACCGGCGGCAACTGGTTCGAGGAGATTCGCTTTGGGGTCGTGCCGCAGGTCTGGCCCAATTTCCTGAGCTATATCTGGCTGCGGCTGGAGATCAACATCCGGGCCAGCTCGATTATCGGCTTCGTCGGCGGCGGCGGAATAGGCCAGGAACTGCACTACGTCATCAGCTTCAATTACTATGAGGAGGTGAGCGCGATCGTGCTGCTCATCATTCTCACGGTAACCTGCGTCGACCTGCTCTCAGAGCGGCTGCGGCACCGCGCGATCGGCAGGGAGAACCTCCTGTGAGCGGCAGTGGGTCCGCCGATGCGGCGATTCGGGAGCGGTTCCCCGAGCTGTTCGATGACCGGCCGATGACCCGCGTCAAGCAGTGCGCGCCATGGCTCATCGGGACGGCCTACGTGCTGTTCTGCGTGTGGCTCTTCGACATCAGCCTCGCCACGCTCATTGCCGGCGTCGATCGCATGTGGATCGTCGTGCGGTCGATGATCATCTGGAACGACTTCTGGTCCTGGAACTTCGCGAGCATCTTCAACGGCCTCTTCGAGACGCTGGCCATGGCGTTCCTGGGCACGCTGATCGCCTCGCTGCTCGCCATTCCGCTGGGCTTTCTCGCCGCCGCCAACGTCGTCCGGTTCGGTCTCTTGCGCCACGCGGTGCGGCGTCTCCTGGACGTGCTGCGCGGTGTCGATCAGCTCATCTGGGCGCTCATGTATGTCCGCGCCGTCGGCCTCGGGCCCCTCGCTGGCGTACTGGCGATCATCACGAGCGACACCGGCACGCTCGCCAAGGTCTACTCCGAAGCGGTGGAGAACGTCGACAAGAAGCAGCTCGACGGCGTGAAGGCCACCGGTGCCAACACGCTCCAGCTCTATCGCTATGGAGCGCTGCCCCAGATCGCCCCCGTATTCCTCTCGCTCTCGCTCTACTGGTTCGAGAGCAACACCCGCTCCGCGACCATCCTCGGTATCGTCGGCGCCGGCGGGATCGGGCTGCAGCTGAGCGAGCGCATGCGCGCCAATCTGTGGGACCAGACGGCCTTCATTATCCTCTTGATCCTCGTCACGGTGGCGCTCATCGATCACCTGTCGCGGATCATCCGCGAGCGGTTTATCGGCCGACGCGATCTTTGAGCGACGATTGGGTTCAGATCGACCATCATGAGGGCGCGGCCGAGCGCAAGCCGCCGCTCGGCCCAGTGCCTGCCATCCACCCGACGGCCCTGGTTCGTGATTGCCGGTTCGGGCCCTACACTGCGGTCGGCGCGCGGACTCAGCTGACCGAGACCGACTTCGGCGCCTACAGCTACATCGTCGACGACGGCGATGTGATCTACGCAAGCGTCGGCAAGTTCTGCTCGCTCGCGCGCATGGTGCGGCTCAATCCGGGCAACCATCCGACTTGGCGTGCCTCGCAGCATCATTTCATGTACCGCGCCGCGAGCTACAGCCTCGGCGAGGATGAGGCGGACGTGTTCGCCTGGCGGCGCGCCCATCGCGTCACCCTCGGACACGACGTCTGGGTCGGCCACGGCGCCACGGTGATGGCGGGCGTGACGGTCGGCACGGGCGCCGTGGTCGGCGCAGGGGCTGTCGTCACCAAGGACGTGGCACCCTACACGATCGTCGGCGGTGTGCCGGCGCGACCGATCCGCGAGCGTTTCCCGCGAGCCATCGCCGAGCGACTCCTGACGCTCGCCTGGTGGGATTGGAGCCACGAGCGGCTTCGGGCGGCGCTCGACGACTTTCGACGCTTGTCGGTGGACAGCTTCCTCGAAAGGCACGAAACGTGAACGCGCGCGTGGCGCCGCGTCGGGCGTCTGAGCTGACACGTCCAGCGAAAACACCCATATGTCTTCGACAGCAACTTTAGGGAGCGGTCCGTGACCGCAGCCGTCAACGCCGTCGTCGTTCCCGAGGGGCTCCCACCTGCCGACGAGCAGGCGCTGCGCGACGCCTGGTGCCGGCTCGAGCGACCGAGCTTCGCGGCGCGTGCGTCGAGCGTCCTGGGCACGCCGCTCGAAGCCGGTCTGCGCCGCCTGCCGAGGAGCTTCCGCCGACGCCTCGACAGTGTGACGGAACGCGCGCTCGAGCACGCTTTCGACGTCGCCCTCGGCACGCTGGAGCCGCTGCCGGCATCGGCCGGAGGCCATCGCGCGCTCACCGTGGGCCTGGGTGCTGCTGGCGGGTTCTTCGGTGCGGCGGGCTTGTTGGTCGAGCTGCCGATCACCACCGTGGTGATGCTCAGAACGATCGCCGATGCGGCGCGCAGCGAAGGCGAAGACCCGGCGGAGCCGGAGACGCGGCTGGCGTGCCTGCAGGTGTTCGCGCTCGGCAGCCCCAGCCCGGAGGACGACGCCGCGGAGACGGGTTTTCTGGAGCTGAGGGCAGCGCTCGCAGCGCAGTTCGCCAACCCCTACGTGCCGGCGCTGCTGGGGGGTGGCGGCCCCGCGGGCGCCTCGATGATCCAGCTCATCGCCAAACGCTTCGGCGTCGTCGTCGGCCAGAAGGCGGCCGCGCGCGCCGTGCCGATCGTCGGGGCCGCCAGCGGCGCCACGCTCAACGCGCTCTTCTTCCAGCATTTCCTTGAGATCGCCCGCGGCCAGTTCACCGTGCGCCGCCTGGAGCGCGCCCACGGCCGCCTGCTGATCAGCGAGACGTACGAACGGATCGGCCAAGAGATGCGGGCTGATGCCGGCAGCCGCGCCTGAGGCCACGTCCCTGGCATAGACGCCGGCGCAACCAACCGGCATAGCACGCGTATTCAGGGCAGGCGGGGTACAGGAAGTGAGCGTGGACGGCGCAGGGCCGGTGCTGGTTACGGGCGCGGCCGGCTTCATCGGCTTTCACCTCTCGGTGGCGCTGCTCGACCGCGGGATCGCTGTGAGTGGGGTGGACTGCCTCACGCCCTACTACGATCCTGCGCTCAAGCATGCTCGGTTGGCCGAGCTTAGGGGTCGTCCCGGTTTCGACTTCACGACGCTCGATCTGGCCGACCGCGCGGCCACTGCCGACTACTTCGCCTCGGTCCGTCCACGGCGGGTCGTGCACCTCGCAGCCCAGGCGGGCGTTCGCTACTCGATCGAGCACCCGTTTGCCTATGTCGACTGCAACCTTGCCGGCACGATGGCGGTGCTCGAAGGCTGCCGGCACGCCAGCACCGAACACCTCGTGTTCGCCTCATCGAGCTCGGTCTATGGCGGCAACGCAAAGTTGCCGTTCAAGGAAACCGACCCGGTCGATCATCCCGTGAGCCTCTATGCCGCCAGCAAGCGGGCCAACGAGCTGATGGCGCACACCTACAGCCACCTCTATGGCCTCAAAGTGACGGGGCTCCGCTTCTTCACGGTTTACGGGCCCTGGGGGCGCCCAGACATGGCCTACTACAGCTTCACCGAGGCTATCCGCGCCGGCAAACCGATCCGTCTCTACAATCATGGTGAGATGGCCCGCGACTTCACCTACGTCGCCGACGCGGTCGAAGCGGTGCTCCGCCTGCTCGACGCCGAGCCGAAGCCGCTCGCTGGCGATGCGCCAGACCGTAGCGCGGCGCCCTTCCGCCTCTACAACATCGGCAACCACACGCCGGTCGACCTGCGGACGTTCGTTGGGACGCTGGCGCGATGTCTCGGCGCCGAGGCGATCATCGAGTACGCCGCCATGCAGCCGGGCGAGGTTTCCACAACCTTTGCCGACGTCGAAGCACTGCATGCCGCGACCGGCTTCGTACCGACGACGCCGCTGCGGGAGGGCCTCGCGCGGTTCACGGAATGGTACGATACCTATCACGGCAGTCGCTAAACGGTCGCCGTCCCAGTCCTTGGGCGTCTCGGCGGCGCCGTCCAGGTAAGCGCGATCCATGTGCCGGACTTCGTGGCTCTGAGCGCCAAGTCCTCGCCCCCGGCAACCGCTTGCGCATTGACGTGCTCAGGTTCCTCCATAAGTTTATGTTTGTCAGACGACGCCTGCGGGAGAGTGCGTGCGATTGGCGCGCCGCCGAAGGAGCAACCGCCCCCGGAAACTCTCAGGCCCCAGGACCGCAGGTCGATGGCACGCTGGAGAGCGGGTGCGGCCGCACCCCACCGAAGGTGAAGGCGCGGCATGCCGGTGCATGCTGGCGCTAAACTCTCAGGTCGCGGACAGCGGGGGGCAGGTCGGTGCGCTCACGTGCCGGCGTGCTGGAGCGACCGTTGCGATGACTGAGCCCCGCCATACCGCGCTCTATGAGTGGCATCGAGAGCAAGGGGCGCGCCTGGTGCCCTTCGCCGGTTGGCTGCTGCCGCTGCAGTACCCCGCAGGCATCATGGCCGAGCATCGAGCCTGCCGCGAAAGATGTGTCCTGTTCGACGTTTCGCACATGGGCACCGTCCTGGTCCCCGGCGATCCCCAAGACGCTGCGTGCGCGCTCGAGGACCTGATCTCGGGCGATCTACAGCAGCAGCGCGTCGGCACCGCCAAATACACCCTGCTGTTAAACGATGCCGGCGGCATCACCGACGACCTCATGGCCCTCCGCCACGAGGAGGCCTGGTATCTCGTGGTCAACGCGGCCCGCACGGCGGCCGACCTCGCGGCGCTCGAGGCGGCTTTGCCCGAAGCACACCGTCCCGTGCTCGTCGAAGGGAAGTCGCTGATCGCGCTGCAGGGCCCAGCCGCTGCGGAGGTTCTCGCGGAGCAATTGCCGGAAGCTCTCGAGCTGCGCTTTCTGGAAAGCCGAGAAGTCTTCATCGACGGCCAGCGGGCGCGGGTTGCGCGCCTCGGCTATACGGGCGAGGACGGCTTCGAGATCGCGCTGCCGGACGGTGTTGCGCGGGAGTTTGCCGCGCGCCTCTGTGCCGACGGGCGGGTCCAGCCCGCGGGCCTCGGCGCCCGCGACAGCCTACGCCTCGAGGCGGGGCTCTGTCTCTATGGCCAAGACATCGACGAGACGACGTCGCCGATCGCTGCCGGACTGGGCTGGACGATCAACAAGCGGCGCCGCGAGGCCGCGGACTTTCCTGGCGCGGCGCGTATTCTGCGCGAACGTGCTGACGGGCCGGAACGCCGGCTCGTGGGGCTGACCCTCGACGGCCGGCTGCCCGCGCGCAGCGGCGCCGAGGTGCTCGCCGACGGCACGACGGTCGGTCGCGTCACCAGTGGCGGCTTCGCACCGACCGTCGGCGCGCCGATTGCGCTGGCCCATGTCGACGCCACGGTCGCCGAGGTCGGCACGGCGCTGGTCTGCCGCGTGCGCTCACATGATGTCGACGCTACCGTCACGGCGCTGCCCTTCGTCCCCAATCGCTACCATCGCTGAGGAACCGCATCATGGCCCGTCGCTACACGAAGGACCACGAATGGGTCGAGCTCGACGGCGACGACGCCGCCGTCGGCATTACGGACCATGCCCAAGAGCAGCTGGGCGATGTCGTCTTCGTCGACCTGCCCGACGTCGGTCGGACGGTCAACGCCGGCGACGCGATGGCCGTCGTCGAATCGGTGAAGGCTGCGAGCGACGTATATGCGCCGATCGCGGGCGAGGTCACGGCGATCAACGAGTCGCTCGCGGACGCCCCCGGCCTGGTCAACGAGGCCGCCGAGGGTGCCGGTTGGTTCGTGCGCATCAAGCCGTCAACGCCCGCCGAGATCGACTCGTTGTTGGATGCGGCGGCCTATGCCGCGTTCGTTGCCGACCAGAGCTGAGCCACGGCGTGAGGATGTGCTGGATGGCTCGTTTCGTTGACCGTCATATCGCCTTGGACCACGCCGAGATCGAGCGAATGCTGCGCACGGTCGGCGCGTCGAGCCTGGATGCCCTGATCGACGAGGCGGTCCCCGCCGCAATCCGCCAGCCGGAGCCCTTGGCGCTGCCGCCGACGCTGACCGAGGCGGAGGCCCTGGCCCGGCTCGGCGAGCTCGCGGACAACAATCGCCGTCTCAAGTCCTTTATCGGCATGGGCTATTACGACACGCACACGCCCAGCGTGCTGTTGCGCAACGTCTTCGAGAATCCTGGCTGGTACACGGCTTACACGCCCTACCAGGCGGAGATCAGTCAAGGGCGCCTCGAGGTCCTCCTCGCCTTCCAGCAGATGGTGATCGATCTCACCGGGCTGGACATCGCCAATGCCTCGCTGCTCGACGAGGCGACGGCCGCCGCAGAGGCCATGGCGATGTCCAAGCGCGTGACGAAGAGCAAGGCTGCAAGCTTCTTCGTCGACAAGGACACGCACCCGCAGACCAAGGCCGTGGTCCGTACGCGGGCGGTTGGGCTCGGTATCCCCGTTGTCGAGGGTGATCCGGCGCTCGATCTGGAGCCGGCAAGCGTCTTCGCCGCGCTCTTGAGCTATCCGGGCTCGAGCGGCGAAGTGCGCGACCATCGGGCGGTGATCCGCGCATTGCACAACAACCAGGCGCTCGCCATCGTCGCGACCGACCTTCTGGCGCTGACCGTGCTCGAGGCGCCGGGTGTGCTCGGTGCCGACGTCGCGGTCGGCTCGGCGCAGCGCTTCGGCGTCCCGATGGGGTATGGCGGCCCGCACGCAGCGTTCTTTGCCACCCGCGACGCCTACAAACGAACGCTGCCTGGACGGTTGATCGGTGTCTCGGTCGACCGCCACGGCAAGCCGGCCCTCAGGATGGCGCTCCAGACGCGCGAGCAGCACATTCGCCGCGACAAGGCGACCAGCAACATCTGCACGGCGCAGGTCCTGCTCGCCATCATGGCGGCGCTCTTTGCTTGCTGGCACGGGCCGCTCGGCCTGGAGGCGATCGCCCGGCGTGTCCACGAACGGACGGGGCGGCTTGCGGCGGGTTTGCGCGCGGCCGGTGTCGACGTGGCGACCGAGCGCTGGTTCGACACGCTCACGGTGCGCGTACCGGGACGGGCGAGCGCGATCATGGCGGGTGCTGTTGAGGCCGGCATGAACCTGCGTGGCGTCGATGCGGACACGGTGGGCATTGCCCTCGACGAGACCACCCTCGAGGACGACGTGGCAGCGCTCGCGCGCCTCTTCGGAGCCGAGCCTGGGGCGGCAGCGCCGACGGTTGTCGGCGCCCTCGCGCGACAGACGCCCTACCTGCAGCATCCGACCTTCCATCGCTCTCACGGCGAGACCGAGATGATGCGGTGGTTGCGGTCGCTGCAGGACAAGGACATCACGCTCGATCGCGCGATGATCCCGCTCGGTTCGTGCACCATGAAGCTCAATGCAGCGACCGAGATGCGGCCCGTCAGCATGCCGGGCTTCGCGGGGCTGCACCCTTTCGTCCCGCTGGATCAAGCTGCCGGCTATGCGCAGCTGCTCGCCGATCTGGAACAGTGGCTCGCCGAGATCACGGGCTTCGATGCGATTTCGATGCAGCCCAATGCCGGGAGTCAGGGCGAGTATGCGGGGCTGCTGGTCATCCATGCCTATCACGCGGCGCGTGGTGAGGCCGAGCGCGATGTCTGCCTGATTCCGTCCTCCGCGCACGGCACCAATCCGGCGAGCGCGATCATGGCCGGCTTCCGCGTCGTGGTCGTCAATTGCGACGAGCAGGGCAATGTCGATGTCGGCGACCTCGACCTGAAGCTCGCGCAGCATGGCGAGCGCGTCGGTGCGCTGATGGTGACCTATCCCTCGACCCACGGTGTGTTCGAGGCGGCAATCGAAGAGATCGCCGCCAAGGTACATGCCGCTGGCGGTCAGGTTTACATGGACGGCGCCAACCTGAACGCGCTGGTGGGGCTCGCGCGGCCTGCAGAAATCGGCGCCGACGTCTGCCACATGAACCTACACAAGACCTTCTGCATCCCGCATGGCGGTGGTGGCCCGGGCATGGGGCCGATCGGCGTCAAGGCGCACCTGGCGCCGTACCTGCCGGACCACCCGGTGGTCGACGGCGTCGGAGGGGACGCGAGCATTGGCGCTGTATCGGCAGCGCCCTGGGGGTCACCTTCGATCCTCCCCATCTCCTGGGCGTACATCGCGATGATGGGGGCGGAGGGTCTGACGCGGGCGACGAAGGTCGCAATCCTCGCCGCGAACTACGTCGCCAAGCGCCTCGAGGGTCAGTTCGACGTCGTCTACCGGGGCCAGAGCGGGCGCGTGGCCCATGAGTGCATTCTCGACGTTCGCGGGATCCGGCAGGCGTGCGGTGTGGGCGGTGAGGACATCGCCAAGCGGTTGGTCGACTACGGCTTTCACGCACCGACGATGTCGTGGCCGGTGCCCGAGACCTTGATGGTCGAACCGACCGAGAGCGAGCCCTTGGCCGAACTCGACCGGTTCTGCGACGCGATGATCAAGATCCGCGAGGAGATCCGCCGCGTCGAGGACGGCACTTGGTCGGTCGAGGCGAGCCCACTCCGGAACGCCCCGCACACGCTGGACGATCTCGTGGCTGCCGAATGGCCCTTCGACTACGACCGTGCGACCGCGGTGCTGCCCGCGGGTTCGCCGGAGCATGGCAAATACTGGCCGCCGGTGGCGCGTGTGGACAACGTCTATGGCGACCGTCACGTCGTCTGCACCTGCCCGCCACTCGACGCCTACCGTGACGAGGCTGCCTGAGGCTGCGGGTGATCGCGGAGCAGGCGTCGCATAAAAGAGGGCGACGGCCGGAACCGTCGCCCTGAGCTTTACTGGGAGGACACACTCTACTTGTAGTAGAATTTTATGCCGAACGCTATGACATTTATGGCTAAAAAACCGTAATCAAGTTATTTGCACGAATATCACTAAAATGCTGTGTGTCGATGTGTGCCTGTGATGGAAGCAAACAATCCGAATTTGCAGTGAAACGGCCTGGCCGCCCTCATTTACTGATCAACCGAGTGGCAAAGAGGGCAGCTTAATGCAGGAAATGTGCTTCCGACAAAAAAATGCGGCGACTTGAGGTCGCCGCGTGGAAGCTCACTGGGAGGACACAATCTCCTTATAGTAGAAACCCTCATAAAATGCAAGACCTATCCATCGTAACTATCTGGCAGAGCTGCAAAATACCGTGTCTGCGTAAAATTCGTCTCAACTGCTCAGGAGCGCCGGTTTCCGCCAAAAATGCGTGTTCGGAGCGGTGCCGGCGCGGTGCTGCCACCCCAACGCGCAACCGCACCACACAGCAAGGCGGCGCCGACGACTAAGACATAGGTCGCAATAGCGGCGCCCACGGCGGCTTCACGCAGCACGCCTGCGTGCTCCAGCACGGTCGCCATGGCCACCTGCTGCGGCCCCAGGCCCAGCACGTTGGGCACAGGCAAGGCGAAGCCGAGATTGCCAGCGGACGACGCGAGAAGCGCCAGGGGCGCGTCGGCACGCAGCCCGCTGGCCTGGAGGACCAGCCAGACGATCGTGGCATGCGTTGCCCAGATCCCCAGCGTGGTGCCGATGAACGCGGCGCGCGAGGGTCCGGACTGCGCCCGCGCCGCACCGTCGATGAGGCCGCCGATCAGCCCGGACCGCGGCTGCAAGCCGCCGGCGACGATGACCAGTGCCAGGGGGCTGAGGATTGCCGCGATGCCGCCCGCGAGCGCGACGCCGCGCGCACCCGCCAGGAGCGTCGGCTCCACGAGCGCGAGGGCGATCGCGCCGAGCCCCACGATGGCTGCGAGATCAGCGAAGCGGACCAGCACGAACGCGGCGAGCGCCTGGCCCGACGGCACGCCCAGACGGCGATGCAGGAACCAGAGGAAGCTCAGCTCGCCGAGCTTGAAGGGCAACAGGAAGCTCCAGAACAGCACTTCTGCCGCAATGCGTGTGAGAGCGCCTGACGGGTGCTCCGACGTCGCCGGGATCAGCTGTGCGAGCCGCGCGCCGCGCCAGAAGGGCAGGGTGAGAGCGAGAGCCAGAGCCAGGACCAGCGGTAGCGGTGCGAGGCCGGCGATCGCTGCGGCAAGTAGTTCGCGATCGATGCCGCGTAGCAGCCACGCCAGGCAGCCCGCCGACACGAGCAGGGCCGCCAGCAGCTTGAGCGCGGCACGCCATCGCATGGTGGTCAGCCGCGCCGCTCGCGGACGAGCGCTTCCATCGGCTGTGGCGTGCTGCGGCTCAGCAGCAGTTCGGCGAGGACGCCGAACAGGACCACCTGGACAGAGATGATCGTCAGCATGACGCCTAAGAGCAGAAGCGGGCGGTCGCCGATCTCGGCGCCGGTGAACAGCTTGAGGCCGGTGAGATAGGTCAGGATGGCAAGGCCGAGCGCGCCCAGCCCGAGGCCGAAGCCGCCGAACAGATGGGCCGGTCGCTGGGCAAACCGGGTGAGGGTCAGCACGGTCAGGAGGTCGATGAACCCCTTGGCCATGCGCGAGAGGCCGTATTTGGAGCGGCCGTAGGTCCGCGGGTGGTGGCGGACCGGTATCTCGGAGACGGCAAAGCCTGCGGCATGCGCGAGCACCGGCACATAGCGATGTAATTCGCCATAGAGCTTCACCGTGTCGAAGACCTCGCGACGATACGCTTTGTAGCCGCAGTTGAAGTCATGGAGCGGCAGGCCCGACAGCAGTGCCGTCACCCGGTTGAACAGCCGCGACGGGAGCGTCTTGCCCAGCGGATCCTGCCGATCCTGCTTCCAGCCGGAAACGAGGTCGACATCGTCGCCGAGCGCTTCGAGAAACCGCGGCAGCTCGTCCGGGTCGTCCTGCAGGTCGGCATCCATCGTCACGATCACCGCCCCGGACGCCTCCCGAATGCCGAGATCGAGCGCCGTCGCCTTGCCGAAGTTGCGCCGCAGGCGGACCGCCTTGACGGCGGGCTCGGCCGAAGCGAGGTCCGCGATCGTCGCCCACGAACCGTCGCTGCTGCCGTCATCAACGAAGATGATCTCGAACGTGTCTAGAGCCTGCGTCCGGGCTATGGCGAGCAGCCGTTGCGTCAGCTCGGCGAGCGTGCCCTGCTCGTCCTTTACCGGCACGACGACGCTGACGCCGGCAGCACCGCTCACCGGCAGTCTCCCCGTCCCGGTGCCAAGACGAACGTCATGGCTTGTCTGCGCTCCACATTGCCGAGCAGCGGCGCGGAGACCGTCGTGGGTTGCATATCCTGGACCTTGGCCCCCAGCAGTTGCTCGGTCATGCGCAGGAGCCGCCCGCTCCGCGCCTCGGCCGGCCAGGCGACGACGCATTGCCCCGCACGGGGCGGTGGCCACGCGCCTGGCGGGAAGCCGAGCGCTACCACGCGCGCCTCTGGGAGCTGGCGCCTCAGGTTGCCCCCCAAATGCATGTCGTTCACCACGATCGTTCCACCCTCGAAGCCCGCATCGCGGAGTGCCGACGCGAAGGCGGCGGCGGGGATGCGGGTGCGACACTTGCCGCAATAGTGGCTGTCCGTCAGCCCGACACCCATCCGTAGTATCAGGGTCGCGGCTGCGAGCATCACGAGGACGCCACCCAAAGCGGCGACCCGCGGACTGAGCGGCTGTACCGATGCCAGCATGAAAATCGGCAGCGGTAGGAGCGGCACGATCATCCAGCGCTCGGGGAACGTGTTCGCACCGGCGAGCGGGATGAGGGCTGCATGCAGCGCCAAGACGATCGCGATCAATGCCAAAAGGCGACCGCTGCCGCGCCGCGGCCGCTGCAGCGCGGGCCATAGTACGATGAGGGCGAGCGCGAGCCAGGGCTGGGGAAAGGCGAGCGCCGCCTCCAGCAGCGCCAGAAGCTGCCATCCGGCCGCTGTGGGCTCTGCCAGCACACCCGTTGCCAAGCCCATGGGCGAGCCGTGCTGCAGGACGACCGCGAGCGCGGAGGGCAGTGCGATCAGGCCGGCGACGAGCGCGATCAGCGGTGACCGCCAGGATAGAACCAGCGGTCTCAGCCGCGGATCGAGCACGCCCACCAGGGCGAAGCCAGCGGCCAAGACGACGAAGTTCCACTTGGCGAGCAGGCCCAGACCGCAGACGACGGCGAAGGAGAGCGTGCGCGCGAGATCCGGTCGCTCGATCAGGCGCCCCCAGCACCAGAGCGCTGCGGCAACCATGACCGCAAGCAGCGTCGAGTGCGGCAGGTCACCGAACGCTAGCCAACCAAGCGTGTAGGTGCCCGAAAGCGACGCAGCCGCGACGGCACTCGTCAGATGATCGTCCAGCCATTGCCGGGCGGCGAGGTAGGTTGCCAGATAGAGCGCTGCGAGCGTGAGCGCGCGCAAGAGCGTCAGCGTTAGCAGGTCCGGCTCTTCGCCGAGGGTGCCGGCCAGTAGCTTGAGCAGCCACGTCCACAAGGGCGGTTGCTCGAAGCGGTAGACGAGCGCCCAGCTCTGTGCCGACAGCACCTGCTCTGCGTCGTCGTAGCCGAGGCCGCCTGGGAGAAGCCAGAGCCGCGCAGCGGCGTGCAGCGCCAGGTAGAGCGTGAGCGTGGTGACGGCCCGCGCCGGCGTGCCGAAGGCGAACCAGCCCAGCCTGTGTAAGCGATGGATCACAAGGGGGGACTTAGCGGTCGAGCATGGCGGTTGCCAAGCGCGGTGCAGATAGGCAATCGATCCTGGCGGGCGTATCGTTCGACGCCCTAGGCGCATCAGATCGATGACGTCGAGGATATAGCGAGGTGACGATGAGCACCGCCAAGAGCGTCTTGATCATTGATGACGACGACGCGCTCCGAGGTGAGCTTTGCGAGCTTTTGCATTTGCACGAGCAGTTCGACGTGCGCGAGGCCGCGAACACGCGCAGTGGGCTGGAGAAGGCGCAGGAGGGTCATGTCGACCTGATCCTCCTGGATGTCGGCCTTCCCGACGGCGACGGCCGCGACCTCTGCCGGTTGATGCGGAAGAAGGGCGTCAAGGCACCGATCATTATGCTCACTGCGCACGACAGCGATGCCGACGCGGTGCTGGGGCTCGACAGCGGCGCCAACGACTACGTCGCCAAACCCTTCCGCCTGCCGGTGCTGCTCGCCCGGATCCGTGCACAGCTCCGGCAGTTCGAGCTTTCGGATGACGCCAGCTTCCCGATCGGGCCCTACAGCTTCCGGCCCGCGGCCAAGATGCTCGTCGACGAGGCCAAGAACCGGAAGGTGCACCTCACAGAGAAGGAAACGGCAATCGTCAAGTTCCTCTACCGGGTGGGCGACCGCCCGGTGCCGCGCGAGACGCTCCTGGACGAGGTCTGGGGCTACAACGCGGGGGTGACGACGCACACGCTCGAGACCCACATCTATCGTCTGCGCCAGAAGATCGAGCCGAGCCCGCAGACGCCGAGCCTGCTGGTGACCGAACCGGGCGGATATCGGCTGATTCGCTGATCGGGCATGACCGCGGCGATGCCACTGGCGTCGGGATGGTTGGACGTCGGCGATGGGCATCGCATCTATTGGGAAACCCATGGCAGTCCTGCCGGTCAGCCTGCGGTCGTCTTGCACGGCGGCCCCGGCTCGGGCGCATCCGCCAGCCAGACCGGCCTCTTCCCGTCGGATGCGTTTCACGTCGTTCTGTTCGACCAACGCGGCTGCGGGCGGAGCACGCCCCATGCGGCTGCGGACGATATCGACCTCTCGACGAACACCACAGCGTGTCTGGTGGCCGACATCGAACGGCTGCGCGTGCACTTCGCCATCGAGGATTGGTTGGTCGTCGCCAACTCATGGGGAACGACGCTGGGCCTGGCCTACGCGGCGGCCCATCCGGGCCAGGTCCGTGCGATGGTGTTGGCAGGCGTGACGACGACATCGGCGGAGGAGGTCGCGTGGATCACCCGTGGTGTTGCGAGGTTCTTTCCTGAAGCATGGGAACGGTTCGCCGGGCATGTGCCGGAGGCGGGTGCCGACGGCCGCCTCGTTGACGCCTATCACCGTCGCCTCATGCACCCGGATCCGGCCGTGCACCATGCAGCGGCCGCCGCCTGGGCGGCATGGGAGGTCGCACTGGCCGGTGGCGACCCGCGGTCGCGTTGGGACGACGCGGCGTTCCGCCTCGCCTTTGCACGGCTGGTCACCCACTACTGGCGGCACCAAGCGTGGCTGGGACCGGACCTGGTGCGCAGGGTGGCCGAGCGAGCCTCGTTCCCAGCCATTCTGGTCAATGGCCGGCTTGATCTTGCCGCACCGCTCGAAACGGCGTGGCGCCTGCACCGCGCCTGGCCTGGCAGCGAGCTGGTGGTTGTCGAGGCGGCGGGCCACGACCTTAGGGCGCCATCGCTGCGCGAAGCGGTGGTGGCCGCCATCGCCCGCATCTGCGAGACACCTACCAAGAGCACCAGCCCCAATGGCGACGGGATCGGCCAGCATCCTAGACGGTAGCGCTCGCCGATCGGCGGTTCGCCTGCTTGCGGAGAGGACAGATGTCATCACGAACCGACGCCGACCCCGGCGCACCGAAGGCGCGAATGGTCGGCCTGAACCACGTTGCCTTGGAGGTCGGCGACATCGATGAAGCGCTCGCGTTCCTTGGGCGCGTTTTCGACATCCGCCTGCGTGGGCGCTCGCCAGGCCACGCGTTCATCGACATGGGCGACCAGTTCCTGGCGCTCGCAGAGCGCGCACCGACCGATCGCGACGCCGGGCGGCACTTCGGGCTCGTCGTCGACGACCGCGATGCGGTGATGGCCGCGGCAACGGCGCTAGGTGCTGCGGTTGGCCGCAATCGCTTTCGCGATCCTTGGGGGAATCTCTTCGAGATCGTGCCCTATGCGGACGTACAGTTTTCGAAGACTTCGGCCGTCCTCAATGGCATGGGCCTGGAACTCGACAAGACTGAAGACGCGCGTCGGCAGCTCAGTGAGAAGGGCCTGCTCTAGCCGACTGGCAACCTACCCGTCATCGCGTAGACCAGCGCCGCCGCCACTTGCGCGGGCGTGCGGCAGACGAGGTTGGCGGCCGCGTCGACTTCCTTCAGCGCGTGGTCGTGCTCCTCCGGGTGGAGCGTGATGATCGGCTTGCCGAGCGCATGCGCGTAGCCCGCGTCAAAGGCCGCGTTCCACTGCTTGTAGCGGTCGCCGAACCGCACCACGACCACGTCCGCCTGGTGCACGAGGGTCCGCGTGCGCACGGCGTTGAGGGACGCGCCCTTGTGATCGTGCCAGAACTTGGCCGGTTCCGCGCCGGCCACCAACACGCCACAATCGTCGCTCGCTGCGTGATCGGTAACGGGTGCGGTGAACCGCACCGCCAGGTCGGCACCGGCGCACGCCTTCGCGATCTCCTCGCGCCAGTCGCTGTGGATTTCACCCGCCAGATAGACGGTCCAGAGATCGGTCTTGCTCATCTTCGCTCCTCCCCGGCGGTGGCATGTGCAGCCGCGTTCAAGCCGCCTTGGCCGCCAAGGTCGGCAGCGTCAAGCGTACCGCCAGCCCCGGTGCCGCATCGTCCAGCTCCAACTCGCCGCCATGCAGCTTCGCCACTGCGTTGACCAGCGCCAACCCGAGGCCATGGCCCGGTGTTTCCCGCGCTGCGTCGAGGCGGGTGAAGCGTCTGAGGACTTCGGAACGGCGGGCGCCCGGGATGCCGGGCCCGGTGTCGCGCACCTCGATCACCATGGGCTCGCCGACGCCTACCGTGAGCCTGACGCTGCCGCCGGTCGGCGTGTACTTGGCGGCGTTGTCGAGCAAGTTGGCGATCGCTTGGGCCAGCAGCGCCGCATTGCCGCGCACACGCGCCCGGTGCTGCGGGTTGGGCGCCGCGTGCTCGAAACCGATCCCGCGCTCCTCGAAAACCGCCTCGTAGAGTTCCGCTGCGTCCTGGGCGATGGCTGCGACATCGACTTCCTGAAAGCTCTGTTTGGGCGCACCGCTCTCGGTGTTGGTGATCAGGAGGACCGTGCGGAACAGGCGCAGCAGGCGGTCGAGGTCCTCGAGCGCGGCCTCGATCTCATCGTACACTTGGCCTTCGGCATGGCTCAACGCTTCTTCGAGCCGCGTATGCAGCCGCTGCAGGGGCGTGCGCAGATCGTGGGCGACATCGTCGGTGACCTGACGCATGCCGCGGATCAGCGCCTCGCTCTCCTCGAGTAGTCGGTTGATGCGCGCCGAAAGCCGGTCGAACTCGTCACCGCCCGTCGTTCGCGCCGGCAGGCGCGCGTCGAGCGAGCCGCCGCGAACGGCGTCGATGACGTCCGACATCTGCTCGACCCGCCGCTCGGTTCGCCGCGCCAAGAGGATCCCGCCGGCAAGCCCGATGACGAGGGCGCCGGTGAAGGCGACGAGTAGGCTGCGGTTCAGGGCCCGCGCGAAGGCTTCCTGCGCGTCCAGCGTGCGGCCGACGATGAGCTGACTGCCGTCGTCGAGACCGACAGCGTAGGCGCGTGCCCTGATCTCGCGCTCGCCGGTGGGCGTCACCCGCAAGGGTAGCCAGAGGGGTGTTCCGGGGACGGGCTCGCTCCAACCCGTGACATTGCTCTCGATGAGCTCTCCGGCGGGATCGAAAAGGAGGTAGAGCGTGCCCCCCAAACGCTGCTCGCGCCGGCGTGCGATCTCGGCGCGCAGGGCCTCGAGGCCATCCCTCGCCTGCAGATCCGAGAGCGCCGCCACTTCCACGAGGATGGTCGATGCCGTTTCCGCCTCGATCGACCGCTCGGCCAGCACCTTGACCGTGCCGAGCGCAGCCCCGAGCGTAACCAGGAGCAGCCCCACATAGATCAGCGCCTGGCGGAAGGCTGTGTTGTCGGCGAGCCTACGGATCGAGACTGAGGCGATAACCGGAACCCCGCACGGTGTGGATCAGGGGCCGGTCGTAGCCACGGTCCACCTTCTGCCGCAATCTGGCGATGTGGACGTCGACCACGTTGGTGTGCGGGTCGAACTGGTAGTCCCAGACCTTCTCCAGGAGCATCGTTCGGGTGAGCACCTGACCGGCATGCTGCATCAGGCATTCGAGCAATTTGAACTCGCGGGGCTGCAAACTGAGCGAGCGGCCGCCGCGCGCGCAGGTGCGCGCCAGTCGATCCAGAATTAGATCGGCCACCTGTAGCGTGGTCTCCGTCGCCGTTGGCTCGCGCCGCCGTCCCAGCGCCTCGACGCGCGCGAGCAGCTCGGAAAACGCGTAGGGCTTGACGAGGTAGTCGTCGGCGCCGGCCTTGAGACCCTCGACTCGATGCCCGACATCGGCGAGCGCCGACAGGACGAGCACCGGGACGTGATTGCCGGATGCGCGCAGAATCTCGACGATCGAGAGACCGTCGCGCCCCGGCAGCATGCGGTCGACGACGATCGCGTCGAACTCTTCCGCGCCGGCCATCGCCAGGCCAGTGGTGCCGTCGGCGGCTCGGGTCGCCAGGTGACCCGCCTCGCTCAATCCGCGTGCGACGTGCTCCGCCGTGCGCGCATCATCTTCGATGATCAAGATACGCATGTTGGATATATGGGCGCCCCTCGCGCGCGTAAAAGACCTGCAAGCCGCCGGATTCTTGGCGCTCGCCTCTAGAGCGATACGCCAGCTCTTGCGGCTCTGTCACGTCAAAGCGCCAAATCCACCGTGACGGGAACATGGTCCGACGGCTGCGGCCAGCTCCGGGCCGCCGTCAGCACCTCGGCGGTCTGGATCTTGTCCGCGATCGGCGCCGTCACCCAGACATGATCGAGCCGCCGGCCGCGGTTCGAGGCCTGCCAGTCGCGCGCCCGGTAGCTCCACCAGCTGTAGAGCTTCTGCTCGGGCGGGATAATCGCCCGCACGGCGTCGATCCAGCCTGCACTTGCTTGAAGCCGGTCGAGCGCCGCGACCTCCACCGGGGTATGGCTCACCACGTCCAAGAGCTGCTTGTGGCTCCAGACGTCGGTCTCCAAGGGGGCGATGTTGAAGTCGCCGACGGCGATCGTCGGCCGCTGGCCGACCCCGTCCGCTTGCCACGCCGCCGCCAGCTCGGCGAGGAAATCGAGCTTGTGGGCGAACTTGGGGTTGCGCTCGCGGTCCGGCTCGTCGCCGCCCGAGGGCACGTAGAGGTTGTGCAGCTCGATGCCGCCCGGCAGCCGCGCCGACAGGTGCCTGGGGTGATCGATCCCGCACCAGGCGTGCGTCTGGTGTTCCTCGAGCGGCAGCTTCGAGAGAATGGCGACGCCGTGATAGTTGCGCTGCCCATGCACGAGCACGTGCGAAAACCCCATCGCCTCGACCGCTTCCCGTGGGAACAACTCGTCGGCGACCTTGGTCTCCTGCAGGCAGAGCACGTCCGGCTCCAGCTCCCGAGCCAAGCGCTCCACCAGCCCGAGCCGCAGCCGCACCGAGTTGATGTTCCATGTGGTAATGCGGATCACGGGATTTTCTGCTTGCGTCTCAGTGGGTTAGGTGAACAAAGACATCGCACCGAGTGACCCGCGTCAGCCGGAGCCTCGTCGTCCGTGTTACCAGCTTGGCTCTTCTAGGGGGCGACGCAGCGCTTCGCTACCCCGCGCAGGATGCGCGTGCCTGTCGCTGACGTGCCACCGCTCGTCGTCCTTCTTTGGACGGCGAGCAGAAATGGAGCGTTCGGTCCGTAGCGACCGCCATGCGCCGATGCTCACCACCCCGCAGTCGCCCTTGACCCACTAGAGAACACAATCGGCCGGACTGCGCCACTTTGGAGGGGCTGCCGGTGCCTGCTCGAGGGAGACCTTGGGGCGCGCTAATCCCGGAACGCAACGCGGGCCGCTGCGATTGGGCCGCTCAAACCAGCGATGGTACGCCAACCATGTCCCGCACCCAATCTAAGACGCGACGTCCATCGGGCGAGGCCGAGACCCCGATCGCGGCGGCGAAGGCCTGTGCGGTACCGCCGCGTTCAGCCGCTCGCAGCATCCAGCGCGCGCAGGCGTTGGAGGAAAGTCTGCTCCAGGACACCCGTGCTGGCGCAGTCGTATTCGAAGTCTTCGGGGCTGTCGCGGCGTGGGTAGAGGCCGACGAAGCGCGGTTGCAGGACGACGCGCGTGCCGGCTTCGCGTGGTAAGGCGAACACCACCAGGTCGACATAACCGTGATCGGTGTTGCGTCGGGCGTTGCGGCCGGTGGCGTCGAGGACCTTCACCTGCTCGCACTGCGCCCAGCCGGTATCGCCGTCGAAATCGGCGCGTGCCACGCCGTTCTCGCGCCGCTCGAAGCCGAGTTCGGTCAAGACCTGGTCGGTCCGGGCGAGGGTCTCATCGAGTTCGGCCGGCACGATCGTTTCGCGCTCGGTCGACCCAATCGCCGTCCTTTGGACCTGGCAGCCGGCGAGGACCCCGCAGATCGTCGCGGCAATGAGTGCCCGCACCGTTCCGTTCCTCAACCTAGAGAGCGCCGAGCGCGTCGCGAGCCGCGTCGATGATGCGGTCCTGCACGGCCGGCTCCAGATAGGGGTGCATCGGCAGGCTGACGACACGGCGCGACAGATCTTCCGCCACGGGGCAGCCATTACCGGCGGTGGGGTAGTGCGCATAAGCCGTCTGCCGGTGGAGCGGCCGGCCATAATAAACCGCGGTCGGCACGCCCGCCTCCCGCAAGTGCGCCTGAAACGCTTCCCGGTTCGTCCCCTTCGGCAGGGTGATCGTGTATTGCGCCCAGGTGGACATGCAGCCTTTGCGGACCCGCGGCACGTGGACCAGATCGAAGAGCCCCTCTGCATAGCGCCCGGCGACCTCGTCGCGCGCTGCGATCTCCGCGTCGAAGATCTTGAGCTTTTCGAGGATCACCGCGCATTGGACCGTGTCCATCCGACCGTTCATGCCGATCCGGATATTGTCGTATTTGTCAGTGCCCTGACCATGCACGCGCAGCGAGCGCAGGGGCTCCACGAGCCCATCGTCGTCGAAGGTGAGCGCACCGCCGTCGCCGTAGCAGCCCAAAGGCTTCGCCGGAAAGAAGCTGGTGGCCGTCATCGTGCCGAAGCCGCCGAGCCGGCGGCCGTCGAGCGAGGCGCCAAAGGCCTGGGCGGCATCGTCCAGGAGCCAGAGGCCGTGCGCAGCGCAGAACGCTTCGATCTCGGGGAGTGGTGCCGGATGACCGAAGAGGTCGACCGCGATCAGCGCCTTGGGCTCCAGCCCCGCCGCGCGCGCCGAGGAGAGCGCCTGGGCCGCGCTGTCGAGGTCGAGGTTGAAGGTGGTGGACTCGACGTCGCAGAACACGGGTGCCGCGCCCAGCCAGGCGACCACTTCGGCGGTCGCGGCGAAGGTGAAGGTGGGGCAAAGGACAGCATCGCCGGTCCTGAGGCCCTTCACCATCAGCGCGAGTGCTAGCGCATCGGTGCCCGACGCACAGGTGAGGCAGTGCTTGGTGCCGGCGAACGCGGCGAGCGCCCGCTCGCAGGCCTCGACCTCCGGACCCAAGATGTACTGGCCGCCGCGCACCACCTTCAGCATCGCCTCCTCCAGGTCCGCGCCGAGCCGCGCGCGCTGCGCCTGGAGATCGATGAAGGGGAGCATGTCCGGCATGGTGTGTCGTCCGTTCGAGAGGCCCGTCGGTTCCTAGCGCTCGGGTCCACCGCTTGCCAGCGGCAGGCGCCTCACGTTTGGTGGCAGAGTGTGTCGAAGCGGTGGCCTCGGCGGCGCCTCAGATCTGTAGGCGGGAGGGGAGCTTGTCCGTCGTGTCGTGCGGGTGGGCGGCAATGGCCGCCAGTCCGGCACGCACGCCAGCGGCCGAGGTTTCGACCGACATGCTCGGTGCGCCGAGATCGTGATCGAGTACCGCAACCTCGGGGAGATGCGGCAGGTGCACCCAGCCGGCACGGACCGCCAAGCCCTCGACCGCGATGTGGTGCAGGATGCCGTACATGGGGCGGTTGCAGCAGAAGGTGCCGGCGGCATCGGAGACGTCGGCGGGAATGCCGACGTCACGCATGGCGCGTACCATCGCGCGGATGGGCAGGGTGGCACGGTAGGCGACCGGCCCGTCCGGTGCCGTGAGCTCGTCCTGGAGCAGCTTGCCGTCGTTGTCGCGCAAGCCGTAGCGCGCACCGTCGTTCAGGTTTTGCGCGAGGCGTTCCACGGTGATCATCGCACGGCCGCCATACTCACCCATTGTGACCACGACGTCGGGCTGCAGGTCGCGGATGGCGTCCTTCATCACCTCGATGCAGGTGAAGAACGTGTTCGGCACGACCACCGCCGCAACGCTCGCCCCCGCCACCTCCGTGCCGTCGAGCCGCCGTGCGACTTGCTCCGCCGGGTTGATGGGCGTGGAGCCGAACGCCTCGAAACCGGTCAACAATACGCGCTGCATGGATCGAGGTCCGTCGCTGTCGTTCCGGTGCGCCCGACGGTAGGCGTCGCGACGGGTGCCAACAAGCTGGAGACGTCTGTTTGCGGGCTGAGGCGGCGGCTCCGCGGGCTTCGATGCCCGTGACGCCGCGAGATCGGTCGGCTCCTTGGCTGCGCCCTAGCCTGCCCGCTCGAGCGTTTGGCGCGTGCGGTCGTGTTCCGGCGTGTCAGCCTGCACGAGATCGTCCGACGCGTTGTCCAGGGCGATCTCGGGGATGGCCGCGAAGAGCCGGCGCATCGCATCGGCGAGCGTCGCGAACGCCTTGGTCCGCGCCGACTGCCGGCGCCAGACGAGGCCGATCCGGCGATCGGGTGCCGGGCCTTCCAGCCGGACGACGGCCACCGCCGGGTCCTTCGACGCCTCGGAGCGAACGTAGAGTGCCGGCAAGAGGGCGATGCCCATGCCCATGCCGACCATGAGCCGCAGGGTGTCGAGGCTCGTCCCCGCGTAGTCGTGGCTGAGCTCCGCGCCGACCGCGTGGCAGAGCTCCTGGACCTGGAGGTGCAGCCGGTGGCCGGGCTCGAGGGCCAGCACCGTCTCGCCGCGTAGCGCTTCGGCGCTGGCCGTTCCCGCCCCGGCCAACGGGTGCTCGCGCGGCACGACGATGTGGAGCGGCTCGCGGGCCAAGGGCCGCGTCTCCAGGTTGGTCGCGCCGGCGGGCAGCGGGAACAAGAGCGCGTCGGCGGCGCCGTCATCCAGCGCGGTCAGCAGGGCTTCGGCCGACCCCTCGCGGACGAACAGCTTGAGGTCCGGAAAGCTCCTGTGGAGGTCCGGGACGACGATCGAGAGGAAATAGGCACCAACCGTCGGTAGGGTGCCCAGGCGGATCGTGCCGGCGGGATCGGGTCCGCCGCGGCGCGCCAGGTCGCGAATATCCTCGACGTCACGGACGACCCGTTGCGCACGGTGGAGCACCTCGCGGCCGAGCGGGGTGAAGACGACGCGCAACCTGCGGTCCCGTTCGATCAGCGTCACCTGTAGGCGCCGCTCAAGCTCCTTGAGCTGGCCTGACAAGGTCGGCTGGCTGACGTGGCACCGCTCCGCTGCGCGACCGAAATGACCGGTATCGGCGAGGGCCACGAGATAGCGGAACTGCTGGAGGGTGGGCATCTTTTGATCGCTGCAGCCTATCAAAACGGATCATAAAATCGATTGGCACGATCGACAAGGGCGCGCCACGTTGTCACGGGAACGACGGTCATGCTGGGCATCGGCCCGGCGCAACCGCGCTG
Source organism: Geminicoccaceae bacterium (assembly GCA_028279345.1). Classification (GTDB taxonomy): domain Bacteria; phylum Pseudomonadota; class Alphaproteobacteria; order Geminicoccales; family Geminicoccaceae; genus JAAAPF01. Next base: position 43,408 of record JANQNY010000081.1, read on the forward strand.
TGCTTACTGGAGAGTGTCCGTGCAAAGCTGGAACCGCCCGATCGCCGCCTCGCCCGCGGAGGCGGCGCTCTACGACGAGGGCCTGCGGCAGCACATGCTGCGGGTCTACAACTTCATGCTGATGGGCCTCGGTCTCACCGGCGTGGTGGCGATGCTTGTCGCCGCGTCCCCGGCTGCCATGGCCACGATCTTCGGCACGCCGCTCAAGTGGGTGGTGATGCTGGCGCCGCTCGGCTTCGTCTTCTTCTTGTCGTTCCGCGTCGATTCGATGTCGGCGACGACAGCGCAGGCGGTGTTCTGGGCGTTCGCCGCCACGATGGGCCTGTCGCTCGCGGCGATCTTCCACATCTACACCGGTGCCAGCGTCGCTCGCGTGTTCTTCATCGCGGCCGCCATGTTCGGGGCGATGAGCTTTTTCGGCTACACGACCAAGCGTGACCTGTCGAAGGTCGGCTCGTTCCTCTTCATGGGGCTGATCGGCATCATCATCGCCATGGTCGTGAACATCTTCCTCGGCAGCTCGGCGCTGCAGTTCGCGATCTCGGTGATCGGCGTCATCGTGTTCACCGGCTTGGCCGCTTGGGACACGCAGCGCATCAAGGAGATCTACGCCGAAGGTCATGGTAGCGAGCAGCTCACCAAGCTCGCGGTGATGGGCGCGCTGTCGCTCTACCTGAGCTTCATCAACCTCTTTCAGATGCTGTTGATGCTGCTCGGTCAGCGCGAGGAGTAGGGTTCGAGCGGGTTGCGTTTCCCCCCAAACCGTGACCCCCTCGTAAGGGGCGCGAGCCTAGTGCTCGCGCCCTTTTTTCGTGCACGCGAGCCAAGAAAACACGGGAGGCACGCATGCGTCGCTTCAAGAACATCCTGCTGCTGTTCGAGGACGTGATCGAGGCCGATCAGGCCTTCCGCCGGGCAGCCCAACTCGCCGAGCGCAACAACGCCATGCTGACGCTCGCCCACTGCACCGAAGCCGTGCAGGTCGACGATGTCGCCGGTGTGGCGGCTGCCGGTGGCACGTGGACGGCCTTGCAGGACGAGTGGCATGAGCAGCTAGAGGGTCTCGCCGCGCCCCTGCGCAAGGACGGTCTCGCCGTGCGCACGGTCGTGCTCGGCGGCATCCCTTTCCGCGAGGCCATCGGGCTGGTCCAGCAGCGTGGCCACGATCTGCTGATCAAGGCCGCGCGCGGCTCACACGGGCCAAGGCAGCTCCTGTTCGGCAGCACCGATCTGCACCTCATCCGCAAGTGCCCCTGCCCGGTCTGGATCCACGGCAACCGCGCCGGCGACGGCGGCTATGGCCGCATCATGGCGGCGGTGGACGTGAGCGACACGACGCCCGTGGGCGAGGCGATGAGCCGGCTGATCCTGGACTTGGCGACCTCGCTCGGGGAGACCGAAGACAGCGACGTGCATGTCGTGCACGCCTGGTCCAGCGTCGGCGAGCGCATGATGACGGCGGCGCGCCGTGGTCTGTTGTCCCAGGCTGAAGTCGCTAGGGACGTGGCCGCGGAGGAGGTACGCCGGCAGACTTTGTTCGAGGCGACGGTCGCGCCCTATCTGAAGCTGCCGGTCCGTCTGCACCTACATCTGCTCCACGGTGATCCGCGGGAGGTCCTGCCGTTGTTCGTCGTCGATCGGCAGATGGATCTGTTGGTGATGGGCACGCTCGCCCGCACGAGCATCCCCGGCTTCTTCATCGGCAACACCGCGGAGGACGTGCTCCGCCAGGTCGATGCGTCCGTCCTGACCCTCAAGCCCGAGGGCTTCCGCTCGCCCGTCCAGTGATGCCGTGAACGCAACGACAAGAGGCCCTCGGCAGCGGCCGGCTAGGCGCTGCGCCCAAGCATGCGGACAAGGGTCCGATCGCGATCGATGAAATGGTGCTTAAGCGCCGCCGCGGCGTGCAGGCCGACGGCGAACAGCAAGAACTTGCCGCCAACCTCATGAATGACATGTGCCGGTTCGGCGATGGCCGCGAGCTCCGTCTGTGCCGGTATGGTCAGGCCCAGAAAGGCGATGTCGCGTCCGTTGTAGAGCGCCATCAGCATGCCAGAAGCGGGCAGCGCCACGCTCAGGGCGACCAGGCAGATATGCAGCACCGCTCGGGCGCGGACGCTCCAGCGCGAGGTCCCAGGTATCGGCGTTGTCGTCGCTTGGCTGGACGACCAAGCTATCCGCCACAGCGCCAGGATGAGCGCCGCGACGCCCAGCTGCTTGTGCACGCCGATGAGCCAGGCCTTCTCTGGGCCGCGCGCCATGTCCTCGAGGACAAGCCCTGTCGCCAATAGGACGATGATGAGCGCGGCGATTGACCAGTGATTGACGATGGACATCCAGCCAAACGCGTTGCGGGTATCTTTCATCGCCATCACCGGAGCCCTTTCGAGATCGATTGGTGCCAGCGATGACAGCATCGGCGCGTAACGGCGTGATATGCAAAATACGGCATCTTTGTAACGAAACGTAACGGGCTTGGCCGACGGGTCAGAGCCGTTCCCTTCATGCCCCAGTCACGCACGCACTCGCCGGTTCGGTCGCGCGCTACGGCGTGGCGCGGACGGTTGGGCGCGGTCGACTCCGGCAGCGCCCGAACGGCAACGGCGCTAGTCGGAACCCCGGTGTCGATCGGTGACGGCGGGGAGTTCCACCCGCGCCTCCAGGCCGCCCAGGGCGCTGTCGGCCAGGCTGAGCGCGCCGTCGTATAGTTCCGCCAGATCGTTGACGATCGCCAGGCCCAGACCGGCGCCGGGCCCCTTTTCATCGAGCCGCTCGCCGCGCTTAGTCGCCTCCTCGCGTTGCCGCTGGGTCAGGCCGGAGCCGTTGTCCTCCACGATCAGGAGCAGCCGGCCGCCATCGGCGAGCGCTGTGGCACGCACTTGGCTCCGCGCGTGACGGCACGCGTTCTCCATCAAATTGCCGACGATCTCCTCGAGATCCTGCACCTCGCCGCGGAAGTCCGGGGCATGAGCGATGTCGACGTGGATGGCCAGCTCACGCTGCGCGAACAGCCGCTCCAGCCCGTGAGCCACGGCCGACACCACCTTCGCCGTGTCGGCCCGGCTCCGCCGGCCGGCACCGGCGCCCGAGGTGGCGCGGGCGAGGTGATGGTCGACGATGCCCGCGATGCGATCGGCCTGCGCGACCAGCGGCGCGCCATCCGGCAGGCCGCGCGCGCCCTGACGCAACAGGGCGAGTTCCGTCTTCAGCGTGTGCGCCAGATTGCCGGCGCTCTTGCGTGCCCAGGCGGTCAAAGCCTGGTCGCGCTCCAGCACGCGGTTGATGGCCTCCGCAACTGGCAGGATGTCGGAGGGGAAGTTCTCGGGCACGGCCTCGAGGCGGCCGGCTTCGACCTCGACCAGGTCCGCGCGCAAGCGCCGCAATGGCGCAAGGGCGAACCGCGCAAGGAGGACGATCCCGGCAAGGAGGACGAGGCCCAGGAGCAGGGCGCTGGCTGCGAGCAGCGACGTGAAGGTGGTGATCTCCCGGTCGATCTCGCGGCGGTCGAGCAGGACGGCCAGGGTCGCTCGCGTGCCGTCCGCCGCTTGTGTCAGGATCGAGATCGCCCGCAAAGGTTGGTTGTTCGGCCCGTCGACATTGTCGAACTGCCAATCGACCGGTGTCGATGGCACGCTCAGCTCCAGTGTTTCCAGCCAGCCGCTCGGCATCGACATCGAGCGCTGCCCGGCGGCATCGATCCGCCAATACCAGCCGGTGCCGGGCTCACCGAAGTCCGGATGGGCGCGCACCGGCACCACCTCGCCATCGGCCGTGCGCTCGAGCTGCTCGGCGAGACCTGCGGCAAGCGCCTCGAGCTTGCTGTCGAAGCGGTCGACGACGGCGCCGCGGAATACCAGGACCAGCGCCGTCCCGCCGAGCCCCCAGGCGAAGAGCAACCACACCAGAGCGGCGACGAGCATGCGCCGCTCCAGGTTCCAGCTGGTCATGCGCGCGGCGGACCCAAACGATAGCCCTGGCCGCGGATGGTGTGGATGATGTTGATGCTCAGCTTGCGGCGGATGCGGCTGATCAGCACGTCGATGACGTTCGATTCGCGATCGCTGTACCGGTCGTAGACATGGGCAGCGAGCGTCTGGCGGCTGATCACGCGGTTCGCGTGGTGCATCAGATAGGCAAAGATCCGGAACTCCTGTGGCGTCAGGTCGACCGGCATGCCGTTGTCGACAATCCGTCCTTCGGACGTATAGAGCTGCACGGGACCGCAGGTGAGGACGGCCGAGGCCTGACCCGCCGAGCGGCGGATGAGGGCGCGGAGCCGCAAGACGACTTCGTCCATCTCGAACGGCTTCACCACATAGTCGTCCGCGCCGGCGTTGAAGCCGGCGAGCTTGTCGGACCAACGCGAGCGGGCGGTGAGGATGAGGACGGGGGTCTCGCACCCTTCGTCGCGCCAGCGGTGCAGCACCGACATGCCGTCGATCTGCGGTAGCCCCAGATCCAAGACGATGGCGTCATAGGGCTCGGCGAGGCCGTACTTCAACGCCTCCATGCCGTCCTCCGCCTGATCGACGGCGAAGCCTGACACCTCCAGCGTTCGGCAGAGCGCACGCCGCAGGTCGGGTTGATCTTCGCAGACGAGGATGCGCATCGCTTCTCAATCCAGCTGTCGAGGGAATGGATCGGTACGGTTGCGGTCGGCCGGCTCGGGGGCCGTTGCCGCAGGCTCGCCTTCCGGCCGCCACTGCCAAGGTTCGAGCCCCGAACGGTAGGCTGCACGACTGATGAGGTGGGCGCCGATGGGTGCCGTCAGCAACAAGAAGGCGAAGACGGCGAGGCCCTTGCTCACGACACCGGCGTCGGCACCGACGAAGACGAGGGAAAGCACGACGAGCAGCACGCCGAGCGTCCCCGCTTTGGTCGACGAGTGCATGCGGATATAGACGTCGGGCATTCGGAGGACGCCCAGCGCGGCGAGGAAACAGAGGGCTCCGCCGAGGATCAGGCACACCGCCGCCAGGACCTCGAGGAGCCCGCTCACTCGTCGTCCTCCTTGGCGTTGGCGGGGGCGCGGTCGATGAAGCGAGCAAACGCGACGGTGGCGAGAAAGCCCACCAGCGCGAGGGCGACGGCCGCGTCCAGGTAGGCGCCGATGCCCGTGGCGAGCGCGAAGAGTGCCAAGAAAGCGACGATCAGCATGGTCAGCAGGTCGAGGGCGACCACACGGTCCGGCAGGGTCGGGCCGAGCACCAGACGCACCGACGTCAACACGAAGGCGAGGATCAAGAGGATGGTGGCGAGGTCGACGGCGATGGCCATCAGGCCCGTCAGCTCCGTGTCGATGATCATCTGAGCGCCTCCATCACGCGCCGCTCCATGCCTCGCTTGAGGTCGCGGATCACCTCGTCCGGCTCCTCGGCGAACATCGCGTGGATGAGCAGCTCCTTCTTGTCGGGACTGACATCGACGCTGAGCGTGCCGGGCGTGAGGGAGATCAGGTTCGCCGTGAGCATGATCGCCAGGTCGCCCTCGCAATCGAGCGGCATCCGCAGCATGCGCGGTCGGGAGTGAATCTCTGGCGTGATGACGTCGTGGATCACCGCCACGCTCGACCGCACGAGGTCGTAGAAGAAGAAGAAGAAGAGCCCGATCGAGCTGAGCGTGCGCCGGAAGTACGCGGTGGGACCGAACAGGGGCCGTGTCGCGTAGAGCGCCAAAAAGCCCGCGCCGTAGCCGAGCATGAGGTTGACGACGTCGAAGCTGCCGCTCACGGCAGCCCAGCCCATGGCGATCAGGAGGTTGAGCGCGTAGAGGTTCACCGGTTCTCTCCCAGCACCGCACCGACATAAGCGTGTGGATCGAGCAGTTGTTCCGCGGCGACCACCGACACGCCGTAGAACGGACCGGCGATCAGGCCGATCGCGACGGTGATGAGCGCGAGCGCGACGATGGGTGTGAGCAGCGACCAGCGCTCGGCGCGCGAAAGCGTCATGGTTGCCGCCGCGTCCGGTTGCGGATGGGGCTTCCAGAAGGCTTCGAGCCAGATCTTGGACATCGAGAAGACGGTCAGGAGGCCCACCAACAGGGCAAGGAAGGCCGGGATGTAGTAGGCTGCATCAAGGCTCGCCTTGACGATGACGAGCTTGGCCCAGAAGCCGGACAAGGGCGGAATGCCGGCGAGCGACAGCGCGGGTATCAGGAACAGCACGCCGAGCCAGGGGGTTCTGGCCCACAAGCCGCCGATGTGGCCGAGCTCCTCCGAGCCCGTGAGCTTGCGCACCACGCCGCCGACGAGGAACAGATTTGCTTTCACAACGATGTGGTGGAGAATGTAGAAGATGGCGCCGACAAGCGCCAAAGGCGTGAACACGGCAAGCCCCAAGATCATGTAGCCGATCTGGCTGATGATGTGGAACGACAGGATGCGGCGGATGTCGTTCTGCGCGGCAGCTCCTAAGACGCCCGTGAGCATCGTCAGCGACGCCGACCACAGAAGCAGATTCTGGATGAGCGGTAGGGTCGAGGCGTCGTAGACCAGCGTGAAGACGCGGATGAGCGCGTAGACGCCGACCTTGGTCAGGAGCGCCGCGAACACGGCGGACACCGTCACCGATGGCGTGTGGTAGGAGGCGGGCAACCAGAAGAACACCGGGAACAGGGCCGCCTTGGCGCCGAACGCGAAGAGGAACATGGCGGCGGTGGTGAGCACGATGACCGGGTTTTCGAGCGTGGGCACGACCTGGTGGAGGTCGGCCATGTTCAGCGTGCCCGTGGCGCCGTAGAGGAGCCCGACGCCGCTCAGGAACGCCAAGGTCGCGATGAGGTTGAGGGCGACGTATTTGACCGTGCCATCGATCTGGTCGCCTCGGCTGCCGAGCCCGAGGAGCCCGAAGGAGGCGATCACCATGACCTCGAACCAGACATAAAGGTTGAAGAGGTCACCTGCGAGGAAGGCCCCGGTCACACCGAGCAGCAACGCGTGCAGCAGCGTGTGGTGGCCGAGCCGTTCGGCGTCGCGGTCGACGTCGCCCAGGCCGTAGACGGAGACGGCGAGTGCGATGATGCCGGTGATGACCACCATGGCCGCGCTCAACAGGTCGGCCACTAGCGTGATGCCGAACGGCGCCGGCCAGCCGCCCATCTGCGCGGCGACGGGACCGTTCGCCACGACCTGGGCGCCGAGGGCGAGGCTAGCCAAGAGCAGGAGCGCACTCCCGGCAATGCTGACACTGCGCTGGAGATCAGCGTTGCGGCGTACTGCGAAGCTCACGACGAAGGTCGCGAGCGGCACGACCAGGCACAAGGTCAACAGCATGTCAGCGCGCGCCCTCGTCGGGCTCGGCGAGCCGCATGGCGTCGCCCTCGACGGTGCCGAGGCTGCGGTTAGCGCGGTGAACGAGCACCAAGGTAAAGGCCAGGAGGCCGAAGCCGATCACGATGGCGGTCAAGATCAGTGCCTGGGGGAGCGCGTTGGCGACGGTCTCGAGCGGCCCGGCCTCGCCGGGAGCGATCAAGGGTGGTGCGCCATAGGTCAGGCGGCCGGCGGCGAAGATCACGAGGTTCGCCGCGTTGCTGAGCAAGGCGAGGCCGAACAGAAAGCGGACCATATTGCCGCTGAGCATCAAATAGGCACCGCAGGTGACGACAATGCCGACGAGGATGGAAAGTGCTATTTCCATGGCTCAGTCCTCGCCCTCGTTCTCTTCGGCGACGTCGGCCTCGAGCGCGAACAGGATCGACAGCACCGACCCTACGACCACCAGATAGACGCCCACATCGAACACCAGCACCGAGCCGATCGGCAGACCCGCCTTCGAGCCGTCGTCGGCGGTCGTCAGGAGTGGCCAGAGGCCCTTCAGAAGGACGCCCGACTGCACGAGGCCCCAAAGCCCGGCGAGCGTGCTCATGGCGAGCCCAACGACGGCGATCGTCGGCGGCGACAGGCTGAGCGCGCGCAGTGTCGCAGGCACGCCCATCGCCTTGGCGTAGAGGGCGAAGGCGGTGGCAGCGACGAGGCCGCCGATGAAGCCGCCGCCGGGTTCATTGTGCCCACGCAACAGGATGAAGATCGAAAACGCGACCATCAGTGGCGTCACGATCCGTGTCGCGGCGGAGAGAATGATCGAGTTCATCGCCGGTCCTCCGCAGCGGTCAGCATTCGAGACCTGAGAAGCGCTAGGACGCCCAGAGCCGCGATGACGACGACGGCGATCTCACCGAGCGTGTCGAGAGCGCGGAAGTCGACCAAGATGACATTGACGATGTTTCGGCCGAAGGCTTCCGGCACGCTCGTTACTTCGAAGAAATCGCTCACCCGGCGATCGAGGTCGACCGAGAGCACGGCGAACAGCGTGAGGGTCGTGCCTGTGCCGAGCGCGCCGGCAAGGCCCAGATGACGCCAGCGGATTCGCGCGCCCGTCGTGGGCGCGAGACGCGGCAGCTTCAAGAGCGCCACCGCGACGATCACGACGAACAAGGTCTCGACCAGCAGCTGCGTCATCGCCACGTCGATCGCACCGTAGAGGACGAAGATCGCCGCCACCGTGCCCCCGAGCAGGCCGAGCGCCAGGATGGCAAGCAGGCTCGACGTCGTGGCCGCCGTGGCGATCGCCCCGAAGCCCGCCAGTGCGAGCATCGTCCATTCGATCAGCGTCGGCATGCGGCCGGCCTGCGGCAGCACGGCAAAGCCGCCGGCGATCAACGCCGACCAGAGCAGAGCTGCCAACGTGGCTGTCGTCCAGAAAAGGTAGTGCGTCAGCCGTCCCGGCTGGATGACGCGGGTCTGGCCCGTAGCGATCGCCTTCAGGCCTGTGAGCGCTCGATCGTAACCGTGCTCGGCGGTCCAGATGCCGCGTTGGTCCAAACGCGTGAGTGCCGCGCGGATCCGCGCGAGATTGAAGTAGAGCACGATGCCGATGATGAAGGTGAGGATACTCAGCATGAGTGGCACGTTGACCCCGTGCCAGAGCTTGAACTGCTTGGCGACTAGGTCGCCGCTCATGACGGTCGCGGTCGGGTTGATCAGCGCGCTGCCGACCAAGTCAGGCGCTAAACCGAAGATGAGGCCGCCAATCGCCAGAAATGCCGGCCCGATCCACATGGCGAAGGGAGGGTCTGCGGGCTGCTCCGCCAGCGAGCGTCGCCTGCCGTAAAAGGGCTTGATCGCCACGGCTGCGGCGATCGCGACCATCATTGCGTTCGCCAAGACGGCGAAGGTCACGACCAGCAACGGCTCGGATGCCACTGCCAACGCGCCCTCGTATTTGAGCTCTTTGCCGACGAAGCCCAAAAACGGCGGAAAGCCTGCCATCGACAGGGCGGCAAGGCTGGCGATGATCCATGTTCGCCACATCGGCAGAGCGAGGCCACCGAGCGCGTCGATCTCGCGTGAGCCCGCCTTCTTGTCGAGCATGCCAACGGTCAGAAACAGGGCCGCCTTGTAGAAGGCGTGCACCACGAGAAAGGTGGCTGCAGCGGTGAGCGCGATGGGCGCGGCGCCGCCCAGGAACATGGTGATCGTGCCGAGCGCCATCACCGTGGTGTGGGCGAGGGCCAGCTTGAGATCGGTCTGCCGCAAGGCCCAGATCGAGCCGATCACCGCGGTCACGCCACCGACGATCGTGAGGCTCCACAGCCAAGGCTCGGTGCCCCCGAGCGTCGGCGTCATGCGCGCCAGCAGGTAAACACCGGCCTTCACCATGGTGGCGGAATGCAGGTACGCGCTTACCGGCGTCGGCGCCGCCATGGCGTTGGGCAGCCAGAAATGAAACGGAAACTGCGCCGACTTCGTGAACGCGCCCAACAGAAACAGGGTCAGTATCGGCAGATATAGGCTGTGCTCTTTGATGGTGTCCGCGACCAGCGGCAGCGTTGACGCCTCGTAAGTGCCACCGACGATGCCGAGGAGGAGGATGCCCGCCAGCAAGGCAAGCCCGCCGGCACCCGTCACCAAGAGCGCTTGAAGCGCCTTGTTGCGCGCCGATTCCTGCTCGTGGTCGAAGCCGACCAGCAGGAAAGACGTGATCGTCGTCAGCTCCCAGAAGACGAACATCAAGATGAGGTTGTCCGCGAGCACGAGGCCGAGCATCGAGATCTCGAACAGCACCAGCAGCACGAGCAGACGAACGAGCTTGGGATGCCCTTTGAAGTAGCTCGCAGAATAGGCGAAGACGATCGCCCCGATCCCGGTGATCAGCAACGCGAAGGTGAGGCTGAGGCCGTCGATCAGGAACGACAGCTCGACGCCGAGCCCCGGAATCCAGGGCCAGGAGACGCGCATGACGTTGTAGTCAGCGATGGTCGGAACGAGCGTGGCGAAACCCGCGGCGACCAGCGCCGATAACGCCGCTGGCAGATAGCGCAACACTAAGGAGCCGGGCCCGACGGCGGACGACAGAGCGGACAAGGCGGACTCCCGGTCAGCGGGGCAAAGGACAATAGGCGCTCAAGGGCACCTAGGGGTTTTGAGTGAACTCTTCATGAATAGCTCATTCAAGTAGTCGGCACATTCGCAGATGGCTACCGGTCGCTGTGCGACGATCGGGCCATTGTGCCTTCCGCATCCCATCCTTCCAACGAGCAATGGCGATGCCGCGACCACCGCGGCACGATGACGTTCCTAGGCGGCACCACGGAGCCAACACAAGAGGGGCAGGATGTCGGTCGAACCACGTACCTGGATCGTCGGTCTCAACGATGCCGAAGGTCTCGTCACGCATTGTCTGCTCTCGCTGGAGGCGCGTTTTGCGCTGCCCGAGACGGTCACCGTCTGCATCGGCGACCGCTGCCGTGCCCAAAGTGCCAACGCCGCGGGGCGGGTGTTGGGCATCGTCGCCGACCCGCCCGGCGCGGCGCCGGACTTTTTGGGCCTCTTGCGCGGTGCTGAGGCACGCGCGGCGGTCGAAGAGCGTGCGCCGGTTGCTGCCACCGTCGCGATCGGTGTCGCCCGCGGGCGCCTGAACGCTGTGGACGATGCGGTCAACCTCGCAGTGACCACGCTGATCGACTGGGGACACGACGTCACCACGCGCACGTTGGCCCAGTGACGGCGGGCCGCGGCCCATTGCACCGATGGATGGTTGCACGGTCGGGAATAGATCGCTCGAGCATTCGTTAGGACGGTCAAGACGACAACGACGTCCCGTGCCATGCGGGCGCTAACGCTACGGGAACACCATGCATCTGCAGATCAGCCAGGCGGCTTCGGCTTGTCGGCGCCCGCCCTGGCGGCGTTGGCGCGCGGTGCGAGGCCTCCACCTTTTGCTCGTCGCGCTACTTGCATTCGCTTGGACCATTGGTGAGGCCGGTGCGGATTCCCCGACCCTTGCCGACCGTGTCATCGTGCCGAAGCGCGCTCCCGAAGATGTTCGAGCAACCGACCTGAGTGCCGTCGACGCCGCGCTGGGCCGGCGCGTCGCCGTGCCAGCGTCCATTCAGCGCGACGACCTGCTCCAATGGTTGCGCCATGGTGGCAAGCCGCTCAGCAAGCTGCTGAGCCGAGCGGGGCTGGATCCCGAGCGCCTACTGCTCGGTGCGCTCGACGATCCGGCGGATGGCGTCGGCGGTCCCTTCATTGCATTGCCTACCGAGGATGGCGAGGACTTCGTGGCGCTCGATACCCAGGCGCTCGTCGCGCGGGTCCTCGAGACGGTGCCGTTGACCTCACCGGTTCGCGCCGACCACCGCTTCACGAGCCCCTATGGCCCGCGGCGCGATCCGTTCCACGGGCGTCGCGCTTTTCATAGCGGTATTGATCTCGCCGCCCCACTGAGAACGCCGATCTACGCGACGGCGGGAGGCGCGGTGAAGAAGGTCGGCCGGCGCGGCGGCTATGGGAACTTGATTGAGATCGACCACGGCAACGGCGTGGTGACCCGCTATGCGCACCTCTACGCGTACCTCGTGCGGCGCGGCGATACTGTGACCAGTGGCGAGCGCATCGGGTTGATGGGGCGCACCGGCCGCGCGACGGGCGTTCACCTCCACTACGAGGTCGTGGTGGACGGACAGCACGTCGATCCGGCCGCGTTCCTCGACGTCGGACGCGAACTCGTCGCGGCCAATCGCTGACGCCGACGTGCCCGCTCGGCCTTGACTGGCGCCGCTTCGCCGGTCCACTGCTGCGTCGGACGGGTGCGAGGCAAGAGGCGATGGAGGCGCAGGGACGCTGACCTGGCTGTCGCAGATGGCGCCCGCGGCGTTGGCGGGTCTCACCTTCGGCGCGTTGGCCGAGCGGCTCCAGCTATGCACGATGGGCGCGGTCGCCGACGTCGTCGTCTTCGGCAGCTGGCGACGGGCGCGGCTGTGGGGCGCAATGACCTTGGGCGTCGCACTCATGGCGGCGATAGCGCCGCTGGCGGTGCCGACGATCGGCTGGTCGGTACCGGCATGGACCACCGCGTCTGCCGTCGCCGCCGGTGCCGGAGGTGCGCTCTTCGGCGCGGGCATGGTATTGGCCGGTGGGTGCGTGTCGAGCGCCTGGATCCGCGCCGCGACCGGCAGCGCGCGGTCTCTTGCCATCGTCGCGATTGCGGGCGTCGTCGCCTGGCCGACCGCGCAGGGTGCGGCTGCCGTGCTCGCGCCGCCCACTGCTGCGGCGAGCGGCGTGGCAGCACTCGTGGTGGGCCTGATCGTGCTC
>JANQNY010000005.1 GCA_028279345.1 Geminicoccaceae bacterium
GCCCGGAAGGTTGCATGACAACTGGACCAGAAACCGGGTCAGGTCCCACGCCGTGCTTCACCAACTCCGCGCCCGGACCGACCGCTGGGAGCGGGTCAGTGGGTGAAATGGTGGGCGGAGTTTGTAGTGCCCTAAAGGGCGGTTCCAAAACAACGCGTTAGCGCAAGATACTGGCGGAGGGGATGTCCGCCAAGTTCGAATTCGGGCGCGTTCTCGGTCGTTCGCCGGCATCCCGCATATCCCTATGAAACAAGGCGCTTCCTGACTGAGTACGTTCGTGGACGTTCGCTCGTCTTTGTGGTAATCCGCATCCTGTAGGGTAGTGGATGTGGTAACGAGTGATGCCCCGCAAGATTCAGGACCAGCTTTCAGCCCGCAAGGTCGCGACGGCGGGGCCGGGGCGGTACTCCGACGGCTCGGGGCTATCGCTTTTGGTGAAGCCAACCGGTGCACGGTCGTGGGTCTTCCGAGCGGTTGTCCGCGGCGTTCGCCGTGACGTTGGTCTTGGTCCCTATCCGGAGGTGCCGCTCGTGGCGGCGCGGGCGAAGGCGCTGGAGATGCGTCGCGACATCCTCGACGGCCGCGACCCGATCGCCGAACGCGTGAAGGCCAGGGCCAGCGCCCTGACCTTCGAAGAGGCAGCCACGGGCCTCATCGAGGCCAAGCGGCATGAGTGGAAGAACGCCAAGCACGCGGCGCAATGGTCCTCGACGCTCAAGACGTACGCCTATCCCGTCATTGGCAGGCTGGATGTGCGGGACGTCGAGACCGAGCACGTGCTCAAGGTGCTGCGGCCGATCTGGACGGAGAAAGCCGAGACTGCGAGCCGCTTGCGCCAGCGCATCGAGGCCGTGTTCGACTACGCGACCGCGAGCAAGGCGCGGACCGGCGACAACCCGGCCCGGTGGAAGGGCAATCTCGATGCACTGCTCGCCAAGCCGTCGAAGGTAAAGCGGGTCAAGCACCATGCGGCCCTGCCCTGGCGCGAGATGGGCGCCTTCTACGCGGACCTAGAGACGCGCGACGGCATCGGCGCGCTGGCACTGAGGTTCGCGATCCTGACCGCCGCGAGGTCCGGAGAAGTGCGCGGCGCTACCTGGCAGGAAATCGATTTCGACACGGCGACGTGGACCATCCCTGGCGAGAGGATGAAAGCCGAGGTCGAGCATCGGGTTCCGCTGTCGAAGGCTGCAGTCGACGTGCTGCGCTCGATGAAAGATCTCGTAAAGGAGGGCGATCAGGACGCCTTGGTGTTTCCTTCGGCGCGGCCCGGCCGACCGGTTAGCGACATGACGTTGACGGCGGTGCTCAAGCGCATGGGCCGCGGCGAGCTGACGGCGCACGGGTTTCGCAGCACGTTCCGCGATTGGGCGGCAGAGGCCACGAACTTCCCGAGCGACCTCGCGGAACTGGCGCTCGCGCAAACCATCAAGAACGCAACCGAGGCCGCCTACCGCCGTGGCGACATGTTCGCGAAGCGGCGCAAGCTCATGGAAGCTTGGGCGGGCTACTGCACGACGCCGAAGACCACTGGCGAGGTCGTCCCTCTTCGAAGCAGATGATTCATTGGAGCGAGGTGGCGCACCATGCCACTATACACAACTGACGACCCTGAAACAGAAATGGATCTTGTAGATGAAAGCGATTTCATCAGTGTAGCAGACACGCTTCTGGCAATTTCGAAACTGTTTCCAACACGGGCATTGAGCCTAGATTGGTTGGACGTAGGTATTTGCCGCGGCACGATACCGGTTGCAGCTCGCTACGTAATAGAACGCAGGATTAGACGACAGAGGGCACCGGGGGAGTCTCCCGTAGAGGTTTGGACGTACGAAGCTCCAAAAGGCGAGCTTTGCCGATGTGCGGTCTTAAATCTGTTCGATAGGATGTATACGTTCCGCCTCTGGGGCCAGCAAGGCGGCGATATCAAAGAGGAAGTTCCAGAATAAGATGATAAGTTTTTGCCTGATGGTGTATCTCTCTATAAGAAGGATGTTTTATTAGTTTCCAAACGTGAGCTTTTGCAGGAGATTTTCTTCGAAGAAGGCACTCAATATGTGGAGCTATACTGCGCTCGGAGAGATATCGAATAATTCTGCGGTGCCTCAGACGCGATTAGGAGCCCGCGGCGGCCCACAACTCGCCTCCCTTCTGAACGCGCCTCCAAGCACTCGTGGAATGATTTTTGGGCGCATTTTGTGGTGCAGGCGTACCTCCAGAGGATCGATATAGATCCGGGTCGAGGGGGCCAACAGGCTTTAGAGCGCCTGATGTTGGAATGGTTTTCCGATCGCGGATTGGAAGAGCCAGCGCTCAGCCAAATACGGTTGAAGGCACAAGCAATCATGAAAGCACTGCCGAACGCGGGCGACAGCGAATGAGAGCTTATTCGACCTAAGCGACCAATGTGGCCGACGCGCTTCTTGGCAGATGGTTAGACCGCTGCATCAGTCCGTTGGTTTCTGTCACGGAAACGAGCGGACGCCTCACTTTCGGACGAGGTGATGATGCAGAAGGAAATCAACGCCAAAGCCCTGCTGCGGAAACGGGCGAACGCAGGCACCGAAGACAGAGCGGCCCGCCTCAACACTGTGGACGTTACGTGCGCTCGTCTGGGCGTCGGACGCACGATGGTCTACAAGGCCATGCACGCGGACCCGAAGTACCGCCGCGGGTTGCCGTTGTTGCGCTCGGTGACGATTGGTGGTCGCCGACTAGTGTCGGATGCCGCAATTGAGGAATTCATCGCCGCGCTCGAAGCGCAGCAAGCAGCGTGAGTGCGTACTGCTATGCGGCGCTGGGCTGGCCCGTCTTCCCAATCCCAGCCGGGCAGAAGAGACCTGTCGTCAGATGGGGTGCGGAAGCGACTACCGATGGCGCAAAGCTGGCAGCGTGGCGGCGCGGCGATCCCGCCTCGAATTGGGGCGCCGCTATGGGGGCTCGATCCGGTGTCTGGGCACTCGACATCGATGGCGATGACGGTCGCCGGTCGCTTGAGGCGCTGCTCGAAGAGCATGGCAAGCTTCCTCGCGCACCCTGCCAGCGGACGGGCGGCGGTGGGTACCAGGTGCTCTTCGCCTGGCCAATGGACCGCGAGGTCCGCAACAGCGCTTCCAAGGTGGCGCGGAACGTCGACGTGCGCGGCGAAGGTGGCTTCATCGTTGTGCCGCCGTCGATCCATCCGAGCGGCAATCGCTATCGCTGGCTGGCCAATCGCGCGCCTTGGGAAGTGTCCCCACCTCCCGCGCCCAGCCGGCTGCTCGACCTCGTGTCGCCCCTGTCGAAGCCTAGGGCGCCCATGGAGCCACCAAGGATCACGGGCGACCGATATGGCGTTGTCGCCCTAGAGCGTGCGGTGGCGGCTGTCATGTGCGCCGGTGAGGGCGCGCGCAACAGCACTCTCAATGCCGAGGCATTCTCGACCTCTCGGCTGGTCCTGTCAGGCCATCTTGGCGAAGGCGTTTGGCGCGAAGCGCTGGCCACGGCGGCCGGGCACGCCGGCCTCACACTGCCGGAGATCATCGCAACGCTAGACAGTGCTCTCCGCAGCCGACTGGAGGCGCCGCGATGACCGAACATAGCACCTGTAGCACACATAGCACGGGGGTCGGGTTTCGCGCGTTGAGTGTCGTCGCCGACGCGCAACGAGCCCAGCCATGGCCGGAACCGCAGCCGTGGCCAAAACAAGAGGCCGCACTGCCCTATCCGTTCGAAGCGTTGCCGACGCTCATGCGCGACGCGATCGAGGAGCACCGGGCATCCGCTCAGCAACCGGTCGAGCTAGTTGCCGCGTCGGCGCTTTCGGCGGCTTCGCTGGCGTCGCAGCACATCGCCGATGTGAGACGCGATGCCGGTCTTGTCGGCCCGATCGGTCTGTTCAGCATCGTACTTGCCGAAAGCGGTGAAAGGAAAAGCACCGCGGACAAAGCGATGGGTAGCCGCACGCTTGAGGCGGCTGTCGTCGAGATGGGCGAAGCGATGAAGGTGGACCTCGCGGCACGCGCGGCGAAGCGCGACGCTTGGGAAGACGAGATTGCCGGGATCCGTGCGGCCATTAAGCGAGACACGGCAGCCAGAAAAGAGGAGGACCAAGCACGTGTCCCCGTCCTGCGAGCGCGCCTTGAGCAGCTTCTAGAGGCCCCGCCGCCATCGCCCATCGCGCCGCGGCTCTTCTTCGAAGATGAGACCTCGGAGAACCTGAAGGCAGGGATGGCCCTGGGCTGGCCAAGTGGCGGGCTGTGGTCTGACGAGGGCGGCCTTATCGTTGGGTCGCGAGGCATGTCCGACGACACGGCGCTCGGCATGTTTACGACGCTCAACCGCCTCTGGGATGGCGGCGTGCTGCAGAGCGGTCGTCGGACCATGCAGAGCTATCGCGCCACCGGTCGCCGCTTCACGACTTGCCTCATGATGCAGCCGGCGGTGTTCGACCGGCTCATGTCGGTCGCGGGCGGTACTGCGCGTGCGTCAGGTCTCCTGGCTCGGTTTCTGATCGCTCGCCCTGCTTCGACCGCCGGGACGCGCCTCTACGTCCCACAGGCACCGGCCGCCGTGTCGACGTTCTGGCACGAACGATTGCGAGAGCTGGCAAAGGCGCCGTTGCCGACGACTGCTGACAATCTTGAACTCCGGCCGCCGGAACTCGAGTTGACGCCGGAGGCATTTGAGGCTTGGCGCTCGTACCACGACCAAGCCGAGAGTGAGCTGGCACGGGGCCGATCACTCGCTGATGTCAGAGATATCGGTGCCAAGTCCGCGGAGAACGCGGCACGCATCGCGGCAGTCTTCCACCTGGTCGAGCATGGTCCGGTCGGCGCCACGATCCCAATCGCGGAAGCAACGATGATCGCTGCGTCAGGGGTCGCGGCTTGGCACCTCTTCGAGGCCAACCGGGTCTTTGACGCAGGCGACATTGAGGAAGCCGTTCTCGATGCCGAGGCGGTGGTGCGCTGTTGCCTGGACCCGGCGCGGCGAACGCGTGAGCGCATTGCCCAATATGTGGGGCGCCGAAGGCTAAGGGGCCGGGCCGGCCGGCAACTTCGCGAGGAGGCCATCGAATTCGCAATCGACGTCGGTTGGCTCCGCTTAGTCGGGACCACGCTGGAGCCCCATCCGAGAGCGTTTCAGGAGTACGGCGATGGCTGAGCCCCTTCGCGCGCTGGTACTCGGCTTCGCGGCGGGGGGGCGTGCTATGTGTGCTACAGGTGCTATGTTGCCGTCCCCGCATAGCACAAATAGCACGCATAGCACGGGCCTCGGCCCTCGCGGCGCATGTGTTGCTCGGCCGGAATTGCCCCGCGACGAGCCGGACGCTGACAAGCTGAACGAAGCCGACCGCGCCTTCATGGCCGGCGAGGGCGCGTACGCCGACGATGTGATCGACCTGGCGACGGTCCGCGAGGCGCGGCGCTTGGCTGGGATCGCGAGATTGGCCGATGGCTAGGTGGATCACCATCAGCGCCAAGATCGACGTGTGGGCGCGCTTGGCAGGACTGCCGGCGGGCAAGATCGCGCGGCGCTTGAAGGCGGGTTGCAGCCCCTTCGACAGCGTATGGCGCGAGAAGTGGCAGCGGGTGAAGCCGCGTGGGTCTGAGGTCGACGCGAGACCTGAGGCGAGAGACGAGCGTGGCCAGTGAAAGCACTGCGTGGCTCGGGGCTCAGGAGAATGGTGAGGGCCTTTCCGCGAGATACGCGCGCGCGAGGAACGGGCCGGCGCCCTGCCGATGACTCCGCACTTTGAGCGCGAGCTAGAGCAGCGCCGACGCGACAGGCTCAACCCGCCCGAATGGGATGCTCGCGCTCGACGGCGACAGAAGACAGGCACAGACGCCCGGCGTGGTCGCATTGAGCAGAAAGACCCGCTGTCGCGCTTCGACCTGACGCCTGACCAGCTCGCCGCAGCCTATCGCTGGCGGGCACTTTCCAGGCCGCGGAGCCGCACAGAGCACGCAGGCGATGCGCTGGCAGACTTGGGACGCATCAGGTCGGCTGTCCTCACGTCGTGCGGTGACGGGGCTCTGATGGACGCTGAGCGGGTGGTCCTCGACTACTGCACTCTTGGCGAGCGAGCCCGCGAGAGGCGGACCGGCGGCGGACGCGTGGCAAGCAATGTCGTGCGCGCGCTCACGGCCGTGGCGGAGCTGCTAGACCGCGACGCAATTGCCGAGCGCCAGGAATAAGTGCACAATCGTGGAATGCTTGCGAGGGGTGCGGGCCTTACTCGCGTTTCGGCCGCGAACGCTCGTGAATTGTGCCAGTCCCTAAAGGGGGCTTCAGACCACCGACCAGTGGCGAACACCGGTGAATTATGCGGGGCCATAAAAGGGGTGCCACTGCGGACACCCTAAGAACGCAATCGCCGCAGGTTTTTCATTGGTGGCTCCTGGAATTTCCGGACGCCATAAAAGAGCGACCACTGGCTAATCTGTGCGAACGCTGGTGAATTTCTTGACCCCCTAAAAAGGGGGCTGAAGCTGGGGCGCACGGAGATTTTCCCGGCGCCGGAAAGGCTCGGCTTGGTCCGCCACCCGTTTGGCGCCCGAATTGTCGCTCGCGTTCTCGCCATCGAGGTAGCGCTCGCCGAAGCCAAGATTGGCCGCGAGCTGGAGGCCGCCCAGGCGCGGGGTGAGGTCAGCGGCGGCGACCGCGGAGGCCCTACGTCGGCGCAACCTGGGGAGCTTCCACACGCTAAGTCGACTCGTGCCACGCTTGGTAAAGTGTCTCTTGCCATAAGACCCAGACTGACGTGAACGCGCCCGCTGCTGCTGTCGTGGCTGAGCGGATCAGTGCTTCTCTTTCGTCTTCCTCGACACCTAGCGCAAAGGTGTTCAGGTAGATAACGAGATTGACGGGCTTGCTGTACAGTTTCTCTACTTTGCTTCTGCAAGCGGCCTCAAGCTGAGTGCGGATTTCCGTCGCAGACTCGATTTCTGCATCACGTGCTTGGCCATCTGCATCGCGGTATTCGACGCCGCGCCTGCGTCCTACTTCGTAGGTTTCCACCGCCTCGAATTCCTCGACCGTGCCGCCGACGTTGATCTCGAAGTCCGGGAACTTGCCTTTGACCACACGCGCCGCTTCGGCCTGTCTGAGCTCTGCAACTCGCGCGGCAATCCACGCATCACGAAGGAAGTCTAGCCCGCCTTGAGTGAACAGCGCGGCGCCGCCAACGTGATCCATTGCGTCGTCAACAATGGCCATCAGTTCTCCTGGCGACTGCCAAACGCTCAAGCGGTCGGTTAGCTCTGTGATTTCGGTCTTCGTCAGCCGCGGCATCGGACCCTAACGTGTTTGGTTCAGGGCGCTGAACGAGTTTAAGCGCGCCGCGTCTCGCCCGCATTGCTTGAGCTGCCTCACTGTCGTGGAGCCGGACAGCACCGAGGATGGCCCCTACGTGGACGGGCCAGAAGGCAGGCGACTGGCGACAGCCGAAGGCCTCGAAGACGCCCCGACACGGACCAGCTCAGGGATCCGAGAGGATCTTCTGTGCCTGCCAATCCAAATTGAGACCGATAAGCACTTCTCGCTCGAGACGCGCAACGCGCGCGTGATCGGGAAATGCGGCCTCTATGCTCGTGACGGCTGCACGGCGCTCCTCTTCACTCATCGTGCCGTCTTCCAAGACCGCATGCAGTACATCTCGATACGCGATAAGATGTGCAAGTTGCTGCTCGACCGCAAAATCCCCAGGCGCCGGCGCGTTGTGGGCGGGGTATACGATTTCCAAGTCTGGAAAACGCTGTGGCAAGGTCTGGAGAACGCCGATCCAACCATCCAAATCCGCATCCTTAAGGAAAGCTGTGACACCATCCTCAACAACTTCGACCGAGAAAAGCACACCCTCATCTTCTACGTAGAGCATCGTGTTGGATGGAGCGTTGGCGTTCGAAACCTCTATGACGTCGATTTGGACGTCTCCAAAATCCAGCACTTTACCGTCTTCAAGCGTTTTGTCAGGCAGAGCTGCGAGTACCTGCGCTTGGCTCGGAAAGTCGTCGCCCAGTACTGCCTTGCGGCTGGCAATATAGCCCTCGCCATCCGTCCGTAGGCTTTGGATTGTGGCGGCTGAGGCGTGCACTGTTGCGTCTGGAAACGCTTCACGGAAGATACCAAGTCCCCCGAAGTGATCAGTGTGCGGTACTGGGATAACAATCGCGACAACTGGTAGTCCGATGCGGTCGACGCGCGCCACAGCCAAGCTAGCTTGTGAGAAAGTCCGCTGAGTACTGATGACGACCAAACCGTTCGAGGTTTCGATGGCATAGGTGTTGACTGAGTCAGGATCTGGTGAACTGTAGGTGTGAACCCGCAACTCTGCAAATGCAGGACTAGCAATCTGCATGACGAACAGAGCTAGAGCTATCAATGATGAGTTTCGTGCGGGCATGAATGATCTTTCCTGAGTTTTAGTCGTTCGCTCGAGCCGCGTATCAGACTTCGTCGCGCTGGCGTTTGCGCATCTGTGCGAGGTCTTCGGTGTTACGTCTAGTCTCCGTCTGACGATCGTTACTTCTGTCGTTGCAGCGATTTGAGATGTCTGCCTAACCCAATCCCTGTTCCGGATTTCGCGTCGTGCTCGGTCGATCTTGGCGAGATCGAGTCCCGCGCCGCGCGAGTCTGAGCCGGTCCTCTGGAGCTGGACGTCGACGTCATCCACTTCCAAGGCGACGGGGTTGAGGCCGACCATGCGGGGTTAGCCGTCGGGCATTGTCGTACCTGTGCGATGGTTTTAGGCCGCCACGCGCCGCGGAATGTCCGCCTCGTCGTGGAGGAACGTGACGTCCCGGATGCCCACGAAACCGAGGATGTGTTCGACAGAGGGCGCTGCGAAGTCGATCTCGCTCTTAAACTTGGTCCCGCCAGCGGCAAAAGCGACGAAGGCCCGCTTGCTCGTTAACAGGCCCACCGGGCCGTCACGGGTGTAGCGGAACGTGACACGCGGCCGGGCGACCTGATCGATCCATGCTTTCAAGACCGCGGGCGGACCGAAGTTGTAGACCGGCAGGCCGATCGCAACGATCTCGGCCCGATTGATCTCGTCAATCGCCGCATCCGACCAGGCAAGCGCGGCCCGCTGCGCGTCGGTTCGCCGATCGGCCGGAGTATCGCGTGCAGCGAGCCAAACGTCGTTGATCAACGGAACGCCGGCTGTGAGATCTCGCCGAATGATCT
Source organism: Geminicoccaceae bacterium (assembly GCA_028279345.1). Classification (GTDB taxonomy): domain Bacteria; phylum Pseudomonadota; class Alphaproteobacteria; order Geminicoccales; family Geminicoccaceae; genus JAAAPF01. Next base: position 9,172 of record JANQNY010000005.1, read on the forward strand.
CGGCGGGCGCGAGGCTGTTCTCCAAACCGTCGAGCAGGGCGCGCGTGCGCGAGCCCTCTGCGCGGGCACTGGCGTCGACCCGCAATAGGCTATTCATCGCATCACCTCGGTCCAGCCGCCATCCACGACCAACTCAGTGCCGTTGACGAAGCTGGCGCCATCGCTCGCAAGAAACGCCACGGCCTCGGCGATCTCCTCCGCCTGGCCGAAACGACCCAGCGGGATCTTGACCTTGAGCGCTTCGGCCAAGCCGTCGAGGTGCGCGGCCGGAAGCCCCAGCTTGCCATAGATCGGTGTCTCCGTGGGCCCTGGGCTCACCGCGTTAACTCGGATGCCGCGCTCAGCGACTTCGCCCGCGAGCACCGGCACGAATGCGGCGACTGCGCCTTTGGAGGCGGCGTAAACTGCCGTGCCCGCCATCCCCATACGGTTGTTGACCGAGGTCGTGACGACGATCGCGCCGCCGTCGCTCAGATGTCCAAGCGCTGCCTGCAGCGTGAAGAAGGCACCCTTGGTGTTGACCTCGAAGACCCGGTTGAAATGGTCCTCGCTCGCCTCGGCCACGGGAGCAAACTCGGCGATACCGGCATTGACGACGAGCACGTCGAGCCGGCCCAGTGCGGCTTCCACGTGCTCGAAGCTGCGGGCGATCGCGTCGGGTGAGGCCGCGTTCGCAGTGACCGCGACGACGTCGTCCCCGAGGCGCGCCCGTGCTTCCGCCAGCCGCTCAGGATCGCGACCCGTGATGGCCACCTTGGCTCCCTCTGCGAGAAGACGTTCAGCGGTGGCGTAGCCGATCCCCGTTGTGGCGCCTGTGATCAGCGCTGTCTTGCCCTCGAACCGTAACAACTTTGCTCTCCTCCGTCGGCGGCATCGCCGCCCGTTGACGAAGGGGAACCTGGCCGAATGGTCGACTTGAATAAATCTGCCCAGAACGGAAGGAGTGTCCGATTGTTTCGGACAATGGGGTGCCGAGGTGGACCGCTTTGCGGAGCTCGAGGCCTTCGTGCGGGTGGCCGCGGACCACAGCTTCACGCGCGCGGCGGACCGACTTGACGTCGCCAAGACGGTGGTGAGCGATCGCGTCGCGAGGCTGGAGCGCCGCCTCGGCGTCCAGCTTCTCCGCCGCACGACACGGCGGTTAACTGTCACCGATGTGGGTGAGACCTTCCTCGTGCGCGCGCAGCGGCTGCTCGACGACCTGGTGGAAGCCGAGACCGAGGCGCAGGCGGCGCATGCCGGGGTAACCGGGCGGCTCAAGGTGGCGGCGCCGCTCTCCTTCGGCGTCCACCAGCTCGGCCCGGTCGTGGCGGAATTCATGGCCGCGCATCCGGCCGTGGCGGTGGAGATCGAGCTCGACGACCGCCGCGTCGACCTCGTCGCCGAGGGCGTTGACGTTGGCCTCAGAATAGGTGGCCTTAACGACAGTACGCTGGTGACGCGCCGGCTCGCACGGATTCGTCACGTCGCCGCCGCCTCGCCCGCCTTCTGGAACAACAACCGGCGGCCAAATGTGCCCGCGGACCTCGCCGTCCTGCCCGCGCTGACCTACACGGCAGCGCCGCGCAATTGGCGGGTGAAGACGCCGGCGGGGTCGGTCCAAACGGTGCCGCTTAACCCGCGCCTGACGTCGAGCAACGGCGACGTCCTGCGCGACGCTGCGCTCGCCGGTCTCGGCTTTGTCATCGAGCCAAGCTTCATCATCGGCGAGGCGGTGCGGCGTGGCACGCTGGAGGCGGTGCTCACCGACCACTCATGGTCAAAGATCCACCTTCACGCGCTCTGGGTGCCGACGCGCCAACTCTCTACCCGCCTTCGCACCTTCGTCGACTTCCTCGCCGCCAGCTTCGCAGGGCTCACGCCGCCCTGGGACGTGGGACTTCGGTTCGTCGACTAGCGCGTCATCGAGGCGCTGACGTCGAGGCTCCCCATTAGGGTGGCCTGCACTTCCGGGCCGACGACACCACGCTCACGGGCGTGCTGAGGCCGGCGAGACTGCTGAGTAACCGTCTTTGGCAGGAGCGAGCCGGTTTCCGCGCCCTCACCGCACCTCGCAATACCCCAGCAACACCAGCCGCCGGCTCGCCTCGGTCTCCAGAGCCGCTTAGCGCCCGGCGCTGAGCCGCTGGCACCCCGACTACAAGGACGCGTTCGTGGATTTCATCGAAGGCAAGTGACCTGAGCCCAGGATACCCCGCGGTCCGCAGGTAGTGTCCGTCTCGACGTGGGAGACGGACGAATAAGGGATCGAGATTTACGGCTGATATCCTGGGGCTCAGGTCACAACGGCCCTCAAGTCTCAGCTCAAGTGTAGCAGCCTCACACGTCATCAGATTGACGCAACTCTTAAGTCATGCCTTCTATTCAGTTGAACCGCTTCGGTCCCCAAACGGTCCTGGCCGCTTGACTGGCGGACGCGTGTTGTTGGATCCGACTGTTCATCGCCGAGTCGATGCTTGCCATTCATGGTATTCACGAAGACGAACGCAGTTGTATGATCTCTGCGTTGCCTCTGGACTTTCCTTCGCCTGTAGTCTACGTCACCTGTGGTTTCCATCTGCTGACATTAAGGGCGCGTCCGTCGGACTGATATTTGTGCATCACACGCCTGTATGGAAAATGTCGTTGACGCTAAGCGTTGTCCAATACGAAATACGCATAGTTTTGACAGAAAGAGCGCAAAACTATGCATACGACGTATAGTGCTGCTTTAGCTAGGACCTAACGCGGAGACCCAGGAGGAGTTGTGAGGGCACCTTGAGTCTGCTCCTATGCTCGCAACGGTTCCCCTATCACCTTCTCGTGTGCAGTCGAATGCCGCATCGAGCCCAATGACACGCTGAGCTTGGCGCGATGACTAGAGGAGAACGCAGTGAACCCCGACCTGCCCACCGTTCGACCGTTGCGCGACTTGGATGCTCGGTGTGCCGGCCCGGCGCCGTGGGCGGGTCGTGACGCGGGGTCCGCGCGATGCCGGCCGGCAGGCGGAGAGCTTGCGCCCGGAGTACGAGGAAGTGAGAGCGCGTGGCGCCATCGGTGGCAGACTGCCGACGGCCTGTGTAGAGTTCCGCGAGACCGAAACACGGGGCTGAAAAACGCTGCAGACTCCCACCTAGAACGGTCCAAGAATCGGGATGAGGCCAAACCTTTGGACATCAATCTCATCTACGACTTTATCGACCTCTCCGAGACACGCAGTTTTTCTGCCTCGGCATCCAACCGTCTCGTAAGCCAGCCGACACTCTCGCGGCGGATCAAGCAGCTGGAGGATTGGGTTGGGGCGCCGCTCGTGGACCGGCAGGTGCGACCGTTGAGACTCACGGGCAGAGGCGTGTCTTTCCTGCCGATCGCGTTGGAAATGCGCGATTGGATCGAACGAGCTCGGGACGGCTTCGGAAATCGAGGCGCCACACAGCAGATTGCGGCCAGCCCTGAGCAGGATGGTGCAGCGTCGCCGACCGGATACCCCCCCTCAACTGGCGCACCGACCACGGCCTCTAAGGGGGAGAAGCTAGGCGAAGAGATTGGCCACGAGGCCCGTAAGGTACTCATTGTTGATGACTCGACGGTGAGCCTTACCGTGCTCGCCAAGCTCGTTGGCGATGGCGGTCACCTCCCAATCAACTGCGCTTCGGGCGAAGAGGCGCTGAAACGGATTGCGAGTGACCACATCGGCTTAGTGATTGCGGACTACAAGATGCCTAGCATGGATGGAGCAAGCTTTACTAAGCGCGTGCGAGAGATCGAGATTACCGGTGAGCGTAAACGACTTCCCATTGTCGCCGTAAGTGTGAAAACCGATCTTGCCACAATCTCTCATTGCTTTGACAGCGGCATGGATGACTACCTGTGTAAACCCGTCGGAAGGGTCGGTATTCAGGTTGTCCTCGACCGGTGGTTGCCACGCTCTCAGACACTGGAAGCAGTCGAGCGCAGCTCTCTCGAAGCGATCGCGGAGAGAGGTTTGGTTGAGCATCCCGCGATCGCTGCTCTCTGCTCGGGAAGCCGCCGGCGTGTCGAAGCGATTGCCACTGAAATCGACACCGGCGTCGTCGATCGTCTTGTCGGAGAGCTCGCCAGCATACGGGACGAGGCCTACATGGCAGGCGCATATTCCTTTGGCCGCACCTGTGCCTGTCTCGCTCAGTCCATCGCGGATGGCAAACACGGCGAAGCACTGGAGAGGCGAGGACCGTTTCTGACAGAGTTCGTCAGGCTCGAACGCGCTTTGCGTGGTCGCCAAGTCCGTCCTTAGTGATCACTCACTCCGATCGCCCTCGGAGCCAAGCTGCGGAGCAGCCGCCGGGCTCCTGTCCGCTGAGGAGCGCGCGAAACAGCTGGACACGGTGGCGCGACTCGTCCCCGCGCTGCCTTGGCACGCCTGCGACGTTCGTTCGATGCCGGCATTGACTGCAGAGATGATGTCGGCCGCGTTGGGCCGCGAGTGTGCCACGACAAAATGATATCCGATCCGATGCATCGGCGGCTCGAGCGGCTCGAAGGCGGTTGCGTCTAGTTCTTGGTTTGCAATCCCCGCGGCGGCATCGTTCGGCGTGGAAATAACGAAATCGACGCGGTGTGCCGCCAGCATGCGGAAGCACTGCCCCATATCGGGGACGGAGATTCGCGCATTCGGCGCCCGCCTCACGATCTCCAGCGAACGGCCATGTTCCACGTAGCCGAGCGGCAAGCAAAATCGCCGCCCCTCGAGCACGTCTACCGAAAGGACACTGTCCCGCCGCACCCATGCATGGGCTGTGTTGTAGAATAGTGGCTCGGAGTAAAGGAGATCAGTCGCACGTTCGGCAGTGTAGCCCCACGGGAACGTCCCATCGGTCTTTCCTGCGCGCGTTTCCTCAAGCCCCCGCTTCCACGGCCACCAGTGCAGCGAGCCGATTTCGTAGCCGGCATCCTCGAGAGAAGACACGACCAATTCAGTGACCCAGCCGCCGCCCGCCAGCTTGTTGTCGACGAATGGGGGGTAGTTATTGCCTGTGACGATGTGCACGACTCGTGCAGAGGCCGTGGCGGGGACCGTGACGACAAGGCAAACGGCAAACACAATACAGGGGGTGATCGCAACGCAACACCACAGCCCTCGACAGATTGCCATTCGACTCTCCCCCGCCTCATACCTCGGACTCCCGTTGACTCCCAGCCAACAGGAAAGCCATTGGGCGGTATTGCGCTTCTGATAGTGATAAGCACGGCTCTCAATAGTTGCGTGCAATGACCTATCCGTCCAGCTTCAGCGACGTGCACCGGCCGCGGTCTCGTGTGTCGGATGGGCAGGTCGCTGGGGAGACAGAAGCGTCGGTGCCCGACTTCCGACGAACCGCACAGCGGGTTCCGGCAGTAACTCAGACCGGCGTTCGACCTGTCCAAGCCATGAGGAGCACCTGAGGAGGCCCGCGGATGAAGCATCTGGGTAACAAGGCCCAAGAGCTGGATGAGCGCTTTGGTCCGTTCTCATCACTTCGGGTCCGCTTTGCGCTCATCATGGGGCAGATCGCTGTCTTCTTTGTCCTCGCCACGTTCGCTGTCGTCGAGATTCACGCCAACAGGAGCTCGCATGAAGAGCTTCGACGCCATCTACAGGAACTTCTTATCGTGCACAGCGCCTCGCTGGTCTGGCCGTTATGGACGCTGAATGAATCTCAGGTGGCGCTCTATGTTGACGCAATCGCGAGAGATACTGCAGTCGCGACAGTTCTCGTTACAGGTGACGAGGGGCGCATCGGAGCGCAGGTCGCCAAGAAGCCGGACTCGTCGATTGCCTATCACGACACGGTGGCGATCACTTTCGAGACCCCAGAAGGGTCTCGTCAGATCGGCGAACTAACGATTGGCGTTACTGCTGACCCGATCGCCGCCGAGCGAAGGAACAGGATATCGGTCGTTGCGCCGCTGGCCGGCTTGCTTCTGCTTAGTGTGATCCTCAGTAGCCTCTACGCGTTTCGTCGGACTGTGGGTCTGCCGCTTCAACGCCTCCTGGGAGGTATCGAGCGAGCGCATCGATATGGCGAGGCATCGGTAGTCGACTGGCCGCGAGAAGATGAGATGGGCCGCGTAGTCGCCGCATTCAACCGAATGATCGCACAACGGGCTGAGCAGGAACGTGCCCTGGTCCAAACACGAGATAGCCTAGAGCTTCGAGTGGTAGAGAGAACTGAAGAACTATCGAATATAAGCCACCGCCTTTCTGATGCGATTGAAAGTCTCTATGATGGCTTTGCGTTGTTTGACGACAAGAAAATGCTCAAAACGCACAACAAAAAATTTGTTGAAATCATGAAAAGTAAGCGTAACCAGAACGATACCGTTGCGACGAATAACATATTCGAAGGTCGATATTACGACGAGTTTCTAGATGACATTCTATATGAAGGCCCATTTGACGACCGCCGCCTCGCTACGACCACGCCTTTGACGAGTGAGGCCGCTGACCAGAGCGGTGCAAGGGGGCCTTACCTCATCAGAGCGAACAGCGGTCGCCGCTATCGCGTGGCCGAGCGCCCTACTGCAGACGGCGGGCTCGTTTGTATTTACACGGATGTCACCGAGTTTCTCAGTGCGATTGACGCTGCGGAAGTCGCCAATGACGCCAAGAGCAGCTTCCTCGCCAAGATGAGTCATGAAATACGGACTCCGATAAATGGAATTGTCGGCCTGTTGGAGATCCTCACATTTACCAATCTCGATCGCGAACAAAAACAACTTGCAGCAAGGATTGGCGAATCCTCGCAAGCACTTCTTGGCGTCATCGACGATATTCTTGACATCTCAAAGATCGAAGCTGGACATGTGACAATCGAGAGGTCGACCTTCTCTGTGCAAAGCGTTGCCGAAAGCGCGGCTGACGTCGTTGGCAGCGAGGCTGCACAAAAAGGCCTCGATCTTGCGGTCATTGTGGGACCCGAAGTCCCCGCCATGATCGCATGCGATAAGACACAATTGCGTCAGGTTCTTATCAACCTCCTGACCAATGCAGTGAAATTCACCGAAGTCGGCTCAGTAGTTATGCGGGTCAGCCGCGCCGGATCAACCAACGATCCGCGCATTCACTTTGCCGTTTCCGATACGGGGATCGGGATCGACCCTAGTGAAGTGGAGAGGATTTTCCAGCCTTTTGAGCAAGGTCATTCTAATATTGTGGATCACATGGGAGGAACAGGGCTTGGCCTCGCCATCTCAAACGAGATTGTGCAACTTCTTGGGGGAAGTATTTCTGTCACCAGCGTCGTGGGGCGAGGCTCGACGTTCGCGTTCGAGATTCCGCGTGGGGACGTTCAGACGGATGTCGGCCAAGAGGACCTAGACCTCAAGCTCGACGGCGTGCGGATTGAGATCCAGTCCGACAGTCCGGCCATCGTTGAAATGTTGGATGTTCTGCTCAAACCACTGGGTGCACAGGTCTCACACGGTTTGGGATGTGATCGAACCGGCAAGGCTCAGAACTCTGAGATCCAAGACTTAACAATCGTAGACGTGCCTCACGTACGCAGCGATCCAGGGCTCGAACCGGCTGCAAACCCGCGCGGCGCCCTCGTCCTCAGCACCAGTCAGGCAATGAACCCTGACAACTCAGTGACCGGTAGCAACAAAATCGTCCCGCGGCCGCCACAGCGGCGGGAGCTCCTTGCTGCGATCGGCAGCCTTCTAAACCGACCGTTCCCTGGCGACAGCACCGTAGGGCTGCCAATCAGCGACGGGAGTAGAGCCGGGCAACGCGCCGATCTCTGCGCGAGGACGCTACGCGGCAGAATCCTGGTCGTGGATGACAATCTGACGAGTCTGGAGGTAACGAAGAAGCAACTTTCAATACTCGGTTTCGCCGCTGACACGGCGAACGATGGCCTCTTGGGCCTCCAGAGTTGGCGGCGCAACGCGTACTCCCTTGTCATCACTGACTGTCGGATGCCGGACATGGATGGTCACGAAATGACCACGACCATCAGGCGCGAGGAGCAAGCTCGTGGTCGCCGAGCGGTTCCAATAATCGGATTGACTGCCAATGTCCTGGCCGGCGAAGCCGACCGGTGTTACCGCGCAGGAATGGATGGGTATCTCAGCAAGCCGGTACGTCTCGCCGACCTTGAGCGAGCAATCCGACATGCTCTCGGCCCGCGAAGTACGGCCGGTACAGGCGGCGTGACCCCATCGAATTCTTCTAAATCGGGGCACCAGAGCGTACGCCAACACGAGTCGCCCGCGGGGGCGTGTCCGTTTGACTTCGCCATCTTCAAAGAGAAATTTGGATCCGACGCCTACGCAACTTTCTGTGCGCTGTTGGAGAATGCGGCTCTAGAACTCGGCGAAGTGCAGCAGATGCTCAACGATGCAGTACTCCGGCGCGACTTCGGAGTTGTAGCTGACATCGCCCACCGCGGTATTGGGATTGCACTAGCGCTTGCGGCGGTCAAACTCTCAACCGCCTTGCGAGCGGTTGAAAACTGTGCCCTTCGCGGCGAGAATCAAGCAATTGAACTCCTAGTACGAGAGGCGGGGAAGGAAATCCAAACGGTGCTTGATTTCGAACTGAGGAGCCTCGAGCTCGCGGTGCCCTTTCCCCTCGATTAGCGCTGCGCGGAACCAGAAATCGCCAGTTGCATCGTTGTCGGGAGCGACGGTGCCGAATCCAAGGCCCGGCGGTTGCTAGAGCACTGCCAGCGCCACGGGGCCGTCGAGGGCGTGGCGTTCTGGCAGCGGGTGGAGACGGCTATTAGGGATCTGCGGCACACTAGGCCTGCGGGGCGGGCGCATTGAGCGGATCGCGCATGAGCGCTTCGGACGGTGGCCGGGCCTCCCGCGGGTGCGCGGCCTCGCCGGCTGTGCGGACGAAGCTGACATTCGCAGAGCGTTACTCCTCTCTCGGCTCTGGAAGATGGCCGAAGCTAATGGCCAGCCGGTTCCACGCATTCATTTGCGCAACAATCAGCGTTAGGTCGACAATCTGCTGCTCGGAGAAGTGATCGGACAGCGCCATGTAAAGAGGCTCGGGCGCACCGTTGTCAGAAATCGTCGTGATGGCCTCAGCCCAAGCAAGCGCCGCTTTCTCTGCTTCATCGAAGAACGGCACTTCTCTCCAAACGATAAGGCAATCCAGCCGTTGCGATGTCTCGCCGGCCTTTCTTGCTTCCGTGCTGTGAAGATCCACGCAATATGCGCAGCCATTTATTTGAGACACCCGGAGTTCAATAACCGCCCTCAGCTTGCTGTTGATCGAGGGCATTTTGCCACTTGCCTTCGCCATGCTCGCGATAGCGATCGCGTTTATGGAAGCATAATCTAGGCGTTCGATCATTGTCGGCTCCAAGCGTGTTTGCAGCAGCGTGATAGCATAGAAGTAGGACTGCCAGTTTGGGCTCTGGGGCGGCCTCGGCTGCGTCGCCGACGCGGCCATCAGGCACATCCGACGTAAGCGTCCGGTGATGACCGTCTTGCTGGGTGGCAGAGCTGGGGCGAAGCTGCGGTTTGAGGTGGAGCTTAGCGGGTGTGCCCGGGAAGCTCCGGAGTTAGCTCGCAGCAAAGGACGTGGCTTCGCTCATGGAAGTGATCACGCGGGTGGAGCGCCGGCGGCGCCACTCGGCGGCGGACAAGGAGCGGGTGTTGGCGGCGACCGACGCGCCTGGCGCCTGCATTGCCGACGTCGCCAAGCGCTTCGACATGTGCCGCAGCCTGATCCACCGCTGGCGCCGCGAACGGCGGGAGGCGGCCGGACCAGCCTTCGTGCCGGTCGCCGTCGCGGCCGAGCCGGCGGCGACGCCTCCGCCGCCTGAGCCGATCGAGATCCTGCTGCCCAACGGCGTCGTCGTCCGGGTCCCTGGCTCGGTCGATCCCACGAGCCTGAAGACCGTGCTCGCGGCCCTCGGCGGACGATGATCACTGGTCTGCCGCCGGGCGTGCACGTCTATCTCGCCGCCGGCGCCACGGACATGCGGAAGGGCTATGGCGGGCTCGCGATCCTGGCCCAGGAGGTCTTGAAGAAGGATCCGTTTGCCGGCCACCTGTTCGTCTTCAGAGGCAAGCGCGGCGACCGGATCAAGGTGCTCTGGTACGACGGCCAGGGTCTGTGCCTGTTCGCGAAGCGGCTCGACCGGGGGCGGTTCGTCTGGCCCGCGGCCAAAGAAGGCGTCGTCACCCTGTCGCCGGCCCAGCTCGCGATGCTGCTGGAAGGGATCGATTGGCGCGCGCCCGTCCGCACCTGGCGTCCGCAGCTCGCCGGTTGAGGTCGAGAGTTGACAAGCTCGCCGGGTTCCGAGGGCCAGATTTCTCCAGCCCTCGGGGTCTCGGTAGCGTCGAGCCATGGAGCTCGACCTCGACCACTTGCCGGAGGATCCGACCGCGCTCCGGGCGATCGTCGCCCGGCTGGCCGAGGAGAAGGCACGCCTCGTCGGCGAGAACCATGCGTTGAGGGTTGAGACCGGCGAGCTCAAAGGGGAGAACGAGCGTCTGAAGGCGATGGTCACACAACTGGTGCACTATCGCTTCGGACGATCCTCCGAGAGTGCCGAGGGCCAGCACGAGCTGTACGGCCAGACGGTGGAGCCCGAGGCGGCACGGCCTCCGGCTCCCACGGAACGCGCATCTTCGGCGGCCGTCCGCCTCAAGCAGCAACGTCCGATCCGCAAGCCTCTGCCGGCGCATTTGCCGCGGCTGACCAAGGTCCTCGACGTCGGGGACGCATGCGGCGCCTGCGGCAAGGGGCTGGTCGAGGTCGGCGAGCCAGACGTGACCGAGGTCCTCCACCGGATCCCGGCAACCTACGTCGTCCTGCGCTATGTGCGCCCCCGCAAGCGCTGCGCCGAGGGTCACTTCGACCAAGAGCCGATGCCGGAGCGGGTGATCCCGCGCAGCACCGTCGACGAGACGGTGCTCGCGGGCGTGATCGTCGACAAGTTCGCCGACCACTTGCCGCTGAACCGGATCGCGAAGCGCTTCGCGCGACAGAAGATCGACATCCCCCGGCAGACGCTTGCCGACTGGATGATGCGCTCGGCGGCGGTGCTCGGGCCTTTGCACGAGGCACTCGCCCGGCACGTGATGGCAGGTGAGGTCGTCCACCCGACGACACGCCATTGCCGATCCTGGAGCCGGGGCTCGGCCGCACACGGACCGGCCGCGCCTGGGGCTATGTCCGCGACGAGCGGCCTTGGGCCGGGCCGGCGCCGCCAGCAGCGGTCTTCTTCGCGACCCTCGATCGCAAGGGTGAGCGACCACGCGAACACCTGCGGGACTTCGCCGGGACACTGGCGGTGGACGCCTACAGCGGGTTCAACGCGCTGTTCGCGACCCGGGGCGGCGCGCCGCCAGCGGTCAAGGCGGCCGGCTGTTTGTGCGCATGCGCGCCGCAAGTTCGTGGAGCTGGAGCGGCTCGGATCGCCGGTCGGCAAGGAGGGCGTGCGCCTCTGGCAGGCCGTATTCCTGGCCGAGCGCCGGCTGAGGACCCTTGATGCCGACGAGCGACTGGGCCGCCGGCAGAGCTCGACGCGTCCGGCCTTCGAAGAGCTCCACGCCTGGATGACCTCGATCCGGCCGCTCGTTGCCGACACGAGCGCCCCGGCGAAGGCGCTCGACTACAGCTTGAAGCGGTGGCCGAGCCTGACGCTCGCGCTCGCGGATGGCCGCGTCGAGGTCGACAACAACGCTGCCGAGCGGGCGCTGCGTGGCATCGCGCTGTTCCGCAACAACGCCCTCTTCGCCGGTTCCCCGCGTGGCGCCGAAGCGACCGCTGTGTTGGTCTCGCTGGTCGAGACCTGCAAGCTCAATGCCGTCGACCCGGAAGCGTACCTCGCCGATGTTCTGCCGAAGCTGAAGCGCCAACCCCGCGACCGACTGGCGGACCTCCTGCCCTGGAGTTGGCTCACCACGGCAGGCGCGAGCCCGCGTCCCGAGCGCATGGCCATGCTCGCCCGCGCGCTCGGCATGGCCGCAGAAGAAAGCGGGTCCTAGCCGCCACAGCCATCCGGCGAGCCCATCGCCATCGTCGATCAGCCGTTGCCGCGCTGTTTGCTGCAGCCGACGCCGTACGCGCGGGTTATGGGAAGCACCCGCGCCGCGACGCGAAGGAACCGAGAGATGGCCGCCGGCTCGACGACACGGACGGAAGCACGTGCGTACCTTGCCTGGTTGGAGACGCGACCCGAGGGGGAGCGTTACGAGCTGGTCGATGGCGAGGTCATCGCCATGTCGCCGGAGCGCAACCGGCATAGCCTCGTCAAGAGCCAAGCCTACGGAAGCCTGCACGATGCGATCAATGCGGCGGGCCTCGACTGCATGGCCGTCGGCGACGGTGTGTCAGCCCCGATAGACGAGGCCAATGTCTACGCGCCCGACGGTCTCGTCCAATGCGACCAGCCGCTTGATCCCGACGCAATCTGCGCCGACAGCCCGGTGATCATCGTCGACGTCATCTCGCTAGGCTCGCCAGCAGTCGATACCGGTCGCAAGCTGCAGGGCTACCTTCAGCTTGCCAGCGTGCGCCATTGCTTGGTCTTCGATTCCGTACGGAAGGCGCTACCGCACTACCGACGGACGGCAGATGGTGGCATTGCGATGTGGCAGGCAACAGGCGGCCGGGTCCGCCTCGATCCACCGGGCTTGGACCTCGACGTCGACGACGTCTTCGGCGGTATGTGATCGGGCGGCGTCTTGAGAACCTGCACAGAAGGCTGGCGCCCGAACCACCGCTTCTGACCGCGCGCCCGCCGATTCCCCCTGCCTTCAGAACAGCCGAGAGGGGCGTCCAAGCCTTCGTCCCTCTTCGGCACGTCGTCGCGGTACACGCTCCCGAGGACCCGTTGACCAGCTCGTGAGCACGGCGCTCGAGTGCTCACGCCATGGGCAGTCATCCCGCTCGCCGATGCGGAGGGGCGCTCTCGGCCCGCAGCCGATGCGAACGAGAGAATCTGCATGGAGTCGAATTTACCGCCAATGGGCGCACCGGGTCCGGCGGGCCTCAGGCGATGAAGGTCTCGGCGGCGTTGGGGACGAGGTCGCCGAGATCGGGCAGGCCCGAGGGGGTGACGGCGCCGTCCAGATCGCCCAGCGCGATGCCGTCGCTGTTCTGGTTCCCACCGATCAGGTCGGTCCCGAGGGTGAACCCGCCGCCGCCATCGTTGAGCAGCACCTCGTTGGCTCGACCTCAGTTCGCAAAGGGACACGTGTCGGCCCCGGCGATCGCTTCGCGACGTGAGATGCCGCCGACACCGATGTCGTCGCTCTCGTCCGCTGCCGTGGTGACAACCGGTAAAGCCATTGCGCTCTCCCCCTATTGCTTTGTTCCCGAGACGAATTCGGGTCCACGTCCTGGGTCTCGCTTTCGAGCCGCCATGGCCTACGCCCGGGTCTCCGACACGCCGCCGGACCGAGACGAACCCGGGGGCGGTTTGGGACCGTGGGTAGCAGCGGTGTCGGCGAGCTATCCCGCGTGACCGCGTAGACCGCGGGGCGGCGACCGACTATCTGCGCAGAATCTCAAGTTTGTTGGCTCTGCGTCTCAGTCCTGGCGCCTTTGGAGCCCAAGAGGCCGGCGACGGAGCTGTAGCGCCTCTGCGAGACGCGTCAGCCCTGCGGCAACTGGCGCAGCCAGGTCTGAATGGTGAAGAGTATGCGCGGCGGCGTCATGGCGGCTCCGCCGTTGTCGTCGGCACAGCAGGCGGAGGGGGGCATGCCGAAACGCTCCCGGAACAGCCTGTTGAAGCGCGTGGGGTCGTGGAAGCCCCAGCGGTGGGCGACGCGAGAGACCCGTCCACGCGCCGGCGGTAAACCGGCGAGTTCATAGAAGCACCGATCGAGGCGCCGGTTGCGCAGATAGCGCCCAACGCCGCCCTCATCCTCGAAGTGGCGATACAGCGCGGCGCGCGAAACGCCGAACGCCGCGCAGAGCTTTTCCGGGCCGAGGCCCGGGTCCGCCAGATGGGTTCGGATATAGTTGCGCAGGACCAATGGGAGCGACGCCTCGGCCCGCTCCCGCGCGGCTGTGGTCTGTCGCCCCAGCATGAAACGCTCGACCAGTGACACGAACACGGCGACGAGCTCTGACGTCTCTTCCGCGTCGGCCTGGACGGAACTCCTCGTCAGGAGTTGATGGGCACTGGCCAGCAAACGGCCACGGCCCGACACGAGGTCGATCGACGCGACGGCCGGGTCGACGCTGGGGTCGTAGGCCACCAAGGCGTGCGGGATCAGAACACCCTCGCTGCGGCTCGCCCCCTTCAGCGAAACATAGCGCCGCGACATGTCCACGAGGTGGAGACGCGACGGATGTGCGCTGAAACCGACATCTGCGACCTCGCCCAAGCCGCCGCCGCTGTGGAAGCGCTCGAACAGCAGATAGTCGTGAGACACATCGCGTCGGGTCTTTGGGTCGTGCACGAGCATCTGCTCGGGGGCCGAAATCCGGCTCAGCAGCAGGTCGTGCAAGGGCCTGACATCGACGTCCACGCCAGCCTCTGGCTTCGGTCGCCTCGGGATCACCTCATAGAATGGGCTGGCGGCAAACCGCCATTCTTCAAGATCAAATCGCATACGACCACCGCGGATCGATACTCTAAATCTCCGGGAACCCTGCCCTGACGCTACTTCTTATCATTGTTTTAGGCTGGGATCACCCGACCTGTGATCACATCCGCGATCGTGTTGGCGGGTCCCATCGCGTTTGTTGCTGGTTCCGTTTCTAACTCTATCGGCGTCGTGACCTTACCTCTCTAAGGCGGTCCGGGCCGAAGCCATCGAGATCTCGGCTGCGACCTGAGCTGGTTTCTGGTCCAGTCGCCATGCGACCTCCTGAGCGGACGGCAGTTGGTCGGTGAACTCCGTCGGGGTCACGGCACCAAACGCCCAGTGGGTAGTGCTTGAGGCTGACCTGCCCCAGCCTGAGCCGAGCTTGTGTCTCCTCGTGGCGCATTTGGGGCACAGCCGCCGGCCGGGGTTAGCATCGCACTGGGTCAGGTTCGATCACGCGGGCGGGCCGTCGCCGGACACTTACAGTCGACGAGCTACGCGCTCAGCTTGAGTTCTTGGCTGCCGATGGTGCCGTCTGCACCCAGAGCGCCACGGTGGAGCTTCTTGAGCGCAGTGCGGCGTTTCTTGCGGGGGTGACGCCGTGCGCTGACGGCCTTGCCAAGCGCTCGACCGGGTAGGTATCGAAAGCTGTGAACTCCTAGCGTCCACCGTCAGCAACTTCGCCGCCCCGTGCCGTCACCGACGCGCGGGGCGGTTGCTTCTTAGTTCGGCGGTGTGCACTCCGGCTCGCGAAAAACACCCGACTACTGGGCGGCTTGGCTCACAGCCGCGGAGTCCTCAATCAGCTTGCGTTCGTCGAAGAGGCAGGCACGCAACAGCCCATGCCCGACTGGCCCTCAGAACGAGAAGCGTGGGCTCCGTAAACCGAAGTGGATCGCGAGCATACGGGTCGCGAACGCACCTATAAACGTGACGGCGACGCCGAGCGCAAGCGCATCGGCATTCAGCGTATGGGCCGACATCTCGAAATAGATCGACAGGACAAGGCCCCATACTACCGCTATCTCTGGGTACAGCTGGCCTTTGAGCGCCGGAATGTCCGGATCGGACCGCACGACGTCGCGCAGGATCCCCCCGCCCGCGGCGGTAATGGCGGCGAGGATCGGTCCCCAGAGCCAAAGCGGGTGGGCACCCGTCCCGAGCGCGACCGCGACGCCTGTGACGGTGAACGCGGCGAGACCGATCGCGTCGCAAACTTGAACCATCATGCTGACTTGGCTTCGGCGTTGCTCGAACAAGCCGAGCGCGGCACTGCCCAGCCGGCTCCTGCGAATTGCCATCGCCGCGCGGATCGTTGCGTAGCCGCCGATCACCAACACGAGCACGATCTGGATGTAGATCGGCGAGGCGAGAACGCTCAGCGTTTCGCGGTTGGTGATAAGATCGCGGATCACGCCGCCGCCGACGGCGGGCAGCGAGGCTAGCACCAGCGCGCCGAAGACATCGTAGTTGTAGCGGAACGCGAGTAGGAGGCCGGACATGGCGAAGGCTGCTGTCCCGACGATGTCAGCCGCTGCGAACCAGTTGCTCTTCAGTGTGAGGCGCACGAGGATCGGCAAAGTGTAGCGCTCGTTGAGGCGCCGGTAGGTGCCGTCCTCATACACACTCTCGATAGCGTCGTTGAAGCGTTGGACGGTTAACGGCTCGACCGAGGCCTTGCTGAACATCAGATGCAGGTCCTCGTCGATCGCGACGGGATGCTCCTCGACGAAAGCGTCTAGGCCCGCGGCCTCGATCATGTTTGCGGCCACGATCCGGTCCGTCAGACAGCCGTCGACATGGCCGGCTACCAGGAGGTTCAGCAGATCTCGTCCCTGTACCGGAACGATCTTCTGCCGATTGGCCGGGTCCACGATGAACTCGCGCAACGCCTCGCTCGGGTGCGCCGTATGGCGATCGATGCCCAGCCGGAAGTCGGCTCGCTTCATGCTCTCGACGAGTTCGATATCAGACGTTGCTGGCAAGGACCCGCTCTCGCCACGGGGCACAATCAGCACCAGCGTTCCGGTCCGATACGGGATCGAGAAGTAGGCGAACGTCTCGCGCTCGGGTGTGGGTGTCGCGTGCGCTGCGATGTCCCGTTCGCCGCGTCTGATTTCGTCGACGTGTTCGCCCCAGTCGATCTCGGGAGCATCGATCCAGTAGCCAGCACGGCTCGAGATCTCGAACAGGAGTTCGACGTCGAGGCCTTGCCACTGTGGCGTGCCTCGCAGCGTGCCGAGGTAAGAGTAGGGTGGTAACCGCGTCCAGCCGCCAGAAAGCGTCCGCTCCTCCTCGGCTCGGACTCCGTCAGCCAACGCGACGCACAACAGGACGAGCAGGCCGCAATAGCACGCGACGGCACGCCTCGTGGCCGTCATCGCCCAAAACCTCCGAAAGCTAGCCAAAACCCTCCCGAACTCAGGCGCAGCAGCCACGGCGTGAAGACGCTTACACCGTCACGACTACTGCAGCCGGACGGCTCGGCACCATAAGCCCTCGGTTCCGTCGAGACTTACAACACAATCCGCGAAGAGCTGGCAGCAGGAAGGAACGATGCGCTGGCGTTCATCCAAGTTCGCGTCAATCCGCAGCTCTTAATGGTAGCTTTTGTGGTAACGGCCTTCGGTTCACGCAGAAATTATCAATGAAATCAATGCATTAAGCGAGTGAAATGGCGGAGGGGATGGGATTCGAACCCACGATACGGATTGTCTCCGTATAACGGTTTAGCAAACCGTCGCCTTCAGCCGCTCGGCCACCCCTCCGCGGGGTTTTGGGTGTCTATCGAAGCCGCCGTCGAGCGTCAATCGAGCGGGTCGACCGCGAAGTCGTTGCCCATATGGCCATGGGTAAGCCGGGCGAGTTCGGCGAGCGAGGTGCGGAAAACGCAATGCGGATGGCCCGCCGCGGCATAGATGTCGGGAAAGCGGTCGAGGCTCGGATCGAGGATCACAGGCAACCGACGCAGATGGCCCACCGGTGCGACACCGCCGATGCTGAAGCCGGTCTCGGCCTTCACCCGTTCGGCGGAGACGCGCGCGAGCGGCTGGGAGAGGTGCATCACGCGGGCCAGGATGTCGGTGTCCACAAGGCGGTCCCCGGCAACACAGGCGAGCAGCAGCCCGTCGCCGGCGGCGAACACGAGCGATTTGACGATCGCGCCAACCGGAACGCGCAGGGCTGCGGCAGCCTCGACTGCCGTGCGAGCCGTCTCCGCGACCGGCACGACGCGGTCGGTGAGCCCATGCTCGGCTAGCACCGCCGCGACGCGGCGGACGGTGTCGCGCTCCAGCAGCCTTGCGCTCATGCCACCGCTTCGGCGGCCTTCGTCTCCTTGCGGACGGTGGCCTCGCGCTTGGCCGGCGGTGAGGCGCGGACCAGTTGCTCGACCGCGCGCGACGCGACGACCTTCTTGTCGTTCATGAAGGTCTCGTGGTTCTTTTCCACCTGGTCGAGACGGTAGAGGTAGTTGACCATCAGCGTGCAGGCTTGGCGCACGCCCTTGGCGGAGACGTCGCCCCGCCAGTTGACCCGCTCGAGGCGCGCGCCATTGCCCAGATGGAAGCGGGCTACCGGGTCCAGCGGTGCCGTGCCGTTCTTCTCACGCGCCAGATACCATGCGCCAAGCTGCAGCAGCAGGTCCTTCACCGCGCCCAAGCGCTCCTCGTCCTGCCATGCCGCCAGCGACAGCTCGTCGACTCGCCGCACCAGCTCGGCGAGCTGTACGTCGTCGGTACCCGCGCGGTCGAGCCAGCGCCTGAACCCGGGCACGGGCGAGAGGGTGACGAAGGTCTTGAGATTAGAGAACTCGGCCTGCAACTCGGCCGCAACCTGCTTGATGAGGAAGTTGCCGAAGGAGATTCCGCTGAGCCCTGCCTGGCAATTTGAGATCGAGAAAAAGACGGCCGTGTCCGCTTGCCCCGGATCTTTCACCTCGGCATTGCGGGCGATCAGTGGCTGAATGCGGTCTGGCATGCCTTTGACAAGGGCGACCTGCACAAAAATCAGCGGCTCATCCGGCAGCGCCGGGTGGAAGAAGCCGAAGCAGCGTCGATCGGTGGCGAGGCGGCGCCGCAGGTCCTCCCAGCCATCGATCTCATGGACCGCCTCGTAGGTGATGAGCTTTTCGAGCACGACGGCGGGCGTGCGCCAGTCGATCCGTTCGAGCTCCAGAAAACCGCGATTAAACCACGAGATGAAGAGGTAGCGGAGGTCGTCGTCGAGAGGCGCCAGCTCCGGCACGTCGCGCCGCTTGCGCAGCACGGTCTCGCGCATGCGGACGAGCGCGGCGGTGCCGCCCGGTGCCATATTGAGCCGGCGGAGCAGCTCGCGCCGCGGGGGCTCGCTGGCTCGGGCGAGGGCCGTCAGATTGGCCGAAGTCGGGTTTTCCCGGTAGGCGTCGGCCGCGCGGAGCACCGCCTCCTCGGCAGCGCCGAATTCGTCGACGAGACGCCGGAGCGAGGTGGTGCGCTCCGCCTCGCTGAGCGCCGCGTACGCCTCGAGCGTATCGCGCGCGAGGACTGCGCCGGCCGCTTCGCCGCGCGTGGAGACGAGCGCGCGGCACAGCTCGATCACGCGATCGGCGCTCGCCCGGTCCGTGCCGCGTAGATTGCGCGCGATGAGATCCCGGCCGCCGTCCGCGATCGAGTTGAACAAGGACTGGAAATAGGATTCGCTCATGGTCGCCTCCCCAACCCGCCAGCGGCCGCAGCGCTCGGCAACGCGCTCCCGCTGCGCTCGCGCTGCCAGACATAGAGGCCACTACCGACGACGATGGCGGCACCCGTCAACGTGAAGCCGTCGGGTATGTCGCCGAACACCAACACGCCCCACAGCGTCGCCCAGACGAATAATGTATAGTTGAAGGGTTGCAACGTCGATGCCGCGGCGCGCCGCAGCGCCAGCATCAACAGCAGATGACCGATGCCGCCCGCAATGCAGGCGGCGAGCAAGAGCAGCCATTGCGCTGTGGTCTCTGGTGTCTTCCAGAGCCACGGCATTAAGAGACCCGGCACGACACAACCCATGGCGACCAGGTAGACGAAGGACGTGGCGGCGCCGTCGGTTCGCGCGGTGAGCCGGGTCAAGAGCTGGAACAGCGCCCACAGGAACGCGCCGGCCAGCGGCAGCAGTACCACCGGCTCGAACACGGCGAAGCCGGGTCTAATGATCATCAGGATGCCGCCGAAGCCGACGCCGACCGCGAGCCAGCGCCGTACCCCGCAACGCTCGCCCAGGATCGGCCAGGCGAGCGCGGTGGCGATCAGCGGCGCTGCTGCCAAAACGGCGTGCGCGTCAGCGAGCGGGAGATGGCGCACCGCCACCATGAAGAGCCACATCTCGATGAGAACGGCACCAACCCGCACGAGCTGTAGGCCTGGCCGCGCGCTCGCGCCGAGCACACCGGCGATGCGGCGCGGCCCCAGCCAGACGACGCAGCAGAGCGCCAGGAACGCATGGCGCAGAAACAGAATCTGCCAGACATCGATCGTATCGACGAGCAGCTTGTTGGCGGTGTCCATCGCTGCCATGCAGCCCATCGCCAGGACCATCAGCGCGATGCTGGAGCCGCTGGCATTCGTCGCTTGTGAGGCGTCCGCGGGGGACGCCCGGTTCATGGGGCGAGGGCGCGCTCGGCCGCCCGATCGAGGCCTGGCGCCTTGGGGCCGAGCGCCGTCACGGTCGGTCGACGCTCACGCAGCAAGCGTTCGCCGAACCGGGCGATGTGCCGCGCATCAACGGCATCGATGCGCGCGGCGACGCTCAGCGGGTCCAGATAGTCGCCGAAGATGAGCTCTTGGCGCGCCAGGTCCTCGCACGCCGCACCGCAGCTCTCGAGCGACATCAGGAGATTGGCCTTGAGCTGGGCCCGCGCGCGCGCGATCTCGCTTGCTTGCGGATCGCTGACGAGCTCCGTCAGGCCTGCCTCGAGCAGTCGAACGACCTCGGCACCAGCGTCCGGGGAGGTTGCCGCGTACATGCCGACGAGGCCAGTGTCGGCGTAGCTCGCCCCGAAGGCAAAGACGCTGTACGCGAGCCCGCGGCGCTCGCGGATCTCCTGAAACAGCCGCGACGACATCCCGCCGCCGAGGGCAGTCGTGAAGACCTGGCTCGCGTAGAAGTCGGGGTCGTCATAGGCGACCCCCTCGAGACCGAGGATCAGGTGCAGCTGTTCGTTGTCGTCCTCGGCCAAATGCACGCCCCCGCCATAGGCAGCCGGTGCCATGGCCGGCGTTGAGGGAACGCGCCAATCGCCCAGATGGGCCGAGGCGACGTCCACAAGCGCGTCGTGATCGACCCGGCCGGCGGCGGCGAGCACGGCGCGCTCCGGTGCGTAGTGGCGCTCCATGTAGCCGACGAGGTGCGACCTTCCGAGGCGCTCGACCGTCTCTGCCGGCCCCAGGATCGAACGGCCGAGCGGCTGATCGGGATAGGCCCGCTCCTGCCACAGATCGAAGATCCAGTCGTCCGGCGTATCCAGGACCTGGCCGATCTCCTGCAGGACCACGGTCCGCTCGCGCTCCAGCTCGCTCTCGTCGATCCGCGGGTGGCGCACAATGTCGGCGAGCAGGTCCACGGCGAGCGGCACGTCGGCTGCGAGCACGCGCGCATAGTACGCGGTCTGCTCTCGCGAGGTGTAGGCGTTGAGCTGGCCGCCCACGGCCTCGATCTCCTCGGCGATCGCTTGGGCGGAGCGGCGCGCCGTGCCCTTGAAGGCCATATGCTCCATCAGATGGGCGATGCCGTTCACCTCCGGCGCCTCGTAGCGCGCGCCGACATCCACCCAGATCCCTACCGATGCGGTGGCCAGGTGCGGCATCGCCAGCGTCACCACCCGGACGCCGTTGTCGAGGCGGCTCAGGCGGTAGCCCGCTGCGCTCAACCGGCGTGCTCCAGGAGGCTGCGCGCGCGCAACGTGCCGCTCTCCGCGTCGTGGTCGGTGAGCGAGGTCGGGTAGCTGCCGGTGAAGCACGCATCGCAATAGGCCGGCCGGCGGGCGTCGCGACCGGGCTCGCCGACGGCGCGATAGAGCCCGTCCATGCTCAAGAATGCGAGGCTGTCGACGCCGATGATATCGCCGATCTCCGCCACCGAGTTTCGTGCCGCCATCAGCTTCGAGCGTTCCGGCGTGTCCACGCCGTAGAAGCAGGAATGCGTCATCGGCGGGCTCGCGATGCGCATGTGCACCTCGGTGGCGCCGGCCTCGCGCACCATCTGGACGATTTTCGTCGAGGTGGTCCCGCGGACGATGCTGTCGTCGACGAGGACCACCCGCTTGCCACGGAGCGCCGACCGGTTGGCGTTGTGCTTCAGCTTCACGCCGAGATGCCGGATCTGGTCTGTCGGCTCGATGAAGGTGCGGCCGACATAGTGGTTCCTGATGATGCCGAGGTCGAAAGACAGGTTGGCGGCTTCGGCAAAGCCGATGGCCGCCGGAACCCCGCTGTCGGGGACCGGCACGACGATGTCGGCCGCCGCCGGCGCCTCGCGCGCCAACTCGCTACCGATCGCCTTGCGCGCTTCGTAGACGCCCTTTCCCTCAACCACGCTGTCCGGGCGGGCGAAGTAGACATACTCGAAAATGCAGAAGCGGCGCTCCGCGGGCTCGAACGGCTTATAGCTCTGCAAGGAGTCGCCCTCGGCGACGATTACCTCACCAGGCACCACGTCGCGGACGTAGGACGCCCCCAGGATGTCCAGCGCGCAGGTCTCGGAGGCGAGCACGACGGCGCCGTCGAGGTCGCCCAAGACCAGCGGTCTGACGCCCAACGGATCGCGGACGCCGATGAGTTTCTTCGCCGTGAGCGCCACGAGCGAGTATGCACCTTCGATTTCCGCGAGACTCCGGATCAGCCGTTCGAGCACATTGGTGCCGCCGCTCCGCGCCAGGAGGTGCACGAGCACCTCGGTGTCGGTGGTCGACTGAAAGAGCGAGCCTTCGTCAACGAGGCGATCCCGCAGCGCATGGGCGTTGGTGAGATTACCGTTGTGCGCGAGGGCGAGCCCGCCGAAGACGAACTCGGCGAAGAGCGGCTGGATGTTGCGGGTCATCGTGGCGCCCGTGGTGGCGTAGCGCACATGCCCGATCGCCGAGCCCCCGGGCAGGCCGTCGATGATCGCCGGGTCCGAAAACCCGTCGCCGACCAGCCCCAACGCCTTGTGCGAACGGAACACCCCGTCGTCGAGGGCGACAATGCCGGCGGCCTCCTGGCCCCGATGCTGCAACGCGTGTAGGCCCAGCGCGGTAAAGGCGGCCGCATCGCGTGAGCCGGTGATGCCAAAGACGCCGCACTCCTCACCGAAGCGGTCCGCCTCGTCGCCGGGCCATGGGTCGCTGAAGCCTTGTCCGTGGCCCAGGTCGGTCGTCATTGCGTTTCCGTAGCGGTGGTGGGCGGGGGATCGGTCGTCGGTTCGGGGGAGGCGTCAGTCGACGTTTCCGGCGCGCCGGGTGTTGCCGCAGGTGTCTCACCCGGCAACGGCAAGTCGGGCGCGAACGAGCGGGCGACCCCGAGCCCCTCGTCGAGAACCGGGCGGAGGCGCGCTTCCTGAATGAACGCCGGCCGCTCGGCCGGAAACACGAACTGCAGGACGAGGTAGGTGACGAGGACCAGCACGACGCCGCGCAGCGCGCCGAACACGACACCAAGCCCGCGGTCGACGACGGAAAGGAAGCTGTTCTCGATGAGCGACGCCATGATGCCCGCGATGACCAGGAACACGGCCAGCGGGACCACGAACGCGGCGACGATGGCGGTGACCCGTCGCGCCATGTCGTCCGCGATATAGGGCTCGAGCAGCGGCTCCACCTGTGGCCAGGCGAACCAGGCGCAGGCTGCGGCACCCAACCAGGCGGCGAGCATGAACGCCTCGCGGCTCACGCCGCGAAACAGTGCCAAGAGCGTCGACAGGACGACGACGACGATCACGAACAGGTCGAGGACCGTCAGGCCGAGGAGCCTGAACTGGTCGATCGTCTGCAACATCCCGCTCATCGCCCAACCTCGTGTCCGTCGCCGTCCGCGAACTCGAAGCGCGCCGCCAGCTCAGCCACGCGCCGGAACGCATCGACGCCCGGAGCGTCGGTTTCCAGCCTCGGTCGCCAGCACCGCTCGAAGCCCAGCTTGGCCGCCTCGCGCAGCCGCAGGTCCGTCTGCGGTACCGGGCGCAGCTCGCCGCCGAGGCCGACTTCGCCGAACACCACGGTGTCACGGGGAATGGCCCTTCCAGAGACGGATGACAAGAGGGCGGCCGCAACCGCCAGGTCGGCCGCGGGTTCCGTGATCTTGAGGCCGCCGGCGACGTTGAGGAAGACGTCGCGGGTTCCCAGCGCGAGCCCGGCGCGCGCCTCGAGCACCGCCAGCAGCATCGCGAGCCGGTTGGTGTCCCAACCAACCACCGCGCGTCGGCCCGTGCCGTAGGTGCTCGTTCCCACCAGCGCCTGAACCTCGATCAGGACGGGCCTCGACCCTTCGACGCCCGCGAACACGACGCTGCCGGCGAGCTCACCATCATGACCTTCGAGGAACAGGCGCGACGGATTGGCCACCGGGACGAGCCCGATTTGGCGCATTTCGAAGACGCCAATCTCGTTCGCCGCACCGAACCGGTTCTTGACGGCTCGGAGGATGCGAAACTGATGGCCGCGCTCACCCTCGAAGTAGAGTACCGCGTCTACCATGTGCTCGAGCACGCGCGGTCCGGCGAGCTGTCCCTCCTTGGTCACGTGCCCGACAAGCAGAAGCGCCGCATCGCGACGCTTCGCCCAGCGCACCAGCTCGTCCGCCACGGCCCGCAGCTGACCGACCGTGCCCGGTGCCGATTCCAACTGCTCGTGGAAAACCGTCTGGATCGAATCGATGACCACCATACGCGGCACAGGCGGTCGTTCGAGACCGCCCAGGATCTCGCCCAAGGCACTCGCCGTCGCCAGCAGCACCGGGGCATCGGCGAGTTCTAGACGGCGCGCGCGCAGACGGATCTGCTCGATCGATTCCTCGCCGGAAACATAGACCGTCTCGACGCCCTGGCGGGCGAGCGCGGCCGCCGCCTGGAGCATCAGCGTCGACTTGCCGATGCCCGGGTCGCCACCGATCAGGACGGTCGAGCCCGGCACCAGCCCGCCGCCCAGCACACGGTCGAACTCGTCGATGCCGAGGATCTGCCTCGACGGCGGTGGCCAGGCGCTCTCGAGGGTCTGGAAGCTGAGGCTGCGCGCCCGATCGGGCTGCGGGCGGCCGGCGATCGCTACGACCGTCTCCTCGACGAGGCTGTTCCAGGCACCGCATGCGTCGCACCGCCCGGTCCATTTGGGAAAACTGGCGCCGCAGTTCGTGCACGCGTAGTGCGGGCGGGCCTTCGCCAAGATGGCTACTCCGCTGCGCGCTCGATGCGGATCGGACCGTCGGCGTTACCCTCGACGAACTGCTCGACATAGGCATCGCCCGAGGCGTCGATCTCCGCAACTGGCCCCTGCCAATGAATCCGCCCGGCATAGAGCATGGCCACGGTGTCGGCGATGGCGCGTACGCTCTGCATGTCGTGGGTGATGGTGACGGCAGTGACGCCCTCGTCCGCGGTGGTGCTGCGAATCAGATCGTTGATCACGTCGGCCATGATCGGGTCGAGGCCGGTCGTCGGCTCGTCGAAGAAGATGATCTGCGGATCGGAGGCAATGGCGCGCGCCAGGCTCACCCGCTTCTGCATCCCGCCCGAAAGCTCGGCCGGCAGGAGGTCGCCCACATCCTCGCCGAGGCCTACGCGCTTGAGCGTGTGCATGGCGATCTCGCGCGCCTTCTGCCGCGACAGGCGCTCCGCGTAGATCAGGCGGAAGGCCACGTTCTCCCAGATCTTCAAGCTGTCGAACAGGGCACCACCTTGAAACAGCATGCCGCATTCCGCGCGCTTGGCGCCGGCGGCGCCTGAGCGGGAGCCCACCACCTCGACGCCGTCGATGCGGATCGAGCCTGCATCCGGCTCGAGGATACCGAGGATACACTTGATCAGCACCGACTTGCCGGTGCCGGAGCCGCCGATCACGACCAACGAGCGACCCGACTCGACGTCCAGATCGACGCCATCGAGGACGACCTTCTTGCCGAAGCGCTTGTGAACACCGCGCATGCTGATCTTGACGTTGTCCAAGCGCGCCTCCTCAGCGCGAGAAGAAGATCTCGGTGACGAAATAGTTGGCGGTGAGAATGAGGATCGAAGCCGTGACGACCGCGCGCGTGGTCGCCACGCCTACGCCCTGAGCGCCGCGCTCTGAGGTGAAGCCGTGATAGCAGCCCATCAGCGCGACGATGAACCCAAAGACCGCGGCCTTGACGAGCCCTGAGACGACATCCTGCATCTCCAGATAGCGGAAGGTGCTGTTGAGATACTCGACGCTGCCGAAGCCCAGCTTGAGCGTGGCGATCAGATAGCCACCCATCACGCCGATGATGTCGGCAACGATCACGAGGAGCGGCAGCATGACGAGCCCGCCCACGAGCCGCGGCATGATCAGGTAGCGGTAAGGATCGGTCGACAGCGTCGTCAGCGCGTCGATCTGTTCGGTGACGCGCATGGTGCCGAGCTCGGCCGCCATGGCGGCGCCGACGCGACCGGCGACCATGAGCCCGGCCAGTACCGGTCCGAGCTCCCGGACCACCGACAGAACGACGATGGTGGCAATGGCGCTCTCCGCTTCGAATCGTTGAAAGCCGGTGTAGCTCTGCAGTGCGAGCACCATGCCGGTGAAGATGGCCGTAAGGCCCACGACCGGCAGCGAGTAGTAGCCGATGTCGAGGCATTGCCGGAGGTACTGGCGGGGGAAGTAGGGCGGCATCAACCCGCGACTGAGCGCACGCACGGTGAACGAGGCGAGCCCGCCCACCGATCCACATAGCGCAACGACGCTGCGCCCAAGTACACGCAGCGGATTCACGTCATGAGCCTCCGACGTAGCGACGCTCGACCCGCGCCCCCAGGCGAACCAGCACTTCGTAGGCGATGGTGCCTGCGGCCGCTGCCAGCCGGTCGACACCGTCGGGTCCCCAGATCAGCTTCACCCGATCACCTTCGCGAAGGGTCGGCACGGCGCTGACGTCAAGCCCCACCAGATCCATGGACACACGGCCGGCGAAGGGGACCTCGACCCCGGCCGCAAGGGCTTTACCGACGTTGCCGGTGCATCTCAAGAGACCGTCGGCATAGCCGATCGCGCAGGTCGCGATGCGCGCACCCGCAGGCGCGTGAAAGGTGGCGCCGTAGCCCACCCGCGCCGCTTCCGTCAGCTCGAAGATCTGCAACACCTGCGCATCGAGCTCGACGACGGGGCGCATCGGGTTGGGGCGCCCCGGGCGCGGGTTGCCCCCATAGAGCGCGATACCGGGACGGCAGAGATGATGGTGAAAGTCGGGATCCAGGAAGACGCCCGGCGAATTGGCGAGGCTATGGGCGACCTTGGGGAAGTGCGCGCGCACCTCCTCGAATCGTCCGTGCTGGTGACGGTTGAACCCCGCATCCGGCTCGTCGGCTGACGCAAGATGGGAGAGCAGGAAGTCGACGTCTACGCGAGAGAGCGCGTCCGCAAGCGCGTTGAGTTGTGCCGGTGGCACACCGAGCCGCGTCATCCCGGTGTCGACCTGGAGAATGGCAGCGCCGCCGCCCGCTTGGGCGAACGCGCGCACCTGCGCCTCGGTGTTCAGGACGGGACGGACGGCCGGGTCGGCGAACGCGGTCTCGGTCCCGGCAGCGAAGCCCGCGAGAACGTAGATGCGCGCATCAGGCGCATGGCCCCGAAGGAGCGTCGCCTCCTCGACGTCGGCCGTGAAGAAGTTGCGAGCACCGGCCTTCCACAGGGTGCGGGCAACGGGCTCGAGGCCCAGACCGTAGGCGTCCGCCTTGACGACCGCGGCGATATCGGCGCCAGGAGCCATTTCCTGCAGCGTACGATAGTTGGACGCCAACGCGTCCAGGTCGACCGTGAGCCGCGGCCGCGCCGTCACCGGTGCGTCAGGCCGGGCCGCGTCTCCAGCTCGAAGTTGTAGAAGCGGCCGAAGTTCGCATCGAACTGCAGCGGGACCGAGCCGATCGGACCGTTGCGCTGCTTTGCCACGATCACCTCGGCACGGTTGTGCATCTCGGAGCAGCGCTGATGCCAAGCTTGGTAACGCTTGGTGAAGTCTTCGCTCTTCTCGTTTTCCCGCGGCTTGGGCTCGGCGCGCTCAAGATAATAGTCCTCGCGATAGAGAAACATGACGACGTCCGCGTCCTGCTCAATCGTGCCGCTATCACGCAGGTCGGACAGGAGCGGCCGCTTGTCCTCACGGCTCTCGACTTGCCGCGAGAGCTGCGAAAGCGCGAGCACGGGCACGTGCAGCTCTTTGGCGATGGCTTTGAGCGTCATGGTGATCTCGCCGATCTCCAAAACGCGGTTCTGCTGGGCCTGGCGCGACGTGCCGCGCAGGAGCTGGAGGTAGTCGACGACGATCAGCGAGAGGCCATGCCGGCGCTTGAGGCGTCGTGCGCGCGTCCGGACGGCGGCGACCGACAAGGCCGCCGTGTCGTCGATGAACAAGGGCCTTCGCGCCAGCACGCGGCTCGCCTCGACCAGCCGTTGCCACTCGGCGTCGGTCTCGATGGCGCCCTTGCGCAGCGCGTCCGAGGGGATGCGCGCCTCCGCGGACAGAAGCCGCATCGCCAGCTGCTCGGCCGACATCTCCAGCGAGAAGACGGCGACGGGCGATGGTGTCGCTGGACCATCCTCGCCTTCACTGCGCAACTGGTCGCTGGCGTTGGCCGCCATCGTGATGGCGAGCGCAGTCTTCCCCATGGAAGGTCGGGCGGCGAGGATGACGAGGTCCGACGGCTGCAGGCCGCCCAGCTTGTCGTCGATGCCGGTGAGCCCGGTAGGCACGCCGGTCACCCGACCGGCCTTGTGGAAGGCGCTCTCGACGAACTTGACGGCAACGTCGACGACCGCCGGGAAGGCCTTGAAGTCGCCGTCAACCTCGCCCTCTTGCGCGAGCTGGAAGAGCGCCGTCTCGGCGGCCTCGATCTGCTCGCTGCCGTCTTCGTCGGCGCTCGGGTCGTAGGCGCGGTTGACGGTCGTCTCACCGATGGCGATGAGCCCGCGTTTGAGCGCCAGGTCGTGGATCAGCCGGCCATAGTCGGCGGCGTTGACGATCGCCTCGGCGGCGCGGGCGAGGCGCGCCAGATAGGCACCGCCGTCGGCATCCTTGAGTGCTTCGTCCTGGTCGAACAGCCGACGCAGCGTCACGGGATCGGCAAGCCGTCCGTCGCCGATCCGGTCGCCGATCACCTCGAACAGCCGGGCGTGCACCGGCTCGAAGAAGTGCTGCGGCCTCAGAAACTCCTGAACGTGCATGTAGGCGTCGTTGTTGACGAGGATCGCACCCAGGAGAGCCTGCTCGGCCTCGATGGCATGCGGCTGCTGGCGGAAGCCAGCGGCGTTGGCATCAGATGGAGGTGCGGCGGCTGTATCCATGGCGCCAAGCTACCAACGCTCGGGGGGTCCGCTAGCCCCCGCTTGGAGGTAGATTGAATTCTAACGGGGACGATCACGTGGATCAGTTGGGGATGAGCACGGTAACGTTGGCGACACGCGATCGCGCGCCCCGCATCGTCCGCGGCACGGCGCGCCACTTCCAGGAGCTGGGCTTCGCCGTCGTCGCCGAGCTGCCGCTGGCGAACGGTCGCCGTGCCGATCTGGCGGCACTGGGTCGCGACGGCAGTCTCGTGATTGTCGAGGTGAAGTCGGGGCTCGCCGACCTGGCAGCCGACCACAAATGGCCGGACTACCTCGCGTTCTGCGACCGCTTCTACTTCGCCGTAGACCTCGACTTTCCGCGCGAGCGGCTGCCGGAAGACGCCGGTCTCGTCCTCGCTGATGACTATGGCGCCGAAATCGTCCGTGAGCCGGCGAACCGACCGCTCGCGGCGGCGCGGCGCAAGGCCATGACGCTACGCTTCGCCCGGACGGCGGCGACCCGACTGCAGGCGCTCTTAGATCCCGACGCTCAGTGGCCGTAGAGCCAGCTCTCGATGAGCCAGCGGGCGATGCTGTCGGGCCGTGGCAGGCTCACCGGCCGCGTCATCGGGTTGAAGAGCTCGTCCTTGTGAAACCACTGGGCGTCGGCCAGCTCGTCCGCGTCGACCGCGAGCGTGCGCGCCTCGGCGGTGGCGTAGAATCCGAGCATCAGCGAGGCTGGGAAAGGCCAGGGCTGCGAGGAGCGGTAGTGCATGTCGGTGACCACCACGCCAGCTTCCTCGAAGATCTCCCGGCGGATGGTGTCCTCCAGGCTTTCCCCTGGTTCCACGAAGCCAGCGAGGGTCGAGTACACATTGCCTGGAAAGTGGTGCGCGCGGCCCAAGAGGCAGTGGTCCTCATGGTGGACGAGCACGATCACCGCCGGGTCGGTGCGCGGAAAGACGGTCCGCTGGCACGGATCGCAGCGGCGCGCATGGCCGCCCTCGTCGACCCAGGTCGGGCCCCCGCAGCGGCTGCAGAAGCCGTGTGTGTCGTGCCAGTAGGCGAGTGCACGGGCATAGGCGGCTAGACCCGCTTCGCCGGCCTCCAGATTAGGACCGATCTCTCGAACGTCGCTGGCGCGGGCGGCCAGCGGGTGCGTGGCAGCGAGCGACACCGTGAAGACAGCATCGCCGTCGAGCTCGCCGAGGAGCGGCGCGTCCTCTGGGAGCTCCATGTTCAGCTCAGCGAGGGATGGCAGATGCAGCCTTGGTGTCGCTGCGTCGGCGATGACCGCCTTCAGCTCGTGCATGAGGACGACCCTGGTCCGCGGGTCGGCGCGACGGGATGCGAGCCATGTCGGGTCTTTGCGACGCGGCGCCGCACGATCGAAGCCGCGCCCGGCATAGCGGTGCGGCGGGGGATTGGTGACCGAACGCTCCATGAACGTACCCTGCCACCTTGCGAACGGGCTTAGAAGACCCGATGATAACTACAGGAGGGCTGGCGCGGACGGATCCCTCGCCAACCCGGTCAGGTCCGGAAGGAAGCAGCCGTAACGAGCTTCGGTCCGGGTCGCTGCCAGTTCTCCGCCGCAGGCACTCGCTCGGGGCACCGCGCCGGACGCCGGAACCCAGCCAGACCCCGGAACTGAGATTGACCGTCGAGTCCAAGCCGTACCGCGTGCTAGCGCTGGCCTACCGGCCTTCCCGCCTCGACGAGCTGGTGGGCCAGGAGCCGCTGGTCCGCGCGCTCAGCCATGCTTTCGAGTCCGGGCGCATCGCGCAGGCTTACCTGCTCACCGGCATCCGCGGCACCGGCAAGACGACCACCGCGCGTCTCATCGCCAAGTGCCTCAACTGCGTCGGCGCCGACGGCCAGGGTGGTGTCACGCCGAGCCCGTGCGGTGTTTGCGAGCCGTGCGTCGCCATCGCGGAGGGGCGCCACATCGACGTGCTCGAGATCGATGCCGCCACCAACACCGGCATCGATCATATCCGCGAGCTCGTCGAGAACAGCCGCTACGCGCCGGCCGATGCCCGCTACAAGGTCTACATCATCGACGAGGTGCACATGCTCAGCACCGCGTCGTTCAATGGCCTCTTGAAGACGCTCGAGGAGCCGCCGCCGCACGTGCGCTTCATCCTGGCGACGACCGAGGTGCGCAAGATCCCGGTAACGGTGCTGTCGCGCTGTCAGCGCTACGACCTCAAGCGGATCACCGCGGCCGACATCGAGAGCCATCTCGACCGGGTCGTGAAGGCCGAGAAAGCCGCGGCCGACGCCGAAGCCTTGGCGCTCATCGCGCGCCTCGCCGGTGGCTCGATGCGCGATGCGCTGTCGTTGCTGGACCAGGCGATCACGCACGGCGACGGCCGGGTCGAGGCTTCGGGTGTCCAGGCGATGGTCGGGCTCGGCGACCGTGAGCGCACCCGCACGCTGCTCGCGCATGTCGCCGGCGGGAAGCCGCGCGAGGCGCTGGAGCTGTTCCGCGAGCTGATGGCCGCCGGCGGCGATCCGAAGGCCGTTGTCGAGGACCTCCTGGCCCTCTGCCACGAGCTGACCCAGGAGAAGCTTGCACCCGGGACGGCGGCGGCGGGCGGCGCGGCGCTCGGGGACACGCTCGGCCTACCAGCGTTGTCGAGGGCCTGGCAGGTGCTGCTCAAGGGGCTGGAGGAGGTGGGCCAGGCGCCCGATGCAATGGCGGCGGCGGAAATGCTGCTCGTGCGGCTCGCCTGTGTGGCCGACTTGCCGCCGCCGGCGGAACTCCTGCGGCGCCTTGATCAGGCGACGATGACAGGCGGCGCCCCGACGGCACCGGTCGAGCCGGCTCGCACCGAGCCCCTGGAGCCGACGGCCACGGCGAGCTTGCCGCCGATGCCGCGCGATCTGGCGGGCGTCGAGCAGCTCCTGCGGGACGGCGGCGAGCCGGTGCTCGCCGCGCTCATTCACGGCAGCGCGCGGCCCGCAACGATCGAGCCGGGGCGTCTTCGCGTAGCCTGGCTGCCGGGCGCGCCGCCGGATGCCGGACCTCGATTGGCTGCAGCGCTACGGCGCCTCACCGGACGACGCTGGGGCGTTGATCGGGCAGCCTCAGACGCGCCCACACTCGCCGAAAGCGACGCAGCGCGGCGCCGCGAGCAGCTCGATGCCGCTCAGCACCTGCCGCACGTCAAGCACGTGCTTGACAAGCTGCCGGGCGCCACCATCGTCGCCGTCGAAACCCGCCCGGCCGCGGCAGAAGAGGCCGAGGCCGCACGCCATGGAGGCTCGTCCCCGTCATGAAAAACCTCGGCAACATGCTGAAGGAAGCACAGAAGATGCAGGCCAAGATGGCCGAGCTTCAAGAGAATCTTGCGGCCGTCGAGGTGGCCGGCAGCGCCGGTGCTGGGCTGGTCACGGTGACGGTTTCGGGGAAAGGGGACATCAAGCGCGTCAAGCTCGACAAGGCACTCGTCGACCCCGAGGAGGTCGAGGTGCTGGAAGACCTGATCGTTGCCGCCGCGGCCGACGCCAAGACCAAAGTCGATCAGACGATGCAGGAAGAGATGTCGAAGCTGACGGGCGGCATGTCCTTGCCGCCGGGCATGAAGCTGCCGTTCTAGAGCTGTTTACCTTCGGCTGGAGCCACCCGCGCCTCCGCCCTTCCGTCCGCGAGCGTACGATGCCATCGGGTGGAAGCGCAGGGCGCGGGTGGCAGCGGCTGCATGTAGAGGAGAACAGCTCTAGGTGACCGGCGAAGCCCTCGACGAAGTTGTCAGGCTGCTGGGGCGGCTCCCCGGCCTCGGGCCGCGGTCCGCTCGCAGGGCAGCACTTCATCTGTTGAAGCGCCGCGACGCTCACCTCCGGCCACTCGCAGCGGCGCTCGTCAGGGTCGCTGACGATGTCAAGGTTTGCGCCGTCTGCGGCAATCTCGACACCAGCGATCCCTGTGCCGTGTGTGCCAATCCCGTTCGCGACCGCTCGGTGCTCTGCGTCGTCGAGGAGGTGGACGATCTCTGGGCGATGGAGCGCGGCGGCGCCTTCAAGGGCCACTATCACGTGCTTGGCGGCACGCTCTCGGCGATTGACGGCGTGGGCCCGGAGGACCTGCGCATCCCCGCTCTCGTCCGCCGCATCGAGCAGGCGCCGCCACCATCTCCTGAGGTCGTCCTGGCGCTCGGCGCCACGGTCGACGGGCAGACCACTGCGCACTACATAGCCGAGCGCCTGCAGCCGTTGGGCGTCGCGGTAACGCGCCTCGCGCATGGGGTTCCGCTTGGCGGACAGCTCACCTATCTGGATGACGGAACGATCGACGCGGCGCTGCGCGCTCGGCGACCGTTCGCCTGAGCTGATCGCTCGGACGTCGTGAGCGACGGCGAGCGGCCGTCCGATGTGCCAACCACCAGAATAGACCGTTCCTCCATGGCGCTCCGCGAGATCCTCATCGCTCCGCACCCCGCGCTGAAGACGAAGGCCGAGCCCGTCGTCGACGTTGACGACGAGGTTCGCGAGCTGCTCGACGACATGCTGGGGACGATGTACGCGGCGCCGGGAATTGGCCTCGCAGCACCGCAGATCGGTGTCGCCAAGCGCCTCGTCGTCGTCGACGTCAGCGCCAAGGACAGCCCCAACGAGCCGCTCCACCTCATCAATCCCGAGATCGTCGCCACCGGCGAGACGCGGGAGGTCGCCGAGGAGGGCTGCCTGAGCCTGCCGGACATCTATGCCGATATCGAGCGGTTCGAGCGCGTGTTCGTGCGCTTTAGGGACCGCGACGGCGCGGTTCGAGAGCTCGACGCGGATGGGCTTCTGGCGCGCTGCTTGCAGCATGAGATCGACCATCTCGACGGCGTGCTCTTCGTCGACCACCTGTCGATGCTCCGGCGCCGCATGCTCTTGCGCAAGCTTGCCAAGCAGCAGCGGGAGAAGCAGCGTCAGGCTAGCTGAGGGGCGGAATGTGCGCGTGGTCTTCATGGGTACAGCCGACTTCGCCGTGCCGACGCTCGAGCGACTGGCATCGTCTCGGCATGAGCTGGTCTGCGTCTACACCCAGCCGCCGCGGCCGAGCGGACGCGGTCACAAGGTAGGGCGCACGCCAGTCCACGACCGCGCCCTCGCGCTCGGGGTGGAGGTCCGGACGCCCGCGACGCTCAAGGACGACGCGGCCGCGGCAGCGCTCCGATCGCTCAAGGCCGATGTCGGCTTGGTGGCCGCTTACGGCCTCCTCCTGCCGCCGGCGGTGCTCGCGGCGCCGCGGCTCGGCTGCATCAACGTGCATGGCTCGCTGTTGCCGCGTTGGCGCGGTGCGGCGCCTGTGGAGCGGGCGATCGAGGCGGGCGATCCGGAGACGGGGGTCGAGCTGTTCCAGATGGAGCGCGGCCTGGATACTGGCCCCATCTACGCCAGCGACCGCGTGCCGATCGGCCCGGAGACGACCGCGCCCGCGTTGCGCGTCGAATTGGCGGAGCGTGGGGCTGGTCTGGTCGACGCACTGCTCGACAACCTCGAAGCCGGACGCGCCGTCGCGACACCGCAGCCGGAGACCGGGGCGACCTACGCCAAGAAGCTCGACAAGGGCGAGTTCGCGCTCGATCTCACCGCACCCGCCGACCTGCTGGAGCGTCGGGTGCGCGCGTTCTATCCGCAGTCTTGGCTGAACTTGGACGGCGAGCGGTTGCGCGTGCTGGAAGCTGCCGTTGTCGACACCTCGGGTGTTCCCGGAGAGACCTTGGACGATGGCTTGACCATCGCCTGCGGATGCGGGGCGCTGCGGCCCACCATGGTCCAGCCGGCGGGGAAGCGGGTAATGCCCGCTGCCGACTTCCTGCGGGGGCGTCCCGTGCCCGTGGGCCACAGGCTCGGCTGAGGTGCCGCGCTACTTCCTCACGCTCGAGTACCACGGCGGACCGTTCTGCGGCTGGCAGCGGCAGGCCAATGGTGTCTCGGTGCAAGCGGTTGTGGAGCACGCGGTCGAACGGCTGTGCGGCGAGGCTTGCACCGTCCAGGGAGCCGGGCGCACCGATGCTGGGGTCCATGCGAGGGGCCAGGTGGCGCATGTCGACCTGCCGCGCGCCTACGATGGGCCGACCGTCGAGCGTGCGCTGAACCACCACTTGCGGCCGCACGCGGTGGCGGTCGTAGCCGCTCGACGGGTCGACGACACGGCGCACGCGCGGTTTGATGCGACCGGCCGGTGCTACCGCTACGTCATCCGCAATCGCCGGGCGCCTTTGACCTGGGAGGCCGGCTTGGCGTGGCAGGTGCCGGTGCCGCTCGACAACGAGGCAATGGCGACGGCAGCGCGCATGCTCGAAGGGCGGCACGACTTCACGAGCTTCCGCGACGCCGAGTGCCAGGCGCGCTCGCCGGTCAAGACCCTGAACCGGCTACGCGTCGAGCGGTGTGGGGACGGTGTTGAGATCGAGGCTCAGGCGCCCTCCTTCCTGCACCACCAGGTCCGCAACATGGTCGGCACGCTGGTGCTGGTGGGTAAGGGTAGCTGGCCCGCCGAGCGGGTTGGCGAGGTGTTGGCGGCAGGCGACCGCCGCCTGGCCGGCCCGACGGCGCCTCCTGATGGTCTCTACCTCGAGCGTGTCGACTATGCAGGCATCAGCCGCTGATCAGTAGCCGCTGCACGAAGAGGCCCACCAACAACTGCACCAGCACGACCGCGGTGCCCTCCAGACCTTCGGCCTCGAAGGCGATTCTGACGACAAGATAGTCGTAGATGAGCAAGCCGATCATCGTCGCGAGCAGCAGTAAACCCGCCAACGGAACCGGGAGCAGCGTTCCGATCAGAACGACAGGCAGGAAGATGCCCATTTGAACGACCGACGACCAGTTGCCCGCGACCACATAGGGCACGAAGCGGGTGCCCCGGCCCATGAGCTTGGCGAGTACCGCTGCGGTCAGCGCAAAAACGATCCATCGCGCGCCATAGGCGAGCAGTAGGAGGCTCGTCGGTGCAGCGTCGGCATCGACATCCCGCGTCTGCAGCCACTGGACCAGGAGAAAGCCCGGGAGGACGATCAGTGCTGCGAAGAAGCTCCTGAGGAGACCGTCGAGGCTGAGATCGAAGGCTTCCATGCCGCGCGGATCATTGCGGAGCAGCAGCCCTGCGCCGACGACGCTGCGCACGATCTCGTTCACGTTCGGGATCATGCGCGTCCCTGAAAGCGCTCGATGACGGTGGTGAAGATGCGGGTCAGCTCCTCCAGCTCGTCGAGGCCGACCCATTCGTCGATCTGGTGGAGCGAGTGCCCGATGGTGCCGAGTTCGACGACCGGACCGAGGTCTTTGAGAAACCGGGCGTCCGAGGTGCCACCGCTGGTGCTCGCTTGCGGAGCCCGGCCGACGCTTTCGACGACGGCGTCGGCCACGTGGCGCGTGAAGCCCGGCTCGCCGCCAAGGAAAGCGTCGCTGGCGCTGGTGATGTCGAGCCGAACGGAGCCAGCCGGCGCGTGCCGCGCGGCCACCTCGGTGACCCAGGCTTCCAGGGTCTCGGGCGTGTGCTCCGTGTTGAAGCGAATGTTGAGCGCGAGGCTCGCCTGCGCGGGAATCACGTTGGTCGCCGGGTTGCCGACATCGAAGGTCGAGATCTGTAGGGTCGAAGGCTCGAAACGGTCGGTGCCGGCGTCGAGCGGTGCTGCCGTCAGGTCGGTCGCGATCCGCGTAAGCCGATGGATCGGGTTGTCGGCCTGGTCCGGGAAGGCCGTGTGGCCCTGTCGGCCTTCGACGATGAGCCGCGCGTTGAGCGACCCGCGCCGGCCGATCTTGAGCGTGTCACCGACGGCGCGCTGCGAGGTGGGCTCCGTGACGATGCAGCCGTCGAACCCGAGATCGTTCGCCTGGAGCCAACGGACGATCGCCGCCGTGCCGTGGATCGAGGCACCTTCCTCGTCACCAGTGACGTAGAACCAGAGCGTACCCTTGCGTTGGCCCGCTGTTCGGGCGGCAGCGGCGATGGCACACGCGAGCGCCCCCTTCATGTCGCACGCACCCCGACCCCAGAGCCTGCCGCCCTCGATGACGCCCGCGAACGGATCATACCGCCAGCGATCGAGGTCGCCCGGCGGCACGACGTCGGTATGGCACGCGAACGCGAGAGCCGAGCCCGTGCCGCCCAGCCGCGCGACGAGGTTAGGCACACTCGTATCCTCACGCACCCAGGAGCACTCGGCGCCCAGCTCTTCGAGCCACCCGGCGACGAGGCCGATGGCCTCGCCAGGGTCGGGCGTCACGCTGGGTGCGCGGACCAGCGCTCGAGCGAGCGCTACCGGGTCCGCCAGGTCCATCAGTCGCGCAGGAGCTCGTTGATCGAGGTCTTGGCGCGGGTTTGGGCATCTACGCGCTTCACGATGACGGCGCAGTAGAGGCTCGGGCCGGGGCTGCCGTCCGGCAATGGCTTCCCTGGGAGCGTCCCGGCGACGACCACCGAGTAGGCCGGGACCCGACCGCGGAAGATCTCGCCCGTGGTACGATCGACGATCTTGGTGGAGGCGCCGATGAAGACGCCCATCCCGATCACCGAGCCGGTCTCGACGACGACCCCCTCGACGACCTCAGACCGTGCGCCGATGAAGCAGTCGTCCTCGATGATCACCGGTGCCGCCTGCAGCGGCTCGAGCACGCCGCCGAGGCCCGTGCCGCCCGAGATATGGCAGTTCTTGCCGACCTGCGCGCAGGAGCCGACCGTGGCCCAGGTGTCAATCATTGTGCCGCTGTCGACATAGGCACCGAGGTTGACGAAGCACGGCATCAAGACGACGCCCGGCGCGATGTACGCCGAGCGTCGGACGGTGCAGTTGGGGACGGCGCGGAACCCCGCCTCCTCGAACCGTCGCTCGTCCCAGCCGTAGAACTTGCTCGCCACCTTGTCCCACCAGGTGGCATGGCCGGGGCCGCCCGGAATGGGCTCCATCTCGTTGAGCCGGAACGACAACAACACGGCTTTCTTGAGCCACTCGTTGACGTGCCAACCGTGGAGACGCTTCTCGGCGACGCGATAGTCGCCGCGGTCGAGGCCCTCCAACGCGTGCTCCACGGCCTCGCGGATCTCGCCGCCGGTGGCGCTCGTCACCTTGTCGCGCGCGGCGAACGCCGCGTCGATGGTCGCCGCTAGCGCCTCCGTCGTCATGCTCTGCTCCTCGGCCGGAAAACCGCGCGAAGCTACCCGGTGGCGGTGCCGTGTCAATCGATGGCGGCTCTTTCAGTGCCGACGCCTGAAGGCTACATCCTCAAACGGACGGCTACCGAGGCAAGGCTGATGAGCTTCAAGGCACCGCTTGGCGACCTTCTGTTCCAACTGCAGCACGTCGCGGGCCTCGAGCAGGTGGCAGCCCTGCCCGGCTTCGAGGATGGCGTGGGCGAGCTCGCGGAGCCGATTCTCGACGAGGCGGCGAAGCTCGCCGAGGAGCGCTTCGCACCGTTGAACGAGCTGGGCGACAAGGTCGGCTGCCGGCTCGAGGAAGGCCGGGTCGTCATGCCCCAAGGCTGCGCCGAGGCCTGGTCCGAGTTCATGGAGGGTGGCTGGAAGGCTTTGCCATTCCCCACCGAGATCGGCGGCCAGAACCTGCCTTGGACCCTGACCTTTGCCGTCAACGAGATCTGGTTTGCCGCCAACCTGGCCTTCAGCAACTGCCCGCTGCTTACCCAGGGTGCCATTGAGGCTATCCACCATCACGGCAGCGCCGATCTGAAGCGCCGCTATCTAAGACATCTGACGGAAGGCCGCTGGACGGGGACCATGTGCCTGACGGAACCGCAGGCCGGCTCCGACGTTGGCGCGGTCGCGACCAAGGCGGTGCCGGACGGCGACGGCTTTCGCATTACCGGCACCAAGCTTTACATCACCTTCGGCGAGCACGATCTCTCGGACAACATCGTGCACCTGGTGCTCGCACGCCTGCCCGACGCGCCCGAGGGCACGAAGGGTATCTCGCTCTTCGCCGTGCCCAAATACGTGGTCGATGCCGAAGGTGGCATCGGCGCGCGGAACGACGTCACCTGCCTATCACTCGAGCACAAGCTCGGTAACCACCTGTCGCCGACCTGCCTCTTGCAGTTCGGCGAGGCCGGCGGTGCCTGGGGAGAGCTTCTGGGCGAACCGCACGACGGCATGCGCTGCATGTTCACGATGATGAACCAGGCACGGCTCACCGTCGGCCTGCAAGGCCTCGCGATCGCCGAACGCGCCTATCAACAGGCGCGCGCCTACGCTGGCGAGCGTATCCAGGGCCGGCGTGGGGGCCAGCGGGTGCCGATCGTCGAGCATCCGGACGTCCGGCGCATGCTCTTGACCATGCGCAGCCAGATCGAGGCGGCGCGCGGTCTGATGCTGACCGCCGGTGCTGCGCTCGATGCGAGCCGCCGCCACCCGGATGGCGTCGTGCGCAGCCGCATGCGTGGGCGCGTCGACCTGCTGACCCCGATCTGCAAGGCCTGGTTCACTGACCTCGGCGTCGAGGTCAGCTCGCTCGCGGTCCAGGTCCATGGCGGGATGGGCTACATCGAGGAGTGCGCCGCGGCCCAGCACTATCGCGATGCGCGGATCACGCCAATCTACGAGGGCACCAACGGCATACAGGCGTTGGACCTCGTGGGGCGCAAGATGCACATGGCGAACGGCGAGCTGCCCTGGCAGCTCTTCGAGGAACTGCGCGCGGAACTGCGCGTGTTCGAACAGGAGAGTGCCGACGACCTCGTCCCGTCGTTGCGCACAGCGCTTGCCAACGCCGAGGCGGCGACGCGATGGGTGCAGGGTGACCACGGCACCGATGCCGACGCGGTGGCCGCAGGTGCTTCCGCCTATCTGAGGTTGATGGCGATGACCCTCGGTGGCTTCACGCTGACGCGTGGTGCGCGCGCAGCCGCGGCGGCGGATCATGGACTGGCAGCCAGCAAGCGGCTCACAGCCACCTTCTTCGTTCAACAGCTCCTGCCGCCGGCCGCAGCCCTTCTGCCGGCGATCGTCGCCGGTTCCGCTACCCTCGACGACCGGCTATTTGCTGCCTGAGCGAGGTTTTGCGGCCGGTTGTGGCCGGGCCGGCCGCTCGCCCCTGGACGTGCCGCGTGAGCGTGGCACCTATCGGGGAACATTGCGCTCGGGAACCAACGTCATGGACACAACCTCGCTCATCGGCCTCGGCGGCTTCGCCATCGTCGTTATCCTCGCCGCTGCAAGCGGTGCCGTCTTCAAGCCCGATGACTGGTATCGGAGCATTCGCAAACCTGGCTGGACGCCGCGTGACTGGGTGTTCCCGACCGTGTGGACGCCCTTGTACGTCATGATCTGGATCTCGGGCTGGCTGGTCTGGCGTGAGGCCGGGATCGCAGGCGCGGCCCTGCCGCTGTTCGTCTACGTGCTGCAGCTTGCGCTCAACGCCGGCTGGTCGGCGATCTTTTTCGGCCTGCGGAGGCCCGGGCTCGCCTTCGCCGAGGTGACCGTGCTCTGGGCGGCATTGGCGCTCAACATCGTGCTCTTCTGGCCGATCTCGACGCTCGCGGCGCTGTTGCTCGTGCCCTACCTCGTCTGGGTGACGATCGCCGCGGTGTTGAACTTCCAGGTCTGGCGCATGAACACGGGAGCGGTACCGACGGTCGCTGGCTGATTCATCTACAGGTAGATTTACATGTGAGTTTTATAAGCTTAGAGTAGAAGTCGCTCTGCGCCGGCCTCGGGTAGCAGCGGATGGTATCCGTCTTCGG
This sequence comes from Geminicoccaceae bacterium, assembly GCA_028279345.1. Lineage (GTDB taxonomy): Bacteria > Pseudomonadota > Alphaproteobacteria > Geminicoccales > Geminicoccaceae > JAAAPF01. The sequence continues at coordinate 49,844 of JANQNY010000005.1, forward strand.
TTCCTTGCTCTTCGTGCTTCTCATGCTGCCGACACCGGCGGCGGCCGACGACGCGCTGACCGGCAGCGCCCGCGTGGTCGACGGCGATACCATCGAGATCGACGGCGTGCGGCTGCGGCTCCAGGGCCTGCACGCGCCCGAGCGGGACGAGCCGGGCGGTGCTGCCGCCACCCGGTTCATGGTCCGGCTCCTGGATCGGCAGAAGGTGAGCTGCGCGCCCACCGGTGAGCGCTCCTACGATCGCCTGATCGCCATCTGCAGCCTCGACGGCGGCCGCGACATCGCAGCGGAGCTCGTAGCGGCCGGGCTTGGGCGGGACTGCGCACGCTATTCGAAAGGGCGCTACGGTCCACTCGAGACAGCCGACGGCAAGCGGCTCCCGCTACCACCTTATTGCGAGCGCTGAGCCGGCGTCGGGCCGTTCCCGGGGCAACGGAGGCTGGACAGCCGGGGCTGCTGGGGCCATGTCGCTGGCGCCGGGCCAAACTTCGCCCTAGCTGACGCGCATGGCCGACATGGAGTCCATCCCACACGCCGCCTCCGAGCAGCGCCGCCGTCGTCGCGGTGTCGTGGACCGCTTGCGCAAGCTCGCCTGGCTGCTCGCCCGTCCCGTCCGCCGCGGCCGGCGCGAACGGGAGCTCGTGATCCAACCCTATCGCGGCTTCGGCTCACGCGATCGTCTGTTTTTGATGGGCCGCGTCCTGTGGCAGCCGCGAGCGCTCAGCCCCCGCGATCGGTTCACCCGCGACCTGTTGGACGTCGCCCGCCGGCTCTTCCGTAGAGGCGTCGCAGGGATGGCCGTCGAGGCCCGGATCAATGGTCTCCGGGCGGCGACCGAGACCGACCGCGATGGCTATTTCCGGCTGGACGTGGACCTCAGTTCACAACCGCTCTCCGAAGGCGGTTGGCACCACGCCGACCTCGCATTGGTCGACCACCCGGAGATCGTCGTGATGGCACGCACGCTCGTGCACCGGCCCGAGAGCCGTTGCCTGATCGTCAGCGACATCGACGACACCGTGGTCGAGACGGGCGTCGCCAACCGGCTCGTGATGCTCTGGCGGCTCTTTGCCAAGGGTCCCCACGACCGCCTGCCGGTGCCGGGCATCGCCGACTTCTATCGGGCGCTCAATGCGGGTGCCGGCGGCGCCGAGCACAACCCGGTCGTCTTCGTGTCGCGCGCGCCCTGGACCATCTACGAGACGCTCGATGCGTTCCTGCGCATCCAGCGCATGCCGCGCGACGCGGTCTTGTTCCTCCGCGAGTGGGGCGTGCGCTGGTATCGGCCCTTCGCACGCAAGGACCCGAACCACAAGGCCGAGCTGATCCGTCGGGTGCTGCGCGCAGCACCAGCGCTGCCTGCGGTGCTGGTGGGCGACAGCGGCCAGGAGGACGCCGAGGTGTACGCGCGCATCGTCGGCGAGTTCCCCGGTCGGATCCGCTGTGTCCTCATTCGCGACCTTGCCCGCTCGCCGACGCGATCGGCGGCGATCAGCGCACTCGCGCACCGTCTCCAGGCCGTGGGGGCCACGCTCGTGCTGACGCCCTCGGCAGCGGACATGGCGAAAGTCACTGGCGAACTCGGCCTGATCTCGGTGGCCGCAGCGGGCGACATCGCCGAGGCTGTCGCCTGAGAACTAGGCCTCAAGCTGTCGCGTATCCGGCAGCACGGTCCTCTTCGGTAGCATCAGCGGAGCGGTCGGCGGGGTGGCCGTAGCCGGAGCCACCACCGATCTCGAGCTCGACCACGCGGTCCGTCGTCTTGAGCGTCACCAGCTCGCCGGCGCCGCAGTCGCGCTCGATGGTACCGTCGGCCGCGACCACCCGTCCACGCGAGGCGCCACCGGGCCTGCCGCCAAAGAGGCCGTTCACCGCGATGTCGACGCCCTCAGGATAGACCGACACCAGGGTCGCCAAGCCGTCGTCGAGGAGCTTCCGCAGCCGCACGCGCGTGCCGAGGCCGCCTCGATGCATGCCGGGACCACCGCTGTCGGGGATGAAGGCCTTCTCCAGGACCAGGATCGGCACGCGCGTCTCGACCAGCTCGATCGAGGTGTTCGCGGCTGAGGTAGGCCAGAGCAAGGCGCCACGGCCATCCTGCGCATGCGACGCCCCCTGGCCGCCGCCCGAGAACAGATGGTCCGAGTAGATGCGGCCCAGGGCGTCACGACCATAGATATTGATCGCGACGGGCAGGCCCGTGTGCGCCTGCACCTTCTCAGGTGCCGCCTCCGCGAGGGCCTTGAAGACCAGCGGCGCCAGGTACCAGCCGACCCGCGTGCGCAGGTTCACGGCCATGGGCTTCGCGCAGTTGAGCACCGAGCCCTCAGGCACGCTCACCTCGAACGCGCGATAGCAGCCGGCATTGCCGCGGACCTCTGGGGTCAGCATGCACTTGAGCGGGTAGGTCGCGTGCGCCGCGGTGTAGTTGAGTGTGCAGTTGAAGCCGCCTTGCCCGATCTCACCTGGCGCTCCGTCGAAATCCAAGGTGATGCGCTCGTCCTCGACGCGCACGGTCAGCGGCAGCGTCAGCTTCTCGCCATCGGGGTTGCAGGTCACCTCCGCCTGGAAGACGCCGTTCTCGAGCTTGCGGATCGCAGCACGCATCGCCGCCTCCGCGCGGTCTTGGACCACCGCTGCGAGGGCCCGGACGTCGTGCATGCCGTAGTCGCGCATGAGGTGCAGGAGGCGCTCGGCGCCGAGCCGGTTGGCGGCGACGAACGCATGCAGGTCGCCCAGCACCTGCGTCGGGTTGCGCACATTGTGCCGGAGCAGCGCCACGAGGTCCTCGTTGAGCGCGCCCGCTTTGAAGAGCTTCATCGGCGGGATCAGGAGCCCCTCCTCGAAGACCTCGCGCGCTCTGAGCGAATCCTTCGTGCCGCCGATGTCGCTCACATGGCCGACCGTTCCGACGAGCGCGACCAGCCGGCCATCACGGAAGACGGGTGTGATGACCGCAATGTCGAACAAATGGCCGGCGCAGAGCCAGGGATCATTGGTCGTGAGCACATCGCCGGGCTCGAGCGTCTCCGGCGGGAAGTGCTCGAGCAGCGCCTTCACCGCCCGCGGCATCGCCAGGTTGAAGACCGGCATCGACCGCGGCGAGTGCGCCAGTGTCTCGCCGTCCGGATCGAGCAGCTCGCAGGCGAAGTCTTGTGCCTCCGAGATGATCAACGAGAACGAGGTGCGGCAGATCGTGAGCCACATCTCCTCGACCACATTGACGAGCCGGCTCCACATGATCTCCAGCGTGATCGGGCTCGCCTCGATGGCGGCACGCGCCTCGGCGACGGGCGTTTCCGGATGCACCAGCGTCGCCGGCTCGGACGCCCGTCGGACCTCGATGACGAGGTTGCCGGCGCGATCGACCGAGAGCCGATCGCCGGGCGGGAGCAGCGTCGTTGCCTCAAGCTCCTCGATGATAGCAGGGCCATGGACCACGCTGCCTGCGGGAAGCGCGTAGCGGTCGTAGACCGCGGCTTCGACCGGCGCCTCGCTGAACCAGACGCGACGCGAGCCCTTGCGCGCGACCTCTGCGGCAGCGCCGGAGGGCGCGTCGGCCAACGTCAAGCTAGGCCGCGGGCCACGGCACCGCACCCGGTAGGTGATCACCTCCGGCTGCGCGCCCTCGTAGAAGGCGGTGTAGCGCTGCGTGTACGCGCTCTCGAAGTCGGCCAGGATGCCAGCTAGGGCCCGCTCGTCGATCGGCCCGCTCGGCCAGGGTACTTCGAGCTCGTGAAGCTGGCCCTTCAGACGCATGTCGGCAAACCGGCTGACTTCGATCTCCTCAGGCGTGAGGCCGGCCTCCAGAAGCGGCGCCCGGGCTTCGGCTTCGAGCTCCTCTAGGATCAACGTGATCTCATGGAAGTCGCTTGTGGCGGAGAGGACCGTGGGCTGCGAGCGGACTTGCTCGAACGTTAGAGGTGCGGTCAGAAAGCCGAGCGCCGAGGCGGCGCCTGAAGCGGGCGGGATGAGCACGGTGCTGGCCCCTAGCAGCCGCGCCACCTCGACCCCGTGCGCGGGGCCCGCGCCGCCGAAGCCGACCAGCGCGTGTTGGCGAGGGTCGCGGCCGCGCTCGACCAGGTGCACGCGCGTGGCCGATGCCATCGCCTCGGTCACGAGCCGGTGGATGCCGAGCGCCGCCTCGGTCACCGTGAGCCCAAGCGGTCCGGCGACGCGCTCCAGCGCGCGCCGCGCGGCGTCGGCATCCAGGCGCATCCGGCCGCCCAAGAAGAACGCAGGATCGTAGTAGCCCAGCACGACGTTAGCGTCGGTCACCGTGGGCTCGGTGCCGCCCATCCCGTAGCATGCCGGTCCCGGCGCCGCGCCCGCAGAACGTGGTCCGACCCGCAAGAGCCCGACCTCGTCCACGGCAGCGATCGACCCGCCGCCCGCGCCGATCTCGATCATGTCGATCACGGGCGCCTTGATCGGCAAGCCGGAGCCGCGCTTGAAGCGATGCACCCGGGCAGCTTCCATCATCGGCGCGATGTCGGGCTCGCCGTGCTCGATCAGGCACGCCTTGGCGGTCGTGCCGCCCATGTCGAAGGCGATCACCTCACCGAGCCCGATGCGTGCGCCGAAGAAGGCGGCGGCGAGGCCGCCCCCGGCCGGTCCGGACTCGAGCAGACGGATGGGGAAGCGTCGCGCCGTCTCCGGCTCGAGTAGGCCGCCGCCGGAGTGCATCAGCCGGAAGCGGCCGGCGAAGCCCAGGGCGCCGAGCCCATGTTCGAGGCGCTCGAGGTACGTGGCGACCAGCGGCTGCACGTAGGCATTGGCGCAGGTCGTGACGCAGCGTTGGTACTCCCAGAGCTCTGGCACGACTTCGGAGGAAAGCGACAGGGCGAGTTCCGGATACCAGCCGGCGATGAGCTCGGCCGCGCGCCGTTCGTGACGTGGATCGCGATAAGCGTGCAGGAAGCAGATGGCGACCGCCTGGGCACCACCCTCGATCAGCGCGTCGGTAGCGGTGCGCAGCTCGGCTTCATCGAGGGGCTCGATCACCTCGCCGTCGCGCGACAGGCGCTCGGTGACCTCGAGCCGGCGGTGTCTGGGGACCAAAGGCTCCGGGAAGCGCAGGAACAGATCGTAGATGTCGTAGCGCTGCTCAGTACCGATCTCGAGCAGGTCGCGAAAGCCGCGCGTGGTGATGAGGCCGAGCGGCGTGCCGCGGCGCTCGATGATCGCGTTGGTGACGAGCGTCGTGCCGTGCACGAGTTCCGCCACCTGACGGGCGGTGACGCCCGCGGCAGCGGTGATCGCACTGATCCCCTCGAGCGCTGCAACCGATGGGTCGTCTGGCGTCGTCAGGCATTTGTGGAGATGCACCGTTCCGCGCATGTCGTCGACGAGGACGAAGTCGGTGAAGGTGCCGCCGATGTCGACGCCAAGTCGAAAAGATGCGGTTTCCGGCATGCCGGCCTCGCGCTTGGCAGCCCGTGGCTGCCGCAGTTGTCAGGCAAGACCGCTATGCTATCACCGCTCGAGGGCGAACGCACAATGGGTCGCCGCTAGCCAACAATGCTGCACGGGGTAGAGGGATGGACCAGAGATCGACACGCCGTGACTTCGCTGCCGGATGCCTGTTCGCCGCCGCGCTCGGTCTCACCGGCGTGGCCGATGTCGCGCGTGCCCAGAGCTCCTTGGTCGTCAACTCCTACGGCGGCAGCTTCGAGGAGTTCATGCGCGCCGAGATCCTGCCGCCCTTCGTCGAGATGACCGGTGCCGACGTGACCCTCGACGTGGGCCTCGGCAAGGGCTGGCTCGCCAACCTCCGCGCTGCCGGCGTCGAGGACGCGCCCTATGACGTGCTGATGACGAACGAGACCTGGGCAAGCATCGAGCGCGAGGAGGGTTTTTTCGAGCCGATCGACGCGACGATGGTGCCCAATATCGAGGACCTCTGGCCGATCTCGCGGCTGCCCGACGACAATGGGGTGATCGGCACGCTCTCGCCGATCGGCATCGCCTATCGCACCGATCTGGTGGAGACCCCGCCGGAGAGCTGGGCCGATCTCTGGAGCAATCCCGAGTTTCGCGGCAAGACCGGGCTCTACACGATCACCAACTCAGCCGGCTACATGACACTCTTGATGACGGCCAAGGTCTTCTTCGGCTCCGAGTACGAGACCGAGCAGGCGATCGAGAAGATCGCCGAGCTGAAGCCGTTTCAGCAGGTCGACTTCTCGGGGACCATGGAGACCATGCTGACCCGCGGCGAGGTCATCGTCGGGCCGATCGACTTCGCCGCCGCAGCGCGCCTGAAGACCCAGGGCGTGCCGGTGGAGATCGTCGCGCCGACAGAAGGCATGTTCATGTTCGAGCAGGTGTTCAACCTGCTCAAGGCCAGCGAGAGCAAGGAGCTGGCGCATGAGTGGATCAACTACATCCTCAGCCCCGAGGTCCAAGAGAAGTGGGTCCGCCAGTACTACTGGGCGCCGGTCAACAAGGACGTCACGGTGCCAGCCGACCTCGAGGACTTGGTGCCGATCTGGGGCGAGCGCATGGATGATATCGTCCTCTGGGACTGGCAGGCCGCGAACGCGAAGCGCGACGAGGTGATCGAAGCCTGGAACAAGGCAATGCGCTGACGCCGGGCTTCGGCTCAGGCCGATGACCCGCGTCGCCATCGAGCGGCTGACCAAGCGCTTCGACGACACCCTCGCGGTCGATGCGCTCGACCTCGAGATCGGCGATCACGAGTTCGTCTCGCTGTTGGGCCCCAGCGGTTGCGGCAAGACGACGACGCTCCGCTGCATCGCCGGCTTCGAGGAGCCGACCTCCGGCCGGATCGCCTTCGACGGCGTCGATGTCGTCGATCGGTTTCCCGAGGAGCGGAACATCGGCATGGTGTTCCAGAACTACGCCCTCTTTCCGCACATGACGGTGCGCGAGAATCTCGCGTTCGGGCTGGAGATGCGGGGGGTCGCGTCGGCCGAGATCGAGCGCCGCACGCGGCGCGCGCTCGAGGTCGTACAGCTAGGCGACTTCGGCCATCGCTACCCGCGGCAGCTCTCGGGCGGCCAGCAGCAGCGTGTGGCGCTCGCCCGGGCCATCGTCATCGAACCCGCGATCCTCCTGCTCGACGAGCCGCTCGCCAACCTCGACGCCAAGCTCAGGGAGGAGATGCGCTTCTTCATCCGTGGCCTGCAGCAGGAGGTGGGTATCACCACCGTCTACGTCACCCACGACCAGGGCGAGGCGATGGTGATGTCGGACCGCATCGTCGTCATGTTCGAGGGTGTCGCCGACCAGATCGGTCCGCCGCAGGAGATCTACAACCGCCCAGCGACCCGACGGGTGGCGAGCTTCATCGGCCAGTCCAACTTCGTCGCCGCCGAGGTGGTGGCGCGCGAGGACCCGGACCATGTCCGCCTGACGACCCCGCTGGGGCCCATGCGCGCGCGCTTTAGCGGTGAGACCCCGCCCGGCGCCAAGTTCGACCTCGTCCTCAGGCCCGAGGCGGTCGCGGTCACCGACGACGCCGGCGGCGACAACACGTTCCGGGGCCGTCTCGAGGAGCGCTACTTCCTGGGGAACCAGCTCGCCTGCCGGCTGCGCACCGAGGACGGCGAGCTCATGTCGCTCGTGGCGCCGCCCTGGCTCGCGGCCGAGGTCGGTGCCGAGCTGGTCGGGCATTTCGCCGCCGACCGCACCTGGCTCGTCGCCCGGTGAGCACCGCCACCCGGCCTGCACGCGCGGGCGCTTGGCTCCTCGCGGCCCCGGCGCTCGGCCTGCTCACCGCCTTCCTCGTCCTGCCTTACCTCAACATGGTGGTGATGAGCTTCCGCACGCCGTCGACGAGCAACGTCTTCGCGCCCGGCTTCACCATCGCCAACTACGTGGACGTGCTAGGCGACGAGGACCTCTACTATCTGAAGATCCTCTGGGAGACCTTGAGCCTCGGCTTCGTCACCACGCTCATCTGCCTGGTGCTCGGTTTTCCCCTGGCCTACCACCTCGCGCGCAGCCGCTCGCGCTGGTCGGCGCTGCTCTACGCCTTTGTCCTCTCGCCCCTGCTCGTGGGCGTGGTGGTGCGCTGCTACGGCTGGATCATCATCCTTGCCAACAACGAAGGGCTGATCAATTCGAGCCTCCGCCAGCTCGGCTGGATCGAGACGTACATTCCGCTGATGTACAACTGGGTCGGCGTCACGATCGGCCTCGTCCACATCTTCCTGCCGTTCATGATCCTGCCGATCACCGCTGCCATCCAGTCGATCGACCCACGGCTCGAAGAAGCGGCTAGATCGCTTGGCGCCTCCAGGCTCACCGCCATCCGCCGCACTGTCCTGCCACTGGCCGTGCCGGGCATTCAGGCGGGCTCGATCCTGGTCTTCGTGCTCACGATCAGCTCTTACGTGATCCCGGTGCTGCTCGGCGGCTTCAACGTCGTCTTGATGCCGACGCTCGTGGTCCAGCAACTCCTTGACGCGATGCTCTGGCCCTTCGGCGCAGCGCTCGCCTTCGTCCTGGCGATCGCCGGCACTGTCGTGGTCTGGCTCTACCTGGTGCTCACCAACCGGCTGATCCGCGGGGTGACGGGCTGATGCGGGTACGGTCGCGGCTCGGCCACGCGGCCTATGGCGGCTTCGTCGTCCTCGTGTACGCCTTCCTCTTGACGCCGCTCGTCATCGTCGTCGTCGCCTCGTTCAACTCGGGCAACTACCTCACCTTCCCGCCCGAGGGCTTCTCGATCCGCTGGTACGCCAAGTTCTTCGACAGCGACGCCTTCATGGGCTCGCTCTTCTACTCGCTCCAGCTCGCAGCCCTCTGCACGCTGTTCGCGACCGTGCTCGGCACCGGCATCGCCCTCTACACGGTCCGTTTCGCCGGCCGGCTGCGCGAGCAGATCCGCCTGCTGGTGCTCTTGCCGCTGCTCCTGCCCGAGATCCTCACCGCGATCGCGCTCCTCTTCTTCTATTACAACATTGAGGACGTCTTCGACTGGGCAGGGACAAGTGTGGGCTTTCGCAACTCGTTCTGGGGCCTGTTGATCGGCCATGTGCTGGTGACGCTGCCCTTCGTCTTCCTGTCGATCTCGGCAGCCTTGCACAACTTCGATCGCTCGCTCGAGGAGGCAGCACGGTCGCTGGGTGCCGACCGCTACGTCACCTTCCGGCGCATCACGCTCCCGATCATCAAGCCGGGCATCATCTCTGGCGCGCTTCTAGCGTTCATCATCTCCTTCGACCTCTTCAACATCTCGCTCCTGCTCAAGGGCATCGGCACGGCAACCCTGCCGATCCAGCTCTTCGACTATGTGCGCTGGGACTTCGACCCGACGGCAGCCGCTGTCTCGACCGTCAGCATCCTCGTCACGGTGGCAGTCCTCGTCATCGTACAGCGCCTCGTCGGTCTGCAATCGCTCAGGTTCTGACCGGCCTTTGCGGACACCGGAAGTTTCACCAACCGTCGCCTTCGACTACCCTGGTGGGTGCGGCGGACGAGAGCCGCCACTCAGGGAGGAACCTATGCGCGACTTCTTCGCAGACGGTCGTCGGTGCGGCGCCGTCGTCCTCGGCACATCGCTCATGCTGCTCACCAGCACCGCGGTGCTGGGCGAAGCGCTGCCCACGGTCGATCCCAGCAAGGTGGGCTTCGATCCGGCGCGCCTCGACCGGCTGGACGTGGCCCTGCAGCGGGCGATCGACGACGAACAGCTACCCGGTGCCGTCGTGCTGGTCGCGCGGGATGGCCAGCTCGCCCACAGCGCGACCTTCGGGAGGCTCGATCCGGACGGCAACGCCGCCATGCCGGAGGACGCCGTCTTCCGCATCTACTCGATGACCAAGCCGCTCGTGTCCGTGGCGGCGATGATCCTCGTCGAGGAGGGGCTTCTTCAGCTCACCGACCCCGTGTCGAAGCATCTCCCCGCTTTCGCGGATGCGACCGTGAGCGTGATGGAAATGGGCGACTTCGGGCGGATGGCCTACAGCGAGGATCCGGCAGCGCGACCGATGACGGTGCAAGATCTCCTGCGCCACACGTCGGGCCTCACCTACGGGGAGATCACCCAGAACGAGTTCGTCGACGAGGGCTACGCAGCGGCCGGGGCCTACCAGCCCGGGGTCATTCCGTTCGACAGCCGCGGCCCGACGCCCGAAGAGCAGGTCGCCATGCTCGCCGCCGTGCCGCTCGTGCAGCAGCCGGGAACCGTCTGGGAGTACGGCCTCTCCAGCGACGTGCTCGGGCGAGTGGTCGAGGCGGCGTCCGGCCAACGCCTCGAAGACTTTCTCGCCGAGCGCCTGTTCGAGCCGCTCGGCATGGACGACACGGCGTTCCACGTGCCTGAGGAGGAGCTGGACCGTCTGGCGGAACCCTTCGCCACGGACCCCGCGAGCGGCCAAGACAACGTCATGCTCGACGTCTCCGCGCCGCCCGGCAACGCTTCGGGCGGTGCGGGCGCGGTCTCGACCGCGAGCGACTATCTGCGCTTCACCCAGATGCTGCTCAACGGCGGGGAGCTGGACGGCGTTCGCATTCTCAGCCCAACGACCGTCCAGCTCATGACGTCGGACCATCTGGGCGAGCGGATCGCGTCCGTGGTCTCGCCTGGCGAGCTGCTCCTGGGCACGCCCGGCTATACCTTCGGCCTCGGCTTCGCCGTGCGCGAGGACGACGGCATCGCCGGCGTGCCGGGCAGTGAAGGCGAGTTCATGTGGGCCGGCTATGGTGGCACCTACTTCTGGGCCGACCCCGAACTCGACGTCGCGGTGGTCTTCATGAGCCAGGCGCCGAGCCCGGAGCGCGCCTATTTCCGCCGGCTCGTGAAGCAGCTCGTGCATCAGGCCGTCATCGACTGAGGCACCTGGGCCGGACCGTCCTCGCCTCAGACGTCGACCGTCTCGCCCCGCCGACGCTTGCGCTCGGCGACGCTGACGCCGCCCACCACCCAGTCGGTCGGCGCCACGTCGGTGAAGACGACGTAGACGTGCTCGGCGACCGCGCCGCAATGCTCGACGAGCGCCTGCGTCATCGCCTGCGCCGCCCGCTCCTTCTGCTCGGGCGTCCGTCCGGTGGCCATCGAAACCTGGATCAGGGGCATGGGTAGAGGCTCCTTCGTGCGTGGGCCATCAGCCTACGGGCGCCACCACGGCGCGGTCGACAAGGTAATTCGCGCCCTTGCGAAACTGACAATCCGCCCGTAACCCATTGAGACAAATGCGGAAATCGACGATTTGGGTTCGTTTTTGCAATCGGAAGACCAAAGGGTCTGCTGCCTGTCGGTCCAAGCTGTCATGTACCGGGCGGTTTGGCGGGGAGGTTTGGCGGCGGGATCAGGCGGGATGAACCGGGATCGAACGGGATGCCGGCCTTGCCGCTCAACGACTTAGGCCGCGCTCGGCAGCGCCGTCCACAACCCGGAGCCCCGTTCAGGTTCCCTGTGGATGAAATCGGCCGTGCGAGACCGGGGTCAGACTAAGTCGCTGAAATTGCACACGTTTCAGATTAACGCGATGTCACAAAATGGAAAGTCCGAACGAGAACTCCGAATCGATTCGGAGTTCGGCGGTCGATTCGGAGTTCTTGTTAAGCCGTTGAACCAGGCCGCGCCTGCGTCTTTCGGGCCGTCTAGGGTGGGCCGCAGCGCCAAATCACTCGGCCGAGGATCTCGAGCTTCTCGGTTTGCTCTTCGTCGAGGTCGATGTCTGCGACGCTGGGGTGGTCACTCGTCAACCTGAGCGTGCCGGCCTGCGTCCAATTAAGGCGATGTAGCGCCGGTGGTCGCCGCGCGACGCCGAAGTTCACGACGTAGATGAACCCACCGTCGATCGGTCGATCACGCTCGCGAGCGCCATGGGCCCTAAGGGGCTCCAAAGCGTAGCCTGAGAGGTCCACGAGCGCGTAGTCCCCGGAGTTCAGGGTCGGCGCCATGTCCTCCCCAACCACTTCGAAGAGCGCCAAGGTTTCCAAGGCGTCCGGGGTCGCCCTCGCCCCGCGGCTCTCGCTTCCGACAAGATCGAGGGCGTAGTCCGCCCTCAGGGCCAGGCGGTCGCGCATTGGGTGGCCGACAAAGGATGAGAGGCCGTCCGAGAGGCGCTTGGTGACGAGTCGTGGCGGCTCGACCATCACCGTGTCTGGCTTAGTGGCGATTCTGGTAGCGAAGTCCGCGGCGGGCGTCGCGGCGAGCGTGTCGTCGCCGCGGATCAGCCAATCCAGCGAGACGCCCGCAGCTTCGGCGATTTTCGATGCGCGGCTAATGCCAGGCTCAACGCCGTCTAGGTACTTGCTAATCAGCGAGCCGCGCTCGCCGACACGGCGAGCGAAAGACGCGATTGGCTCCGCGCCGATGATCTGCCGCAAACGGTCACTGAACCCGGTGACGGCCGCCACCTGTTGCTCCTCCCGGAGGTCTCCCCACTCGGCACGCGCCTCACCGAATCCGGTAGCGTTACCGTCTTTACGCGAGGGCATGATGAATTGAGGTGGTTAACGACCTTTTAAGGGTTGCATTACATCCCTTATACGGGTCTTCTGTACCCGAAACGGTCATGCATCCCCTTTCTTCGGAAAGGCGTCGGTTCGGAGATGGCGTTGAGTAACGGGGTCCTTAGAGACCGCTACGACATCAAGGCCGCGCTGGAGCGCAAGGGTGGCAGCCTCGTGGCGGTCGCGAGGGAGCTGGGGCTGCCGCGGCATGCGGTGGGGATGGCCCTCACGAAGGCCGTCCCCCGGTACGACGCGAAAATCGCCGAGTATCTCGGTGTTAGTCTGCATGCGCTTTGGCCTCATCGGTACGACGAGCAAGGTGCTCGCATCGCGAAGCGCGGCCGCCCTCGGCGCAACGGTACGCAAATAAGGTTGAAACGAAACCAAAATCGGCGCCGCCATCAACCAAGGTTGCAGCCGGAGACCGCGCGATGAGCGGTGGCGCGCTCACGGCGGTCGAGTTTCAGGGCGACACGCTGTTCGTCGTCGATCAAGGCGAGCGTCAGTTCGTGCCGCTCAAGCCGGTCGCCAGCGCGCTGGGGCTGAGTTGGGCGGGGCAGCAGCAGCGGGTGCGACGCGACCCGGTGCTCTCGCAAGGTGTATGTGTCATGCATATACCTTCGGCCGGCGGCGCGCAGAAGGCGCTCTGCCTCTGTCTTCGGCTCCTTCCGCACTTCCTCTCTACCATCGACACCAACCGCGTCGCGCCCGAACTGCGGCCCAAGCTCATCGCCTATCAGACGGAGTGCGCGCACACGCTGGCGCGGCGGTTCATCGACAAGGAAGCCCCTCGCGGGCTCACCGACGGGGAAGTGAGCCGTATCGCGGACCTGGTGGTCCAGCGGCTTGAACGCCGCCGACGTGCCGATCCGAACGACAGGTTCGAAGCGTTCGACCGCCGCAACCGGCAGATCGGGCGGGGTTTGGACCTGCGCGAGCGCAGTAAGGGCGGCGGCCTTGCCGAGCTCGTCGCGCAACTGCCCGTCTGGGACAGCGGCCGGCGACCAAGCTGGTGGGGTGATCTGCAGGTGCGGACGTTCCTCACCGACACCTACCGGCAAACGACGCTCGACCAGGCGGTCCGCGAGGCGACGCTGCTGTTCGGCACGGCTAGAGCGCCGTCGCGATCCGCGATCTCTCGGTACTGGCAACGGCTCGACGTCGTGGTGGTCGCACATTGCAGCGTGCCAGCGCCGAGGCGTTTGCAATGAGCGGCGGTGCCTGACCATGGGGAAGCGGCGGTTCCTTAGCTCCATTAGCGGTGCTCCGGTCGGCCCGGCGCATTGGGACTGGGACAGCCTGGAGCGCGTCACCATTCCCGCGGGCGGCGGCGCGGCGCGGACGCTCCTGCCGCTCACGGGCAAGAGCTACTTCGTGCAGCCATCGATCGACGCACGGATGCGCGCTGGCGACGTCGCGGTCGAGGCCGACGCCGATTCGCCGCCGCTCTCGGCCGCCGCGGTCTACTGGTTCCCGCGGGCGCAGGGCGAGATCTACGTCTCTTTTGTCGCCAAGGACGGTGCCTCGACCGGCCTCGTCGAGGTGTGGGAAGCCAACGACTTCGAGCCGGCGACCTAGTCGATGGCGCCATGGCTCACCGCTGCCGAGATTGCCGCGCGCGCCGCGCCGGGGCTGCCAGGCAGCGAGCGCGGTGTCCAGCTACGCGCACAGGACACCTCGTGGCCTCGCCGCCGGCGGCAAGGTCGCGGCGGGGGGTGGGAGTACCACGCGGCTTCAATACCCGAGTTGAGCGGGGTTCTGGTGACGGGCGGTGGTGAGGTGGACGGCTCCGCCCGTCAGCAGAGGCCCGCCAACGATGTGGTGGAGACCGTCGATCGGTCGGCGCGGGTGGCGACGGAGCTGGCGGCCTGGCAGCGCTCGGCGATGGAGGCGCGGCTCGTGCTGCTCGCCGAGATCGACCGGCGGGTGATCGAGACGGGCTGCCGGCGGACGGCGGCGCGGGCGGCGCTGGTCGAAGAGATCGACGACGGCCGGGCACCGATCGCGCTGCAGGAGGCCGCGCGACGGGCCAATGCGCGGGCGGGCAAGCACCGGGCGGTGAGCGTGCGCTCGCTGGAGCGCTGGGAGCGCGACCGCGCGGCGGGCAATGTGGCGGTGGCGCCGCTGGCGCCGGCAGCCGACGCGGCGCCCGACTGGCTGGAGCCGCTGCTCAGGCTCTACCGGCAGCCGCAGAAACCGAGCCTCGCGCAGTGCGTCGAGATGTTGCCGGTGGCGGTCCGTCCCTCCTATGCGCAGGCGGCGCGCGCCTTCCGGGATCTCGGCATCGTCACCAAGAGCCGCGGCCGCATGGGTCCGCGGGCGCTCCTCGCGTTGCAGGTCTATGTAACGCGCTCGACCGAGGGGATGGAGCCGGCCCAGGTCTACACGGCCGACGGCCACACCGCCGATTTCGAGGTCGCCCACCCGAAACACGGGCAGCCGTTCAGGCCCGAGATCACGACGGTGGTCGACGTGGCGACCAGGCGAGTCGTGGGCTGGTCGGTGGCGCTCGCCGAAAGCCGCTGGGCGGTTGCCGACGCGCTGCGCCAGGCGATCGGCACGGCCGTGCCGGCGATCCTCTACACCGACGGCGGCACCGGCTACGTCAACAAGCACTTCGGCGACGAGGCGGTGGGGGTGCTTGCCCGCGCCGGCGTCACGCCGAAGCGCTCGCTCCCTTACCGCTCGCAGGCGCGCGGCCTGATCGAGCGGCTCAACCAGAGCCTTTGGGTGCGCTCCGGTCGCCAATGGCGGACCTTCGTCGGCGCGGACATGGATCAGGAGGCCCGTAGCCGGGTCTTCAAGGCCACCAGAAACGCCGTTCGAGAGGGTGGTCCGACCCCGCTGCCGCCCTGGCAGCGCTTCATGGAATGGGCCGCAGCGCAGGTCGCCATGTACAACGCGCGACCGCACTCGGCGCTCGGCTGTTCACCCGACGAGGCCTGGCAGCGCGCGATGGCGGGCGGCTGGGAACCCGTGCGGCTCGCCGATGGCGAGATGGAAGACCTCTTCCGGCCCTACGAGCTACGCACCGTCAAGCGCGGCGCCGTCTCCATTCTCGGCCATCGCTATCTCAGCCGGGACCTCGAAGAGCATGGCGGGCGTACGGTGGCCGTCGGCTACGACATCCACGACCCTAGCCGGGTGTGGGTGCGGGCGGAGCCGAACGGGGCGCTCCTGGCGGTGGCCGAGCTGGACGCCTTCACCACGCCCTACTTCCCGGCCTCGGCGATCGAGCAGGCCGAGGCGAGACGCGCCACCGAGGCGCTCAAGCGGCTGGATGACAAGCGCGATCGCGTGATCGCCGAGCGCGACGGCGGCCCGCCGCTCGCCATCGTCCGAGAAGAGCGCACCGCGGCCGACCTGGCGCTGATGGCGGAACTGGAGGCCGAGCTCTCCGGGGCGCTACCGGCGCAGGCTGGCGGCGCATCCTTGAGCGCAGAGGCGCTGCCGGCGTCGGGCGAGCTGGCGATCCCGTCGGCGGACGCGTCGGACGAGGCGCGGCATGCGGCCTGGCAGGCGGTGGATGCGGCCGTCGCCGAAGGCCGCGAGGTGCCGGAGCGGGTGGCCCGCTGGCACCGCGACTATCGCGAGAGCCCGGCCTTCTACGACCGCGCGCACCGCTTCGGCGGCGCGGCGCTCATGGACCTCATCGAGACCAGCACCGCGAGGAGGCGCGCGGGATAGGTGCGACCGGACGCCTGTCCGCGTCCGGTCGCTTTTGTCGCCACGGAGACGACGGAGAGCGAGCATGGACAGCCCTCACGGGCATCACAAGGGTTTTGCGCCGATCGGCGTCGTCGCGCGCTGCGCACAGGCGCTGGAGCGGGCGCGGTCACGGCGCGAGGAGCTGCCCGGCATCGTCTGCCTCTCCGGCTTCGCGGGGCTCGGCAAGACCACGGCGGCCGCGGCGCTCGCCGCGCGGTTCGACTGTGCCTTCCTGGAGTGCCAGCCCTATTGGAGCCAGAAGCACACCGTTCAGAAGCTCGCCTACGAATTGTCGGTTGGCGGCGACGGCACGTTGCCCGTCATTGCCGAGCGCTGTGCCGAGCAGCTCGCCCGCTCCGGCAAGGGCGTCATCTGGGACGACTTCGACACGTTCGCCGAGAAGAAGTCGCTCGTGGAGCTGGTGCGCGGCATCTACAAGGCGAGCGGCGCGCCGATGTTGATCATCGGTGAAGAGCTGCTGCCGAAGCGGCTCGAGCGCTACGAGACCTTCCACGGCCGCATCCTGCAGTTCGTGCTCGCGCCGCGGGCAGACCTGAACGACGCCCGCGCACTGGCGGAGGTCTACGCGCCCGGACTGACGCTTGCCGACGACGCGTTGGAGCACTTGGTTGCGCGTGTATCGGGTCTGACACGCCGCCTGTCGACCACCCTTGATACTTGGTCCGGCATTGCCGCCGAGCGGGGCTTGGACGCGGTCGACTTCAACGCGGTGCGTGATTGGCCGATCTTGGACGGTCGCTCCCCGGAGCTGCGTCGGCCATGAGGGGTCGGCGGAAGGCGATCGCGGCGCGGCGGGTGGGCCTAGCCCAGCTCGACGGCGTGTGGGTGGCGATCCGCCGACGCCACGCGGAGGCGCCGGACTGGCCTTGGACCGTGCGGTCGGTGGCCGCCGAGGCGGAGGCGGACGAGCAGGTCGCGCGCGACTTTGTGCTGGCCCTGGAGCGGGGCGGGTTCGTTACTGCGGTGAGCCGGGTCGCGGCGCGCAAGCGGCCCTACCTCTTGATTCGCGACCCCGGTGTGGTGCGGCCGCGGCTCACCAGGGACGGCAAGCCGCAGCCGCGGTGGCAGAAGACCGAAGCGATCTGGCGAGCGCTCTGGATTCTCAAGGCCGGCTCCGTCGAGGAGCTGCTGGCGGCTTGTGCCGAAGCTCCGGAGCCGGTCACGCGCAAAGACGTCGGGACCGCGCTTTCCTGGTGGGCAAAGGGCGGGTTCGTCGAGGTCGAGCGGGAACACCCCGAGCGCGCGAGATCCGTCATCGTACGGTTTCGGGGCGTCGAGCGACCGGGGCCGCAGGCGCCCGAATGGGGCCGCACCGGGTCGCTCTACGAGCCGAACGAGGGTGCCATCGCCTATCAGGGGGTGCCCCGTGGCTGAGGGTCGGCAGGTAGCCCGCGCGCGAGCGGCTTGGGGCGACCGACTGCCCGATTGGGTGGAGGCGCTCGCCAGGGCCTGCGACGGCGAAAGCCAGGGCAAGGTCGGCCTGCGCATCGGCTACTCGGCCGCGGTCGTCAACCAGGTCGTCGGCAACGACTATCGGGGCGACATGGCGGCCGTCGAGCGCGCCGTGCGCGGCGCCTTTCTCGGGCTTTCGGTGGAGTGCCCGGTCCTCGGCGAGATCTCGACGGTCGCGTGCCGGGGCCACCAGGCGCGCTCGTTCCAGGCTGCTTCCAGCAATTCGGTGAAGGTCCGGCTCTTCCGGACCTGCCCATCGTGCCCGCATCGGAGGACGAAATGAGCGACCTCGCAACGATCGAGGCGCGTGCCCTCGCATTTTCGGAGGCGCGCAAGGAGCTGAAGGCCGAGATCGACGACCTCCAGCATGTGATCGAAACGGCGAAGCGCCAGCGGATGAAGCGGCTCCGCGAGCTGGTTGCGGAAGCGAAGGCGAAGAAGGCCGAGCTGAAGGCCGAGATCGAGGCCGCACCTGAGGTCTTCAAGCGACCCAAGACGCGCGTGCTCCACCAGATCAAGGTCGGCTTCGCCAAGGGGCGTCAGTCGCTGCCGATCGCCGACCCCGACGGGGTCGTGAAGCAGGTTCGAAAGCTCTTCAAAGACCGCTTCAACGCCCTCGTGAAGGTCACCGAGGCGCCCAACAAGACCGCCCTGATCCGGCTGCCTGCCAAGGACCTGACCCGCCTGGGGCTCAAGGTCCGCGAGGGGAAGAACGAGACCGTCGTCGCGCCCGAGGATTCGGAGGTCGACAAGATCGTGACGGCCCTCCTCGACGACGCGAAGGACAAGGCGGAGACGGGCGCATGATCCCCGTCGCCGAGCAGATCAGGTGCGTCGAGCGCGAGATCCGGATGCGCAAGCGGGTCTATCCGCGGCGCGTCATGCGTTGGGCCATGCGGGCGGAGACGGCGCGCCAAGAGATCGCCGCGATGGAGGCGGTGGCCGAGAGCCTGCGCGAGTATGAGGGGCTCGTCGGGGAGCGGCTCTTATGAGCGCTTCTCGGGCGCGGACGGAGTGCCTGGCGCCGGGGTGCGCGGCGCCGATCGTCGGCGACGGGATGCCGTTCTGCGGAGGGCACGCGACGCTCGTCAACATCCAGGCCTTTCGGCTGTTCGCGTTCCACCTGCAGCTCTGGCTGAGCGGGCCGGGCTGGGTCCCCGAAAGCTATCGCCGGGCGACGCTGCGCGGCACTCTCGATGCGTGCTGCCGCGAGGCGATCGAAGCCGGGGCGCAGACGGAGCCAGGCGAGTGAGCGGGCTCTACGGGCTGGCGGCGCTGCTGGTCGACGAGATCGACCGCTGGCCGCCCGCGCGCACGCGGGGCGGCCGGATCGGGCGAGCGCAGCGCGTGCTCGAGGCCGCCGGCGTGGCACCGGGGGGGGGCGTCCGTGGCTGAGCCGCCGGTTGCTCAGGAGGCACCCCCGCCGTTTCACGCGGCACCGGTGGTCGAGGCGGTCGTCGCCCGCGGGTGCGCGCCGTTCCGAGCGCCCGTAAACGCTCCGGAGAAGCCGCCCACGGAGGTGGGAGGGCGCCGGCTGCCGGTCGCGGTGCGTGGCGTGCGGTATGAGTCGGTGACCGAAGCGCTGGAGGCGCTCGGCCTGTCCTGGGCGGACATTCGCAAGGCTCGGCGGGAAGGTTTGGAGCCGGCCGAGGCGATCGAGCAGGCGCTCACCCGCCGAGAGGGGGTCGGCGAGTCCCGCCAGCGTCCCAAGCGGGCGCCCTCAAGCGCTCCGGCAAAGCGCACCACGTCAACGCCGGCAGCGCCGCCGGCGAAGCAAGCGCGCGTCTTCGAGCTGCCGCGGATGGAGGCCTTGCCGGGGCTCGACGTCGCATCGACGCGGCTGCTCCACAAGCTCGTCCAGCTCCACGACGAGGGGCTGATGCCGGCGCGGCCGATGTGGATCGTGCAGCAATCCGGCATGGCGCGCCTGACGGGGCTCGCGAAGCTCGGGCTGCTCGAGCGCGAAGGGTGGGTCGCCAGGGAGCCTGCGCCGGACAGTGGCATCGTCCTGGGGCTCGCCCGGAGGCCCGGCGCAAGTGGCGGGCGCGAGGTCGAGACGGTCGTCAAGACGATCGAGATCGACGGCGAGTTCGTCACGGCGCCGGTGCAGGTCATCAAGCCACCGCCGCAGGAGGACCCGAGCGGGGTGCCGGCGCGGCCGACACGAGGAGGCTGGTGATGGTGGATGCGTGCTACCTCCATGACGTTCGCAAGGTGCACGGGCTCAGGCGGGCCTGCGGCCTCGACGAGGACGGCTATCGCGACCTGGTCGGCCGCGTGAGCGAAGGGCGCACGACCTCGCTAAAGGAGCTCAGGAGCGGCGAACGGAGCAGGCTCATCGGCGAGCTGGCGCGCCGGGCGCCGCCGCGCGAGGGCGGCGGGCGGCGGTACACGAACGCCTATGCGCGGAAAGCTCAGGCGCTCTGGATCACCGCCTACTGGCTCGGCACGGTCGAGAACAAGAGCCACCAAGCGCTGGAGGACTTCGCCAGGCGGCAGACGGGCGTCGATCGGATCGAATGGCTGCAGGCGCACACCGACAGCGCGCGGGCGCCGCGATTCGGGACGGCCGATGCGTCGAAGGTGATCGACGCGATCAAGCAGATCCTCAAGCGAACCGGGTTCGACCCGGACGTGCCGGCGCGGGTCGTCAAGCAGTTGCAGGCCAGGCGGGCGGACGGCCGGCCGCTCGCGCCGGGGCACGCGACCAAGCTCGAGGCGATCCTGCATCTGTGGCGCCGGCTGCATGCGGCCGGTGCCGTGCGGATCGCTTCCGAGGAGGCGCTCGATTCCTGGGTCGAGGGGGCGTTCCGGGTGCGGTCGCGGCCGGCACTCGACGAACGACAGGCGGACCTGGCGATGGAGCGCCTCGGCCGCTGGCTCCGGCAGGCGGAGGGCGGATAGTGACGGCCGACGTGGGCACGCTGCCCTTCGTGACGGCGAAGCTCGAGGCCGTGGCGCGCGAGCTCGGCTGCAACGTCCGTACGTTGAAGATGCGCTCGAAGCTCCCAGAGGTGGTCGAGGTCCGGCGCCGGGCCATCGTTATCCTGCACAAGCGGCACGGCTGGGGCGTTGCCAGGATCGGCCGCGCGTTGGGGCGCGACCACACGACGATCATGCATCACCTGCAGGTGGCGCAGGAGCGCGGGGAGCAGGCCGATGGCCGAGGCTGAGCCGCCGCCGCTGCCGCCGCTGCTCGAGGAGATCCGCCTGATCCTCGAAGAGGCCGGCGACGCACGGGCTTATGACCGCGTTCTCAAGCTCGCCGAGGAGTGCGGCGGTGGCCGGCTCTCGATTCCGGAGCACCCGAGGCCGCGCGATCGCATCGTCGAGGTCCTCGGCGGGCGCGGCGCGGCCGCGGTGGCCAAGCACCTCGTGCTTCGCTATCCGGACCCGGCCATCACGATCCCGATCGCGCGCCCGACGCGGCTCTACCACAAGGCGCGGCGGCTCCGCGCGCGCGGCTGGTCGGTGACCCGCATCTGCCGGGCGCTCATCCTCGGGCGGAACACGACCTTGCGGTACATCGCCGGCATGCCGCGCCCCGACTTCAGTCAGGGTCCACGGGAGCAGCCGAAGGCCTCGCTCCGCGACCTGCAGCTCGACTTCCTGGACCAGCTGTAGCGTCGCATCGGACCCCGCGGCGGTACCTTCGAGCGCGATCGCGCGCGTGCGAAACCTCGCGCCGTCACGTTGCGGTTGAGGTGGTGACTTGGGCTGGTTGCAGGAGTGGTCGGGGCTCGTTTCCGTGCTGATGCTCGGGATTGTGCTGCCGACGGTGGCGTGGACGCGCGCCGTCGCGCAGCGGGTTCTCGTTCTCGAGCAGCAGATGGCCGCCAGGCCGACTGGCTTGGAGATCCACCGCGAGCACGAAGACGACGTGCATCGCATCGACGTCGCGGCGACGAAACTGCGCGGTGACGTCGAAGGGCTGCAGCGCGAGGTCAACGCCAGCCTCAACGGCGTCGGCAAGGAAATCACCCGTCTGGCGAACGCGGTCGAGAACCAGACCGCGATCCTGACCGAGGTAGCGAGGAGAGACGGGTGAGCGATCTGCCCTCAGCGGTGCGTGAGCACTTGCGCGCGCACATTCTGGCGATCCTCCAGGACCTCGAAGGGCGCGAAGCGAACGACGTCATCCTGCTCGACCTGCTCCGGGCGCGCGGCGTCACCAACGGCGCGGATGTGCTCCGGCGCGAGCTGGAGTGGCTGGCCGAGGCCGACTGCGTCGCGCTCCGCGATTTTGGCGAGCTGCTGATCGCCGAGATCACGCCGCGCGGGCTCCAGGTTGCCAGCGACCAGATCAAACTGCGCGGCATCGGCCGGTTGCCGACCAAGAGACGCTGATGGCGCAACGGTCGAGCGTCGCCCAGCTTCCGACCGAACTGCTCGACGAGCTGCACGGGCAGATCCGCGACGGGCGGCTCACGATCGACGAGCTGACGGCCTTCCTGCGCGAGCGCGGGGCGGAGGTCTCGCGCACGGCGGTGGGTCGCTACGCGCACAGCTACGAGAAGGTGCTGGCGAAGACGCGCGAGGCGCAGGACGTGGCGGGTGTCTGGGTCAAGGAGCTGCACGATCGGCCCGACGACAAGGTGGGCCAACTGCTCGCCGAGCTGCTCAAGACGCTCGCCTTCTCGACGATGACGCATATGGGCGAGGCGGACCAGAACGCCTCACCGATGGACCTGCACTTCCTCGCGCGGACCATCAAGGACGTGGCCGCGACGCAAAAGACCTCGGCGGACCTGGAGATCCGGCTCCGCGAGCGGATCGCCAAGGAGACGGTGGCGAAGCTGGACGAGGCGGCCAAGGGGTCGGCCGAGAAGGGCATCAGCGCCGAGCGGTACCGCGAGCTCCGGCGCGAGCTGTTGGGGGTGGGCAGCTGATCGAGGAACCCACCCGCGACGCGCTGCCCACGGCCGACCAGGCGCCGCCGGCCTCGCCGATCGACGCGTTCGTCGATTCGCTGATCCCGCCGGACGGGCTCGACCCGCTCGCCGAGGGCATCCTCATGGCGCACCAGCGCGCCTGGCTAGCGGATCAGAGCGACGTCAAGGTGGCGGAGAAGGGCCGGCGCACCGGCTTCACCTTCGCCGAGGCGCTCGACGACACCCTCATCGCCATGAAGAAGCCGTCGGAAGGCGGCGACACGACTTACTACATTGGCGACACCAAAGACAAAGGCCGCGAGTTCGTCGCGACCTGCGCAAAGTTCGCGCTCGTCATTGCGAAAGAGCTTGTCGACGTCGAAGAGTTCGTCTTCGACGACTTGCAGCCGGACGGCTCGACGCGGGGCATCCAGGCCTTCCGCGTCCGGTTCGCCTCCGGGTTCGAGGTCGTCGGCCTCTCCGGCACGCCAGCCAACATCCGCGGCCTGCAGGGTCGGGTCGTCATCGACGAGCACGCCTTCCACCGCAACCCGAAGGCGACGCTCGATGCCGTGATGGCGCTCCTCATCTGGGGCGGCAAGATCCGGGTCATCTCGACCCACAACCGCGTCGACAGCGCCTTCAACGACCTGGTCCGCGACATCATGGCGGGTCGCTACGAGGGCTTCTCCTTGCATCGCGCCACGTTCGACGACGCGGTCGCCAACGGGCTCTACGAGCGGATGTGCC
This sequence comes from Geminicoccaceae bacterium, assembly GCA_028279345.1. Classification (GTDB taxonomy): domain Bacteria; phylum Pseudomonadota; class Alphaproteobacteria; order Geminicoccales; family Geminicoccaceae; genus JAAAPF01. Next base: position 73,078 of record JANQNY010000005.1, read on the forward strand.
TGCGCAACGGCTTGACGCCGACGCCGGAGGGCAAGGCCGCGTGGTACCGCAAGATCCGCGGCGCCTACGGCCCCAATGTCGAGGCGATGCGCGAGGAGCTCGACGCCATCCCCCGCGAGGGCGACGGTGTCATGCTGTCGCTCGCCTCGATCGAGGCGGCCGCGGACGACGCGTGCGTCGTCAAGCGTTGGGTGCCGCCGGCCGAGGGTTTCGTCGACTGGCCGGAGGCGCAGCGGCGCGCCCACATGTTGGATTGGCTCGAGCGGGAGGTCGGCCCGATCCTCGCCGGCTGGCAGGCCGAATGGGGGTCTACCGCGCTCGGCGGCGACTTCGCCATGCGCCAGGATCGCTCCAGCTTCACGTTCGGCTTCACGGCCGCGGACCTTCGGCGGATCGCCAGGCTCATCGTCGAGCTCCGGCAGTGCCCCTACGACCAGCAGAAGCAGGCGCTCTTCTGGATCGTCGAGCGGCTACCTCGGTTCAGCGGCGGCATCCTGGACGCCAACGGCAATGGCATGGTGCTCGCCCAGGAGGCGCGGCAGCGCTTCGGCGAGATCATCGAAGAGCTGATCGCCACGGACGCCTGGTATCGGGAGCACTCACCACGCTTTCAGGCGGCGTTCGACGACCGGATGATCCTCATCCCCGTGGACCGCGACACCCGCGACGACCTCCGCCAGCTGCGGATGATCGGCGGCGTCGGGAAGGTGCCGCGCAATGTGCGCACCGAGGGCACCGACGGCGGCAAGCGGCACGCCGACAACGCCGTGAGCCTCCTCAACTTCCACGCAGCGACCTCCAAGGAGGAGGTCGTCTTCGACTATCGGTCCGCGGCCGGGCCGCGCGTCCAACTGGAGGCGGAGCGCGCGGCGAACTGGATGCGGCCGCCGGCGGACCGCGACGAGCCGCGCGGGGCGGCCGGGCTCACCCCTGCCGCGCGGGATCTTCGAGGGAGTACTTGGTGATGAGCGAGGTGGTCGCAGCGGACCGGCTCAAGTCGTTCGTCGAGCGCCTGGAGCGGCTCGATCAGGACCGGCAGGAGATCGCCGCCTACGTGCGCGATGTATTCGCCGAGGCGAAGGGCGAAGGCTTCGACACGAAGATCCTCCGTCAGGTCTTGAAGCTGCGCAAGATGCAGCCGCACGACCGCGAGGAGCAGGAGACGCTCCTCGACCTCTACAAGTCGGCGCTCGGCCTTGGCTGAGCGGCAACCCGTCACGGCGAAGGAGCTCGCCGACTGCCGCTTCAATATGCTGGTTTGCGCTGACGGCGGCGGCCGCGGAGGCCGTACGTGGTTCAGGGAGTACGAGTGCGCGGACCACCCGCGCTGGGGCTACCACGTGAGTGGGGGCGCCGGGCAGCCGTCGACCGCGACGCATACCGTCGACGGCTTGGTCGTCTTCCAGCGGCAGGCGCCGCAGGACGAAGGGCGGCCGCCCGCCGACATCAAGCGCCGCTGCCTGCTCCTCGTCGCGGCCGCGCTCAACGACGAGCCGATCGATGCCTGAGCTGCTCGGTCCCGACGGGCTGCCGATCAAGCTCAAGACGCGGGAGCTCAAGGGCGAGTTGGCGGCGCCGACCGAGGGCGGCGTGCGCTCGATCCAGAGCGGGAACCCGGCCTCGGGGCTCGTGCCGCAGCGGCTGGCCGGCCTGCTCAAGGCGGCGGAGACGGGCGACACGGTCGCCTATCTCGAGCTCGCCGAGCAGCTCGAGGAGCGGGATCTCCACTATCAGGGCGTGCTGGGCACCAGGAAGCGCGCGGTCACCCAGCTCGAGATCACGGTCGAGGCGGCGAGCGAGGATGCGGCCGACGGCGAGGCCGCCGATTTCCTGCGGGCCTGGCTCGAGCGCGACACGCTCGAGGACGAGCTGTTCGACGTCCTCGACGCCGTCGGCAAGGGGTTCTCGGTCACCGAGATCCACTGGGGCGAAGAGGGCGGCAAGTGGCTGCCGCAGCGGCTCGAATGGCGCGACCCGCGCTGGTTCCGGCTCGACCGGGTCGACGGCCGCACGCCCCGACTCAGGGATGGCTCGACCGATGGCGCGGACCTGCCCGCCGGCAAGTTCATCATCCACGAGGGCAAGGCCAAGTCGGGCCTGCCGATCCGCGGCGGGCTCGCCCGCGGGGTCGCCTGGATGTGGATGTTCAAGTCCTTCTCGGTGCGAGACTGGGTGGTCTTCTTGGAGGTCTACGGCCAGCCGATCCGCATCGGCCGTTACCCGGCGAGTGCTACGAAAGAGGACATCGAAATCCTCTGGAACGCCGTTCGCCGGATCGGCTCGGACGTTGCCGCGATCATCCCGGCCGGCATGGAGATGGAGTTCGTTCGCGCCGAGGGCCAGGCGACGTCGGGGCCGCTCTTCAAGGACGCGGCCGACTGGTTCAACCGGGAAATCTCGAAGGCGGTCCTGGGCCAGACCGCGACGACCGAAGGGCAGCCTGGCTCGCACGCCATCGGCTCGACCCACAACGACGTCCGGGGCGATATCGAGCGGGCCGACGCGAACGCGCTGGCCGCGACGCTCAATCGCGACCTCGTCCGCCCGCTCATCGCGCTCAACCTGCCGGGCGCCGTCGAGCGCGGCCGCTGGCCCCGGCTCAAGATCGGCCGGGAGGACGAGAAGGACGTCAAGCTCCAGATCCAGGCGGCCAAGGAGCTCGCGCCGCTGGGCCTGAGGATCAAGCAGCAGGAGATCCGCGAGGCCGTCGGCTTTTCCGAGCCCGACGACGACGACGAGATCCTCGCCGCGCGCGTCGCGCCGCCGGCGCAGGACGAGGAAGGCGGCGACGAGGATGCCGCGCGCTCAAGCAGCGCAGCGCGCGGTAGCGCCCGGAAATCCCTCGCCTCCAGGCTGGAGCCCGAGGCGAGGGAGACGCTGGAGGAGCGGCTCGCCGAGGCGGCGGCGAAGCCCGTCGCGGCGCTGCTCGATGCGCTGGAGGAGGCGGCTTCCGGCGCCACGAGCTTCGACGATCTGCAGGCACGCCTCGCTCAGGCGGCGGGCGGCCATGACGTGGGCGAGCTCGCCACCGTGCTTGCCAATGACCTGGCGCTGGCCGAGCTGGTCGGCCGCGCCGATGTCCAGGAAGGAGCTGACGATGCCCAGTGACTTGGGGCTGCTCGTGTTCATTCTCGTGCTCTTGCTGGTCGTTTGGTTCATCGCGATCGCGTTCGGCAAGGCCTCGGTCCGCGCCGAGGTGCGCGCCGAGCGCGACGCCTTGCTCGAGGCCTTGGGCCGCGCCGAGCGCGAGCTGGACGAGGCGCGCGCGGCTGTCGCCGCAGGCGCCAAGCTGCTCAATAGAGGAGAGAGCCCTTGAGCACCGTGATCGAGCGGAGCCCGCTCGCCGCGTTGGTCGCCGCGTGGGAAGGGTTTCGGGACCGAGCCTATCTCTGCCCGGCCGGCGTCCCGACCATCGGCCACGGCCGGACCGAGGGCGTCAACATGGGCGACGTCACCACCCGTGCCGCCGAGGATGCCTGGCTCCAAGCCAAGCTGGACGATCTCGCGCTCCGGGTTCGCCAGCTCACCGCCGGCTGCGCTCTTCTCCAGCACCAGATCGACGCGCTGGTGAGCTTCGCCTTCAACGTCGGCACCGCCAACCTGGAGCGCTCTACCCTCCTCAAGAAGATCCGCGCCGGGGATCTCGAGGCGGCCGCCCGCGAGTTCGGCCGGTGGAACAAGGCACGGGTGAACGGCGAGCTGCGGCCGCTCCGCGGGCTCACCCTCCGCCGCGCCGACGAGCGCGAGCTCTTCGAGTTCGCCGACTATGCCCGCGGACCGCGCGACCCGGCCGAGACTGCCGAAGGCATGCCGCGCGAGGTGGGCGCCGAGGCGACGGCCGACACGGCCGACGCCGTGTCGATCGGTGGTGCCGGCGTGGGTGCCCTGGCGGTTGCCGTCCAGCAGGGCCTGCAGGCCTGGCAGAGCTTCAAGGAGGGCGTGCCGGAGGACCTTCTGCCGATCGCCACCGCGGCGCTCTGCGTCGCCGGCGGAGCGTATCTCCTGCGCCGTGCCTGGGCGTTCTACCGCCAGCACCGCGCGAGCCCGGTCTGATGCTGGGCCGTCTGCTCACCGCGCGGCGGCGGGTCTGGGCGTGGGTCGTCGTGGGCGGCGTGTTCCTCGCCGCCTGGGCCTATGCCCGCTCACTGAGCGCAGCGCTCGACGCCGCCAAGGGCGAGCTCGATCGGGCGCGCGGCCGTCTCAACGCACACAGGAGGGTCGCCGATGAGGCGCGTGATCGCGATCGGTCTGCTGCTGCTCGTGACGAGCGGCTGCGCGAGGACGGTCTTCTCGACTGACGACCTGCCGGCCGTGCTCGACGGTGTCGTCGCCCGCCACCCCGGCGCGCTGAGAGACGCGCCCGAGCCGGCGCGCGACTTGGTCGACGACCTGATCCAGACCTGGCGCGCCTGGGGCGGCGAGTGAGCGTCCGAGGCAGGCTACCGGGCAGGCTCTTCCGTTGTCGGCCTAGCTCAATCCTGGCGAATACCAAACTTCTCACGCAGCTCTTGCGCGAAGTGCCACGCTACAGCTCGCAGTGCATCCTGGAACTCGGCTCTCTCGGCGATTCCCGACCGCTGCGCGTCTCGGCCGGTGCTCTCGAGGCCACTGGCCAGTGTGGCGCGCTGCTCCTGTGTCATCGAGCCGGCAACGGCCAAGAACGTCGCGTGCGACATGACGGCGTAGGCTTCCAGCTCCGTCACGCGGCGCCGCAACTCGTCCAGCTCGCGGCTTGTTGCCATCCTCTTTCTCCCGTTCGCAGGTCCGTCGCCACGATAGGTTTGCTCGCGGGCGCGCGCCATGCCTGACGTCGACGCGCTGTCGCTCCCCTTCGACGAGGCGGTCGCGTTCTTTCGCGAGAAGGCGCGGCTGCCGACGGCACGGTGGACGGACATCTGGCAGGCGCAGCACGGGCGCGCGTTCGTCGTCGCCGGCGCCATGCGCGACGATGCTTTAAGCGACCTTCAAACGGCCATTCAAAAGGCTCTCGAAGATGGCGAGAGCTTAGGCGACTTCCTCAAGCGCTTCCGCGAGATTGTCGACCGCACCGGCTGGCGGCCGCGGGGTATCCTCTCCTGGCGCGCGCGGCTCGTCTACCGGACGAACCTCAGCACGGCCTACGCCGTCGGCCGCTACCGGCAGATGCGCGAGCCCGACATGCTCGCCGTCCGGCCCTATTGGCGCTACCGCCACGGCGGCTCGGCCGACCCGCGCCCGGAGCACCTCGAATGGGACGGCCTGATCCTCCCGGCCGACGACCCGTTCTGGGAGACGCACACCCCGCCGAACGGTTGGGGCTGCTCCTGCTATGTCGAGCCCTTGACCCAGCGCCAGGTCGACGAAGCCGGCGGCGTTTCCGAGCGCCCCCAAACGCCAACCCGCACCTGGCGCTCGCGCGACGGCACGCGTACCGAGGAGGTGCCGGAGGGGATCGACCCCGGCTGGGCCTACAATGTCGGCCGCGCGGGCGACGGGCGGCATGCCGAGCTGCTCGACGGCGACGCCGCCTGGACCGAGCTGCCCGCGCCCGACCCTGGGCCGCTTCCGCTGCTCCCCGTCGACGCGCCCGAGGCCGAGCTCGGCCGCCGCGCGCACGGCGAGGCGGACCTCCGGGCGGCGCTGCGCCAGGCGATCGGCGGCGACGATGCCACGTTCAGCGACCCGACCGGCGCGCCCGTGCGCGTCACCCAGGCGGTCGTCGACCACATGCTCGGGGCCGAGGCGCGCCAGGACGGTCGCGAGCAGTACTTCCCGCTGATCCGCGGGACGGTCGAGCGGCCGGCGGAGATCTGGGTGAGCTTCGCCCGGCGCGAGGACGGCAAGATCGGCGTGCGCCGGCGCTACGTGCGGCTCTTCCAGCTGGGGGGCGGCCGCACCCTCGGCATCATCGCCGAGAGCATCAAGGGGTACTGGGTCGCGGCCACCACCTACCGCGGCCAGGGTGCCCGCGCTGCGAAGGGGCTCCGGCGCGGGCATCTGGTCTACCGGCGCCCAGGGATCGGCGATGCGGGGGGTGACGATGCGGGGTGAGACGTACGGCGGCCCGGCTGCCGCCGCGTCGTCCGGCCGGAGCCATCGGGAATCCGGCCCGGCTCCAGCCATCTGCGGTGCAGGATACCACCACCGCCGCGCCGGCGGAAGCGGAGGGCGAACGTTGATGCATCCCGACGACCGGTGCCCGTTCCCCGGCGGGACCAAACACTGCCCGCTCTACAGCGCGGCGCACGACCCGCGCCTGCTCAAGCACGGCTGCGACGACGGCCGGCTCGACGAAGGCGGGTGCGCGGTCGACCGCGGCATGGACTTCGAGGCCGAGCTGGCGGCGGTCGCGAAGCTCGACCCGGTGATGGTCGCGGGCTGCTACCGGGAGGCGCGCGACGAAGAGAGCCGAGAGCAGAGGAGGCGCAACCTTGTCGTCAACGGCATCCGCTGACCAGCCCCTGGTCCGCGTGGCCTGCCGGGGCTGCGGGCGGCGGAAGGCGCAGCGCGACCGCGACGGCCTGGGCCTGCTCCTCCTCGCCGCCGCCGGCTGGCGCGCGCTCAACGACACCTACACCTGCCCAGGCTGCGTCCGGGCCCTGCTGGAGGCGCCCCGTGGCTGAGCCTCAAGCTGCTGGCTTGACAGATTGCACATGCTGTGAGTAAAGAATGCACACGACAATGAAGTGGCACGTTAGATGCCACACTGCAGATGCCACTCTGCGGAAAAACTCACCAATGGGACCTTGGCGATGCTGCCACGCCTGCGCTTGAGGTACGCGTCTGAGCGTGGGCTACAATGTGGTGGCATGCGGAACGCGAACCCCGATGCTGAGCGACAGGTTCACTGCATTAACCGTTGGGAAGAATACCGGTACTGTTTCACGCTAGAACCTCATCGTAGACGCACTAGTGTGGCCAGTTCGCGGTGTTCGAGAGGGGTGTGATGACTGTGTTCATCGCTGACAAGCCCGCTCGAGCGCCCTGGCTGGCACTACTCTCCCACGCCACCATGGAGAGTAGTGCGGCATGGAAGGGCGCAGAGACAGGCGACTGATCGATGGTCGAAGTGTCGACCTCGAAGTGGGAAGCGACCACGAGCCTCTTTGGGGGCGGGCACTCCGGTTCCTCGAGACGCATGGCGGGCGGCTCTCGTCCGTGCTCGCGATACTGGCAATCGTGGTCGTGGTGTGGCTGAGCGGGGGATTGCCGCCGTGGGCGGCTTTCTCGGTCTGCGTCATGATCACCGCCCTAGCTTTTGCAGAGGTCTATGAGCGGCACAAGAGACGTTCCCAAGGAACGAATCCATCTCGTCGTCAGCCCGAAGACGAAGGAGCGGCTGACGACGATGCAAGAGCGCCTCGACTGCCAATCGATGACGGAGGTGCTCCGTCGCGCGATCGAGTTGCTTGACGTGGTGACGGAGAGCCAAGATCGCGGCGACAAGCTCGTCATCGAGCGCGCAGATGGATCGTCAACCGAGCTTCACGTTGTCTTCTGAGGCGATGCGTGCCTTCGCCCTTGCCGTGGCCGGTGGCGAGCCGCCTCCGCTCGGCCGTTGCTAGGAGCGGGGTGCGATGACCGGCGCCTCGCTCACCTACCGGGTCGACGACCGGCGGACGCTCCGGGCGCTCAAGCGGCTCGAAGGGCTCGGCAAGAGCCGGGCGCTGATGGCCCAGATCGGCGAGACGCTCGTTCAGTCCACCCGCGAGCGCTTCCACCAGAGCCGCGACCCGGAGGGACGGCGCTGGCAGCCGCTCAACCCGGCCTACGCCGCCGGCAAGCGCGGCCGGAAGATCCTCGTCGAGGCCGGCATGCGCGGCGGACTGATGGGCTCGATCGCCTACCGCGCCGAAGACGACCGCGTCACGGTGGGCACGAACAAGGTCTACGCCGCCCCGCACCAGTTCGGCGCCGTCATCCGCCCGAAGAATGCCGCGCGCCTCGTCTTCCCCCTCGGCGGGCGCGCGGTCTTCGCGCGCCAGGTCACCATCCCCGCCCGCCCGTTCCTCGGGATCTCGGCTGACGACCGCCGCGAGATCGGCCGCGTCTTCGAGGATACGGTCGACGCGCTGACCCGCCAGCGATGAGCCAGCGGCCTAGCGCGCCCGGCCCGTTCGCCCCAGCTCTCCAGCATGCAGGAGGTGAGGAGGGTCGCGAACCTAGCGCGGAGCGGCGGACAGCGGGCAGCTGGGGAATGCCTGCCGAACGCTCGGGCACGGCGCCCATGAGGGCGGTGCCCGGAACTTGAACCCAAAGCCATGCCCGACCGGCCACATCAGCCGACATACTGTGAGGAACGAGTAATGGCAAAAAGAAAGCTTAGTCGAGAGGAACTCGAAAAACACCTCAGTGAGCAAGTACATTTCCTAAAAACTTCGTCTGATCTGGTTGACTCTGGATCTGAAATCGAATTCAAGCGATTAGCGACTACCATTCGGATCTTGGTGCACGATACGAAGCATTCGCATTCTCTTTTAGGTCAGCTCGGCATGAAGGATATGCTATTTTTTGATACATCGGGTGAGAATTCTGATTGGAACAAGGCCCCGTTCTTCGGTCTTGTCCAAATACGCATACATATTCGTGGCGAAGGTGGTAACACGGATTTTGTTGCTCCACTTGATGATAGGCCGTCAGATTGTTTTTCATGGGAACCGTTCGAGGATTGGTGGAGCAAGATCGTTTTATCAGACCCGAAAGCCGGTTATGCGCTGTCAAGAAAGGACCTAGTTTTAATGGCCGCGAATTGGGACGGTGGGGCACACGTCGATGGGTCTATAGGTGTTGCATATGATACTTTCGCCGACGGGCAGGGACTGGATTTCTTTTTCGGAGATCAAGAAGGAATGCGTCCAGCGGCGGAGGCTCATCGGCACTCCGTTCGGCAGATCGCTCATGAAGTCCTGCGGACGCTTGAGGCCAAGGAAGGTTGAGCCGGCATTGTCCTGATGCCGGTCGCCCGCTCAGCATGGCGTGGCGGCGATTGCCAAGCTGCTGCACGACGCGTCGGCCAGCGATCGAAGGCCTTGAATCCGTCGCTCGCTGCGTCGTCCCCGACGACGGAGCGTCTAGAGCAGCGGCCCGCTCTCCTCCACCGGAGTGATGAGCCCCGGATGATCCGGGCCGCGGGAGCTGCGCGCCGCGTCCGGCACGCGCCAGCCTTCCATCCGCTCGGCCGGGTAGGGCCGGAGCAGCTCGGCGGGCGGCTCGCCGGGTGCCAGCCACGCCGCCCAGTCGGCCTCGTCGACGATCACCGGCATGCGGTCATGCTCGCGGATCACCGGCGATGCGGCGGTCGTGACGACCGTGTAGGTGTCAGTGACTTCGCCGGTTTCAGGGTCCTGCGCCTCGCTCACCAGGCCCGCCATGCCGAAGACGCCCCCGCCCAGGCGCTGGTAGTAGGACCAGGGCACCTTTCCTGGAGTTCGCGCTGGTTTTTCGGGCTCGTAGAACCCGTCGCACAACACGATGCAGCGTCCCTGCCGCACCACCGGCGACCACGGCCAGCCGAAGAGCTTGTCGTCCCGCGCGTTCGTCAGCGTGAATTTGGTCGGGGCCTTGCTGCCAGGCGGGATCAGCCCCCAGGACGCCAGCGACCAGGCGACGCCTTGGCCGTCGCCCTGCGGGCGAAGGATCAAGCCGCGCTGCCTGGGGCCGATGCGGTAGCGCGGCTCCCAGTCCGGCGGGTCGCCCAGGACCGCCAGCGGCAGCTGCCGCCAGTGATTGCCGAGCTGGACGAGCTCCTCGCGGGAGCGTCTGAGGGAGTACGCGTTGCACATGGCCGAAGCCTAGCCGACCGCCGGCGCCGGCACCAAGCGCGCGTCAGTCGCGCGGCAACCGGCACGTCTCCCAGCGATTGCCCTCGTGGTTGCCGCACCTGGTGCAGCGGAGCTTCGCCTCGAGGTCGACGAGACGCACGTGCTCGGCGTAGCTGCTCCGGCGCAGCTCGAGCGGGTGGACATAGCCGACATGCGGGCACCGCACGCAGAAAGCCCGCATGACGTGCCAGTCCCGCAGCCGCCCGAGGGTGAGCGCGTAGCTGGGACCGAGCACGATGTTCTCGTATCGTTCTCCCATGCCCCAGGTCTAGCTGAAGGGGCGTCGAAAAAAAGCCCCGTCAGGCGACGCTGGCCGCTCCGTGGCCCAAGACACCGGGCAACACCGGCGACCCCATTTTTGAAAGCCCCCAGGGAAATTTAAAAGGGGTCTGAGTGGAGTCCTCCGGGCGCTACCGGGCCGGACGCAGACGGCCCTATTTGAGCGCGGTGTGGGTGCCCGTGGCGGGACCTTCGAGCGCGCGCGCGGATGGATGATCCTCCGCCCCGCCATGACGACGCAAGCGATCGCCACCGCCATCGAGCTCGCCTTCGCCCAGCCGGGGACTGCGCCCGACTGGGTGCATCTCTTTCCGCTGGGCGACGTGGTGGCGACCGACGGCCGCAAGTGGCGGCTCGAAGGGCCTGAACGTGTCATTGCGGCGTCCCTCCTAGACGGCCGCTCCCTGCCGATCGATCGCGACCACGCCGCCGACATGATCGAAGAACGCCGCGGCGCCGGCACCGCGCCCGCCGCCGGCTGGATCGAGAAGCTCGAGGCGCGCGCCGACGGCGTCTGGGGGTTGGTCGATTGGACCGACCGTGGCCGCGCGGAGGTCGCCGCGCGCGAGTACCGGTACTTGAGCCCCGTCTTCTTGGTCGATGAGGGTGGGCGCGTCACACGCATCCTGCGGGCCTCGCTCACGAACATCCCCGCGATCACCGAACTCCAGGCCCTGGCGGCCGCGGAGCACCCTGCAGCCACCGGAGGTAAGATGGAGCAGGTCATCAAGGCGCTCGGCCTCAAGGCCGACGCCGCCGAGGCCGCCGTGCTGGCGGCCGTCCACGCGCTGCAGAAGCGCTGCGACGATGCCGACACCCAGGTCAAGGCGCTGGCCGCCGCCGAGCCGGACCCGGCCAAGTTCGTGCCGATCGCCGTCTTTCAGGCCGAGCAGAAGGCGCACGCCGACCTCAAGGGCTCGCTCGCCGAGGAGAAGGCGCTCGCCGCCGTCGATGGCGCAATCAAGGACGGCAAGCTGCAGCCGGCCGCCAAGGACTGGGCGCTAGACTACGCGAAGAAGGACTTCGCCGGCTTCACGGAGTTCATGAAGTCGACGGCCTCGTTCTTCGGCAAGGTCGCTCCCGGCGGCGCCCTCGACGGCAATGGCGAGGTCGTCCTCACGGAGGACGACAAGAAGACCGCCCGCGTGCTCGGCCAGTCCGAGGAGAAGTTCCTCGCGACCAAGAAGGCCGACCACGCGGCTAAGCAGGGAGCTGCGGCATGACCGCGCTCGCAGCAGCTCGCCAGACGCCGAGCCGGTCGACCGACATCCGCAGCTTCGGCGTCTCCGCCACCGCCCAGTGTTTCCAGGGCGGCATCGCCGTCCTCGCGGCGGGCTTTGTCGAGCCCGGCACCGCCGCCACGGGCCTCGTGGCAGTCGGCAAGTTCCGCAAGACCGTCACGGGCGGCGCCGCCGACGGCGACGTCACGGCCGAGGTCGACACCGGCTGCTTCCGCTTCGCCAACTCGGCCGCCGCGGACGAGATCACGGCCGCCGACATCGGCGCCGACTGCTTCATCGTCGACGACCAGACCGTCGCCAAGACGGATGGCGGCTCCGCCCGCTCGGTCGCCGGCAAGGTGTTCGACGTCGACGAGCTCGGCGTCTGGGTGGAGTTCCGCTGATGGTCGACCTCGTTACCGTCACGACCGGCTTCAAGTCGGTCTTCCAGGAGGCCTTCGCCGGCGTCCAGCCGACCTGGTCGCAGCTCGCCATGGAGGTCCCGTCGGAGACCTTCGAGGAGGAGTACGGCTGGCTCGGCGAGATCCCCGGCATGCGCGAGTGGGTCGGCGACCGGCACGTCCAGCAGCTCAAGCAGGACGCCTACAAGATCCGCAACCGGGACTTCGAGCTGACCGTCGGCGTCGACCGCAACACGATCGACGACGACCGCTTCGGCATCTACGCGCCGCGCTTCCGGCAGATGGGCTACGAGGCGGCGATCCACCCCGACCGGCTCGTCTACGAGCTCTTGATGGGTGGCTTCGACACCGAGTGCTACGACCGCCAGTACTTCTTCGACACCGACCACCCGGTGCTCGACAAGATGGGCGTGGAGCAGTCGGTCTCGAACGACGGCGGCGGCGCGGGCGCCCATTGGTTCCTGCTCGATACGATGCGGCCGGTGAAGCCGATCATCCTGCAGATGCGCAAGCGCCCGGAGTTCGTCACCAAGGACCGGGCGGAAGACGAGAACCTCTTCTGGCAGAAGAACTACCTCTACGGCGTCGACGCCCGCTACAATGTGGGCTTCGGCTACTGGCAGACCGCCTACGGCTCGCGCCAGACGCTGGACGCCACCGCCTACAACACCGCCCGCGCGGCGATGATGTCGTTCAAGGGCGATGGCGGCAGGCCTTTGGGCATCATGCCCAACCTGCTCGTGGTCGGCCCGGCGAATGAAGGGGCAGCGCGCGAGATCCTGCAGGCTGAGCGCAACGCCGCCGGTGCCACGAACATCTGGCGGGGCACCGCCCAGATGCTCGTCGTGCCCTGGATCACCTGATGGGTGCGCCGAAGAGGGCCCGCGACCAGGAGGGGGCGGCGTCGACGCCGGCGACCGCCCCCACGCCGGCCACCGCTCCAGCCGCCGACGCGGGCGGCAGCGGCACCGCCCCCGCCGCCAAGCCGGCGGCTCAGCCCAAGCCGAAGGCCCCCGCGCTCAAGCAGGCGCCGCCTGCCGGCGCCGATAGCGCCTCGGAGGATTCCCCCGAGGCCTACATCGTCACGGCGAAGACCGAGGGCTTCCGCCGCGCCGGCCGCGCCTGGTCGAAGACGCCGCTCCAGGTCGGCGCCACCGAGCTCACGCCCGAGCAGCTCGCCCGGCTCAAGGCCGAGCCGCAGCTGGTCGTCGCGCCCGTCGCCGGCTCGCTCGACGCGAACGGCTAGTCCATGAGCTACGCGGTAGCCCAGGATCTCGTCGACCGGTTCGGTGAGGAGGAGCTGATCCAGCTCACCAACCGGCCCGGCGAGACGTTCGACGCGGTGAACACCGCGCGCGCCGAGCGGGCGCTCGACGATGCCTCCGAAGAGATCGACGGCTATCTCCGGCCCCGCTACGCCGTGCCCGTCACCCAGGCCTCGCGCCAGCTCACCTCGCTCTGCTGCGACATCGCCCGCGAGCGGCTGCAGCTCGCCGGCGGCCACATGCCGACCGACACGGTGACGACGGCCGCGAAGCGGGCGCGCGCGTTCTTGCAGCATGTCGCCGAGGGCAAGGCGCAGCTCGACTTGCCCGGTTCCGCTAGCCAGGGCGACGCGCCGGCCACCGGGCGCGTCGAGGGACCGCCGCGCATCTTCTCCCGCGAGACGCTGGAGGGCTTTTAGTGCGCGATCCGTTCAAGCTCGCCGAGGACGGGATCGTGGCGGAGCTGAGGGCTGCCTTCACGAGCGACGAAGGCGCGCTCGTTCGCGAGGTCGAGACCATCCCCGGCGAGTTCACCGAGGCCGAGGCCACGCACATCCTGCGCTCGACCCCCGGCGTCTATGTCGGCCTCCAGCAGGCGCGGCGCCCGGAGGGCCAGTCCGGCCTGTTCTTCGAGGCGATCTTCGCCGTCTTCGTCGTCGCCCACGGCACGCATGAGGTGGCTCGCCGGCGCGGCGAGGATGGCGTTTCGCTCGGCGCCTACCTGATGGCTGCGATCGCCGCGCGCGCGCTCGAGCGGTTCGTCATCGACGAGGTCGGTACGGTCGAGGTTGGCGACATCGTGCCGGTGGCGATTGAGGGCTTCGCCCGCCAAGGCCGCAGCGTCTACGCGCTCCGCTGCAAGCTGCCGATCGACCTCGCGGAGCTCGACCTCGGCTCGCTCGCTGAGTTCCGGACCTTCCACGCCGACTGGGACATCCAGGGCGGCAAGGTCGCGACCACCAACCTGCCGAACGCCGAGGCCGACGCCGACGCGCAGGACACCGTCGAGGGGCTTCACGAAGAATGAGCACGCCCGCTTTTCAGACCGCCTTCGTCCGCCCGGCCCGGCAGGGCCTGCGCGTGGTCGATCCCGAGACCCACCAGCCGCTGCCGGCCGACGGCGCCGAGGTGCCGCTCAACAGCTACTGGCGCCGCAAGCTCAAGGCCGGCGAGGTCAAGGAGGTCCGCGCTCAAGAAGGCCGCGCCAAGTCGCGGCCGGTAGCGCTTGGAGAGGACGCATCATGAGCGAGGCCTTCGAGAGCTGCTGGGCAATCGTCGAGCTGATGGGGCACCGGCAGCGGCCCGGTTTCATTGCCGAGGTCGAAGTCGCGGGCTCGAAGATGCTCCGGATCGATATCCCGGCGGACGGTGGCGACATCACCGAGTTCTACGGCTCTTCGGCGATCTACTCGATCCGGCCAGCGTCGGAGGAGGTCTGCCGGGACGCCGCCGAGCGCTGGGGCAATCCGCGCCCGCTGCGTCCGGTCGGCTACCGCGAGCGTCCGGCGCTCACCGACGAAGCCGACGAAGACGACTTCGACGAGGAGCTCTGAGCCGTGGCCATCAGCTTCAACTTGATCCCCAGCGATCTCCGCGTCCCCGGCGCCTATGTCGAGATCGACGCCAGCAAAGCCATCCAGGGCCTCACGGGCTATCCGACGCGCGTGCTCGCGGTGGGCCAGCGGCTCGATGCGGGCTCGGTCGTCGCCGGCGACGTCGTGCGCGTCACCCGCGTCGAGCAGGCGGCCGAGTATTTCGGCGCGGGCTCGCAGCTCGCCCACATCTGCGAGGCGTTCAAGGCGGCCGACGAGCTAGTCGATCTCTGGGCGCTGCCGCTCGACGACGCCGTCGCCGCGACCGCCGCCACCTGGACCGTCACGCTCGGCGGGGCGGCGACCGCTGCCGGCACCCTCTCTCTCTATATAGGGGGGCGCCGCGTGCGCGTGGCCGTCGCCGTGGGCGATGACGGCGCGGCGGTGGCGACCAAGCTCGAGGCGGCGATCGCCGCCGAGACCAGCCTGGCGGTCACCGCCGCCAGGGTCGACGCCGTCCTCACACTCACCGCGCGCAATGCCGGCGCTGCCGCGGGCGACCTCGACCTCCGCCACTCGTACCGTGAGGACGAGGCGCTGCCGGCGGGCACGACCTGCGTCGTCGCCCAGACCGCCGCCGGCTCCGGCAACCCGGAGATCGCCGACGTCGTCGCCGCGATCGGCGACGAGTGGTTCACGCACATCGTCTGCCCGTGGACGGACACGGCGAACCTCGCTGCCCTCGCGGCGGAGCTCGCCGACCGCTTCGGGCCGCTCAAGATGATCGAGGCCATCGCTTTCCTCGGCGGCGTCGGCACGCCCTCCGAGCTCATGACGATGGGCGCCGCGCTCAACTCGCCCCACCTGGTCGTCGAGGGGACCGGGGCCAGCCCGACGCCGCCCTGGGAGCGGGCGGCAGCGCTCGCCGCTGTTGCTGGCCGACGCCTGACGATCGACCCGGCACGGCCGCTGCAGACGCTTACCCTGCCGGGCGTGCTGGCGCCGACCGTGAAGGACCGCGCAACTTTCAGCGAGCGCGACCTGCTCTTGCGCGACGGGATCTCGACGACGCGGATCGGCGACGACGGCACGGTCGTCCTGGAGCGGGTCATCACGACCTATCAGGAGACGGCCCTCGGCACGCCGGACACCGCCTGGCTCGACATCACGACCGTGGCCACGATCTCCTACCTGCGCTTCGACGTCCGCGTCTTCATCGCGTCGAAGTTTCCGAGGTCCAAGCTGGCCGATGACGGCACCAGGTTCAGCCGCGGTCAGGACGTCGTCACGCCCCGAGTGATTCGCGGGGAGCTGATCGCGCGCTTCGGCGACTGGGAGGAGGCGGGCCTGGTCGAGAACGTCGAGCAGTTCAAGGCCGACCTCATCGTCGAGCGCGACCCGAACGACCCGAACCGGGTCAACGCGCTCCTGCCCCCCGACATCGTCAACCAGCTCCGGATCTTCGCCGGCCTCATCCAGTTCCGGCTTTGACCTTCATGACCAGCAGCCGCCCGCACACCCCGCCCGACCGCCCACGAGGATGCTGCCCTGGGTGGTCGGGCGGGGCGCGCGGGCGGACAGAGGGAGTTTAGCGAGTGTCTCGAATCGTCGGCCGCTTCACGCTCCGCATCGACGGCCAAGCCTATGCGACCAAGACCGGCGCGACGCTGAACTTGGGCGGCGTCCAGCGCAACGTCGAGAAGACCGGCTACGAGGTGAACTACTCCGAGGAGCCGATGGAGGCGACCTTCCAGGGCGCCATCCAGCTCAAGGCGGGGATGTCGCTCGAGCCGCTCCGGAACCTGGCGGACGCGGTCGTCCAGGTCGAAGCCGACACGGGCCAGACCTGGGTCATCCGGGGCGCCTTCCTCACCGAGCCGCTCAGCTTCTCCGACGGCTCGGGCAGCGAGGTCGCCCTCAACCTCGCCGGCTCGCCGGCCGAGGAGGTGCTGGCATGAGCGAGCGGCGCATCAACCTCGGCCTGCCGCCCACCGATGAGGTGGTGCTCGAGGACGGGGCAGCCGAGCGGCGGTTGACCCTCGACCCACAGCGCGTCGACCCGTCGGCCGTCGGCCTGGCGTCGTTCACGGAGGCGCCCGAGCCGCCGGCGCCCTTCGAGAACGAGGACGGCTCGGTGACGGTGCCGCTCGCCTTCCCGGTCACCTACCGGACGCGGGTGCAGGGCCAGCCGGAGCAGGTCCACGAGCTGCACGAGCTGACGCTCAAGCGGCCGAAGGCGCGCCACTTGCGCCAGCTCGCCGGCATCCAGGACGACGTCGTCGCCAGCCTCAAGCTCATTGAGGCCATCTCCGGACAGCCGGCGCCGGTGATCGACGAGCTCGACGGCGCCGACCTGGAGCGGATCACCGAGGCGACCGACCGTTTTTTCGGGAGGTCCCGGCCGACTGGGCGCAGCGGGTCGGGATCGTCGCGCGGGCCTTCGGGTTCAGCGCCGCGGAGCTGATGGAGATGACGGCGGCCGACATCGACTGGTGGCTCGACCGCGCCCGCGAGCAGGGCGAGGTGCGGTAGGGTGGCGGCATCGAACGTCCTAATCCTGCCGGGAACTGGCGGCGGCATCTTCGTCCGCCCCTTCGACCAAGCCGGCCCGCTCTCGGATCTCGGGCTGTACGACGCCCAGGCCGAGGGCTTCACCTACGCGGCCGACGACCAGGTCCCCGTCGTCCTCTACCAGCGCCGCGGCCCCGCCGGCATGTGGATCGGCCCCGTCACCCTCCAGGGTCCGCAGGGGCCGGTCTCGACGCTCGTCGCGGGGGCCACCCAGACGCTGGCCGCCGGCGCCGCCGCCACCGCCATCGTCACCGACAATGGGGACGGCACGTTCGGGCTCGAGCTCGGGTTGCCGCGGGGGGCCGACGGCACGGACGGCAAGCCTGCGGTCCGTAGCTTCGCCGACCGGGCGGCGCTGGACGCGCAGAAGGCGTCGGCCGAGGAGCCGATCGTGCCCGGCGAGCTCGTCGAGGTGGCGAGCTACGACGGCAAGCGGTCGCTCGTCCGCTGCGAATACGACGCGGGCCAGGACCTCTGGACCGACCGGCCCTGGCCGATCAACCCGGTGATGAGCCCCGAAGAGATCCGGGACGCCCTCAATGCGCTGCTCGGCGCCGACTGGCAGACCACCGGCACGGGCCAGGTGGCGGTCTCGGCGTCGCTCGAGAACGTCAGCAACGGCGACTATGACGTCACCGGGCTCTTCCCCGCCGACATGCGCATCGATCACATCGAGCTCAACGTCCTCGGCAGCGGCACGGCCGACGTCGAGCTGCTGCTGGCGACCGCCAACCTCGCGACGTTCTGGCCGCTGGGCGACGTGGCCACCTGGCCCGTGGCCATCGGCCCGGAAGACCTAACGGCGGTCGACATCACGGCCATCGCCACCAACCGGCACCTGTTCGGCAGGGGGGCTGCAACCGACAAGCCGCGCCGCGTGCTCGCTCGCGTCTCGGGCCTGAGCGGCAATCTGGGCGCGGTCGACGTGCTGGTCTCCGGCATCGTCCAGGCCGCGGTGGACCCGAGCGTCGACTATCCGCTCTGGGCGTTCAGCCAGGACTTCGACGCGCTGCCCGACGGCGCCTTCGACGGTGCTGCCGCCGGCATGAACTACAACGGCACGCCCCTGGTCGGCGCCTCCTACGGCCGCAGCGGCAAGGGCGTGCGCTGCGAGGTGCTCTCGGGCGCCGACCGCCTGCATTCCCACACGAGCGGCCGTTCGGAGATCTGGGGGCAGATCGACTTCCGCGTGCAGGCGACCGCGGCGCGGACCATCCCCTTCAAGCTGGCGAGCACGCGCGCCAGCGACAGCGCGGCCCAGGCCGCCTCGGTCGCGCTCAACCCGGCGAACGAGCTGGTCCTCGTCGACTTCGCGGGCACCCCGGCGCTGGTGCTGGCGTCCACCTTCACGGTCGTCGACGACGTCTGGCACACGCTCAAATACGGCCTCAAGTTGAGCGCCACGCCCGAAGAGCGCGTCTTCTACCTGGCGGTTGAGGCCGAAGGCAGCGCCGAGGTCGTCCTGTTCGACGGCCAGCACTTGGAGGCCATCGCCCCCGGCACCATCAGCCGCTGGATGGTCGGCTGCATCGCCAACGGCACCGACACCGTCGAGCTGCCGGTGGACGTCGACAACTACAACGTGCAGTTCTCCAGGCCCGCCACCTTCGCGGCGGGTGCCTGACGATGCGCGCTCAGGCGGATCTCCGCGACGACTTCACGAGCCAATTCCTGACGCCCGTCCGCGACGCGGCGGGCGCCTACGCCATCTCGGTCGAGGTCGTCTCCGCCTGGATCGTGCGCTCGACGGAAGCGGGCCATGTCTACGCCGCGCGCATCCGCGCGTTCGACGCCAATGGCGTGCTCGAGGAGCGCGAGGTCACCTTCGCGCCGCCCCACGATTTCGCGGGCCTGGTCGCACCGACGCTGAGCCAGATCGACGGCGCGCGCCAGAAGGGCAGCGGCGCGCAGCGCGAGGCGCAGTACCTCATCGACCGGCTGCAGGCGCTGCGCGGCGCGCTCTACGACCGGAGCGACTATGGACCGGAGGTGGCGGCGATCGTCGAGGCGGCGCGGCCGGGCCTGGGCACCATGTGGCGGGCGCTCATGGCGCTCGCCGATCCGGA
>JANQNY010000012.1 GCA_028279345.1 Geminicoccaceae bacterium
CGTACTCGGCCTGGGTCAGGCGCACCACGGCGCTGCCCGTCGCCGTGTAGACCGGGCGCCTAGCCCTGCCGCCCGTGTCGGTGACGGTGCCGGTGACCGTCACGTCCAGCCGCACGGCGCCGCTGCCGGCGCCGTCGAGGTCCAGGCCGCCCGCCAGCGACGCGCCGGACATGCTCAGGATGTCGACACGCTCGCTCCTCACGTCGATGATCGCGGCCGACGAGCAGGTCACGGTGCCGACGAGGACCAGCGCCCGTGCGCCGTCGGCAATCGCCTGGCTGATCTGCGTGTGACCGTTGCCCCCGCTCTCGACATAGTCGGTGCCGGCCTTGACCTCGTCGGCGGCATCGGCACCGGCGATCACCGCGACGAAGCCGGCACCCGTTCTGGCCGCAAGCTCACCGATCGCCGCCTGCACGTTCGTCGCCGCCAGTCCGTTCACCGCAGCGATGGCGTGGGTATTGGCATCGAAGGCGTCGCCGGCGACGTTCCTGGGATCGTAGACGGTCGCCACCATGTCGCCGGCGCCGGAGACGGGATTGCCGCCCACCTTCGAGCCGTCATGGACGCGAAGCGACCAGTCGTCCGTAACGACCGTGAGCTCGCCTTGCGCTCCGATGAAATCGCTGTGCTGCGCGGCGGTGCCTCGGCGAAGTTGCAGCTGCTTGGTCATCAGATCAGCCCCCCGAGATCGGTCGAGTCGGAGGGTGAGGCCGAGATCGAGCCGAGGTCGCTGCCGATACCGGCGCTGCCGGTGGCCGCCCTCCAATCCTCCCGCCCGAGTTCCGCGTCGATGGCAGCGATGATCTCGGCACCGCTCGGGGCATCGGCCGTAGCCGCGATCGTGAGGGTGCCCCGATCCACGCTGAGAGAGGTGTTCGCGCCTGGGGCGACGGCGGTAATCGTCACACCCTCGTAGGTGAGTCTCGCCCCCTTGGTTGACGAACCGCAGAGTCCGAACGGCTGAACGTTGAGCATCGCAACCTCCAGAAGAGCCCGAGCCGGCAGGTCTCGGCAGGGTCATCGTGGATGACCTTATAATAGGAAAATAATCCTTCAACAAGATGAACCTAACGTTGGAGGTGGCTTGTGCCGTCGTGGCGGAAGGTCGGCCGCTTATGGAGGGGGTCGGGCGTTGATCAGCGGACCACGGCAGCGAGCTCGTCGGGTGCCGCGACGATCGTCGAGGTGAGGATCGCGAGATCCTGAGCCGGACGTCCGGCGAAGCGGCGGTTCAGCCGCATCTGCTCGACGTCCCTCATCGCATGCTGGTCCGGCTGACCATCCTCATGCACAATGGCATAGCCATGATCGCGAAAAAGCTCGATGTAGTCCGAGTGACGCAAACGATTCTGATAGTTCTGTCGATTGAAACATGCCAATTGCCACTGCCAATCCGGCAGCGATAAAAAGTTTAGTCGCGACAATCTCTTGTCCCGATGTTCAAAATGATCACTGTTGTCGATGACATGTATGCATATACCATTGGGCTTGAGCAGGCGACGCCACACTTCGAGCTCATGCTCAAGACAATCAACTGCAATATGCTCGAGTACCGCACGAGAATAAAGCACGTCGACGGACGCATCAGGTAGTTCGTCGAGACGAGGAGGACAGCGGTACTCCATGATCCCTGATCGGTCGAGATTGGTACGCAGAACCTTCTCGGGCAAATCGGCGACGGACGCGAGGCGTGGAAGCGCCTCCTCCACGAGGTGCTTGGCGCGTTCGGCGGTGTGCGCATCCAGGAGTTTCTCGACGTCGGTGAGAATGAGCCGGCCACTGCCGCAAGCCTGGAGCATCCAGGGGATCGTCGGCAGCCAACCGGTGCCCACCTCCAGCACCGTGCCCACCTCGGCACCGTGCCGCCTGATCAAGCGGACGATCTCCAGTCCCTGGTCAAGGGCGAGCGCATCGTTCGACGGAAGCGACGCGTAGGGGGCTACCGTCCGAGCAAGGCGACGAAGCGTTCCCTGGAACGGTAGGCACGCCTTCAGGTTGTCCTTTGCGACACGTCCCCACATCGACGTCGCTTCCTCCGAGATCGCGAGTGCTCGTCTAACCGGCCTCTCCACCGCGTCAAGCCACGGCTTCGACCTCGTCGAACAGTGTTTCGAGACCCAAACGACGACAAGCCTCCGCCAACGACACGTTCGCCTCCAGATCGGTTCCGGAGTGCCGCTGATCGCCGGCTGTTCGAGGGACGAAGCTCTTGTTGTTGATGGGGCTGATACGGCTGTGGTGCCCTTCGTCGATGAGGCGCTCGGGGATCTCGGCGATCTCGCCGCGGTACCGATCCCGCCAGTACTTCAGGCCCGAGCCGAAGTCCCAGTACCGCCGACTTCGCCTCCTGAACTCCCGCGCATCCGGGCAGTTCGGATGAAAGCAGAAGCCGCGCCAGAAGCCGCAACCGACATCGAAGTTCTGGCGAGACGCATCGCGCGTCACGCAGCCCACGAACTCCGCGTAGCGACGGGTTCGACCGATGAGACGCTCCCAGCGCGTGCCTTGTGGCTTGACGATTGCGAGTTCGCCATCGCCGAGACCACGAAAGCGCGCACCCAGCCATCGCATCGTCTCGGGTCGGCATAGGAGATCCGAGTGCCAGAAGGCGAGACGGGGCACCATGGTGAAGGCGAAATCGAGGACGAAGTGCATCTGCAGAACCGGCAACTGCAGTCGTTCGTTGAAGTCGATGGCAATCGCTTCGTCGACGAGGTGGCGCGGTGCTCCGACGCGTGGATCGTAGCCAACTACCGGGGTCCAGCCGACGGAGCGCGCCAGTTTCTGCTGCACGAGGCACCAATCGTGGCTGATGTTCCAGCAGAGCCAGGGATGGCTGATATCATCCAGAGCAGCGCCCCAGCGCTCGGCTTCGGCAAGCAGTTCGACGAGATCGAGGTCGAGGAGGTGGAAGTACCGCCAATTGCCGCGTCCGAAGCGGAGCTTGAACGTGGTCTCCGCATCAGGCGCCACGATCTCCTCCTCGAGACCGCTCTGCAACCGATCGCGCATGAACTCAGCGGTCGCCATCGCCATACCCTCCGGCAGTGCTCCGGGACGTGATGTATGAGCGCCGATCCTCGGTACGGTCCGAGTGTTGGTCAGCCGGCCACGGCGGTGAGCTGACGAGGTCGATTATCGGTTAGCTTGGCGAGGCTTTCCAGGCTGAAGTAGCGGCGGCTGACAGCCCACTCGTCGGAATGCTCGAGCAAGGAAGTATTGACAAGGCAGACGATGCGGGTGTCTCTCGGTGAGATATCAAGCACTTATGTATGTCATTTTATTCATTGTTGAGATAGCCTGATATTCCCGCCGCATCCGGAATATTGTACGCTGAAGCTTTCCGTCTTTAGGTGGACGAGGTGCCGGCGTTTCAATGACGAGCAGAGCATCACGATGCTGAAGGAGAACGAGCCGGGTCCACGAGCCCGCCGCGCCCTCGCGCTGCCACTTCCGTGATCGAGGGTGGCCCCCAAAGGCCGCCGCTCCTCCCGCCCACAATCGACGCCATCATGAGGGGCCGATCCCCGTGGCAAAGCGCTTGACCGCGAACAGAGCCACTCAGCCCACACCGTCGTTCCACCAGGCGGGCTTGGTGCCGGCTGGCGCGAACGCGGCGATCTCCTCGCCGCCGACGAGGGCATGCTCGACGGGGTCGGCGAGCACGACGGTTCGCGTCCTGCGGTCGAGATTGGCGATGGTCGTGACATGGAGCTGCTTGCGGCCACGCTCGGGCGCGTAGCGCAGGTGCAGCTTCAGGCCCGCCTCCATGCCGGCGGTGTCGCTGACGGCGATCTGGGCGATACCGGCCGCATGCGGCCCGTCCACCTCGGGCGTCGCCGCCATGACGAACGGATCGCCCTCGCGCCCCTCGACAGAACGCGCCCGCCCGGCCGCATCGAGCACGAATGCGGGCGCCTCCTTCCAGTCGGTGTGGCTGGCGGTCGGCCGCTTCACCATCTGACGGCGCACCCTGTCACCGGCTGCGGCACCGCGCCGGCCGCGAACGGCAACGTCCCGGAACGCATGGAAGAACGGTTGCACGTAATCGTCACGTGTGCCGGTGATGCCATGGGGGAAGCGGCTGGAAGCGTGGTTGCTGTCCTCGAACCACTCCCAACGTGCCGCGCCCTCGATGTCCGGCCAATCCGGTGGTGCCGGCTGATCCGCCGGTCGTGGGTAATTCATCGGCGGCCTTGGCAACGAGGCACCGTCTCGCCCAATATAAATGTAGTTCGTCGCACTCTCCAATGCAAAATATTGACCAAAATCATTAGAATAATCACCCATAACTAGACAATCCGTTATCCATCTGTAGCTCAATAAATCTTGAGCATTTATATGATCTGGCTGGCCTTTTCCATTATCTATTTTTTGCCAATAGTAATTCGGTGAAGCAGCATTCCAGTATGCGGGATTGAGCTCTGGCCAGTCCCAGGGTGTCGCAGGCTCCTTGGCCACCCAATAGCTGCCGGAACGGATGCTGTTGGTAGCGTTGCGCTCGGCAATGTAGTCGACGGCGAACGGGAGCGAGGCGGGAGCGATGTCAAAGTAATAGACGTCGTTCGCAGCTTGGCGATAGACGCCCTGCCCTTGCCAATGGTCACCCCGAACGGTGATCAGGCGGATGTCGTAGGTCGTGCCGACGACCAGGCGGTCGGTCGAAGGCACGGTCTGACCGTACATGCCCGAAGACCTGATCCAGATGACGCTGGCGCCACTGGGATGACGGTAGCCGTCCCGTTTGTCCGCGAGTGCCGGCTCGGCGCTGTACCACTCGCCCACTCGCCCACCGAAAATGTTGGCGTTCTCGCCGACCCCGGCGTGCCGCCAGGCCGTCTGCGGATCCCCGGACCGGGGATTGAAGGTCAAGGTCTTCCAAGGCCACGGCATCCAAGGCGCCCATTGCCCACCGAGGCTCTCGCGCGATGCTTCGTTGTAGGTCTGACCGACACGGTTGCGGTCCTGCCCGGCCTCCATCACGCAGCGATGCATCCACAGCCGGGTCGTCTTGCTGACGTTCACCGGGGTTTGCCGACCGATGTGCGGCACGGCCCGGCGCGTGTCGAAATTCGCGAAGTGGCAGTCGATCAGGTAGGCAGTCGGGCAGTTGACCTTCACCGCGTGGCCCATCGCCGCCATGTAGCTGATGCAGCGAACCGCCCGGAACTCGGCAATGCCCGAGATGTAGAAATTGTGCTTGGTGCCGGCGACCCCGCAATTGCGGAGCTCGCTGTCGAAGACGAGCACCCGTGCGTGCTCGGCGGCGAAGGATGAGGTGCCGCTGGCCTTGATCCCGTCGCCGGAGCGGCTTCCGGCAAGGACGCAGTTGACGACCACGAGGTCACCACCGGAGGAATGCCGCACGAGGTCGTCGAAGTTGCGGTGGTCGGGGTGAAGAAAACCGCCGGCCGTGAGATGGTCCGCCTCCACGCTGGGTAGCGGGCCGATCCGCAGGTCGCGCAACTGGAGATGCGCGCCGCGCGCGTGCTCCAAATCCGCCGGCGCCCGCAGGACGATACCCTTGTTGCCCGCCTTCGGCTGGAGCGCCGTCAGCGGTTCACCGGCGGCGTCGGTCGCGCCGATCAGCGCCAGCGTGCCCAGCCCCCGATAGCTGGCGATGGCCGGCCCCTGGCAATCGAACTCGCCCGGCGGCAGTCGAACGGCGACATCGAAACCCGACCACCCCATCGTCTCACTCACCGCGTCGATGAGCTGCTGCAGTCGCGCATAGGTGGTGCCGGCCAGCAGCGCGAAGGCAGCGTTGTCGGCATCGGCGATCCGCCACACGTGCGTCTCGCCGTCCTCCCGCACGGCGCGCCGTCCAGGCTCCGGATGCGTCACCACGATCACGCTGCGGCTCGGGGCCGTCGGCGGCGTGGTCAGCTCGTCGAGCCGACGCTGGGCAAGCGCGAGCGACGGCAGCCAAGGGGTTGCGGCGAGAGCCGTGGTCGCCTGCAGCAGACGACGACGACGGACGAGCACGCTGTTGATCCTCGAGGACGGTCGTGATCGGGACATGCCTTCCTCTCTTCAGACGACAGCGGAACGTCTCTTAATCGCTAGCTAGCTAGCTAGAGTGACAAGCTGAGCCTCAACGATACCAGATTCCGCCGAAATGCTGCGCCGGCCGCATCGCTGAACCGTTGGTCGAAATCGTAGCCCAGGCGGAGACTGGCGCGGTCGGTCAGGAGATAGGAGACGCCGCCACCCAAGCCGATGTTGTGATCGCGCCGGCTGCCGTCGTCGAACTCGTCCATCCTGTAGTCGGTGGCCACATCGGCGCTCACCCGCATCCCGACCCGCCGGACGATGCTGGCTCGGAAGAAGGTGGTGGTGCGCAACGAGAACGAATCGTCCTCGGTAGGGCGGATCCCACGACCGGCGTTCAGTGTCAGAACCGTCCGGGGATCGAGCGGGATCGGTTGGCCCAGGCCGAGATCGAGGTCGAAGGTGAAGCCGCCGTTGTTGTCGCGCGCCGTATCCTCGAACAGGAACTGCGTGTAGCCGATGCCGCCGCGGATCGAGATCGCGTCGTTGAGGCGATAGGTGACGCCGGTGTCGACGCTGATCTCCTGAGAGTCCCGAGCCTCCGCTTCGTCGAAGGTGTCCCAGCCGTAGCGAAGACCCGCATCCGCCGTGGCGCGGGGGCCGACGGGGCGAAAATAGCGTGTGCCCAGATTGACAGCCCAGAAATCGCGGTCCTCCGTGAGCTCGAAGAGCCTCCGCTGGGCGTTGAGGTCAACCCGCACCCGGCCCACCGCGAGCGCACGGCTGTAGCCGATACCGGCGCCGATCGTCGTGGCGATGTCGTCGGCGGACAGATCGGCGTTCTCCGGATCCGCCGTGTCGACGCGGTCGCGCGTGAAGCTGAAGAAAGTCGGCACGAACGCCTTTCGGCTCAGATCCAGCCGCGCGTTGCCGTTGAGATCCAACGCGAACGTGTCCTGTCGGGTCCCTTGCGTGTACCAGGAGCGCGACACGGTACCACCCAAGCCGAAAGCGTGGCGCGCCAGGTTGGAATTCAGCCGAGCGCTCGCGCTCGCGAGGATGATGATGTCCGATTCCGGGTCATCCTCGCTCGATCCGACATTGTCGTCGTAGGTCGTCGTGAGAGCGACGGACGGCGCCAACGTCCACGAACCGATGCGATAGCCGCCGCCGGGTCGCGCGAACGGGAACGGTTCCGGGCCGGCATAGCGCTCGCTGATCCCGGCAATGGGCGCGCGCGGCGCCGCGGTCGCCGCCGACGCGGCACGCTCGGCTTCGATCCGCCAGTCCGGAGCCGGCAACGCCGTCGACGGCCCCTCCTGCGCCTCGACCGAGCGCGCGAGAAGCGCGACCATCAACACGAGCAGAGCGAGTGCCGACCGTATGACCATCTCGTCAATCCGTCGGTCCAGGCCGACGGTGCGTACGTCGTCTTGGTCGCGAAGCACAGACCGGGTCGCCAGCCTTTTCTTGTTCATCGGTTCGATCAGCACGATTCCCGCTTGTCGACAAGACATGCCACCTCACCAGGAGCACCGCTGCATCCGCTGCCCGGGGCCAGGCTCGCGGAAGCTGCAAGGCTTATTTTCATAAATTGACAGTTACTTAACGAGTTTTTTGAAGTACTATGATGCATATATAATATGCATATTTTTACTGACTTCCAAGAACCATCGCGCTCAAAATAACCCCTGTGCTCATGATCTTTTGGCCCTGTCCTGCGGGCGGGCTACGAGATTGCGCGGACATCTGTCCCAAATCAGTGGTTGGGCAGACAACTGATGTACTGATCTGCGCATTCTCTCGTCGGCAAGGTCAACAAGAACAAGCAAACCAGAAAAATAATTAGTTATTGAATATGAACAAAAAATAACCCAGCTGGCAATTTACGGAGGCGCGAAATGCATATCTTCGGCGTATATTTCAACAAATTGTCTGTAGTTATATTCATTGGCGAAGTTATTATATTCTCAATACTTTTCTGGCTAGCCTTCCATCGTGTATTGATGGATAGCGGCATTGACGAAAGAGTGCTGATTGCGCAAGCATTTGGTGCCGGTGTCATTCTGGCCTTGGCGCTGTCGGCTATCGGCGCTTACCGGCATGACGCGCGGCGGGTGTCCCGGCTGACCGTCAACCGCTTTCTGCTCGGAGCAGCACTCGCGTTCGTCGTCCTGATCATGGCGGCGACGATCCTTCCGGACGACAGCCTGCGGCGTGGCTTCGCATGGTCTTGGTTGCTCGGGGTGCTCGGCGTAGCCCTGTTGGCGGCAGCGACTGCACGACTGCTCGGCCAGCATCTCAACTTTCTCACCACCTCTCTGAAGCCTCGGGTTCTCGTTCTCGGCACGGGTTCTCAGGCGGAAGCGGTCGCCCACGCCTGTCGGGAACGTCGTGGCGCTCGCCTGATCGGTTTCGCGGCGCTCAGCGAGGGCGATCTGGCGCGGGCGACGGTCGATCGCGAGGCGATCATCGATGCCGGCGATCGGTTCATGGAGCTGGCGCGCGCCCGGCGCGCCAGCGAGATCGTCGTCGCGTTCGAAGATCGGCGCGGCCGACTGCCGGTCGACCGGTTGCTTCAGTGTCGGATGCAGGGCATCGACGTGATCGACGCGGCGAGCTTCCTGGAGCGCGAGACCGGACGCATCGACATCGATGTCGTTCGCCCGAGCTGGCTGATCTTCTCGAACGGGTTCACGATGCCCGTCGGCTATGACATCGCGAAGCGGATCGCCGACGTGATCTTCTCCGCCCTCGGCCTGGTCGCCGCGTTTCCGCTCTTCTTGCTCGTGGCGCTCGCCATCCGGCTCGAGACGCCGGGCGGTGTCTTCTACACGCAGCAGCGTGTCGGCCGCTTCGGCGAGCTCTTCACGATCATCAAGTTCCGGAGCATGTACATCGATGCCGAGCAGCGCGGCCGCGCCCAATGGGCGACCAAGAACGACCCGCGTGTGACGCGCGTCGGCCGCATCATTCGCCGCACGCGGCTCGACGAGCTGCCACAGCTGGTCAACGTGCTGCGCGGCGACATGAGCTTCATCGGACCTCGCCCCGAACGCCCCCAGTTCGTCGCCGAACTCGCTGCCGAAATCCCCTACTACAACGAGCGGCATCGCATTCGTCCCGGCCTTACCGGCTGGGCGCAGATCAACTACCGCTACAGCGACAGCATTGGCTCGTCGAAAGAAAAGCTATGCTATGATCTGTATTACATGAAGAAACGTAATCTGTTTCTGGACATGGTGATCGTGCAGCAAACGCTTCGCATCCTCGTTTCCGGTGAAGGGGCACACTAGCCGGGGATGACTGCAGCCATTACCAGCTTCAGTGCCGTCGTCGGCATCTACGGCCTGCTGATCCTGGTGCTACTGCGCGGCTGGCGAGGTCGGCGGGAGGGGCTACTCGTCGTCGGCGCTTGCGTCGCCACCGTTCTCTGGGCAGGGCTCGGCGCCCTGGCGGTGCGCGGCGAGCCGTTCGAGAGTCTCACAGCGCTCTGCAACGTCATTCGTCTCAGCCTCTGGCTCTGGATCTGCTACGGGCTGTGGCGCTTGGTCACCACCGGGCGTTTCGCACTCTGGGCAACCGACGACCGCGTCTTTCAGGCGGTCCTCCTCATCGTCGCGCTCAACATCGGCCTCGTCGCGCTGCGCCCGCTGCTCACCGCCTCGCCGGTCGGCGCCCTCGACGTCGTGACGCTGCTCGCATTCGGCGTCTTGGCGCTAGGGCTCATCGACAACACCCTGGTCGCCGCCGATGGTGGCGCGCGCTGGGCGGTCAGGCACCTGCTGATCGGCTTGGCGGGGCTCTTCGCATTCGAGATCTTCAAGATCTCCGAAGCATTCCTCCTGCGCCGCTTCATCGACGCGACACAGGTGGCGCAGCCGCTCGTGGCGCTCGCCGTCGTGCCGTTCCTTCTCGTCGGCGCGCGACGGATTCGCTCCTTCACCATCAAGGTCCCCGTCACCCGCGACGTGGTCCTGCAGACGACGGCGCTGCTCGTCTGCGGCGTCTATCTGCTGGGGGTCGCCTTCGCCGGCGCGCTCTTCCGCGGAATGGACGTGGCCTGGGGCACCGCGCTTCAGATCACGCTCATGCTCACGGCGGTTCTGGTTCTCGGTGCTGCCGTGACCTCCGGAACCGTGCGCGCCCACGTGCGCCACTTCCTGGAGCGCAACTTCTTCGACTTCAGCTACGACTACCGTCGGGAATGGCAGCGCTTCATCCGAACCATGGGAGGCGGACATCGTCCCGGTCAAACGTTGCGCGAGCGGGTCATCCAAGCACTCGGTGATCCGCTCGAATGCACGGGCGGCGTGCTCTTCCTTCGTGATCGGGGCCAGGCGTTCCGCAGCGTGGCGACTTGGAACTGGAGCCGCGGTAGCCAGGTGCCGCCGCCAGCGGCGTTGCTCGAGCGACTGACACCGGAACGCCCCGCGCTCGATCTCGCGGATGCCTCAGGGGCAGAGACCTCGTCCGACATCGCCTTCATCGTCGCCCTCTTCCAAGGCGGCCGGTTGCTCGGCGTCGCCGTGCTGGGCCGGCCACGGCTGAGGCGCGAACTCACCTGGGAGGATCACGAGCTTCTGGCGTTGTTCGCCGCCCAGGCCGCCAATCACCTCGTCGAGGAGCAGAATGCGCGAGCGCTCGCCGAGACGCGACGGTTCCAGTCGGTCAGCCGCCGCTTCAGCTTCGTCGCGCACGATCTCAAGAACGTGGTGAGCCAGCTCGCTCCCCTCGTCCGCATGGCGCAGCGGCATGGTAGCAATCCCGAGTTCCTCAGCGACGTCTTGATGACGGTCGAGGGATCGGTCGAGAAGATGAAGAGCATCCTCCTGCGCCTGCGTGACGTCGACGACGAGAAGGCTCCCTTCGACGTGGTGCCGGTGGTCGAGGACGTGGTTCGCCGGCGCAACCTCGCGGCCGGAACCACGACCGCGGTGACACCGACCGGACCCGTCGTCGCCGAGGCCGAACGCAGCGCTTTCGTCACGGTACTCGAGAACCTCGTCGACAACGCCTTCGAGGCCGGCAGCAACGCCGTCGAGATCGTCGTGCGCAGGCTTACCGATCGCCACCTGCTCGAGATCGACGTCGTCGACGACGGTCCCGGCATGAGTGCCGAGTTCGTACGCGAGCGGTTGTTCGAGCCGTTCGTCTCCTCGAAGGAAACAGGATTTGGAATAGGCATGTATCAGTGTCGAAGTTGGGTGGAGAACTGGCGGGGTGAGCTCACGGTGGACAGCACGCCCGGTGCCGGCACGACGGTCACCATTCGGTTGCCGCTCGTTGCGGTGAGCCCGGCGAACGTGGCCGTGTGATGACCGAACCCGGCGCACGTGAACCGCTGCTCGTCGTCGACGACGATCCCGGCATCCTCCGGGCACTCAAGTGGTCACTGGAGGGCTACGAGCTGCTCACCGCCCAGACCCGTACCGAGGCGATCGAGCTGTTCCGTGCCCGCCGACCCAAGGTCGTCACGCTCGACCTCGGGCTTCCGCCCGCCGAAGACGAGGCGCGCGAGGGTCTGGCGGCCCTGGACGAGATCTTGAGCGTCGCGCCGACGACCAAGGTCATCGTCGTCAGCGGCAACGACGAGAGGCAGCATGCGGTCGAGGCGGTCGGGCGTGGTGCCTGGGATTTCTACGCCAAGCCCATCGACACCGACATCCTGGCGATCATCGTGGCCCGGGCCTTCCACGTGCACGCGCTCGAGGCGGAGAACCGACGCTTCAGGGCGGAGGACAAGGCCCACACCTTCGGCATCGTCACGAGCGATGCGAAGATGCTCGAGGTCTGTCGGACCATCGAACGCGTCGCACCGGCCGACGTGAACGTTCTGATTCAAGGCGAGAGCGGCACCGGCAAGGAGCTGGTTGCGCGGGGCGTGCACGACACCAGCGAGAGGCGGCACGGCCCCTTCGTCGCGATCAACTGCGCGGCGATCCCGGATACGCTTCTGGAAAGCGAGCTGTTCGGGCACGAGAAAGGCGCGTTCACGAACGCCAATCGGCAGGTCAAGGGAAAAATCGAGCTCGCCAGCGGCGGCACGCTCTTTCTCGACGAGATCGGTGACATGCCCCTGGCCCTGCAGGCCAAGCTGTTGCGCGTGACCCAAGATCGGGTGATCGAGCGGATCGGCGGCCGGCAGAGCATCGCCGTCGACATCCGCATCGTCTCCGCCACCAACCAGGATCTCGACCAGCGGATCCAGAGCGGGCAGTTCCGCGAGGACCTATTCTATCGCTTGAACCAGATAGGCGTCAACCTGCCGCCCCTGCGCGAGCGCGGCGACGACGTGCTCCTCGTTGCGCATCACCTCGCCGAGCGTTGCGCCATCGAGCATCGACGCCGCAAGCCGCGCTTCTCGACAGCGGCGACGGCCGCGCTGCGCGGCCACGGGTGGCCCGGCAACATCCGGGAGCTGGAGAATCGCATCCGTCGGGCGGTGATCATGGGCGGCGAGACCATCGAGCCGGCGGACTTGGATTTCTCCGCGGCGGAGATCGCCGCAGCGGCGATCGAGGGCGACGTCCTACCGCTGCGGCGCGCCCGCGAAATCGCCGAGCACCAAGCCTTGACGGCGGCGCTGAAGACGGTCGACGGTAATCTCGCCGCAGCGGCGAGATTGCTCGAGATCAGCCGGCCCACGCTCTACAACCTCATGCGCGCGCACGGCATCGGTCCTCAGTCGCGCGACGACTATTCCTCAGACCAGCCGCCATCGAACGTGGAGATGAAGGCATGACAAGAGGCTTGATCTTCACCTTGACCATGCAGCTCGTGCTGGTCGGCGCCTTGGGAACGATGCCGGGAGCGACGCCCGCCCGAGCGGATACCGCCGAGGCGCTCGCCTACCTCGAGGATGCGCGTGAACGACTGGCGGCCGGTGAGCTGCGTGCGGCCATCATCCAGCTCCGCAACGCGTTGCGTGAGGATCCGGAGAACCTCGAGGCACGCCGTCTTCTGGGCGAGCTCTACCTGCGCACCAACGATCCTGCCTCCGCCGAAGCGCAGCTGATGCGGGTCTTCGAGCGCGCGCCGAGCGAGGAGCTGGCGATCCTGGTCGCAGAGGCGCAGTTCGGCGTGGGTCAACCGGCCCTCGCTGCGGCGAGCCTCGAGCCGTTCCTGGACGGTGATCACTCGCCCACCGCAGCGCTGCTCCACGCCGAAGCACTGCTGCTCTTGGGCCGCGTCGCGGAAGCCGCCGAACACACGGCCTACGCTTTGGCCGCGGATCCGAAGGGCGCGACCGCCAACATGGTCGAGGCGCGGCGTCTGGCGATGACGGAGGACCTCGAGGCCGCGCGGGCCCGGGCGTTGGTGGCGCTCGAGGCGGCACCCGACGATCCGCAACCACAGCTTCTGCTGAGCCGGATCGCGCTCGCCGCGCAGGACCACGACGCTGCCGAGGCCGCGTTCGCCGAGGCCGAGCGGCTGGCGCCGGACACCCTCGCCGTCAACCTCTTCGGTATGGAGCTGGCCACTCGCAGCGGCGATGCGGACCGCATCCGTCGCTACATCGACGCCGTGCTCGCCGTCGATCCGGACAACGTCGCTGCGAATTTCGAGCTGGCGAGACTGCAGGCGCGCGCCGGCGACTACGAGGCTGCCGAAGAGACACTGCAGCCGCTCACCGAGGCGTTGAGCGACATACCGCAGGCACTGGTGCTGCAAGGCCTCATCAAGTTGCAGCTCGAACAGACGGCGCAGGCGCGTGATCTGCTCGGCCGCTACCTGTTCCTGCAGGAGGACGACGCGCAGGTCCGCAACCTGCTGGCCTCCCTGGCGCTCGCGGACGATGCGCCCCGCGCCGCACTGCAGATCCTCGAGCCCCTCACCCGCGACGCCGCCTCACAGAACCTCACCGGTCTCGTGCTGCTGTCGAGCGCGCAGGTCCATGCAGAGGACCTCGAAGGCGCCGCCGACACGTTCCGCCGCATCGCCAGCTTCACGGGCACACCGGAAGCGCGGCAGGCGTCAGCCTTCATCGGGCTGCTCGACGACCCCGAGCTCCAGGGAACGCGGCGGCTGCCGTCCATGCTCGTCGTCGTCGACCACGTCCGTTTCGCACGGCTGGACGAGGCGGCGGCCGGCGCCGTGGAGCTGCTGGAGGCGCATCCGTCGGACGACGAGGTCGCGTTGCTGGCTGCGACGGTGCGTCTCGCGCGCAACGAGGACGACGCCGCGCGGGCCCTCTACGAGGAGGTGGCAACCCGGGATCCCGAAAACCTCGAGGCACTCGACGGGCTCGTCCGTCTCGCCTTGCGTGCCGACGACCAGGAGGCGGTCGAGGCGCATCTGCAGCGATGGCGCGCGCAGAGCCCGGATGCCGATGCAGTGCTCCTGCGTCTCGCGAACTTCTACGTGGCCATCGATCGCGCGGAGGATGCTCGGAACCTACTTGCCGAGCAGCTCGCCCGACGCCCGGAAGCCCACGAACTGCGGTTGCGCCTGGCAGACGTCCTCATTCGCCTGGAGGATTTTGCGGCGCTCGAGGCACTCGCGCAGACGACGGCCGAGCGCGGTCAGGCCGGCGACCTGCAGGCGCACGCCATCGCGGGCAATCTCTGGCTTCTTCTCAACCAGCCGGCGACGGCGATCGCGCCCTACGAGGCCTGGGTGGCCGAAGACCCGAGCAACATCGACGCGCTCCTGGGCCTGGCCCAGGCCCGGTATCATTCGGGCGATCGCACGGCTGCTCGAGAACTCGTCGAACAGGCGCTCACCATCGCCCCGACCAACCCCGTGGCCGCCAACAGCCTCATCGATCTGCTGCTGGAGGCCGGCGAAAGCGCGCAGGCTCTCACCGTCGCCGCGGACCTCGGGGCGACGGCTCCGGT